>SUZW01000018.1 GCA_015059685.1 Rikenellaceae bacterium | reverse complement strand
AAAACCCTACGGGGGGGGGGTATAACTACCTCATTATCAACGACTTCCAAACAAGAGGCTAAACCTCATCTTGTATCGGGAACCGTACTCGACGAGAACGGTAAACCGATGATCGGTGTCGGTGTCATCATTGTAAATACGCTGCAGGGTGTAGTTACCGAGCTCGATGGCCGATACGAAATCAAAGCAACTCCTAACCAGGAGTTACAATTCTCCTTCCTTGGATATAAGACCGAAACCGTAAAGGTCGGTGCCCGCACACAGATAAATGTGTCGATGGTGCCGGAGGCGCAGGCTATGGAGTCGATTGTCGTTACGGCTCTCGGTATCAAGCGTGACGAGAAGTCGCTCGGTTACGCAGCGCAGAAGGTTGGCGGAGATGTTCTTGCTTCGGCAACAAATGCTACAAACTGGCTCTCGGGTCTTACGGGACAGGTGGCAGGTCTTAACATTCAGCAATCAAATTCGGGCCCAGGTGGTTCAACTCGTGTAACGCTGCGTGGTGAGTCGTCGGTAGATTTTTCGAACAACACGGCTCTCTTCGTTGTCGATGGTGTACCTATGTACAACCACTCGACGCAGTCGGATGCGGGTGGTGATGGTTCGCTCTATTCTATTGACTACGGTGATGGTACAGGCGATATCAACCCCGAGGATATCGAGTCGGTAACGGTGCTGAAGGGCCCTGCAGCTACAGCGCTCTATGGCTCGGCTGCGGCAAATGGTGCTATTATCATCACTACCAAGACTGCAGATAAGCTCGAGTCGAAGATGAGCATTACCTATTCGACAAGCCTCACCTTCGAGACTGTTAATACTTCACCGGACTTGCAGTATGTCTATGGTCAAGGTTCGTCGCCTGACTACTTCTACTACTTGCGTAGCGGTGACGAGGGTAAGGGAACGGGCTATGATCCGGAGCCGAACTACGACAGCCAGACACAGATGCTTTCGTGGGGTCCAAAGATGGATGGTACGCCATATTACCAATACTACGATGAAAACCTCGGTATAGGTGGCTCGGTAGATGCTATCGGTGACTTCCGTCGTGAGAAGACTCCGTTTGTGAGCCACGGCGATTGGTTTAAGGACTTCTTCCAGACAGGTCACACTTGGTCGAACTCGGTGTCGGTATCGGGTCGTATCAACTCCAAGAACTCGGTGCGTATCTCGGTGCGTGACTTCCGCAACGAGGGTATCATCCCTAACTCGCCTTCGAATAGCCAACATATATCATTACGCACGCGTAACGAGATTACCAAGTGGTTTACATCGGAGATTTCGGTGAACTATCGTCGTCGTCACTGCGACAATATCCCTACATCGTCGGGTTACGGCTCGAACTCTATCATGTATAGCTTGTGGTGCTACGGTCCTAATATCGATATGGATTGGGCAAAGCACTATTGGCTTGATGGTCAGGAGGGCTTGCAGCAGGATACATCACTTTCGGGTGGTAAGAACAACGCCTACTTCCTTGTGAATGAGAGTTTGAATACGCAGAACCGTGACCGTATCTATGGCAATGTGAAGCTCGACTTCAATATCTACAAGGGCTTGACGCTGATGGTTCGTGGAGGTTTGGACTCGAATTACGACTTCCGTACGCAGCAGACAGCGACATCTACACAGGCTGACCCTGATGGATACTACCGTGAGCAGACAATTCGCTCGATGCAGTATTCGGGTGAGTTCTTGTTGCGCTATACTCACGACTTCGAGCACGACATCAACCTCACTGCAAACTTTGGTGGTAGCATCATCAACCGCCAGTACGAGAAGCACGAGCAGTGGGCGGACAACTTGAAGAACCCGAGCGTATATACCCTTGCAAACGCTGCAACGCAGGTTAAGACAAGCAACTACGCCTACAACCGTCAGACCAACTCACTCTACGGTATGGTGCAGTTTGGTTGGAAGAACGCTGTGTTCGTGGATGTTACAGGCCGTAATGACTGGTCGAGTACGCTTCCTGCAGCCAACCGTTCTTACTTCTACCCATCGGTATCGGGTAGTATCGTGCTGAACGAGTTGCTGGACTTCGGCAAGACCAATGGTGTGATTAATATGATGAAGATTCGTGCTTCGTGGGCGCAGGTAGGTCACGATACAACTCCATATCGTATCGAGGAGTATCTTTCAAGTACACTCTTCCCTGGAAATGTTACAACACAGACCGCAAAGGTTAATGGTGTCTTGCTGCCGGAGATGGTGTCGTCGTGGGAGGTTGGTTTGGACTTGCGTATGTTCCGCAACCGCTTCAACCTCGATGTGGCATACTATCGTAGCCACACCAAGAATGCGTTGGCTTCGATGCCAGTGTCGGCATCTACGGGTATGACCAAGGTCTATACCAATGCAGGTTCTATTCTTAACCACGGTATCGAGATTGCAGCTCGTGGTACCCTTATCCGTACAAAGGATATCAATTGGTCGATCAACGCCAACTGGTCAATGAACCGCAACAAGGTTCTCGAGTTGGGTGAGGGTATCGACTATTGGCAGATTGCAAGCCGTGGCTCTTACGCGTATATGTATGCTTATGTAGGTAGCTCATTGACCTCGATGTATGGTCGTCCTTATAAGCGTGCTCCTGAGGGCTCGTATGCAGTAGGTGTGGATGGCCGTATGATTGATGTATCGGGACAGATTGTACACGATATAAATGGCTCGCCTGTAATTGACGAGGAGATAGCCTATATCGGTGAGTGTATGCCTGATTGGCGAGGCGGTTTTGGCACCTCGTTCAGCTGGAAGGGCCTCAAGGCAAGCATCAAGTTCGATGGCCAGTATGGCGGAAGCGTTTGGTCGGAGACCAACTGGGCAATGAACTACCGTGGTAAGGGTGTTGCGACACTCGAAGGTCGTGAGGGTGGCTTCGTTCCAAAGGGCGTTGTGGCTCTTGACGATGGTAACTACCGTGTGTGCGATTTCGAGCATACAGCAAGCACTATTCAGGCCTACTATCAGGCAAAGTATGATCGTGGTTGTGCCGAGGCAAACTTTGTTGAGACTTCGTTCTTGAAGTTGCGTGAGGTTCGCTTGGAGTACTCGTTCCCGAAGAAGCTGCTTGCCAAGAGCAAGGCTATTCACGGCTTGTCGATAGCTGTATTTGGTAATAACCTCTATTGCTGGAGCAAGTTCCCTGGTTTCGATCCGGAGGCTGTGTCAATGCGTGGTGCAGCTCTTACACCGGGCTTCGACCTCTTGCAGATGCCGGGTACAGCAACCTATGGTGGTAGCATATCTATAACATTCTAATCGAGGAGGAGAAGAATTATGAAAAAATTTATAGCATACATTTCAATTTTGGTAGCGACCTCGTCGATGTTGAGCTGTGCTAATTTCGATGAGATGAACGAAAATCCGTACGCTATCTACGAGACTACAGCGGAGTCGTTTGTTCAGCCGATACTCTACAACACAGAGTACACTATTGTAAATGCCAACAAGAGTCTGATATCTCCGTTGATGCAGAATTCTGTGTCGACAAACTACGAGACATCGGCACAGTTGGTTTACAACTATGTTATTCCCGAGGCGACACTGTCGTCACCTTGGTCAATCTATGCCCAGTTCGGAAACGCACAATATATGCTCGAGGTGGCACGCAAGGAGCAGAACCCTGCAATGACAGGTGTTGCACTCGTGTTGCGTTCATTCATCGGTGCGGTATTGACCGACATCTACGGCAATGTGCCATATTTCGAGGCCGGAAAGATTGCTTTGCAGGGTGACAGCTTCGACTACACAACGCCTTATGACGATCAGAAGGCGATATATGCTGACATCTTGCGCTCGCTTGAGGAGGCAAACGATTGCTTTAATAAGGCGAAGCAGATGTATGCAGACAAGGAGTTGACCGAGATAAACTTCAACCCTATCTGCGACTTTATGTACAACGGAGATGTCGATAAGTGGCATCGTTTCGGTAACTCTCTCTACCTTCGATTGTTGATGCGTGTATCGCTCAAAACACTCGAGGAGACAGGTGGCGAGATTGATCTTGGCGAGGAGTACGGCTCGATAAATGTTTTGGCAAAAATCACCGAGATATACAACTGCTTCGTAGCGGGAGATGGCAGCTATCCGGTTATGCGTAGTGTGGATGATAGCGCACGAGTAACATTTAGCGATAAGGACTCGGCTCTCTACACCCCATTCTACAAGACAACATCGGGTGTATGGCGTAACGAGGCGGCTTGTAGTACGCTGACTGACTTGATGATTTTCAGAAACAGCAGCAACAGTATTATTCTCGAGGACCCTCGTTTCTACCGCATCTTTACAAAACCTATGGGTGCTCCAACACAGATCCTTCGTGAGGATATGAAGGCTTACTTCGAGGAGAAGGTATCGAAGCAGGGCAACTCGCTTATCGGTCGTTACACCTCTGGCTCTTCGTCTGCAACACGCTTGTCGGGCGCTCCGGGTATCGGAAACCTCAAGAATGCCGACTCGTATGCACTGATGAACTACGACGAGATACTCTTCCTCTTTGCCGAGGCGGGAGCTCGTAATTGGATCCCTACAGGTCAGGTGGGCTACAAGAAGCTCTATCTCGATGGTATTTTGAACAATGTTCTCCAGTGGGAGAAGGGTTGGGAGTCGCACGAGAGCTTTGTACATGCGGCATCGCAGGAGGTTATCGATCTTATCAACTATTGGGATTCGCAGTTCGACTACAGCAAGGCGTTGGAGTGCATTATGACACAGAAGTATATCGCAACAACTTGGGTAGGCGTGGAGACCTGGGCCGACTATCGTCGTACGGGCTATCCAATCCTCAAGACCAATGGTCCTGCAGCAAGCAACAGAGGCATACTTCCGACTCGTATGCGCTACCCTGCAACCGAGGCGTTCCAGAATGCAAAACACTATGAGGAGGCTGTCTCGGGCTGGCTTGGTGGCGAGAACGATATGCTTACCGATATGTGGTGGGCTAATACAGCCGAGAGTAAGGCACTCCGTAAGTTGGGTCGCCAATAAATCGAATAAAATATGCGTAAAGATATGAAACGATACTTTATATATATAATAATGGTGGTTGCAGCCCTATTTGTGGGCTGTACTACCGCCGATCTTACCGAGACACCTGAGATGACAGATGTCGGTAATATCGAGGTTTCGTTCAGCGTGGATGGAACCGAAGTAAATACCTTGAACCTCCCTTCGGTAAGTCAGGAGGTTGTGGTAGATGTTACACTCAATGTCGAGGGTGTCTATTGGACCCCGATATCGGACAAGGAGTGGTGCCAGATTGTCGAGGAGGAGCACCGAGGTAGTGGCTCGTTCACAATCGTGGTGAATGCAAACAACTCGTTTGATGCAAGAGAGACAGCCAATATCACATTCCAGGCAGGAGAGTTTGCGGTGTCTAAACTTGCTGTAAATCACAGCGGTAATGTATTCCTCTTCGATCAGGTTTATGCAGCTGCATTGAATAGCGCATCGTCGGTTACTACAGCCGTAAGGACCCTCGAGGGTGTCGAGTGGGACTTCGATAATAACGGCTGGATTAGCGGTGCAAAGGGGGCTTCGACAACTGTCGATGGAGTCACCACCACCGAGGTTACAATCTCGTGGGTCGAGAATACGGATGCTTCCCGCTTTGGCGAGTTACACTTCGTAACTCCTGCGGATGGCGATGCCGATGGAGTATTCTATGTATGGCAGTATGGTTCGGATGTCGATTATGACGAGGAGGGTAACCTCTTGGTTGCAGCGCAGGATGCCGAGCCTCTCGAGGTGCGTGTACCTGCACAGACCGTGAAGGAGGTTATAGCTCCATCGTGGGTTTCGGTTGAGGAGCGCACAAATAGCGATAAGACCGTATCGTATATGCTTTCGTTTGCCGGCAACCCAAGCGATGCCCGCATTATCCGTGCCAGCGAGATTTCGTTGTCGATGTTGTCGGGTACGGCAGATGTGGCGTTGCCTGTAGTGAAGCAGATGTACTATGTTGTAGATGGTATTATGACAGGCGAGGGCTTCAAGGCCTTTGCGAAGGCTTGGAACGAAGGTGCAGATGTGTCGCAGTGGCATATCAACGGTGTTCCTACATTTATGGGCGATATCGAGATGTCCGAGGTTGAGGAGTGGGTATCTATCGGTACCGAGGAGCATCCATTCACGGGCAAATTTAATGGTAATGGCAAAATTATCAAGGGCTTGAAGTCGAAGCATCCTCTCTTTGGTGTCTGCAACGGAGCAGAGATTGAGGGCATCACATTCGACGCAGAGTGTGAGTTCGTGGCATTCGAGGACTTTGGTAGCAGCTACTTCTTGTCGGCTTTGGCGGCAGATATTCGTGCGACAACGGTTACAAGCTGTACAAACAACGCCAAGGTTCAGTTCGAGGCTCCGTCGATTGCGACCGACGAGTGCCATGTCTATGTTGCGGGCTTGGTAGGTAAGGCTGATGCCACATCTACCGTGCAGTTGTGTACAAATAGTGGCCCTGTAACCATTACCAACTCGTGCTCAAACTCTGTAGATGAGGGCGAGGTATATGTCGGAGGTATCGTTGCTTGCAATGCCGGTGGCGTACACAACGGCTTCAACAATGCCGAGGTTACAAGTGGTGCCATAAGCTACTACAACTGGATTGGTGGTGTTGTCGGCAAGAGCGATGCGGGTGCAAACCTTCAGTCGAACTTGAATGCCGGTAAGGTACACTACAAGTCACCAAAGGGTATGGGTACAGGCTGCGTAGTCGGTTATATTGGTGGTGTTGCAGGTGAGGTAAACGGCACCGTTGCGAAGAACACCAACGATGGCCAGGTTATTTCGGCATCGCCTACAACGACAGTATATGTCGGTGGTGTTGCAGGAAAAGTTGATGCAGAAACCACTTTGACCGAGAACAGCAACCGTGTAAACTCGAAGATTGAGGCGTCGAATACGCCAAAGACAATCTATGTTGGTGGTCACTACGGCTTGCTCGACCTCGAGAGCTTCACTTTGGAGGCTACGGATGCTATCGAGTTTGGTGGTAACATCGCTTGTGGTCAGTGTGTTGATGGTGCGACCCTCTATGCCGGAGGTTTTGTTGGTAGCACCAACGGTACATTGACGCTCAAGGGCATCAACCGTATCGGTGATATCGATGTCGATTTGGCACGAACCGTTACTGTCGCAGGCTTCCATATCGGAGGTATTGTTGGAGGTACGCCGGAGGATGCATTGACTATTACGGATAGTACAACTTCGGGTGCGATTACCATCATTTCGAAGAATGGAAGTACGGCCGGTGTAATAAAAGGTAAGTACTATGTTGGTGGTGCTGTAGGCTCGACCTCGGCAGGTGTAACCCTCACCAATGTAACAAATGCGACACCTGTGGCATTCTCGGCCAAGCAGGATGCAGCCAAGAGCAACCCATTCCACATGGGTGGTATTATCGGAACTGTTTTGGATGGCAATGCAGTGATTACCGACTGTACCAACTCGGCGAAGATTACCAATATCCACTACAACAACCGCCAGTACGACACAGGCTACGCTTGCGACTCTGCGGGTGGTATCGCAGGTAGCTGCGGTTTCAGCGCCTCGTACGCAGGTACGGTTACAATTTCGGGCTGCAAGAGTACCGCAGATGTAACCACCTACCGTGGTATTGTTGGTGGTATCGCAGGCTTCTTGAAGAATGCCACCGTGAGCGATTGTTCGTTCACTGCGGGTATTCCGTTGAACTACGAAAATACGGGCTATGGCGGTATCGTATGTATTGCCGAGGAGACAACCATTACCAACTGTACCGTTAAGGGTGCCTTCAGCGGTAAGTCGGCAGGTAGCTGTATCTTCAACGGTGGCGGTATTGCCGGATATATACTTGGCGAGTCGGTTGTTGATGGCTGTTCATTCTTCGGAAACCTCACAGCTTCGTTCAACGCTAATAAGGAAAAGGACGAGTACCTCGGAGGCCTTGTTGGTCGTGCCGATGAGGATGGCATAATCAAGAATTCGAAGTATGGTGGTACGGTCAATGGCGTTGATATCACTGCCAACAACTTCGATAAGTACATCCAGGGCGTAAATGCCAAGACCGGAGCTGCGAGTCTTGGTACTGTCGAGAACTGCTCGTATTGGGATGGTAAGTAGAAACATTTTTTCAACCAATTTATAAACCAATTAAAAAACAAAAAGATGAAAAAGAGACTTTTTCAGGCTTCCACAGAGTACGAGAAGCCGCAGGTAGAACTCCTTTCTTTCAGCGTGGAGAGGGGATTTGAACTGAGCGCAAGTGATGGCACGCTGGATGATATGGAAGAGATCCCGGGCATTTGGGGGTAATTGTTTAACTTGAAAAAATCAGAGAAGATTATGAAAAAGATTTTTAGAACAGTTGCAGCCCTTGCCGTAGTAATGTTTGCGGGCTGTACAAACGATTTGACAAATGATGTTGTTGCCCCCGTAGGTGAGGGTACAACCGTAACTCTTGGTTTGGATACCAAGACCTCCCTTGGCGAGCTTGTAGATGGCTCACGCAAGGTCTATTGGTCGGCAGGCGACCAGATTAACATCAACGGCAACACCTCGAAGGAGGCCGTTATCGACGCTGATAATGCGGGTTTGGCTACATTCTCGTTTGGTAAGATTTTGAATACTCCATATTCAATTCTTTACCCTGCCGAGGACTATAAGGATGCTTCGACAATCACCCTTCCTGCAGTTCAGGCGGCTGCAAGCGGAAGCTTTGGTGTAGATGCAGCACCTATGGCAGCTTATGTTACTGCTGTGGACGAGACTCCATTGTTGCTCCACCTTACTGCTGTTATTCGCTTGCAGATTAAGGCTGCAGAGAACGATGCTCGCCGTATCTCGAAGATTGAGTTCCGTGGCGATGGCAGTGAGCAGGTATCGGGCGATTTCGCTATCAACTATCAGACAGCGACCCTTACCCCTGCATCTTCGTCACTTGCCGACAAGGTTGTAGCTCTTGATACAAACCGAGCTATTTCGGCAGATAAGACGGTTGATTTCTTTATCGTTGTTCCTGCACAGGAGTATGCCGGCTTCACAGTTCGTGTTGTTGACGAGAATGGTCACTATATGGAGAAGTCGTCGGCTGCTACCATAGAGCTTGCAAAGGGTCAGATTGTAGCTATGCCTCCGTTCACATTTGAGCCTACAGGCACTGATGTCAATGTCGAGATTAATAGTGCAGCCGAGTTGGTAGCCTTTGCAAAGGCATACAATGCAGGTGAGTACGAAGATGTTGATCCATTGGTAGTTCATGTTAAGAGCGATATCGTATTCGACGATGCAACAAATGCAGAGTGGGAGCCTATCGGTGTTCTTGACAACTACTTCGATGGCTCATTCCAGGGTAATAACCATGTAATTAAGAGTTGGACATCGAGCAAGCCGTTGTTTGCCTTTACCGGCACTCACGGTGGTATCTTTAACCTCACTCTCGACTCTTCTTGTACATTTAATGTTGTAGCAGCGGAGGCTCTTTATCATGAGGTTAGTACTTTGTTTGGTGCTTTTGTATCTTACCATAAGGGCGAGCTTAACAACTGCCACAACAACGCAGATGTTGTTGTAACAGGTGAAGGCTGGGTAGATGAAACAGCTGTTGGTGGTCTTGTAGGCCGTATATCGAATGGTAGCATTGTTGACTGTACTATGGGCGGTGACTTCACTGTTGATGGTGGCTTCAAGACTACATACGAGGTGTCAAACTTCGGTGGTATTGTAGGTTGGAGCTCTCATCCAGATGGTGTTATCTCGGGCAGCAAGGTGCTTGGTAATATCACACATATGGGTGGTTCGTCGTATGTTAACCCAGCCGATCCTCACGTTACTGATGGTTCTGTATTTATTGGAGGTATTGTAGGTAAGTTGATAGGTCAGTGTAGCGACTGTCACCTCGATAATGCAACAGCCAATACAAAGAGAGTCTTTGTTGGTAACTATATACACTCATCTTTTGCAGAAGATGGTGTGACTGTAAATTATAACGGTAATGACTATCGTTCTCTCTATATTGGAGGTATTGCTGGTAGAGTAGATGAAGATGCAAAGGTTGCAAATTGTACCAACGACTCGGAGATGGTATATAGCCAATATAATGGTGCAGAGGATGGCGAAAATGCAAATATAAAGAATGATGTATCTCGTTTTTTGAATGCCGGAGGTATTGCAGGTCAGGTTTTTGGTACAGTTTCCGATTGTACAATGTATGGAGATATACTCAACCGCAGCTCTTGCTTGCAGCATAAAATTGGTGGCATAGTAGGTGTCCTTGGCAAGGATGGAAAGAGCCTTGGTTCGCTGAAAAATTGTGCAAATGAGGGTGCAAATATTAAGACTAATACCGCAGGTATAGGAAACTACTCTGCTCGTAATGGATACTTTGGTGGTGTTGTTGGATTAAGCTACACTACAAATGTGTCAGAATTGAGTAACCGTGCTTATGTGGAGATGTCTCGCCCAAATACAAATACTAACGCAACAGTTGTTATGGGAGGAATCTTCGGCGCAATTTCAAGCGAGGGTACAATCGATGGACAAAACAAGATTGTAAACTATGGAAAAATAGCAAGTACACATGGTGTTGCCATAAAATATACTACTGTTGGTGGTATTGCTGGACAAAGTGCAGCGAATTTGAAAAATGTTACAAATGAGGGTGAGGTTTACCATTCATGTTCTAGTAGCAGTATGGTATATGCAAATGTATTTGCCGGTGGTATCGTAGGTTATGCAACTGGAAACAATGTAATTCTTACATCGGTAACCAACAATGGTAATGTTTATCTTGCAGGCGCTAGTGGTAATACACAAAAACACTATAACTGGTGTGCAGGTGGTATCTTGGGAACAAACGATGATGCAATCTCTGTATCTATTCAATCTGCAGTTAATGTAGGTATTGTTGCTATTACTGGTAATACTTCGAAATGTACTGGAAGAAGTACGGCCGTTGGTGGTATTGTAGGTGCACTTACAAATGGTGCTTCGAGCATCTCTAGTTGTACTAATACCGGTTGTATAAGCAACGCAAACTTTAATAATTATTATGATAAATTTACAATTCGTGAAGCAAATGGTAACCCTCATGCAGGAGGTATAGCAGGTATTGTATATGGTACAGAAGATGATCGTATTGCGGTAACAAATTGTACAAACAATAGAACTGTGGGTACTGATAGTAGTTTGTTGTATCACAAAGAATCTGCTATATCCGGAAACCGTGCAGTTGCTGGTTTTATTGGTACTGTACAATATGTTGATATTACCGAGTGTAACTGCTCTACTTATGTAAGCAATGCAAACTCTTCTCCTATTGCTGGTTTTGTAGTACTTATGGACAATTCGAAATTGGATGGTTGTACTCTTTCTGGTTCGACTATGAAAGCTGGAAATGCAGGTGTTCCATACACTGTAGGTTTAGTGGCATGTGTTTCCAATTCGACTATTTCGAACAACATTGTTGATAATGTAACCTTGATTTCTGGTACAGCAGGTGTTCTCGCAGGTTTGTCAGATGCTGCCTCTACATTTACCAATAACAAGGTTAGTGGAAATATTGACGGTACAGCAATAACTCTCTCGAGCGTAATGGTTGTTAGTGGTAGCCCAACCATTACCGGCACAAAACTCCACGAGTAATATTTCAAAAGACTCTTGTTGGGTGGTCTTCGGACCGCCCAACAAAGGGCCTTTTTATGACTTTGTATTGAATTGAAAACAGCGCAAACGAAGATGACATTCGGGCTTTCAGCCCTGAATGGCAAGCGCACTTCGAGAAGCGCTGAATGGCAGGCGCAGTCTGACGACTGCTGAATGGCAAGCGCGAGAAACTTTTTGTCATTCAATGCCATTAAGTGAGCCTCGGCGAACGAATGCCATTCAATGTCATTCAATGCCACAAAAAAAAAGAAAAAAGACCAAAGGTCAATGGCTAAAAGCCAAAATGAATTTTTAAGATGAAACATCTATTTATAACACTGCTGATGGCGCTCTTGGCTTGCGCTTGTACGCCCGACAATGGTGGCGACAACAATGGCGGAGGACAGAATAACGGAGGTTACACTCCAACAGGTAAAATCACCGTCAAGGGTATGGTCTATGGCGACAACGAGCCTCTCGGAGGAGTGGTGGTGTCGGACGGACTACTCTGCGTAAAGACAAACGACGATGGATACTTCGAAATTGACAGCGACCTCTCGCAAACAAAGTTCATACATTGTAGTCTTCCTTCGGGCTACAAGGCACCGAACGACGAGAACGGAGTGCCTCAATTCTTCCATCGCGTGACCGACGAGGAGCGCAAAAGCAACCTTGTGGTGGCGAGATTTAACCTTCAGGCAGTGCAGGGCGACCCCGAGCGTTACACGCTCATTGTGGGTGCCGACCCGCAGCCTCGTTCCTCGGGCGCAGGCTACGACAACATCGCATATCACTCGCTCGACTGCTGCGAGGATTTCTACCGTGATATGCGTGAAACACGAGCAAAAATCACCGACCGTGAGGTCTATGGTTTGATGCTCGGCGACATCGTTCATGAGAATATGTCGCTCTTTGACAAATATATAGCCGGACTCTCGACGCTCGGTTTCCAGATGTTCAACATCCTCGGCAACCACGACAACGACCCTAAATCGAAGACAGATGTAGAGGGTCGCCACTCATTCGAGGAGAAGTTCGGACCAACATACTACTCATTCAACATCGGCAAGCAGCACTACATCGTGCTCGACAACCTCATAATGAAGCAGCGTGAGAGTGATGGCTCGTTGCGTGACTACGGTCAAGGTATCACCGACGAGATTTGGCAGTGGCTGCAGAACGACCTGCGCCATGTCGATTACTCGACGACGATTATGGTGGCTGCGCACTCGCCGATGTTCCGCCTTATAGATGGCAGCGAGCGCTCGACAAGTGGTTCGACAAAGCATGGTCGTGACTACGGCCTGCTCTTGGCAAAGTATGCCAAGGTACACGCCTGGGCGGGACACTCGCACACGACATACAACTATGTGTATGGCGAAGCATCAGACTACTCGACGATAGAGGTGCACACCGTGGCACGCTCGACAGGCGAGCTCTGGACAAACGAGTACCTGGCATCGGGTACGCCTCGTGGTTACACGGTGGTTGAGGTCGATGGCGACGATATATCGTGGAAGTTCAAGCCTACGATCTACCAGTCGGGCAAGTACAACGAGAAAAACAGAACCGAGGGTGCGCCCGAGTATAAGTATCGTGATTGGAGCTACGACGAGAGTGGCGTGGCAAAGATTGGTAACAAGGTGCTCGACGACAGCTACCAGATGAAGGCCTATCCTCGTGGTACCTATGGTGACGACTACATATATGTCGATGTATTCCTCTGGGATAACAAGTGGGAGGTGCCATATTTCAACGGTATGAAGATGACACAGGTGGCATCGAAGTATTCCTACAGCATGGCGCAGTACGAGATTTCAAACTTCTACTCGACATACGGCTACCAGCTTAAAGATAGTGCCGACTATGGTGTCTCGACAAGCGGACACCCAACGCTCTTCAGAATTTACGAGCAGCGTGCAACGGGCTCGGGCACTATAACCGTGAAGGACCGCTTCGGTAATACCTTCTCGACAAATGTATCGTGGTAAGAGAAACAACAATAACAAAACTATAACCAAAATGAAAAAACTAACTATTTCAGCAATGGTCGTGGCAGCACTGTTCTGCGTAGGTTGCCAGACCGACACAACACAAGACCTGCCCGAAACGGAGGGTATGGTATTGTCTGTTTCACTTCCTGACAGTGAGTCTGAAGCCCGCACATCACTTGGCAACAAAAATGGTACGAGCTATCCGATCTATTGGTCAAATGGCGACAAGCTTGTGGCAAATGGCGTGGAGTCCAACCCTGTAGTTGTGGAGGCGAACAAGGCGAATAGTGCTTCGTTCTACTTCGCAACGCAGCTCGACCACCCACTGTATGTGACATATCCATACACCCCGACAACAACAGCCGACAGCCCGAAGGTCGATTTCCCGGCCGAGCAAGATTATGTCGTAGGGTCGTTTGACCTCGGTGCTGTGCCAATGTGCGGCTACGAGGAGTCGGGCAACACGATTTCGCTGAACTATCTTGCGGGTGTGATGTGCTTTGCCGTGCGTGGCGAGAACAACAGCACCGTGTTGAAGACCATAACGATAACTTCGGAGAACGAGTTGAGTGGTGTATTTGAGGTTGATTGCAAAACAGCCGCTATCACAGCGACATCGGCAGCCACAAAGAGTGTGACCTACACGCTCCCTGCCAACTTCACGCTCTCCTCGTCGGAGGATAAGTTGGTCTATATCACT
The DNA here is from genome assembly GCA_015059685.1 of Rikenellaceae bacterium. Taxonomy (GTDB): domain Bacteria; phylum Bacteroidota; class Bacteroidia; order Bacteroidales; family Rikenellaceae; genus Alistipes. The sequence continues at coordinate 23,509 of SUZW01000018.1, read as the reverse complement.
CTACCGTATGGCGACCGTGGTATGTGCTCTGTAACATTCACCGATAGCAACAACAAGACCTTTAATGCAGAGTTTGACGGCTCGGATATCAAGGCGGGCAAGGTCTGCAAATTCCCTTCTATCACATTCCGCCACAACGAGGTTGTAACGAACCTCGACCCAATAACCGAGGTGGATGTCATAGATTGGAACTTCGGACAGAATGCTACAATCAAGGGTAAGATAACCTGCGGTGGTAAGCCTGTCAAGGGCGTTGTAGTGTCGGATGGCTTCATCTGCACGAAGACAAATACAAATGGCGAATATGGTCTCGAGAGCGCACTCACGAATGTGAAGTTTGTGATGTATAGTATCCCTTCGGGCTATACTGCTCCGACAAACAGCTATGGTCTGCCAATCTTCTTCAAGCGTCTGTCGGCTCTGACAAAGACAAATGGCGTATATACGGCAAACTTTACGCTCAACGAGATTACGAACGACCCCGATCGTTATACTCTCCTGGTTGGTGCCGATCCGCAGCCACGAAAGAAGGATGCGAGCTTTGATCTCAATGCATATCATTCGCTCGATTGTTGCGATGATTTCTATCTCGACTTGAAGAATAAGGCTGCAGATATCACCGACCGCAATGTCTATGGTCTGATGTTGGGTGACCTTGTTCACGAGGATATGGACCTCTATACAAACTATCTTACCAGCTTAAAGACCCTCGGCTTCCCGATGTTCAATGTTCTTGGTAACCACGACAACGATCCTGACTCGACAACCGATGTTAAGGGCCGCCATGTATTCGAGGAGAAGATTGGTCCTACATACTACTCGTTCAATATTGGTAAGTTGCACTATGTGGTGTTGGATAACCTTATTATGTTCCAGAAGGATGGTCAACTCACAGGTTATAACCAGGGTCTTACCGACGAGATTTGGCAGTGGCTGCAGAATGATCTCTCGTATGTCGATACATCTACAACGCTGATGATTGCTGCGCACTCGCCAATGACAAGACTTAAGACAGGCGGTGGTAGAAATGATGAGGTTGCAGCTCACTTTACCGACTATACCACACTCTTTGCCAAGTATGACAAAGTGCATATTTGGTCGGGTCATACCCACGAGACATTTAACTACTGCTACTCATCGAAGCACGCATTAGCCAGCATCGAGGAGCATACCGTGGTACGCGCAACGGGTGAGTTGTGGACAAACGAGTATCTTTCGGGTGGTACACCTCGTGGATATGTTGTGGTTGAGGTTGATGGCAACAATGTTTCGTGGAAGTTTAAGCCTACAATCTATCAAAAGGGTTCGTATGTAAGTACTTCATACACATCGAAGAAACCGGGCTACACACACCGTGATTGGGACTACAATAGCAACGGTGTTGCAAAGATGCGTTCAAACGGAGCAACCCTTTCGGAGTCGTATCAGATGAAGGTCTATGCACCTGGCACTTACAATGAGACTTTTGCCGATATGTCTGCCGGTAAGGCGAAAAACGACTACATCTATGTCAATGTATTCTTGTGGGATACCAAGTGGGAGAACCCGAAGTTCAATGGTACAGAGATGGAGCATGTGGAGTATAATGTTGCCTATGCACTTGACGAGTTCGCAATTCGTAAGCACTATTGCACTTATGGTTACACCTTGAAGGATAGCACAAGCTATGTATATGAGTATGATAAGAATGACTATGTTCACACATTGTTCCGTATCAAGGCTCCAAGTTCGACGGGCACGGGTGCTGTAACCGTGAAGGACCGCTTCGGCAACACCTTCTCGACAAATGTATCGTGGTAATATAAATAACTATAACAAAAACTATAATCAAAATGAAAAAACTAACTATTTCAGCAATGGTCGTGGCCGCACTGTTCTGCGTAGGTTGCCAGACCGACATGACACAAGATGTTGCAGAGTTGGGAGATACTCTGCTTAATGTAACTCTTCCCGATAGCGATGCCCGTACATCATTAGGCGAGAAGAACGGCACGAGTTATCCGATCTATTGGTCGGAGGGTGACAAGATTGTGGTAGATGGTGTGGAGTCTAAAGCTGTGGTGATAGACTCAAGCGATGCACGCCGAGCAACATTTAGCCTTAATGGCGTTCTAACTCCACCATTCTTGGTTACCTACCCCTACACTCCGACAACAACGGCTGATAGTCCAAAGGTCGATTTCCCTGCTGAACAAAACTATATAGCAGGCTCGTTCGACCTTGGTGCCGCACCTATGTGTGGCTACATCGAGCAGGGTAACTCCGTGTCGCTCAAGCATCTTGCAGGTGTTTTGTGCTTTGCTCTGCGTGGAAAGGATAATGCAACCGTGCTCAAAAGTATCACAATTACTTCGGAGAAGGAGTTGAGTGGCGTGTTTGATGTTAATTGCCAAACTGCCACTATCACAGCGACATCGGCCTCTACAAAGAGCGTGACCTACACGCTGCCCGACAACTTTACACTTTCGACATCGGCCGACAAGTTGGTCTATATCACGCTGCCGTATGGTGACCGTGGCCGTTGCCAGATTGCCTTTACCGATAGCAACAACAAGAGCATATATGCAAAGTTCAATGCCTCGGATATTAAGGTGGGCAAGGTGCATAAGTATCCGTCAATCGTAATCAAGGAGACCAATGTCGAGACAAATCTCGATGTGATGTACGAGGAGGAGGTGCCGGATTGGAACTTCGGGCAGAATGCTCCGATACAGGGTTATGTAAAGTGCAACGGCACACCTCTTAAGGATGTCGTGGTGTCGGATGGCTTTATCAGCACAAAGACTAATTCGAGCGGTTTTTATGCTCTCAATAGCGAACTTACCGATGTGAAGTTTGTGATGGTTAGTATCCCTTCGGGCTATACTGCGCCTGTGGATAGCAATGGCCTGCCAATATTCTACCAGCGTCTGTCGTCGTTGAAGCAGACGAATGGCTCATATACGGCAAACTTTACGCTGAACAAGATTAGTGGTAATGCCGATAGATTTACCCTTTTGGTTGGTGCCGACCCACAGCCTCGTGCAAGTTCGGCTGGCTATGACAGAAATGCATATCATTCGCTTGATTGCTGCGAGGACCTTTATCGTGATATGAAGGAGAAGGCTGCAACAATCACCGACCGCAATGTGTATGGTCTAATGTTGGGCGATATCGTTCACGAGAATATGGACCTATACGACAACTATATTGCCGGTTTGAGTACTCTCGGTTTCCCGATGTTCAATGTTATCGGTAACCACGACAACGACCCTGACTCGACAACCGATGTTGAGGGCCGCCATGTCTTCGAGGAGAAACTCGGTCCTACCTACTACTCGTTCAATATCGGCAAGTTGCATTTTGTGGTGTTGGATAACCTGATTATGTTCCTTAACGATGGAGAACTTACCGGTTATGAGCAGGGACTTACCGACGAGATTTGGCAGTGGTTGCAGAGTGACTTGCATTATGTGGATGAGTCCACCACGCTTATGATTGCTGCGCACTCGCCAATGACCAAGCTCCGCACGGGTGGCTCGCGAACAGATGCAGCGAAGCATTTTGCAGACTACGCTACGCTATTTGCGAAGTACAAGGCTGCCCATATTTGGACAGGACACACCCACAATACCTACAACTATAACTATCCGGTGGGCAGTGCTCTCCATGGTATCGAGGAGCATACGGTGGCACGCTCGACGGGCGAGTTGTGGACAAATGAGTATCTTGCAGATGGAACACCTCGCGGATATGTTGTTGTTGAGGTCGATGGCGACGATATATCGTGGAAATTTAAGCCTACAATCTACCAGACAGGCTCCTTTACGCCTGCGCAATATACGCCAACGCAGCCGAATTATATCTATCGTGATTGGGATTACGACAGCAATGGCGTTGCAAAGATGCGCTCGAATGGAGCGACTCTTTCGGAGTCGTACCAGATGAAGGTCTATGCACCGGGTACCTATCACGACAACTTTACATCGTTGATGGCGGATGGTGCGAAAAACAACTACATCTATGTCAATGTCTTCTTGTGGGATGACAAGTGGGGTGTGCCTACATTTAACGGCTCGGCAATGGAGAATGTAGCCTATAATACGGGCAACTACTCTTTGGCAAGCCACGAGTTGCGTGCGCACTACAAGGCGTACGGCTATAAGATGATAGACGAGCCGGAGTATGGTCCGAAGGAGGATAAATTGCATACACTCTTCCGTATCAAGGCACCGAGTGCATCGGGTTCGGGTACAGTGAGTGTAACAGACCGCTTTGGTAATACATACTCTTCGACTATATCGTGGTAGTGGTAAAACCATTTAACAGCATAAAACAAAAACTTATATGAAACTTGTAAGAAGAACTATTTTAACAACGCTCTTGCTCCTTGTTACGGCTGCGGTCTATGCGGGGAGTATAAAGAGTGCAGCAGACTTTGTCGCCTTTGCTACGGCAATAAATAAGGGCGAGAGTATCGCCGAGTGGCGTAACGACCAGGGTGTCGTATGCCTCGAGGCAGATATAGATATGGCCAAGGTTAAGAAATTTCAGCCGATAAAGAGCTTTGGCGGTGTTCTCGACGGACAAGGCTTTGCTCTCAAGAATTGGAAGGCGCAGAATGCGCTTTTCCAGGAGCTGCTCGAAGGGGGAAAGATTTGCAACTTGCGTATCGATGCCTCGTGCGTGATGAAGGCGCAGACCAAGGGTGGCGAGTATCTGCTCGGCTGGCTCGTAAACCTCAATAGTGGTACTGTGCAGAACTGTGAGAACCACGGTACAATCAACCACAAGTCGAACTACGCCGACGAGAATATCTTTATCGGAGGTTTGGTCGGTATAAATCGCTATGTTGTTATCGACTGCAAGAACTATGGTAAGATAAATTCGGCATGTATATCTTGTACCGATAAGGTTGCAGTTCGAGTGGGTGGTGTTGTTGGTGCAAACTTCCGCAAGCTTGTTCAGGCTGCCTCGATAATTCGTTGTGAGAACCATGGCGAGGTGACCTATTCGGGCGATGCCAAGTCGAGTCGTACGGGCGGCATCGTAGGCGAGGCGGGTAAAGCAACAACCAAGATGTGCGTAAACCGTGGTGTGGTGCGTGCCGTATCGAGCGTTAGCGATGGCTCGAAGGTGGGCCTTACGGATGTCGGAGGTATCACGGCATTTACTCGTCACGATATCATCTGCTGCGACAACTTTGGTGATGTCGTGGCTACGGGTTCTCATGCGGCAAATGTCGGTGGTATTGTGGGTATGCCGCACAATAAGTTGGTCATTGCCGATTGTACGAACTATGGCAAGGTTGAGACTACGAACGATACACCATCCAATATCGGTGGTATAGTGGGCAATATAGGCCGTGAGGTACACATTATAAACGGCACAAATAGAGGCCTTGTGCATTTCGCAGGCTCGAGCCCGAACAACGCATCGTGCGTGGGTGGTATTGTCGGTAATATCTACTCGACACGCAACGCAAAGGTTAATGCCTATCTTCGTCGTTGCAACAACTTTGGTACGATCGAGAGTGAGTCGGGTGGCAACAACTACGAAAACCACGATAAAGCGATACATACGGGCGGTATTGTAGGTCGAGCAAGAGGTACGGAGGTGGCTCCGGTACGCATTCTCGATTGCGCCAACAAGGGTGTGGTCAAGGCCGCAACGGGTCGTCACGGCAACATTGCAGGTATGGTTTCGATTACGAAGGTCTCGGGAGGTTGGTTCGACAACAACTTTGCCGAGGAGGCTACGCCTATGAACGATGGCTCGACAATCTTTGGTCGTGTAACAAACAGCGAAGGAGAGCCTGTCGCAGGAGTTGTGGTGTCGGATGGCGAACATTGTGTTGCGACAGATGGTTTTGGATACTACGCTCTCAAGAGCGATATGGCACGCACACGCTTTGTCTATATCTCGATACCTGATGGTTATAAGATACCACATCGTAAGAGCGTGGTGCAGAACTTTCGCCGTATCCCTCGCTATGCGAAGGCGGCAATGGCAAACTTTACAATCGAGAAGCGCACCGAGCCAACCGATAAATATACTATCGTGATGATTGGTGACCCGCAGATGCGTGGTCTTGGACACGACGGCTCGGGCGAGCGTTATCGTGATATTGTGTTGCCCGATATAGAGAAGTTTAAGAAGACCACTACGGGTGAATTCTTCTCTATCAACCTCGGAGATTTGGTCTATAACTGGATGGCGGGTTATGACGATTATATGGATATAAACGCTCCGTTGCAGTATCCTGTATTCAATGTTATCGGTAACCACGACTACGACCAACAGACTATCTTGGAGGGTCGTTTGGGTACTCCATACTTCGAGCAGTATATCACTCCGACATACTACTCGTTCAACATTGGCAAGGTACACTATGTGATGGTAAACAGCATCGAGTACAGCCGTGAGGATGGCACGAAACACTACAAGTCGGGTCTTGACGACATCCAGATGAAGTGGCTCGAGGAGGATTTGAAGTTTGTGCCGAAGGACCACATCATATATATCTGTGGTCACGCCCAATTGTGGAAGAAGAAGGGCACATCTCCAAATGGCTCGCACGGTAAGTATAATATGAATTATAAGCGTTACACCGAGCTTTTGAAGCAGTATAAGCGTGTCTATTCGTGGTCGGGACACTACCACACAAACTATGGTTTCGACTATGCGGGCAAGGAGAAATTCCCAGGTATGGATCATATCTCGTGTATCACGGTGGCTCGTTGTAATGGAGCTTTGCGTTCAAACCAGGAACTTGATACCGATGGAACACCTAATGGCTATATGGTCGTTGAGGTCGATGGCGAGAATTTTGAGTGGTGGTACAAGATTGTTGGCAAGGACCGCAGCTACCAGATGAAGGCCTACACCCCAACTACCACGGGCGATGGCTATGTGAAGGTCAAGGTGTGGAACTACTCGCCGGACAATTGGTCGGCTATCGAGTGGTGGGAGAATGGCAAGAAGGTCAGCACCTTCGAGAAGTTCGCAGAGGAGGACCCGGAGTATGTGAAGATACACTCCGAGCGACTCTCGCACCTGAAGGGGCGTGCTGCAAAATATGCAAAACCTCGCAAGTCGGACTATCTCTACCGTGTTAAGCCGAGCGAGGGAGTGCATAGCGGAGAGGTCCGTGTTACCGACAACTTCGGTGTTACATACACCGAGAAGGTTGAGTGGTAGCGGATAGAGGGGAGAGAATGCTCTCCTCGACAATAATTTCGAAAATCTTTTCATAAAGATTTTATATAGTGTGTTTTTTAGGGGAGGGGACGCCTGACAATTGAGTCGGGTGTCCCCTCGATTTTTAGGTGTTGCTGCGGAAATAGTTTTCATTTTTGTAATTGTTTTGTAACTTTGTGGAGAAAATAGAAGGAGAAGATATGGAGTATGCAGTTGTAATTGTAGTTGCCGTGGTGGCAATTGTTGTGGGTGCCGGGTGCGCCTACCTCTTTGCCCGTACCCGTACTGTGGCTGCCGAGACTATGTTGGAGCAGCGCAGTGCCGAGTGTGAGGCGTTGAGGCGTGAGGTGGAGGAGTGCCGTAGCCAGAATGGGGCGTTGCGTATCGAGAATGCCCGCCTTGATGAGCAGTTGCACCAGCAGAGTGAGGAGCGCAAGAACCTGCGTCGTGAGTCGGAGCTGGTGTTTCGTGAGATTGCAACTTCGATATTCGACGAGAAGTCGAAGGTTATGCGCGAGAACAACCGTACGCAGCTTGGCGAGATACTCACTCCGTTTAAGAGTGACCTCGAAAATCTCAAAAAGACCATCCACGACTGCTATACGGGCGAGGTGAGTGAGGTGAAGTCGCTGCGTGATAGCGTCAAGGAGCTCACCGAACTGAACAACACCATCGGCCGTGAGGCGAAGGAGTTGTCGGTGGCACTGCGTGGTAACAGCAAGGCGCAGGGCGATTGGGGCGAGATGCTGCTCAAGCAGATACTCGACAAGTCGGGCCTTGAGGAGGGCGTGAACTATGTGTTGCAGGCGACCAAGAATGACGACGGCACCAAGATTGTGGGCGAAGAGGGCGGACAGCTACGCCCCGATGCTATATTCTATCTCCCCGAGGGTAAGAGTATCGTCATAGACTCGAAGGTGTCGCTTACGGCCTATGTAAACTATGTGAATGCTTCGGTCGAGGAGCAGCAGAGCTACCTCCAACAGCATCTTCAATCCGTGCGCCTGCATATCGACGAACTCGCCCGCAAGGATTATCCGAGGTCGGTAAATAATGCGGCCGATTTTGTAATGATGTTTGTGCCAAACGAGGGGGCTTACCTCGCAGCTCTCAATGCCGACAAAGGGCTGTGGGAGGAGGCTTATAATCGCCATGTTGTGATTATCAGCCCGACACATCTGATATCGGTGTTGCGCCTTATGTATCAACTTTGGACACGAGATAAGCAGACCAAGAATGCGCTGAAGATTGCCGAGGAGACGGGCAAGCTATACGACAAATTCGTAAATTTCGTGGGCGACTTGGAGGAGATAGGCCGCCACCTCGATAAGGCGAATGAGGTCTATGGTGAGGCGCACAAGAAGCTCTCCACGGGTCGAGGAAACCTTCTCTCGAAGGTAGAGGGTATTCGCTCTCTTGGCCTTAAGACTGCCAAAAGACTCAATATCGAGGAGTCGATTGAGGAGTAGCTCGGGAACGAAATAGAGCAAGAGCCTATTCGATACAACTGTCGAATAGGCTCTTGCTTTAGAGAGGGCGTTGCCTGCCCGATTAGTAGAGGTGCCCGAAATAGATGGCGTTCATAAAGAGCTTGGTTGCTCCATGCCAATAGCCTCGGAAGGTGAGGTTGTCGGCAAAGTGGATAACACGGCCCTCGCCACACTTTACGACAAAGGCTGCCGGTGTGGAGGCTATCGCATTGAGCTGCTCCTGCTTGATATATCCCGACAAGTATGGTTGTGCATCGTAGCGCACGGGTACAACGGTAGGCGCAGTTGCCGCCTCGTCATAGACGATGTTTGTAGTCTTAAGCAGTGGCAAGAAACCACCCGTGTAGCCATAACCCAGAGGTGTTGTCGTGTCGATGGTGGTGGCAAGTATAGCACCGCTAATCTTACCCTTCGCCTCCTCGTTGTCGGCAACGACCTTCTTGACGGTGGTGAGTTGTGCCCTATTGGATAGGCGGTAGGCCTCACCTATCGTGATAAGTGTTCCGCCCTCTTCTACCCACTTACGAAGGTCAGCCAACGCCTTGTGTTCGTTCGATAGGGTAGCCTTCGATACGATGACAGTGTTGTAGTTCGATAGCCACTTACCATCGAATGTGTCGAGTCTAAAACGCACGGGCGCAATGCCGAACTGCTGCTCGAGCATCTGCCATATCTCGCCCACATTGTGAGTATCTACACCATTGCCCACGGCAAGAGCAACCTTCGGCATACGAGCCGCTTTCGTCTCAACCTTCTCGCCCTTGAACTTGTTGTCGGCATAGACCCTCACACCGTTCTCGGTGACGGCCTTTTCGAGCAGAGCGTAGAGCGCATCGCTATCTAATGGCTGGCCCTCGACCTCGACTACACCGCAGCCGTAACCCATCTTCTCGCCTGCGGCCTTGAATGGCTCGGTGGCGATATCGACTTTGATGCCGGCCTTCAGCAATGCACGGAAGATGTTGTGCGAATAGAGTGCTGTGGCATCTATAATATAGGCCTTGTCGCTCTTGCCTCCTACAACGCAACCTTGAGGGAATTGAACCTTGGCTTGCTGGCCGAGGAACCCGTCGGTGGAGTTTAGCTCGGCATGCGTAACATTGTAGGCGAGAGGATATGTCCAAGTCGAGATGTCATAGAAACGGTCATCCTTGTAGTCCGAGATAGCCAAACGCTCCCACATGGCCTTCACCTTATAATAGTACTTCTGCTTCAGCGGTATGATATAGGAGTTCTCGGCTGCAAATGCGACCTTTCCGACCTGTGTATCTTTTGCCAAATGATATACCTCGATTTGGTGTGTTGCAAGGTTTTCGAGGAGGTGGAAGGCACGGGCATCGTCGCCATCGGCACTAAAGATAAAGCCCTGCACGGCACTCTCCTCGGCTGCAGCGGCCGACTTGCGGTAGAAGTCGCGCTGGTAGGCCAGCAGCTTTTCTCGAATATCCAAGCCTGCACATAGACCTGCCACGGCAGCGTTGGCTTGGCTGCGAATAGACTCTGTGAAGGTGCGCACCTTGTCTTTATAGGTGAAGATGTGTGTTCGTGTGTTCGGATGTTCGTACAATAGACACACCGAGCCCTGCACATCTCCGTAGGCTGCGCCCTTACCTATGTATAAATCGTCGAAATCACACTTGCTGTAAGGGTCGGCACCAAGAGGCTCGAGAGCTTTTGTTACATAGGCTCCGATCTCGCCTGTGAGCGACTGGTTTTCGTCGGTCACATAAGGATGAACACGCAAAGGGTGGCCCGGGCTGTGGAAGAACATACCACGACGCTGTTCGTGCAGGTCGAGCACAAGGTTTGGATGCCAATTGAGGTAGTGACCCACCACGGCACGACCCTCGGGGTGGCGACACATCAGCAGGTCGCGGTTGAGGTCTGCCAAGTAGTGATTTGTGCGGCTCGCAGGCCACGGCTCATTATGCTCGTAGGCCTTGTTGTCGCATACGAGGAGTTCGCCCGAGGCGGAGTTTGACCATGAAGCAAAGCGGTTGATACCATCGGGGTTCGAGCCGGGAACAAGCAGCAATACCATATTATCCAGCATCTGCTTCACGGCCTCATCCTCCGAGGCTGCGAACATATAGAGCATCACCAGTGCCGAGTGAACACCCGACACCTCGTTGCCGTGTATCGAGCAGGTTATATCGGCCACAAGCGGCATACTCTTAATGTCCAAGTCGGCCGAGAGTGCTGCATCGGTCAGGCGCAGATGGTCGGCCTTGATACGCTCGATATTGGCGTGATTTGCGGGTGAAGTTATCGTAACCTCGACCATCGAGCGACGCTCGTGTGTGCGACCAATCTCTCGTACCGAGATACGCTCCGATGCCGCATCTACAGCGTTGATGTAGCGCAATACATCGCCCCAATCGCAATACTGCTCACCAAGCTCAAAGCCAAGCACCTGCTTTGGTGTCGGTATAGCACTATTGTAGTTGCCTGCGAGGGTGACATCTGCTCTGTTAAGTTGTATGGTGTGAGGCAAAAAATAGCTCAAATCATACTCGCAGCTCACAAAGTTTGGCTGTGCCACACCTCCAAATGATATGGCACCCAAAGCGAGCAACGCAATAGTTTTCTTTACTAACTTTGTCATTGCCTTCTATTTTAGTCCTTCTCTGATGTAATTTGCAAAGAATGGGTCGGCGTATGCCTTTGAAGCCTTGTGGCCTATGTTCTCGAAGGTATAGAATACCACCGACTTACTCCACTCGGGGTCTGCATTTACGGTGTTTTGGAAGTTCTGGAAGCGGATGTAACGATTTTCGCCCTGCTTCATAGCACATGGTGTCTGGTCGAGACTCTCACTCAAAGTATCCAACGCTCCGCAACCGTGAAGACAACGACGAGTACGGAGATTATTCAAAATCTGCTCGGGGGTCAAGTCGCGACTATAGCGAGGGCGGTTATTGAGACCATAGTGCCAAGTATCCTCCTCGTCGAGCGTGAGGAAGGTCGAAGGGGCCATAGCGGCATAGATTAGCTCGATGCCCTCACGCACCTCGCCCTTGCCTACGGCAACATAGCGGCCCACGAATTGACCACCTGCCGAGAAACCGACCAAGGCGATACGCTTCAGATTGGGGAAGAGAGCCTTATCCGAGAGCTTCGCAAAGAGCAGGTCAATAATATCGAACGAGCTCAACTCGGTGCCGTTAGCGTCGCCACCGCCACGCCAGTCGTCGTTAGGCGTACCAGGCTTGGAGAGGTCCTGCGGGTTCCACGACTCGTTCCATATAGCTCGACCATCAGGCTCGATGTTATACGCTTCGGTCATCTCGGTACGAGGGTACATAGGCGATATAACATAGGCCTCGCTTATAGATTTTTGCAACGCAAGATACTCGGGCAGCACCTGTACGCCACCGTGCCAGCCCTGCAACATAATGATAGCAAGCTCACCATCAAAGCCGTCGGCCAGTGGGGTAGGGGCAGTGTAGTAAACTGCGGGCTCAACACCCTCGAGAGGGAAGATTGAGGCTGTAGGCTCAGCCTTTTGGGTGCAACTTACAAGAGAGCACAACAGTGCAATCGAGGCACAAACTCTGAAGATAAAATTACTCTTTTTCATGATTGGATAGATGATTTAGTTTGAATATAGCGTGTTTATCTCCTACAAAAGTAGCAAAACTTTTCGAAATAATTAAATACAATCTCAAATTTTTGGGTGCAATCAAACAAATTTCACTATCTTTGCATAACTAAAAAACTATCTACTATGAAAAGCATTTTCAAGAAAATTATTTTAATTCTTGTGGTTGCGATGTTTAGCGCACAACCAATCTATGCTGCATCCAAGGATAATCGCAAATATGTCGATGCCAAGACCTTGACCATTATCAACAAGGCACAGGAGGATGGGCTGCCATTCTGCCGTATCGATGCCTCGAAGTACGATGCACCGAAAGGTGCCAAAGAGTACCTCTCGTATAGCACGGGTTTGGCCGTTGTTTTTCGCTCGAACAGCAACGCCATACACGCCCGCTGGACCACTACCAGCAACAACCTGAAGGCCAATATGACTCCGACCTTCCAGAGTGGTCTTGACCTCTATATTCGTGAGGGCGAGGAGTGGGTCTTTGCAGGTATTGCCCGCACAAAATCCCACGGCACAAACCACGAATTTACACTCGTCAAGTGTATGGCCGATGGTGAGCGAGAGTTTATGATATATCTGCCTATGTTCAATGGTGTGTCGTCGCTTGAAATAGGTGTCGATAAGGATGCCTCGATAGAGCCTATCGCCTCACCTTTCAAGCACAAGATTATGTTTGTCGGCTCGAGCATTACCCATGGAGCTTCGGCCTCACGCCCCGGAGCCTCCTATGTAGCGCACATGGGCCGAGCCTTGAATGCCGAGACTCCGAATATAGGTTTGAGTGGTATGTGCAAACTCAACGACTACTTCGCCGATATCGTCTGCGACAGCAAGGCCGATGCCTTTGTATTCGACACCTTCTCCAATTCGTCGGCAAAGCAGATTGAGGAGCGTCTGTACAACTTTGTGAAGCGTATCACTGCGGCTCACCCGGGCAAGCCGATGATATTTTTGCAGACCCTGAAACGAGATGTGTCGCACTTCAGCCTCTTGGCTAAAGAGCGCAACGAGGGTCAGCGTGAGGCTGCAGAGAGGTATATGGCAAAGATATGCAAGGAGTTCAAAGATGTATATTTCGTGAACCCGGGAATATATGTGGGTGAGGACCACGAGGGAACGGTCGATGGTACGCATCCGAACGACCTCGGTGTGCAGCGTACTCTCAAGGTGGCTCTGCCAAAGGTTAAGAAGATACTCAAAAAATATGGCATAAAGTAGCGACTCTTTTCCAAAAAAACACTACCTTTGTGCAAATATAAACAGTGTAAAACATATATAAGGTATAAAATATAATTATGAGAAAGATTTTTGTTGCAGCACTCGCCTTTTTGGCGCTTGTGGGCTGTAAGGAGAACAAACAGAAGGCAGATGCAACCGAGCAGACTGCCGTAGAGAGTGTTACCGAGGGCGACTTGGCCTATGTAAATGTAGATTATGTGTTGGCCGAGAGCGAGATTTTCAAGACCGAGGGTATCGCTTTGCGTGACAAGACCGAGAAGACACAGCAGAAGTGGGCAAAGAAGGAGCAGAGCCTGCAGAACGAAATTCAGCAGCTTGCCGAGAAGTACCAGAAGGGGTTGATTACAACCCGCAACGCCCAGGAGAAGGAGCAGGAGCTGCAGAAGCGTGCCGCTTCGATGCAGACCGCAGCACAGAAGGAGGGCAAGGAGTTGGAGGAGGAGAGCATCGTCTTCCAAAACCGTATGAACGACCTCTTGATGCGTGCCGTGCAGGAGATAAATGCCGACAAGAAGTTCAAGATGATAGTTCAGGCTTCGGCACTTCTCGATGCCGAGGAGTCGCTCAACATCTCCGAGCAGGTTCTCGCCAAGGTAAACGAGCTCTACAAGGCGGAGAAGGCAAAGAAGTAGTGTAGTTTTTTTAGGGTGCAGTACTATGGGCTTTATACCATTTACTCTGATAGATTTTTTCGATATTCTGCTGGTAGCATTACTGCTCTTTGTGCTCTATCGCGCCATGCGTGGCACAAATGCGCCATATATCTTGGTGGGTATCGTCGTAGTCTATTTTACCTGGGTCATAGTGCGTGCGCTCAATATGGAGCTGCTCTCGACCATCCTCGGACAGATTATCAGTGTGGGTGTCATCGCCCTGCTCGTGATTTTCCAACCCGAGTTGCGTCGTTTTCTGCTCACTATAGGTATGCGACAGAAGGAGTTTGACTTTATAACACGCTTCTTCTCGAACCGCAAGCACTCGGTGACAAATACCTCGCCTGTGGTTTCGGCCTGTATAGATATGAGCGAGGAGAAGGTGGGTGCGCTGATAGTCTTTCGTCGCAAGGATGACTTGCAGTTTGTTATCGAGGGTGGCATACCTCTCGATGCAACCATCACCAAGTCGCTAATCAAAAACCTCTTCTTCAAGAACTCACCGCTTCACGATGGAGCCATCGTTATCGACAACAACCGTATCGTGGCGGCAAAGTGTATCCTTCCCGTTACGCAGAGTAATGTGCCAAAGAGCTATGGCACACGCCACCGTGCCGCAATAGGCGTGAGTGAGATGACCGATGCCGTGGTGCTGGTCGTGTCGGAGGAGACGGGTAAGATAAGCATCGTCAAGGGCGGTGTCGTAAAGTCGAAGATTGAGCCACAGCAGCTCGGAGCTGCACTCAAAGAGGCGCTCGGTGAGAATGAGCGTGATGCAGCAGCGAACTCCGACATGGGAGAGACGACAACGGCAGATAAATAGGCGTAGCGGTATGATTAAGAGTGTAGTATTCGACTTGGCAGGTGTGGTCGTTGCCCGAAATCCGCAACGCTTTCCGAAATACCTCGACGAGTTTTTCAACTTCGTGTTCAAGTCGCACATGCAGGGCATACCGCAGTTTTGGACCGACTACGACCTCGGTGTTATGGAGGAGGCGGATGTAGCTACGGCATTGGCCGAGTATCGTGGTTGCGATGTCGCCACGGCACGAGAGTATATGCAGCTGGCCATAGAGTATCAAGAGGTCATTGCACCTACGGCAGAGCTTATCAAGGAGCTCAAGGAGCAGGGCTACAAACTCTATGTGCTGTCTAATATGTCGAAGGAGTATATCGCCTTTTTGCGAAAGTTTCCCGTCTTTGAATATTTCGACGACCAAGTTGTCTCGTGTGAGATAGGCTTGGGTAAGCCCGATAGGAGAATATACGAGTATCTCTTGTCGCACTGCGGATTGGAGGCCTCCGAAACAATCTTTGTCGATGACCGTAAAGATAACACCGATGCAGCCGAAGAGGTCGGCCTTGCGACGATGCACTTCGACCGCAATGATGCCGAGGGGAGTTGCCGCAGATTGAGGGAGCTGATAAAAACTTTATAAAAAAAAAGTGCGTTGCAAGGTGAGCTTTTCAAAAAAAAATTGTACCTTTGCCAAAAGTTTCGAGAAGATGAGATTACGATACCACAAAATTGCGTTATTGACTCCGCAGCAGTCGGGGTCGCAAAGTGTGGGAGAGTGTGCGATATAGAGGCGTAGTGCGGTTTGCACTGCGCCTTTTTTTTACCTTTGCACTGCGCCTTTTTTGTAAGGTTTGCACACCTTTTTCGAGGGATATAAATTTGTAGAATTAAAAGATATACGATTATGTTTTTAGATGAGAGAGTACAGCAGGAGGGCTTGACATTCGACGATGTGTTGTTGGTGCCGGCCTACTCCGAGGTTTTGCCACGAGAGGTGAGCGTGAAGAGCCTTTTTTCACGCAATATTGCGCTCAACATCCCGATTGTTTCGGCTGCGATGGATACCGTGACCGAGGCACCTATGGCTATGGCTATAGCACGAGAGGGTGGTATCGGTGTTATCCACAAGAATATGTCGATTGCCGAGCAGGCGGCACATGTGCGTCGTGTGAAGCGTGCCGAGAATGGCATGATTGACGACCCCGTGACTATATCGAGTGAGCACACGGTGGGTGACGCGTTGGATATGATGCGCGAGAATAAGATTGGTGGTATTCCGGTTGTCGATGAAAATCGCTACCTCGTAGGTATCGTAACCAACCGCGACCTCCGCTTCCAGAAGGATATGGGCCGCAAGATTGCCGAGGTTATGACCTCCGAGAACCTTGTGACCATAACCGAGGGTGAGGATACCGATGTTGCCGAGGTGTTGCTCTCGAATAAGATTGAGAAGCTTCCTGTTGTGGATAAGGAGGGTCACCTTGTTGGCCTTATCACCTATAAGGACCTTACCAAGAGCCAAGACCATCCTAACGCCTGCAAAGATGCAAAGGGTCGTCTGCGTGTCGCAGCAGGTATCGGCATTACACCTGACGCTATGGATCGTGTTGCAGCACTCGTTGCCGAGAATGTCGATGCTGTAGTCCTCGACTCGGCACACGGCCACTCGAAGGGCGTGGTTACACTCTTGAAGAAGATTAAGGCTGCATATCCAAACCTCGATGTCGTTGTCGGAAACATCGCTACCGCCGAGGCAGCGAAGTATCTTGCCGAGAATGGTGCCGATGGTATCAAGGTCGGCATAGGCCCCGGCTCAATCTGCACAACCCGTATCATTGCGGGTGTCGGTGTGCCACAGCTCACGGCTATCTTCGATTGCGCCAAGGCTGTGAAGGAGTACGGCATTGCCGTTATTGCCGATGGTGGCTTGCGCTACTCGGGCGATATCGTGAAGGCATTGTCGGCTGGTGGCACTTGCGTGATGTGCGGTTCGATGTTTGCGGGTACCGAGGAGTCGCCTGGCGAGACAATTATCTACAACGGTCGTAAGTTCAAGACCTACCGTGGTATGGGCTCTATCGATGCGATGAAGGCGGGCTCGAAGGACCGCTACTTCCAGGATGGCGAGGCAAATGCCATGAAGCTCGTTCCGGAGGGTATCGTGGGCCGTGTGCCATTCAAGGGCTCGTTGTCGGAGACCGTATATCAGCTTGTGGGCGGTATCCGTGCAGGTATGGGTTACTGTGGCGCACGCAATATCGAGGAGTTGCAGCAGGCTCGCTTCGTTCGCATCACCTCGGCTGCGGTGGTTGAGAACCACCCACACGATATTACCATCACTCGTGAAACACCAAACTATTCGCGAGGAGAGTAAAAAAGCCATTAGCCATTGGCCATTAGCCATTGGCTTAAAAAAAAGAGAAAAGTTATTAACAACAAAAAAAGCTAATGGCTAAAAGCTAATAGCTAACAGCAAAAACGAAGTTTTTATGAAGCAGGATATGATTGTAATCTTGGACTTGGGAAGTCACGAGAACACAGTAGTTGCCCGAGCAATTCGTGCTTTGGGCGTATATAGCGAGATTTACCCACACGACATCACTGCAAAGGAGTTGCAGGCGTTGCCAAATGTTAAGGGTGTGATTATCAACGGAGGTCCTAACTGCGTAATAGACGGGGTAGAGATAGATGTTCTGCCCGAGATTTACGAGGCGGGCTACCCTGTAATGGCAGCAGGCTGGGATAAGGCGTTGTGCGAGAAGAAGTTGCCACAATTTACCGACGACTTGGAGGCTATCAAAGAGGCAGTAAAGGGCTTTGTATTCGATACTTGCAAGGCCGAGGCTAACTGGAATATGACAAACTTCGTTGCCGACCAGGTGGAGTTGATACGCCAGCAGGTGGGCGACAAGAAGGTGTTGCTCGCATTGTCGGGTGGTGTGGACTCGTCGGTTGTAGCAGCGTTGCTGTTGAAGGCTATCGGTGATAACCTCGTTTGCGTGCATGTAAATCACGGCTTGATGCGTAAGGGCGAGAGCGAGAATGTTGTGGAGGTGTTCCGCAACCAGCTCTGCGCAAATCTTGTATATGTCGATGCTACGGAGCGTTTCCTCACGAAGTTGGAGGGCGTGGAGGATCCCGAGCAGAAGCGTAAGATTATAGGTGGAGAGTTTATCCGTGTGTTCGAGGAGGAGGCCCGCAAGTTAGACGGCATCGACTTCCTTGGTCAGGGTACTATCTATCCTGATATCGTAGAGAGTGGTACGAAGACCGCAAAGATGGTCAAGTCGCACCACAATGTAGGTGGTCTGCCCGAGGATTTGCAGTTCGAGTTGGTAGAGCCATTGAAGCAACTCTTCAAAGATGAGGTTCGTGCTTGCGGTGTCGAGTTGGGCTTGCCATACGAGATGGTCTATCGTCAGCCGTTCCCGGGTCCGGGCTTGGGTGTTCGTTGCCTTGGCGCAATCACTCGTGACCGCTTGGAGGCTGTGCGTGAGTCGGACGCTATCTTGCGTGAGGAGTTCGCAAAGGCGGGCTTGGACAAGAGCGTATGGCAGTATTTCACCATCGTGCCTGACTTCAAGTCGGTAGGTGTGCGCAACAATGCCCGTTCGTACGATTGGCCTGTAATCATTCGTGCCGTAAATACCGTGGATGCCATGACTGCAACTATCGAGCATATCGATTGGGCTATCCTCGGCAAAATCACCGACCGCATCTTGAAGGAGGTTAAGAATGTAAACCGTGTCTGCTACGACCTCTCTCCAAAGCCAAGCGCAACGATTGAGTGGGAGTAATACGACAGCTGGAAGTATATACAACTTCAAATAAGAATAGGGAGTGTCTAACAAGCTTTTAGACACTCCCTGTTCTTGTGTTAGTCTATTGTTGTCTGTTATCGCTTTGTTGCCGAAATCATAAAGGTTACGGCAAGGATGGATATGACGATGCCGACGACGATGTTTGTGGTCAGAGGCTCGTCGAACATTAGCGTGCCGACAAGTATTGCCGTCACGGGCTCGAAAACGCCCAGCACCGAGGCCTTTGTCGCTCCGACATTGCGTGTGGCAACCGCCAAAGTTGCCGTGGAGACAATCGTTGGCAGGAGTGCCAAGCCGACCAAATTGAGCCAATCCACGGTTGTCGATATGCCCGCAGTAATTGCCGTGTCGGAGAAGATTATTTTTCCCAAAAATATAACAGCTCCGACCATGAGGGCATAGAATGTGAGTAACGAGTTCGAGATATTGGCAATCACTTTGCTGCGGTTGATGATGACGATAAATAGGGCATAGAATAGAGCCGACCCCAATGCCATAACCACACCGAGAGGGTCTGCTGCCTCTCCGCCACTCCCTTGCGTCATAATCACCACGCCACCAAACGATGCCACAGTGGCAATCCACACGGGCCACGATGGTACGACCCGCAGAAATACCATTATGATAGCCACAAGCACGGGAAATAGAAATACCAGCGTGGTGGCCAACCCCGAGGCGATGTAGTTGTACGACCCAAACAGACAGAGGCTGCTTGTGGTGTAGAGCAGTCCGAGGATGAACAAAACGCCCGCCTGCTTGGCGGTAATCTTGAAGCTCTGCTTGGTGAGTAGTAGAAACAAACCAAGCATCACCACCGCAAACGAGTAACGGAAAAAGAGTATCGACTCCACCGTGGCTCCATTTGCCATTAACGGCACGGCAAACAGAGGGTTGAGTCCGTATGCAATACCGGTGATAATGCCGGCAGGGTAGCCTATAAGTGCGCTTTTGCTTATTCTTGCCATTGTCGGTCGTTTTCGTGGTACAAAGATATAGTTTTTTCAGCTCCCTTCCCCTCGCATTGTGAAAAATTTGCCAAGTCGTACGATTTTTTTGATGTTTGACACAAGTTGTCAAATGCACACTCTATATTTGCACCTGAAACCATAAAACACTACAACGATGAGGTATCACAAAGCGATAGAGCGTATTGTCGCAAAGTACACAAAGCTTGCCGAAGATAGATATGCGGCCGACTACGACCGACAGCAGGTCTGCTACGAGTTTGTCGAGTGGCTGAACGAGCAGCGGGAGTCGTACGACGACCGAGATGTGGAGTCGGTGGCCTTGGTCGAAGAGGAGGAGTGGGCTCTGTTTTGCGAGGTTGAGGATGTCGATCCCAAGCGCAAGGTGCATCGCAAATATGGCTTCGATGCGCTGAACTACGACAATGATGAGTTGTAAACAAAAGCGAAAAAGTTTCGGCTTTTTCGCTTTTGTTTTGAGAATATGTGTAACTTTGTGATAGGGTAAAGCGTAAGTTATGGAAGTCGAAAATCTTTTGCACCTTGCCGATAGGGTAGAGTTGAGGCGGTGGCTCGTTGAGAACCACTCGAGGGAGCGTGTCTGCTGGGTCGTTACATCTCGTTCCAAGCAGCCGCCCAAGGGCGTTATCCCCTATGTTGAGGTTGTCGAGGAGGCCTTGTGTTTTGGTTGGATAGACTCCACGCAAAAACGCCTACCCGATGGTCGCTTGGCGCAACGACTCTCGCCACGCCGCCCTAAAAGCCACTGGACCGAGCTGAATAGACAACGCTGTGCCGACCTCGAACAGCGAGGTCTAATGACCGATGCAGGCCGAGAGGCATTGGCAAAAATTTTTGAGCAAAAAAGAGGTTAAATTGCACCCCATCACTTACGACCCTATAAACCACCACTACATCGAGCTTGGTGATGTAGTGGGCAGTGTCTTCGCAGATGACAAGGCACTGAAATAGTGGGGTTTGAGAGCTGCTTACGCCAAGATTGCATCGGCTAACTGCTCGAGGGCAGGGATGTCGCTCTGCTTCATTGTGGAGCGGAGCGTAACCATATCGCCCACAATCTCTACGCCCGGCATAGCCTCCAGCATACCCTTCATTACACGGCCTGCGCATGGAGCCCACGAGCCATTCTCGACGATGGCGACACGACGATTGCGGTAGCCCTTCAAACTCAACTTGTGCAGGAACGAGTGCATAGGGGTAAATACATCGCCATCATACGATGATGCCGCCACGACCATTCGACCATAGCGGAAAGCATCCTCTACGGCCTCGGCCATATCGTCACGCGTAAGGTCGGCCATGGCGACCTTCTTGGCACCCTTCTCGAGCAGAATTTCTGCCAACTTCTTTGCAGCCTTGGCTGTGCCTCCGTGAATTGAGGCGTAGGCCACAAAGACGCCCTCGCTCTCCACATCGTAGCGGCTCCAGCAGTCGTATAGACCGATGTAGTAGCCGAGGTTCTCGGTGAGAATAGGGCCGTGCAGAGGGCAGATGATGGCAACATCCAACTTCGCAATCTTCTTCAGCAACGCCTGCACGGGTGCGCCATACTTGCCGCAGATGTTGAAGTAGTAGCGACGAGCCTCGCATGCCCAATCCTCCTCGTGCGCCAAGGCTCCGAACTTGCCGAAGCCATCGGCCGAGAAGACCACCTTGTCGAGCGAGTCGTACGACACCATAACCTCGGGCCAATGCACCATGGGCGCCATCAAAAAGGTGAGCGTGTGCGCACCCAACGAGAGGGTGTCACCCTCCTTTACAGCTATGGTGCGACCTGTGAAGTCGGTCTCCTCGAAGAACTGCGGCATCATATCTACGGCTCGAGCCGAAGCCACAATCTTAACCTCGGGGAACTCCTCCACAACCTTGGCTATATTGCCTGCATGGTCGGGCTCCATGTGGTGTACAACGAGGTAGTCGGGCTTGCGACCACCGAGGGCCTCACGCAAATTCTGCCACCACTCCTCGCTCTTGCGGGCATCCACAGTATCCATGATGGCGACCTTCTCGTCGAGTATAAGGTACGAGTTGTAGGAGATGCCGTTAGGCACAATATATTGACTCTCGAAGAGATCGATGTCGGTATCATCGACACCTATGTAGGTGATAGTGTCTGTAATATTTCTCATAATTAAGGGTCTAATTTTGTGTTGCAAAGTTACAACCAAATTTTTGATATATAACTCATATATGGTGTAAAAATTGTCCTCTTGCACCACAAAAAAGCTGAAAAGATAATTTTTGCGAAAAATCTAAACGAGTTATAAAAATTAGTTGCTATATTTGTAGTAGATAAAAACGAGAAATAGAGAAGATAGAAGAGAAAAATTTTGATTTAACATATTACTAATTGAGCTTTTAGCTCTTGTTCCCGATTCCAGAAATCCGCTAAATTTCAGAGAAAGTCAAATGGGAATAAGTTTTGAAAGTTCACACCTTTGGGTGTGGGCTATTCGTGCTTATACATTTGACGGGTTTTTAGCGGAACCTCTGGAACATATAAGCAAATCGGATAGTTTCGCACCTTTCTTTTTGCTTATTGGTCAGGAGTTAAAAGAAAAACTCCAAGACCTATGGCAAATGCAAACCTAACCCAAGCCAAGAAGGCGAAGAATGATGAGTTCTATACTCAACTATCCGATATCGAGCGAGAACTATCGCACTATAAGGAGCATTTTCGGGGCAAAACAGTCTTGTGCAACTGCGATGATCCTTATGTTAGCAATTTCTTTCGCTACTTTGCCTATAATTTTGAGCATCTCGGACTAAAACGACTAATTACCACCTGCTACAAAAGTCAAGACATGGACTTATTTAGCACAAATACCAACGAGCAGGCTATTTGGTTGGAGTATCTTGGCGATAAAAATGGAGATAGGATACCTTCACCTGACGAAATAGGAATACACCATTTCAAGGGTGATGGCGATTTTCGCTCGGCAGAGTGTATCGAACTACTAAAGCAAGCCGATATAGTTGTAACAAACCCGCCATTCTCGCTATTTCGTGAGTATGTTGCCCAACTAATTGAGTACGATAAAAAATTCTTAATAATAGGTAGTAAAAATGCGATTACCTACAAGGAAGTATTTCCTTTAATTGCAGCAAACAAGATGTGGGTTGGAGTGCAACCAATGGGAGTAGATATGTTATTTGATATACCAAAAGAGCGTTCAGAAGAACTAAAATCAAATACGGAGGCAAAAGGAAGCACATATCGTGTAATTGATGGAGTAATAAAGGCAAGATCTGCATCTATATGGTTTACAAATCTTGATCACAATAAACGCCACGAGGAGTTGATTTTGTACAAAACCTATAATCCGGATGAATATCCAAAATACGATAATTATAACGCTATAAATGTAAACAAAGTTGCAGATATTCCTTGTGATTACGATGGAGTTATGGGTGTGCCGATTACTTTTTTAGATAAGTATAATCCAGAACAATTTGAGATTGTAGGCTGCACAGAGAGTGAGGGTAAAGGCTTTTCTAACGGCATATTCAATTCGCAAAGCTCTGTAACTCAACCACTTGTGGGGGGGGGCAAATGTTACAAGAGAATATTTATACGAGTTGCGAGTGCCGGGGTACGGATACTACCATAGAGCAAGAATCAAAGATAAAGAAATCTATTTCAGAATCCTCGTGCGTTTCTGCAATTCCAGGGTTACTAAATAACCCCAAAGACACAATGGTAAATGGGAAAAGCAAATATGCCCGAATAACAAT
>SUZW01000036.1 GCA_015059685.1 Rikenellaceae bacterium | reverse complement strand
ACTGCATCATCCGCTCCACAAGAGGTTGATATAGGCCTTCTCCTTGGTCATCATCTCCTTGCCGAAGTCAGCCTCCCAGCCCGCTACGAGGTGTTTTCCAGCCCGCAAAAAGGCCTCGACATCGGCTATCGAACGATCCGACGAGTCATACATAAGCTCCTCGAGCGTCACCAAGCCCTCCTGCAACTCCTTCTGGCGCAGGTGTATCAGCATCGTACTATAGACATCACGAAAAGCATCCTTTATAAATATCTTCTTCTTAAACTTCTCGTTGTGCAAGGTCTCCCATGTCGAAGCCTCCTCCTCGGTCACATATTTAGTATTGTAGAGCAGACCTGTCGTACCCCACATATAACCTACGGAGTAGTCGTTTGCATTCTTGCCCGAACCATCAATCTTATTAAAGCAGTCGATGATATAAGGAGATATATTCTCCAGATAGTTAGGCGTTTTGCCAAAGTCTTTGTTTATCGGCAGCAGCATATCATTGCGCAACATTCGCTCGATGATATACTCCGATGGACAGACCACATCGAAATCCTCCTTGCCCTTCTCGATTTTGGCAAGCATAATCTCGTTTATATCGAAGAGTTGGTATATCACCTCGACCTCTTCGCCAGTCTGCTCCTTATACCAAACCTTAAAGTCGTCGAGTACCGTTTCGTCGATATAATCGGCCCAATTATAGACTTTAAGTGTGTGCGCTCTGTCGGCCGCCATAGTAGCCGCAACGCAGCAAAAAGTTGCAAATAAGGATATTAAAAGTCGTTTCATAGGCTACATTACGGTTTGTCTCTTGGCGTTACGCTTGGCACGCACATTTATCACAATAAGGAGTAGCAGCACAACCACAAAGATAATTGTCGATAATGGTCGTAACTCGGGTGTCAGACCGCCCTTGCGAGCATCGGCATAGATATATGTCGAGAGGGTTTCGAGCCCCTCGTTACCCTTCGTAAAGAGGGTCACGGCAAAGTCGTCAATCGAGAGCGTAAAGGCCAAGATAAAGCCCGACACCATTCCCGGGCGTATCTCCGGGATAATAACCTTGCGCAGTGCTTGAAATGGCGTAGCACCCAAATCCAAAGCTGCCTCATAGATATTTGGATTCATCTGTTGCAAGCGTGGCATAATACTCAAGACAACATAGGGTGTGCAGAAGGCTATATGCGCCAACACAACCGTTGTATAGCCCTGCGAGATACCAAGACTCACAAACAGGAGAAAGAGCGATATACCCGTAATAATATCGGGGTTGAGCATAGGGATATCGTTGAAGAAATTGATCATCTGCTTCTTGCGACCACGCATATTGAAGATGCCGATAGCGGCCACGGAGCCGAGTAGGGTAGAGGCCGTAGCTGCGATGAGGGCGATGCTCAATGTGTTCTTTATGGCGTCGAGCAACGAGTGGTGCGCACCACCGCTAAACAGCGATGTGTAGAGTTCGGTCGAGAAGCCAGTCCAGTTACCCAAGACCTTCGATTCGGTAAATGAAAATATAGCGATAATGACTATCGGTGCATAGAGCAGCACCAAGAGAAGCCATAGATAGGTCTGTGCAAAAAATCGTTTCATACTACAACACTATTTACAATAGACTCTCACCATCGTTCTGCTCGTCACCATCCGAGAACAGAGATGTTATACCGATGATTACCAGCATAATAAGCGACAAGGCTGCGCCATAGTTCCACATTCCGTTATTTATATTCTCCTGAATGGTCGTACCAAACAGCTTCACATTATTCATCGTCAGCAACTCGGCAATGGCAAATGTCGATATCGTAGGCATAAAGACCATCATCACGCCCGACATCACGCCCGGCATCGACAGCGGCACCGTAACCTTCATAAATACCTTCATAGGCGGTGCTCCCAAATCCTCGGCAGCCTCGATAAGCGAGTGGTCCATCTTCTGCAGGGTGTTATATATCGGATATATCATAAATGGCAGGAAGTTATAGACCATACCGAAAATCAATGCCCCTTCACCAAGCGGCAACTTCGCAAAGTCGAACAACGCCACCGTAGCCAGCGTTCGCACCAAGATATTTATCCACATCGGCAGAATAAAAAGCACCACCGTAGTCTCGCTGCGATTGAGCTTGCGATTGGCGAGGATATAGGCGGCAGGGTAGCCGAGCAGAACGCACAAGATGGTGGTAATGAGGGCTATACCGATAGAGTAGATAAATGTATTAACCGCCTCGGGCTGCTCAACGAACTTCACAAAGTTCTGTAGCGTGAAGGCTCCGTTTGCATCCTGAAAGGCATAGACCACAATCAGCACCAACGGCAACGCCACAAATATCGCCAAAAATATGGCGTAGGGTATTGCCCAATTTGCCCTTTTGTTGAATATTTTTGCTACAAAATTCATCTTCTACGACTGCTTAAACTCGTTTCGATACGATAATGTCACGCTTGTCAATCGAGATACCCACAACATCGAAGTTATCCCATATATCGTTGGTATCGACATAGATAAAGTCGCCATCTTCGGTCTTCACGGTGAGGTGGTAGTGGTCGCCCTTATACAAGATAAAGTGTACCGAGCCGAAAATCTTACCATCCTCCTTGTAGTCGTGCAGCTCCACACGGTTGAATGCCACACGCACCGTAACCGTATCGCCCTCCTTCAAGCCTTGGTCCTTACACTCGAACTCTGTACCAAGAATTTCGACCGTTGTAGGCGAGGTCATCACACCCGAGAAGGTGTTGCAGGTGCGCTCCTTGCGCATAACATGTATATCCGACGGTTTTACGAGCATACCGACCGTTGCATCCACATCGAAGGCGTTGTAGTCCTGCAACATCAGCTCGAAGCCCTTGTCGGTCTCGACAATCATCTCGTAGTGTACACCCTTGAAGGTACACGACTTCACCACTCCCGAGAAATCGCCATTTTCGGGGTTTGGAAGGATGTATATATCCTCTGGGCGCACCACGACATCAACTGCCGTATTCTCGCCAAAACCGCTATCCACGCACTCGAACTTATGACCGATAAACTCGACCTCTTTGTCCTTTATCATCGTGCCGTTGAGGATGTTACTCTCACCGATAAAGTCCGCTACAAACGAGTTTACAGGCTCATTGTAGATGTCTATAGGAGTGCCGATTTGCTGAATTTTACCCTCGCTCATAACTACGATTGTATCGCTCAAAGTGAGGGCCTCCTCCTGGTCGTGCGTAACATATATAAAGGTAATACCGAGAGCCTCGTGCATCTCCTTCAACTCCATCTGCATATCCTTGCGCATCTTCAAGTCGAGCGCAGCCAATGGCTCGTCGAGCAGAAGCACCTGGGGACGATTTACAATAGCTCGAGCAATGGCAACACGCTGTTGCTGACCTCCCGACAACGAATTTACATCCCTATCCTCGTAGTCGGTCATCGACACCATCTTCAACGCCTTGCGGACACGCTTTTCAATCTCCTTCGACTCCACCTTTTTGAGCTTCAGACCGAAGGCGATATTCTCATAGACATTCAGATGTGGGAAGAGCGCATAACGCTGAAACACGGTGTTGAGCTGGCGCAGATGTGGTGGAACACCCGAAATATCCTTGCCACCCATCGTTATAACGCCCTCGTCAGGGTTCGTAAAGCCTGCCAACATACGCAGCAGGGTAGTCTTACCGCAACCCGAAGGGCCAAGAAGCGTAACGAACTCGCCACGCTTGATATCGAGGTTGATATCGTCGAGAACCTTGTGGTCGCCAAACGACTTGGACAGATGCTCAATTTTGATTATTGTATCACTCTTTGTTGCCATTACCTCTTTTTGTGTTTAAGAATGGTTTGTGTTAGATTGAAATGATATGTTGCGCCGAATGTCATCGACACGCTATTTGCAAACGAGTTGTAGGCCGCTACAGCGTGCAGACGCAAATCTCGGCTCTCACGCAGCGGGAAGTAGTGAATACCGCAACCTGCATACCAATATTTCGGGCAGAGGGTGTGGTCGGTCGGGATAAATATCTCATCCTCGTAGCCGAAGAGGTCGCTGCGGTAGTTTTCGTAGCCACCTTTGACAAACGCCTCGACCTTATCTTGGTAGTTATAAAGTAGTTGCGCACCCACGCTCCACTCTTGGTCGAAGAACTTTTTGAGCGACGATGCTCGGTTCATATAATCGACCTCGATAGTGAAATCACCCACCGAGAATGAGTTTCCGAGAGCTATGATATTGAGGAAGCGGCCACGCTCGTACTCCACAAAGTTGGTGGACCAAATTGGCGAGAAGCAACCATATTCGCCCGACCAATAGAGCGAATAGACAAAGAGCTTCGATGCGAAAGGTCGCTCGCCGAATGGCGAAGTGCCGAACTGAAAGCGGAGCAGCGTACCCTCGTCTTTGGTTGTGAAATTGACCTCTCCGCCCCACTGATAGATGGCTATCTTGTGCCAAAAAGGCGACACGAGGTTGGTATGCACATCCACATCGTAATAGTCTAATTCACAAGTACCTATCGCTAACATATCCTTACCCACGGTGAAGCCGAACTGCCCAACCTGATAGGATAGGGTGAGCCAGTCGATAAAATCGACATCGTCGGAACGGAAGGCATTTTGGTAGAGTGCAGCCGTGTCGGTCGAAACCCAATGGTTGCAGAGCGAGTAGGAAAAGTCGCCTACCGAGCCATCCAAAAATGTGTAGAGTGATGAATTTCCGAAGTCGAAACCGCTATAACCGCCCTTGATTGGGGCATAGGGGTTAGCATCGAAACGGGGTGTTACGACAAAGTCGGGGATGCGGCTATCTTCGTTAGCCTCTTGCGAATAAGTACAGAAGTAGCAAAGTATTGCTACAAGCAGTGCCAATCCTTTTCTCATCTTCCATACAAAAAATCAAATGGTTATACGGTGCAAATATATACAAAAAATGAGAATTAAGAGTTAAAAATCAAAAAATATGGGGTAAAATTAGAAATTTTTATGGAATAGCGGGCAATAACCGAGATTTAGAGGGCTTGTAAATATGGTAGCATACCTTTTTTGTTGCCGTGAAGGCACAAAAAAGGGGTAAGCTACTTATATCGCACCGCTACAACCGCATACCCTTGCTCAATTCCTTGCCTGGGGGAGTTCTGCAGGAGCTGGTCGTATAAGACTTACCCGAGGTGCAAAAGTAGAACTTTTTTTGTAT
>SUZW01000017.1 GCA_015059685.1 Rikenellaceae bacterium | reverse complement strand
TGTTTTGGGGGCGCAGTCTGCGACTGCTTTGTGGGGGCGGGCGTTCCGCCCTTTATGGGGGCGCAATCAGAGATTGCTTTATGGGGAGGCGCAGAAAAATAAATTGACAATTGACGAATTGACAATTGACAATTACTTTAAGCGCACCCCTAACAACCTCTAACAACCTCTAACAACCTCTAACAACCTCTAATCCTCTTGCGCCCCGACAACCGCCAGAGTCCCCACAACCAAAACCCTCAAGCGCACCCCTAACGACCCTAACGCCTCTAACGACCCTATTTCACCTGCGCCTTGACCACCTCGAGAGTTCCCACCAACCAAGCCCCCCCCAAAAAAAAAGCCGTGTCCCCTGCGGAACACGGCCCATAATACTATATTGTATAGTGATTATTTCTTCAACTGAATACCCTTCTTCAAAGGAGCGATACCGCTGTTACCCTCCTCATCGTAGAATACGAGAGCTCCCTCATAGTTAAGCTTTACAACCTTGCCATCCTCGCAAGTTACAAGGCCCTTAACCGAGTAAACATCACCAGCCTTCGATACAGTAATATCACCATGAACAAACACATAGTTAGTAATAGTGTTTGTTGTATAGTCCTGAATCATAATACCAGATCCCACCAAGAAGTTCTCTCGAACAAAGCCTGGAACATATGTACCAGGTGCATACGAATAGTCCTCGGTAGTTGGGTTCAAAACATCAGCCTTTACTGTACCCAAGCCATCTACATTATCTGCAGCCAAGCTGTAATCCAAAGCCAAAATAATAGCCTGCATAGGCATACCATCCTCACCAGAAACAAGACAAGCCAACTCCAAGTAGTAGTTAGCAGCGCCAACCTCATAATAGTCACCATAAGGAGTGATGATACCCTGAACCATGCTATACTCAGACTCTGCATTAACTACAAAATCAGGAGTTACCTCTGGCTCGTTACCCTCCTTGTTAGCTGGCTCACAAGCCATCATCATTGTTGCGCCAAGCGCCAAAACTGCAAGTAAATACTTTTTCATAATTTTTTGGTTTTAAATTGTTATTAAAAAAGTGAATTAAGTTAAATTTCTTTATTAAATCGCCTTTTGCACACTCTTAAAGGTCGTTTTGTTAAGTGCAAATTTATAACATGATTTTTATATTTGCAAGAATTTTTATGATTTTTTTCAATTTTTTTACAATTTTATGGGGTTGGTGGGTTTAGGTGGTGGGGACTCTGACCCTAGTCAAGGCGCAAGAGGATTAGAGGTTGTTAGAGGTTGTTAGAGGTTGTTAGGGGTGCGCTTGAGGGTTTAGGTTATCGGAACTCTCGAGGTTATCGGGGCGCAAGTTTATTAGGGGCGTTAGGGTCGTTAGGGGCGTTAGGGGAGCGCTGGAGGGTTTAGGTTGTGGGGACTCTCGAGGTGGTCGGGGCGCAAGAGGATTAGAGGTTGTTAGAGGCGTTAGGGGCGTTAGGGGTGCGCTGGGGGTTTTAGGTTGGTGGGGACTCTGACCCTAGTCAAGGCGCAAGAGGATTAGAGGTTGTTAGAGGTTGTTAGGGGTTGTTAGGGGTGCGCTGGAGAGTTTAGGTGATGGGGACTCTGGAGGTGGTCAAGGCGCAGGTGTAATGGCATTGAATGGCAGGCGTTCGCTAACGCTCACTGAATGGCAATCGCTCCCGCTGGTCGCTGAATGGCAGGCGCTTAGGCTTTTTGTCGCAGCTTTCTGCGCTTTGCCATTAAGCAGTCGATAGACTGCGCTGCCATTCAATGCCATTAAGGGCGGAACGCCCGTTTGCCATTCAATGCCATCTATTTGCGCCAACTCTCGTCTTTAATCCCACTTCGTGGGCTTTTCCTCCTTCTTGCAAGGGATAGTCTGCAAGCAGCCTCTCCTCTTGCTTCGTGCGTCGGTTCGTCTTTAGTCTCTCGTCTAAAAAAATTGTCAATTGTCAATTGTCAATTGTCAATTATTTTTGTATCTTTGCGCCCGAAAAATAGGATATAAATATATAGGTAATATATAAGGTTAGTTATGGATATACACGCAAATTTCAAAAGCGGTCTGTGGCAGAGCAAGATAGATGTTTCTGACTTCGTACAGGCCAACATCACGCCCTACAATGGCGATGCCTCGTTCTTGGTAGGTCCAACCGAGCGTACACTCAAAGTTTGGAACAAGTGTCTCGAGGCACTCGAGCAGGAGCGTGCCAATGGCGGTGTTCTCTCGCTCGACAACAAGACTGTTTCGACAATCACTTCGCACAAGGCGGGCTACATAGACCGTGAAAACGAGCTTATCGTAGGTTTGCAGACCGACGAGTTGCTCAAGCGAGCAATAAAGCCCTTCGGTGGTATAAATGTCGTATCTCGTGCCTGCAAGGAGCAGGGCGTAGATGTCGATGAGAAGGTTAAGGAGATATTTACCCACTACCGCAAGACCCACAACGAGGGTGTATTCGATGTCTATCCCGAGGAGATCCGCACATTCCGTTCGTTGGGCTTCCTCACGGGTCTGCCAGACAACTACGCTCGTGGCCGTATAATCGGCGACTATCGTCGTTTGGCCCTCTACGGCATCAACCGCCTTATCGAGGCGAAGCAGGCAGATTTGAAGTCGCTCACCTCGCCTATGACCGATGCAACAATTCGTCTTCGTGAGGAGGTTGCCGACCAGATCAAGGCGTTGAAGGATATGCTCGTTATGGGCGAGTACTACGGCCTCGACTTGAGCCGCCCTGCAACATCGGCACAGGAGGCTGTGCAGTGGGTATATATGGCCTACCTCGCAGCAGTGAAGGAGCAGGATGGTGCTGCGATGTCGCTCGGTAATGTATCGTCGTTCCTCGATATCTACATTCAGTACGACCTCGACAAGGGCAACATCACCGAGGTGTTTGCGCAGGAGCTTATCGACCAGTTCGTTATCAAGTTGCGTATGGTTCGTCACCTTCGTATGCAGTCCTACAACGACATCTTCGCAGGTGACCCGACTTGGATTACCGAGGCTATCGGTGGTCGTTTCAACGATGGTCGCATAAAGGTTACAAAGACCTCGTTCCGCTTCTTGCAGACACTCTACAACCTCGGCCCATCGCCGGAGCCAAATATGACTGTGCTTTGGAGTCCCGAGCTGCCGGAGGGCTTCAAGGAGTTCTGTGCAAAGGTTTCGATCGACACCTCGTCTATTCAGTACGAGAACGACGACTTGATGCGTGAGGTGCGTTTCTGCGACGACTACGGTATCGCGTGTTGCGTATCGTACCAGGCTATCGGTAAGCAAATTCAGTTCTTCGGTGCGCGTTGCAACTTCGCAAAGGCGTTGTTGCTCGCTATCAACGGTGGTCGCTGCGAGAATACAGGCACACAGATTGTAAAGGGTATCCCTACCTTGATGGGCGACTTGCTCAACTACGAGGAGGTGCTCTCTAATTATAAGAAGGTATTATCGGAGGTGGCTCGTGTCTATAACGATGCGATGAACATCATCCACTACATGCACGACAAGTACTACTACGAGAAGGCGCAGATGGCTCTCATCGACACCAACCCTCGCATCAACCTCGCTTATGGTGTTGCCGGTTTGTCGATTGCTCTCGACTCGCTCTCGGCTATCAAGTATGGCAAGGTAACCGTTAAGCGTAACGAAATGGGCCTCACCGAGTCGTTCGAGATTGAGAAGGACTTCCCAATGTTCGGTAACAACGACGACCGTGTCGATCACCTCGGTGTCGATTTGGTTTACTTCTTCAATGAGGAGTTGAAGAAGCACCCTATCTACAAGGGGGCACAGCCTACATTGTCGCTTCTGACCATCACCTCGAATGTGATGTATGGTAAGAAGACAGGTGCAACTCCGGATGGTCGTGCCAAGGGCGTAGCGTTCGCTCCGGGTGCAAACCCAATGCACGGCCGTGATAAGTGCGGTGCTGTGGCATCGTTGTCGTCGGTTGCGAAGTTGCGCTATCGTGACTCGCAGGATGGTATCTCCAACACCTTCTCGATTGTTCCGAAGTCGCTCGGTGTGGATGAGGCAACCCGCATTGAGAACCTCGTAACGATGATGGATGGCTACTTCACAAAGGGTGCGCACCACCTCAATGTGAATGTCTTGAACCGTGAGATGTTGATGGACGCTATGGAGCATCCTGAGAAGTATCCACAGCTCACTATCCGTGTTTCGGGTTATGCAGTGAACTTCACGAAGTTGAGCCGTGAGCATCAGTTGGAGGTTATCTCCCGTTCGTTCCACGAGCGAATGTAAAAATCGATAAAAAAGGGTGATTTCAGCGTTACGCTTGCGCTCGAAATCCTCACATACGCCCAAGTATGCTGCGGTTTCTCACGCTTCGCAAGCCTTGAAATCCCACCTTTTTAATCAATTTTTGGTGTACTGCCTCGGAGGTTACTTCGAGGCAGTTTTATAAAAAGAGCCAATGGCCAATGGCTAATGGCTAAAAGCAAAGAGAGTTATGAAACTAAATGTTCACTCATACGAGTCGCTTGGCACTTTCGATGGGCCGGGTTTGCGCCTTGTGGTATTTCTGCAGGGTTGCAATTTCCGCTGTCTTTATTGTGCCAATCCCGACACGATAGATATGTGCGGTAATGCTGTATATACCGACCCTCAACATATTGTAGATATGGCAGTTAGCCAAAAGCCGTTTTTCGGCAAACGAGGGGGCGTAACCTTCAGTGGCGGAGAGCCTACCGTGCAGGCAAAAGCGTTGGTTCCGCTCTGCAAACAGCTGAAGGAGCAGGGCATCCACATCTGCATCGACACGAATGGTTCGGTGTGGAACGAGTGGGTTGAGGAGCTGTTCTCGATTGTCGATTTGGTGTTGCTCGATGTGAAGGAGTACAACCCTGCGCAGCACCTTCTTCTGACCGAGCGCAGCAACGAGCAGACACTGCGTACAGCAGAGTGGCTCGAGGCAAACGGCAAGCCGTTTTGGTTGCGCTATGTGCTTGTGCCTGGCTATAGCGATATGGAGGGCGATATTCGCTCATTGGGAGAGCATTTTGGCGGCTTCAAGATGGTAGAGAGGGTTGAGATACTACCCTACCACACCCTTGGCGTACACAAGTACGAGGCTTTAGGGCAGGAGTATAAGCTAAAGGGCGTGAAGGAGAACTCGCCCGAGCAGTTAGACGAGGCTCGAAAACTATTTGAGCACTATTTTAAGACGGTATTTGTGAATTAAGCAAGAGCCGCTTTTCTGCCCGAAAATAGCAATTTACGGCACTATATTAACAAAATGTTAATAAGTCGATAAAGCGTTTGCTTTGTTGAGCAATAAAAAAAGAGTATCTTTGCGATATGTTTTTGCAGTGCTTACATATCGCCTCTTGTGTGCAGCGTCATCGAAAGTCGCAGCAAATGTCGGGGGCGAAAGTATGCAGGTAAAAAGACCTCTACACGGGTGTGTAGCGGTCTTTTTTGTTTTAGGCTATTAGCCTGATAAGTCGAATTATACAATTAACATTATAAACAAAAAGCCAATGGCCAATGGCTAATGGCTAAAAGTAAAAAGAGATTATGAAGGTAGCAGTGGTAATGGGATCGACAAGCGACTGGGATGTTATGAAGGCAGCTTGCGAAACCCTCGAAGAGTTGGGCATCGAGTACGAGAAGCGTGTTATCAGCGCACACCGTACTCCCGATTTGATGTATGAGTTTGCCAAGTCGGCTCGTGAGCGTGGCTTTGGCGCAATCATAGCCGGTGCGGGCGGTGCAGCGCATGTAGCAGGCGTTACGGCAGCGATGACAACGGTGCCTGTTATCGGTGTACCAATCAAGACCTCGGCACTTGGAGGTTTGGACTCGCTTTTGTCGATTGTGCAGATGCCGGGCGGTATCCCTGTGGCTACAACCGCCATCAACGGAGCAAAGAATGCGGCTTTGATTGCTGCACAGATTTTCGCCCTCACCGACAAGGCTGTCGAGGAGAAGTTGCTCGCCTTCCGAGCAAAGCAAACAGCAACAGTTTTGGCAGCAGAGCTCCCAAATCTGAATTAAGAATTGAGAATTAAGAATTGGCTAATGGCTAATGGCCAATGGCTAATAGCTAAAAAGAATATGAAAAATCACAGAATATTTGTCGAGAAGTACGCTCGCTTTCAGGTCGAGGCAGAGTCGCTCCGCAAGGAGTTGAACGAGAACCTCTCCCTCGCCATCAAGGAGTTGAGAGTACTCAATGTTTACGATTTATTCGGCTTCAGCGACGACTTGGTGGAGCGTTGTCGCTACTCCGTATTTGGTGAGATTGTTACCGACTGCGTCTCTGACGAGTGCGACTACGAGGGTAAGAAGTACCTCGCTATAGAGTACCTGCCTGGTCAGTTCGACCAGCGTGCATCTTCGGCCGTAGATTGCGTTCACTTGTTGGAGCCTACGGCAGAGGTTAAAATTCGCTCGTCACGCCTCTACATCTTCGATGATGGTGTAACGGAGGAGCAGATGGCAAAGATTAAGCACTATCTCATAAATGCCGTAGAGTCGAGAGAGAAAAATCTGCAAATCTTGTCCGACGCAGAGCAGGCCGACATAAAGCCTGTACCTGTATTGGAGGGCTTTACCGATATGAAGGAGGAGGACTTGGAGCCATACTGCAAGGCGAATGGCCTGGCGATGAATGCCGACGATTTGCGTTGCGTGGTGGAGTACTTCCGCAGTGAGCATCGCAACCCTACGCAGACCGAGTTGCGAATTTTGGACACCTACTGGAGCGACCACTGCCGTCACACCACCTTCACTACCGAGATTGAGGAGGTAAAGATTGACGACTCGTTTATGAAGAGCGAGTACGAAACCGCATTGGCAGAGTTTGGCGTGATGCGCAAGGAGCTCGGTCGTGAGCAGAAGTCGTTGTGCTTGATGGAGTTGGCGACTATTGGCGGGCGCTACTTGCGTAAGATTGGCAAATTAGACGATATGGAGGTGAGCGAGGAGAACAACGCTTGCTCCATCTTCGTTGATGTCGATATCGAGGGACAAAAGGAGAAGTGGCTCTTGCAGTTCAAGAACGAAACCCACAACCACCCTACCGAGATTGAGCCGTTCGGAGGTGCTTCGACCTGCTTGGGTGGTGCTATTCGTGACCCACTGTCGGGTCGTGCATACGTTTATCAGGCTATGCGTGTCACGGGTGCGGGCGATATATATAAAGGTATAGACGAAACCATCGAGGGCAAGTTGCCACAGCGCATTATTTCTCGCAAGGCGGCAGCGGGCTATTCGAGTTATGGTAACCAGATAGGTTTGGCGACAACCCATGTGCGAGAGATTTACCACGATGACTATGTGGCAAAGCGTTTGGAGGTTGGTGCAGTTGTCGGAGCCGTTAAGGCGGCAGATGTACGCCGTGAGAGCCCTGCACCGGGCGATGTAGTACTCCTCTTGGGAGGTCGCACGGGTCGTGATGGTATCGGTGGAGCAACCGGCTCGTCAAAGCAGCACACTACCGCTTCGTTGGAGGAGTGTGGCTCGGAGGTGCAGAAGGGAAATGCTCCGGAGGAGCGCAAAATTCAGCACCTGTTCCGTCGTGGCGATGTAACACGCCTTATCAAGAAGTCGAATGACTTTGGTGCGGGAGGTGTATCGGTTGCTATTGGAGAGCTGACCGATGGCCTGGATATCTACCTCGACAGAGTTCCTGTAAAGTATAACGGATTGAACGCTACCGAGTTGGCTATTTCGGAGTCGCAGGAGCGTATGTCCGTAGTTGTGGAGAAGAAGGATGTAGAGGCTATGATAGCCCTCTGCCGTGAGGAGAATGTCGAGGTTACACATGTGGCAGATGTTACCGACACGCAGCGTATGCGTATGTTCTATCGTGGCGAGAAGGTGGCTGACTTGAAGCGTGAGTTTATCGACTCGGCAGGTGCAAAGCACTACACAAAGATCGCTCTCGGAGCTATCGAGGAGCGCAACCCATTCCATCGTGAAGTTGAGGGTGCAACACTTCGTGAGAAGATGTTGAACAACCTCAAAGACAATAATGTAGTGTCGCAGCGTGGCTTGTGCGAGATGTTCGACTCGACCATCGGTCGCTCGACAGTGTTGATGCCGTTTGGAGGTAAGACACAGCGCACCGAGACACAAGTGTCGATGCAGACCCTGCCTGTACGCCACGGTAAGACCTCGACAGCGAGTGTTATGGCGTTTGGCTTCAACCCATATATCTCGGCTTGGTCGCCATATCACGGTGCTGAATATGCCGTAGTGGAGGCTTGTGCAAAGGTTGTGGCTTCGGGTGCTTCGTACGAGAAGATGCGTTTCTCGTATCAGGAGTACTTCGAGCGTATGAGCGATGCACGCTCGTGGGGCAAGCCGATGTCGGCACTGCTCGGAACTATTCGTATGCAGAAGGCCTTGGAGTTGCCTTCGATTGGCGGTAAGGACTCGATGAGCGGTACTTTCCAGAATATAAATGTGCCACCAACCTTGATTGCATTCGGCATCACAACACTCGATGCACGCAAGGCTATCAGCCCGGAGTTCAAGGGCGCAGGCAATGGCTTGTACTTGGTTAAGCACACTCCAAATGTGAATTGGACACCAAATACCGACGAGCTGAAGCTCAACTTCAAGAGTGTAACTGCCGAGATTGAGAGTGGCAATATACTATCGGCATACGCTATCGGCTTTGGTGGTGTTGCCGAGGCGGTTGCCAAGATGTCGTTCGGTAACGAGATTGGAGCAAAATTGACCTGCAATGAGGCTACCCTGTTTGACTACTCTTATGGCTCTATTCTGGTCGAGGCCAAGGAGGCGGTCAAGGGCGCAATAAAGATTGGTGAGACAGTAGCTGAAAAGAGCATTGAGGTCTTGGGCGAGAAGTTCTCGTTGGCGGAGTTGTACGATGCAAACACCGCAAAGTTCGAGAAGGTATATCCTGCAAAGGGCAAGTCGGGCGAGAAGTGCCGCGAGAGCAACCACACCGCTGCTGCACCGCAGTATAAGGGCGAGAAGGTTGAGAAGGTGCAGGTCTATCTCCCTGTATTCCCGGGTACAAACTGCGACTACGATACGGCCCGTGCCTTCGAGCGTGAGGGTGCAGAGACTCATATCGGAGTATTCCGCAACCTTACACCGGAAGATGTCTTGCACTCGATAGAGGCAATGGCTGCGGCTATCGACAAGTGTCATATCCTCGTTTTGAGTGGTGGTTTCTCGTTGGGAGATGAGCCGGATGGTAGCGGTAAGTTTATCGCCAGCGTATTGAATAATGCAACCGTAACAAAGGCTGTTCACTCGTTGATTGAGCGTGGCGGTTTGATACTCGGTATCTGCAACGGCTTCCAGGCGTTGGTTAAGTCGGGCTTGTTGCCATACGGTCGTTTGGGTATGATGACCAAGGAGTCGCCTACCCTCTTCCACAACGATATTCATCGCCACATCTCGCAGATTGTTTCGACTCGTGTCGGAACAACCGCATCGCCTTGGTTGTCGTCGTTCGAGGTTGGCGACCTGCACTCTATCGCAGTGAGCCATGGCGAGGGTAAGTTCGTCGTGAGCGAGGAGATGGCCGAAGAGTTGTTCGCAAATGGTCAGGTGGCGTTCCAATATGCCGATATGGAGGGCAACGCTACAACCGATGCACCGCACAACCCTAACGGCTCGTCGTATGGTATCGAGGGTATCATCTCGAAGAACGGACAAATTCTCGGCAAGATGGGACACACGGAGCGTTACGATGACTGCTTGTTCAAGAATATCGCAGGCGAGAAGCGACAGAATATCTTTGCAAACGCAGTGAAGTACTTTACTAAGTAAATTAAAAATGAAAAATTAATAATTAGCTAATGGCTAATGGCCAATGGCTAATAGCTAAAAAAATTATGAGTGTTTTAGCAGTTTATAATGTTGAGCACGCCTCGTCACTGGTCTATTATGGTCTGCACTCGATGCAGCACCGAGGCCAAGAGGGGTGTGGCATGGTGAGTGTTGATTGTAACGGTACCATGCATCGTCATCGTGGCTACGGTTTGGTAGCAGAGGTCTTCAACGAGGACAACCTTGCAAAGTTGGAGGGTAAGATGTGCCTTGGACACCTTCTCTACACCACAGCAAAGGGTCGTTCGATAGATAATATTGAGCCATTGAGCTTTATGCACAATACGGGCTCGTTTGCCGTTGCCCACAATGGTAATATTGTAAATGATGGGGAGATACGAGCGCAGTTAGAGGGTAAGGGTGCGCTGTTCCACTCCAATACCAATGCCGAGTTGTTGGCCCACCTAATCAAAAAGGAGGCTGACGAGCCACGCATCTTTACGATTATGGAGGCTCTCGACAAATTGGAGGGTTCGTTCGCCTTTATCATAATGACTCAAAATCGCCTCTATGCCTGCCGTGACAAGTACGGCTTGCGACCTCTTGCAATTGGTAAGTTGGGCGATGGATATGTCGTCTCGAGTGAGACCTGCGCCTTCGATGTTATGGGTGCAGAGTTTGTGCGAGATGTAGCACCGGGTGAGGTTATCACGATTGACCACAACGGTATTCGTTCCCGCAACTACGCCTTGAAGCCATCTTGCAATATGTGCTCGATGGAGTATATCTACTTTGCCCGCCCCGATAGCGATATTGACGGCTGTAATGTTCACGCTTTCCGCAAGGAGTCGGGACGAAGATTGTGGCACGAGGCCCCTGCCGAGGCAGATATTGTTGTCGGAGTACCCGACTCATCGTTGTCGGCTGCAATGGGCTATGCCGAGGAGAGTGGTATCCCATACGAGATGGGACTCATTAAGAATAAATATATAGGCCGCACCTTTATTCAGCCTTCACAGGCATTGCGTGAGAAGGGCGTTAAGATGAAGTTGTCGGCAATACGCTCGATTGTAGATGGTAAGCGCATCGCACTGATAGATGACTCGATTGTGCGAGGTACAACATCGAAGCGCATCGTTTCGCTTTTGCGCCAGGCGGGTGCTAAGGAGGTGCATATTCGCATCGTGAGCCCTACGATGACACACCCTTGTTGTTATGGTGTCGATACGACCACGCTCGATGACCTCTTGTTGGCTCGAATGTCTATCGAGGAGGCGAAAGATTATATTGGTGCCGACTCTTTGGCGTTCCTCTCCTACGAGGAGTGCTTGGCTTCGTCGTGCGGCAAGTGCGAGAAGTTATGCTTCGCTTGCTTCAATGGCGAGTACCCCACACCACTATTTCACGAAATAAAAGATACAAACAAATAGGACTATGGCAGTAAATTACGAAAAAGCGGGCGTAAATCTCGAGGCTGGTTATGAGGTGGTGCGCCGAATTAAACAACATGTGGCATCGACCAATCGTTTGGGTACGATGGGTAATATCGGAGCCTTTGGCGGTATGTTCGACCTCGCAGCACTCAACATCAAGGAGCCTGTATTGGTCAGCGGCACCGATGGCGTAGGAACAAAGTTGAAGTTGGCCTTCGCAATGGACAAGCACGATACCATAGGTATCGACGCTGTTGCGATGTGTGTGAATGATGTCTTGGCACAGGGTGCCGAGCCGTTGTTCTTCCTCGACTATGTGGCACTCGGCCACAATATCCCTGCAAAGGTTGAGGCTATCGTGGCAGGTGTTGCCGAGGGTTGTCGTCAGGCTGGTTGTGCGCTGATTGGCGGTGAAACTGCCGAGATGCCCGGCATGTACGAGGATGGTGAGTATGATATCGCAGGTTTCACTTGCGGTGTTGTCGAGAAGTCGCAACTTATTGATGGCTCGAAGGTTAAGGTTGGCGATGTGCTGATTGGTATCGCTTCGAGTGGTGTTCACTCAAACGGTTTCTCACTTGTGCGTAAGGTGTTGGCAGATAACAATCTCGACCTGAATGCAAAGTACGAGGAGTTGGGCGACCGCACTTTGGGCGAGGCTCTGCTCTGCCCTACCCGCATCTATGTTAAGCAGGTGTTGGAGGTTGTACGCAACTGCGATGTTCACGGCATCTGCCACATCACGGGTGGTGGCTTCGACGAGAATATTCCACGCATCTTGCACGATGGCCAGGGCTTGCACATAAACGAAGGCTCGTGGGAGATTTTGGGCGTATTCAAGTTGCTCGAAAAGTATGGTAATATCCCTCACCGTGAGATGTTCAACATCTTCAATATGGGCGTGGGTATGGTTATCGCACTCGACGAGAGCGAGGCACAGAAGGCTCTCGAAATCTTGGCTGCTGCTGGCGAGAAAGCCTCGATTATCGGTAAGGTAACAGCCGAAGAGGGCGTTGTAATTGAATAATTAGTAGTGAGTAGTGAGTAGATAGTAGTTTCTATTTATCAGTATTATCAATTTAATAAAAAAGCCAATGGCTAAAGGCTAAAGGCTAATAGCAAGAATAATTAAAATATAGATATATGAGAGCATTAGTTAGTGTAAGCGACAAGACAGGCTTGGTTGAGTTTGTCAGCGGTCTGCAGTCGCTTGGCTGGGAGATTATCGCAACGGGCGGTACACAGCGTTTGTTGG
Organism: Rikenellaceae bacterium; assembly: GCA_015059685.1. Taxonomy (GTDB): domain Bacteria; phylum Bacteroidota; class Bacteroidia; order Bacteroidales; family Rikenellaceae; genus Alistipes. Next base: position 28,826 of record SUZW01000017.1, on the reverse strand, counting down.
AGGATAACGGAGTTAAGACTATCGGCATCAGCGAGGTTACAGGCTTCCCTGAGATTTGCGATGGTCGTGTTAAGACCTTGCACCCAAAGGTACATGGAGGCTTGTTGGCTCGTCGTGATTTGGAGAGTCACTTGCAGGCGTTGCGTGAGAATGGTATCGAGTTTATAGATATGGTCTGCGTAAACCTCTACCCTTTCCGCCAAACTATCGCCAAGGAGGGCGTAGAGATGGCCGAAGCTATCGAGAATATCGACATCGGTGGCCCTTCGATGTTGCGCTCGGCAGCAAAGAACTACAAGGATGTAACCGTAGTTTGCGACCCTGCGGACTATGCACAGATCCTCGATGAGATTAAGGCGGAGGGCAATACAAAGGTTGAAACTCGTTTGCAACTCTCGGCAAAGGCTTATACTCATACCGCAGAGTACGATATGTGCATCGCAACCTATATGCGCAAGCAGGCGGGTTTGTCGGAGAAGCTCTTTTTGGAGTTCGACGAGCAGCAGTCGTTGCGCTATGGCGAGAACCCTCACCAGTCGGCAAAGTTCTATCGTGATAACTCTACAACTCACTTCTCGTTGGCGTATGCCGAGCAGTTAAACGGCAAGGAGCTCTCGTACAACAATATTCAGGATGCAAATGCTGCCCTCAATATCGTGCGTGAGTTCGAGGAGCCTTTCTGCGTAGCTTTGAAGCACATGAACCCTTGCGGTGCAGCGATTGGAAAGGATGCGTTGGAGGCTTGGACTCGTGCTTACGAGGCCGACACAAAGAGTATCTTTGGTGGTATCGTGGCTCTCAATCGTGAGGTTACCGCAGATGTAGCACTCGGAATGAAGCCTATATTCTTGGAGATTGTTATGGCTCCATCGTTCACCCCTGAGGCTCTCGAAATTCTCTGCTCGAAGAAGAATTTGCGAGTTTTGAAGGTCGATATGACTCGCACCGACGATGTTCAAAATCAGTATATCAGCGTAAATGGCGGTCTGCTTGTTCAGCACCTCGACACCACCACAAAGGAGGTTGTTGCGGATATGTGCGTAACCGAGGTAAAGCCGACAGAGGAGCAGCTGACCGATATGAACTTCGGCTGGCGTGTGGTTAAACATGTGAAGTCGAACGCTATCGCCGTAGTGAAGAATGGCGCAACTTTGGGCGTTGGTGCAGGTCAGATGAACCGTGTAGGCTCTGCCGAAATTGCTCTGAAACAGGCGCAGGCTGCAGGTCACACTGAGGGTCTTGTGCTCGCTTCGGATGGCTTCCTTCCATTCGATGACACTGTTGCTTTTGCAGCCGAGTATGGCGTAACGGCTATCGTTCAGCCTGGTGGCTCTGTTCGTGACGAGGACTCGATTAAGAAGGCTAACGAGTTGGGCATTACTATGCTCTTCACTGGAATGAGACATTTTAAGCATTAGAATAATAATCAGCTAATGGCTAATGGCCAATAGCTAATAGCTAAAAAGATATGAAAGTTTTAGTCGTTGGTTCGGGAGGTCGTGAGCACGCTATCGTAGATGCTCTGTTCCGTTCGCCGAGCGTGGATAAGATATTTTGCGCACCCGGAAATGCGGGTATTGCTCGCCAGGCGGAGTGCGTAGCGATTAAGGATACCGAGGTCGAGAAGTTGAAGGCGTTTGTCAAGGAGAACGCTATCGACTTGACCGTAGTTGGTCCCGAGGCCGCTTTGGCGGTGGGTATTGCCGACGAGTTCCGCAAGGAGGGTTTCAAAATTTTCGGTCATACCAAATCAGCTGCTCGTATCGAAACATCGAAGGAGTTTGCCAAGGAGTTGATGGCGAAGTACGATATCCCGACTGCAGGATATAAGGCATTCGACAACTACGACGAGGCGGTAGCCTATGTCGAGGCTCGCCCACTCCCTGCGGTGCTGAAATATGATGGTTTGGCAGCAGGTAAGGGCGTAGTTATTGCCGAAACGATGGAGGAGGCTCGTGAGGCGTTGCGAGATATGTTGCTCGATGACCGCTTTGGTAAAGGGCGTGTCGTTGTAGAGGACTACCTCGAAGGTCCGGAGTTTTCGTTGATGTGCTTTGTCGAGGGCGAGAATGTCTATCCTATGCCTGTGGCGCAGGACCACAAACGAGCCTACGATGGCGACAAAGGTCCAAATACGGGCGGTATGGGAGCCTATACCTCGTTGCCGTTTATCACCGATGAGGACTTGGAGTTTGCTATGGAGCGTGTAATGCGCCCTACGGCAAAGGCGATGGTCAAGGAGGGTTGCCCGCTTACGGGAGTGCTCTATGGAGGTTTAATGAAAACTGCTGACGGAGTGAAGGTTATCGAGTTTAACGCTCGCTTTGGTGACCCCGAAACAGAGGTTGTTTTGCCGTTGATAGATAGCGATATCGCCAATGTTTTCGAGGCTGTGGCTACGGGCGTTGAACCTGCACCAATTGTGTGGAGCAAGGATGTTACTCTCGGCATTGTTCTCGCATCGAAGGGCTATCCTGGCGACTACGCAAAGGGCTACGCAATTCATGGCACCGAGAAGGTTGATGGCACGGTATTCCATATGGGTACAGCCATTAAAGATGGCGAGCTCATAACAAATGGTGGTCGTGTGTTGTTTGTTGTGGCAAAGGGTGCAACCCTTGCCGATGCGCACCGCAAGGCCAACGAGGAGGTCGCAAAAATTGAGTGCGAAAATTTATTCTATCGTAAGGATATCGGTCATAAAGCATTTAAGTAATTATAATATGGGGAATATAATTGACGGAAAGCAGCTGTCGTTGCGCTTGAAGGGCGAGATGGCAGAGGAGGTTAAGGCGTTGGAGGCGCAGTATGGTCGTGTGCCTTCGTTGGCGGTAATCTTGGTAGGCGAAAACCCTGCAAGCCAGTCGTATGTGCGTGGCAAGATTAAGGCTGCGAACGAGGTTGGTATCCGTAGCGAACTTATCACAATGCCTGCCGACACCACCGAGGAGGCTCTTTTGGCGGAGATTGACCGCCTCAATGCCGATGCGCTGACCGATGGAGTGTTGGTGCAGTTGCCGCTACCAAAACATATTGACGAGGAGCGTGTGATTGATGCCATTGCACTCGAAAAAGATGTCGATGGCTTCCACCCTGCCAATGTTGCCAATTTGTGGCTCGGAAAGCCTTGTATCGTGCCTTGCACGCCAAAGGGCGTTATGCAGATGATTGCCGAGTGCGGTTTCGATGTTGCAGGCAAAAAGGCTGTTGTGGTTGGTCGTAGCAATATCGTGGGTAAGCCGATGGTTAAGTTGCTGCTCGATGCCAATGCAACGGTTACAATCGCTCACTCGCGCACAAAGGATTTGAGCGCAGTGTGCCGTGAGGCGGATATTCTGGTCGCTGCCGTAGGTCGCAAGCACCTTATCACTGCCGATATGATTAAGCCGGGTGCTATCGTGATAGATGTGGGTGTAAATCGTGACCCCGAGACTGGCAAATTGTGTGGCGATGTCGATACTGCCGCAGCGCAGGAGGTCGCATCGTACATCACCCCTGTTCCAGGTGGCGTAGGTCCGATGACTATCACGATGTTGATGAAGAATACGATAGAATGTTATCTAAATAGAATTGTTAAATAAAAATATATAACTAACTATGATTGAAAGATATAGCAGAAAGGTGATGCGTGATGTTTGGACCGAGCAGAACAAATTTAACGCATACCTAAAAGTTGAAATTCTCGCTTCGGAGGCGTGGAGCAAGTTGGGCGTAGTGCCTGCCGAGGATGTCGAGAAGTTGTGGGCAAAGGCATCGTTCTCGATTGACCGCATCAAGGAGATTGAGGAGCAGACTCGCCACGATGTCGTAGCATTCACCCGTGCCGTGTCGGAGACCCTCAGCGAGGAGCGCAAGTGGGTACACTACGGCCTCACTTCGACCGATGTTGTCGATACCGCAAACGGATATCTGCTCCGCCAGGCAAACGAGATACTCGAGAAGGACCTGGAGGAGTTTTTGGCCGTGCTGAAGCGTCGTGCCTTGGAGTTCCGCAACACCCCTTGCATCGGTCGTACTCACGGTATTCATGCCGACATCACCTGCTTCGGCTTGAAGTGGGCGTTGTGGTACGAGGAGATGAAGCGCAATATAGAGCGTTTCCGCACCGCAGCTCGTGGCGTAGAGGTTGGAAAGATGAGTGGAGCCGTTGGTAACTTCGCCAATATCCCGCCTTCAATTCAGGACTATGTTTGCGAGAAGCTTGGCATCGAGAGTGCCGATATCTCGACACAGGTTATACAGCGTGACCGCCACGCCTACTACATTGCTACATTGGCAGTTATCGCTTCGTCGTTGGAGCAGATGGCTCTCGAAGTTCGCAACTTGCAGCGTACCGAGGTACACGAGGTCGAGGAGGCTTTCGGCAAGGGTCAGAAGGGCTCGAGCGCAATGCCTCACAAGCGTAACCCAATCTCGTCGGAGAATATCTGCGGCTGCGCCCGTGTGATGCGTGGCTATATGGCTACCGCTTGCGAGAATGTCGCTTTGTGGCACGAGCGTGATATCTCGCACTCGGCAACCGAGCGTATTATCCTGCCCGATGCAACGGAGTTGCTCGACTATATGCTCAACCGTTTCAAGGGTATCTTGGATAACCTCGTGGTATTCGAGGATGTGATGATGGAGAATATCTACCGCACTCGCAAGGTTATCTTCGCACAGCGTGTTATGAACGCCTTGATTGACAAGGGCTTATCTCGTGAGGAGGCCTACGATACCGTGCAGCCTGTGGCTATGCGTGCCATGGCGGAGCGTGCCGACTATCAGGAGCTTTTGGCCGAGAATGAGAAGGTTATGTCGCTACTCACCCGTGAGGAGCTCGACTCTTGCTTCACATTGGACTACTATCTCAAAAATGTCGATTATATCTTCGGCAGAGTGGGTATTCTATAAGCAACCAACATACAACAAGAGAGCCAAGGCAAACTCCTTGGCTCTCTTGTTATTTCTCTCCTCTACCCTATCTCAACTCGAAGGCTACGCAGCGCCACTCCCCGTTGCTACGCTGGCGTATTGGCTCAAGGCGCAGCGTCGAGGCGTAATCGACCAGCGGTGCAATATCCTCGGCAAGGAAGCCACTGATGATGAGCTTCCCGCCCTGGCGCAGGGTTGCCACATAGGTCGCCATATCGTTTAGCAGAATATTGCGGTTGATATTTGCCAGCACTACATCGAACTCCTCGCCTGCGATAGCCCCTGCATCGCCACACACCGACACCACCCTATCCTCTACGCCATTCAGGGCGATATTTTCACGCACGCTCTCCTCGGCCATATCGTCAATCTCGACCGCCAAGATACTCTCGGCACCGAGCCGTGCTGCCACGATAGCCAAGACGCCCGTGCCGCTGCCCATATCGAGGATGCGCTTGCCACGCAGCTCCGTTTCGAGCATCATCTCGACCATCATCTGCGTTGTGGCGTGGTGTCCCGTGCCAAACGACATCTTGGGCTGAATGACAACCTCGAACTCGCCAAACTCGGGGCGAGGTGCGTGAAATGGCGCACGAATAAGCACCTTACCACCAACCTCGACCTCCTCGAAGTCGCTCTCCCACACGGCGTTCCAATTCTGCTGCTTGATATCTTCGAAGCGGTAGTCGGAGTAGCCCTCCTCCTCGAGCATACGCTCTATATCGGCACGGCAAGCCTCCGCCTCACTCTGCGGGATATAGGCATTGAGCACTCCATCCTCGTAGTCGAAACTCTCAAACGGAAAATCGGCAAGATAGGCGGTCAGGATCTCGCCCTGCTCCTCGTCATTTACCCAAATGGTGTATTTAACATAATTAGCCATAGCAAACTACTCGACATAGAGCACCAAGCCCTTCAGGTACTCACCCTCGGGGTGGTAGATATTGATTGGGTGGTCGGTAGGTTGGGTGAGTTGGTGCAGGATGCGCACCTTGCGGCCTGCGATAGCTGCAGCGGTAAATACCGTCGTGCGGAACAACTCCTTCGACACCGCCTGCGAGCAGGAGAAGGTAAAGAGTATGCCTCCCGACTTAATCTGCGACAACGCCCTTGCATTCAATCGCTTATAGCCCTGCATAGCATTTCCCAAGACCTTATGGTGTTTGGCAAATGCCGGTGGGTCGAGGATTATCATATCGTACTTGTCGCCAATATCTTTCAGGTACTCCACAGCATCGCACGCCAATGACGAGTGCGGTGCATCGTCGCCAAAGTTTAGCTTTATGTTCTCATCGACGAGTCTTACAGCCCTCTCCGAGGCATCTATCGAGCAGACCTCCTTCGCTCCGCCAGCCAAGGCATAGACCGAGAAACCGCCCGTATAGCAGAAGGTATTTAGCACGGTGCGCCCCTTGGCGTACTGCTCCACAAGGTGACGATTGAAGCGTTGGTCGATAAAGAAGCCTGTCTTCTGCCCCTCCTCCCAATTTACGAGGAACTTATAGCCATTCTCCAGCACCACATTATCCCTCTCGGCCGAGCCATAGAGATAGCCATCAACGGCATTCAAGTTTGCCTTGAAAGGTAGCGTTGCTGCGCTCTTGTCGTAGATGGCGGTAATCTTCTCGCCATAGACCTCTCGAATTGCCGTAGCGATGTCGTTGCGGGATAGATACATTCCGACCGAGTGGCACTGTACAACTGCTGTAGTGCCATAGATATCGACCACCAAGCCCGGCAGCAGATCACCCTCGCCATGCACAAGGCGGTAGCAGGTGGTCTTTTCGTTGTCGGTAAGTCCGAGTGTCTGACGAACATTGTAGGCACTCTCGATGCGGTTGTGCCACCACGCTGCGTCGATTGCCTCCTGTTCGAAAGTGAGCACACGCACGGCAATAGAGCCAATTTGGTAGTGGCCTCGAGCTATAAACTCACGCTTCGAGCTATAGACATCGACCACTGCGCCCTCGGTGAGGTCGCCCTCGCACTCCACGCTCTCGATAGCACCAGAAAATATCCACGGGTGGCGACGCAGCAGCGACTCCTCCTTACCTCGACGAAGATGTATCTTTGGGTTTGACATAGCGTTACTCCTCCTCAACAAATATCGTAAATACTAACGGTGTATATGGCAACACCTCGGTCGATATGGTCGTTGTGGTTACCGTCTCGCTATCGGTGCTTGGACTTGCAAAGTAGTTGTAATTGTAGTAGTTATAGTAGTTGTTATAACCGTAATAGTAGTTATTGTAGTAGTTATAATAGTTGTAGTAGTTGTTATACGCCATCTCTGGTGTTGTCGTGGTAGTTGTATCGGTTGTGGTCGAGCCGGTAATACCCACCGAGCCATAGGCGTATGCCGAGGTGGTTACAATCTCGCCATAGGCACCATGGTGCATATATGGAATGGCGTAGTACCACGCAGCAATAGAGGCCGGCTTCTCGCTATCGGGGTTAGAGTCTGCGTGACGATACTGATAGACCGACTCAGTGCCACTTTGATCGTCAAACACAAGCTCTCTCACCTCCTTGATATTGGTGTCGAGGACATATCCATCCATAAAGCGCAGCACATACCACACATTTATCGTATTGACTGTATTGACCTTGGTCTTGTCGGTAAGGTCGGTAGTGCCCTCGCCAAAACGCTCCAACAATATCTCGTTTATCCTCCTGTTTATATCGTCGATATTGGCATACTTCTTCGTGTCACGATATGGGTTGTTTATGCCCACCTTCTCGGGAGCCACATAGCGATACGATGTCATATCCGAGGTTTTAGGGTTGAAGCCAAGCCTGTAGTAGAGGCCTTTGAGGGTATCGTCGTCTGTCTTGTCGGTTGTCGTGCCCTCATTCTCGCTGTCAGATGTAGTGTTATCCTCGGCCGTATCATCCTCATCCTCTCTCTTTGCCTTCTCGGCCTGCACCCAGCCTGCTGCACCTTCGATGTAGGCATCTACCATATCGAGCTCCTTCTCCGAAGGGTTTTTGATAACGCTCTTGACCTCTATCTCCATAATCATCGAACGGTTAGCATCCAACGAGTACTGGCCCTCGTAGCCGCCCTCGGCCGATGAGCCACTCTCACCATAGGCAATAGATGATGGGAGGTAGAGTCGCACCTTCGAGCCACGACGCAGATAGAACGGCTCGCTCTTGCCGAGCTTTGCACGATACTCCTCACCCAAGGTTATCTCGTGACGCATAGCGAGGTATGTACCCTCCAACAGACCTTGGTTATTCGAGCCTGCGTAGTTGAAGAATGGCACATAGTGTGTCGAGTAGGAGAATGTGCCACACAGGTCGGCCAACGAGCCATCTCGTGTGAGGCAAACTCGGCCGTTCATATCTCGACCAACGATATTGTAATATACCCAGCAGGTGTCCTGCTCCATTATAGGAGCGTTGCCCAACTCGTTCTCGGTAGGGGTAATAGCCTCGTCGCCACCCCACTCCAAGACCTCAACATAGTAGCCACCCTCCTCTTGGTAGTTCTCCTCGAGTTCGGGTTTGTTGAGTCGTATCCACGCTGCAAGCGAAATCTTCTCGCGCTCCTTGTTCGATATCGAAGTCTCGGTGATGCAGGAGGCAAAAGCCGCAGCCACAAACACCAACAACGCAATCGCAATATATCTACCTCTAAATCTCATATCTATTTTGTAACCTTTTCAATTTGCATATACCAAGCAATCATCGAATTCTTCGGCACCGAGCCGAGCAACTTCTTGCCGTAGGCCAAATTCGATGTCATATAGACCTGCACCGAGTCCCTTTCACGACACCCTGCAAGTGTCAGTTCCAAACCCTCGAGCATCTCCGTTGTACCAAGTTTCACCTTCAGTGGCTCCGACGACCACTCCAACTTGCTGTCGCTCTGCTGCTGCAACGAGAGTATCACCTCCTCGACATTTGTCCAATAGAGCGTCGATAGCGATGGTTCCGAGCCGGTAAACACATAGGCTCTGAAGCGCAACTCCAAATCATCGCCCCAGGCAACCTCCGTACGCTCGTCACGCCCCTCCTCGTAGTAGTTTACGATGTGGCGGTAGGCGTAGCGGTCAAATAGATTGTAGAACGAGGGGTTATCCTCGATAACAGAGCCTAAATCCTCCTCGGCAACCATATTGCGTGACGAAGTGAGGTAATTTTCAATCTTATCTCGCTCCGAAAGTAGCGTATCCTCCTGCTCGCATCCCGCAAACGAGAGCAGCAGAAGAGGTAAAATCACTATAAGTCGTTTCACGCTAACCATAACGAATAAATCTTTCAATTATTACTACCGCAACACTCTTTTTCTCTGCTGAATTACAACTGCTTCAACGCACTGCGTATCGCATCCTCGACACTCATATTCGGTGCATCCTTAAATATCTTGCGCAGCACCTTCTCCGACGAAGCCTTCGTAAAGCCGAGCATAACGAGAGCCGACAACGCCTCGTCAAAGACCTCCGAGTTCTGCGATGAAGCCAAAGCCACGGCCGCAGCATCGTGCGAAGGCAGGTCGAGCATCTTACCACTCAAATCGACAATAATCTTCTGCGCAGTCTTGAGTCCCAAGCCCTTTACATTCTTCAGAAGCACGGCATTGCCCGTAGCAATTATGTTTCGTAACTCCGAAGGTGAGTAGGTCGATTGTATCATTCTCGCAGTGTTGCCACCCACGCCCGAGACGCTTATCAGCAGACGAAACAGGTCGCGCTCCCCCTTCGACGAGAAGCCGTAGAGCATCTCGGCATCCTCACGCACGATGTGATGAAGGTATAGACACACCCTCTCCGCCTTCTCTATCTCGGAGAAGGTGTTGAGCGATATATTCACGAAGTAGCCCACGCCACCCGCCTCGACAACAGCGTATGCCGGAGCAACCTCTGCCAACTCTCCCTTTATATACTCAAACATAGTTACCCATTTTACAACCTACAAAAGTAGCTATTTTTTTGTTAATTCCGAATAAAAAACATAATTTTGTGCTCCGCACAGCGTTAAAAAATTAAAAAAGCCGTATATGACACAGTGGTTTATGGTTATTGCTATAGCAATAGGTGTCGTTGCTTTCTTTGTGGTGGCAATGTCACTGACACTAATTTTCAAGGGGCACCACATCGACTCCGAGATATCGACAAACAAGGATATGCAACGACTCGGTATAAAGTGTGCCGTGCAGGAGACTCGTGAAGATATGGCAGCCGAGAACTGCGACGACAGCCCTTGCAGCGGCAACTGCGCAGGGTGCGACATCGAGCACAATCAAAAATAACAACCCTATATTATGAAGAGATTTCTAACTCTATTGCTTGCCATTGCAGGCATTGCAACATTGTCGGCTCAAGAGAGCCTGCCCCGCACAATAGATATTCGAGCCTGGGAGGCCGGTGTCGCCAAGGCGGGACACATCCAAGGCATTGCCGTAGATACGAAGCACGAATACATCTATGTATCCTTCACAACGGTACTCGTAAAACTCGATATGCAGGGGCGTATCATCGGCTCGGTATCGGGTATTCTCGGCCACCTCGGCTGCCTCGACTTCAACGACGAAGATGGACGACTCTATGGCTCATTGGAGTACAAAAACGATGCGATAGGTCGTGGCATCATGAAGCAGGAGGGGGTATCGAAGCAGCTCAAAACGGGCTTCTATATCGCCATATTCGATGTTGCAAAGATTGACCGCATAGGTATGAATGCCGAGAAAGATGGCGTGATGACAACCGTCTTGCTCAAGCAGGTCGGCAAGGACTACGAGGCGAAAGTCAAGACCAAGTCGGGAGAGTTGGTAGAGCATCGCTACGCCTGCAGCGGCATCGACGGCGTATCGTTTGGTCCTGCATTTGATGGTTCGGGCAAAAACCTGCTCACGGTGGCCTACGGCATATATGGCAAGATAGATCGTAGCGACAACAACTACCAAATTCTGCATCAGTACGACACCTCGAAGTGGGCAAAGTACGAGGCTCCTCTCTCGCAGGAGAATATGCATCGCCAAGGTCCATCGAAACCACAGGCGCAATACTTCGCCTACACGGGTAACACAAGATATGGCGTACAAAATCTCGAGTACGACAAGGAGCACAACATCTGGCTTATGGCTTGCTACCCGGGCAAGAAGGAGAGCTTCTCGAACTTCACGCTCTTTGCCATAGATGGCAACAAACCCGCTATCACACGCCCACTCTACGGCATCGCCTACGAGAGGGAGGGCAAGGTTTTGCAGCTGTGGGGTGGCCGCACCGACCGCAAGGATAACGAGGTGCGTGGCTGGCACAACGAGCTGGGAGCTATGGGTATGTGCTCGCTCGGCAATGGCTACTACTACCTCGCTTCGGGCAGCAAGACTCCGCAAGGTCGCACCGCACGACTCCACCTTGTCCGCTTTGTCGGCAAGCGTTTGGTCGCCTTCGAGGAGGTCAAGTAGCGCAGCAGAGGCTGAATAGAATGGGAGTGTCTAAATATTAGACACTCCCATTTTGTTAGAAGCAGTATCGCTACCCTATCGAACAATCTTCGACACTCTGCGCTCGTGGCGACCACCCTCGAACTCGGTCGTGAGCCACTCGTCAAGAATTGCCACAGCCTCCTCGTTAGAGATAAAGCGAGCCGGCAAGACCAAGACATTACTGTCGTTGTGCTGGCGTGTAAGGTGTGCTATTTCGGGCAACCAGCAGAGCGAAGCACGCACCTTGGCGTGTTTGTTAAGCGTGATAGCCATACCCTCGCCCGAGCCACAGATACCCACAGCACGAGGGAACTCGCCCGCCTCGAGAGCATCGGCCATAGGGTGCGCATAGTCGGGATAGTCACAGCTCTCCTCCGAGTGGCAACCAAAGTCGAAGACCTCAAAACCCTTTGCCGAGAGGTAGCCCGTCAAAAACTCCTTCAAATCGTAGCCTGCGTGGTCGCAAGCGATACCAATTTTATTCATATTAAAATACCTATTTTTGATTAATCTGTTTCGCTTTACAAATATACAAATAATTTATATCTTTGCCACCATAAATGAAGATATTTTTAATCATAGTTGGTTGCATATCGCTTGCATTGGGCGTTACGGGAATGTTTCTTCCGTTACTCCCTACCACGCCATTTCTGCTCCTCTCGGCTGCGGTGTGGGTTAAGGCTTCGCCTGCGCTCTACGAGTGGCTGCTCAATCACAAGGTCTTTGGCGAGTATATCCGCAATTTCAGAGAATATCGTGCCATACCTCTGCGTGTGAAGATTATTTCGGTGTCGTTGGTCTGGCTTACAATAGGCTACTGCATCTTTGCGGTGGTCGATGAGTGGTGGTGGGCACAGGTGCTGATGACACTCCTTGCCATTGGTATCTCGTGGCATATACTCTCGTTCAAAACACTAAAAAAGTAGCCCGGGAAGGCTACTTTTTTAGTTAAATCATAGTTGTAAAGTTTTAGAATTAACTTCTAAAAATCGTATTCAACTATCTCGTTAGCACGGTTAGTCCAATTCTTGTAGGCATCAAGATATCCTCGTGGAACATACATAGTTGCAATTTTCAAATCAAAATTCCCAGAGGCAGGGATTGGGGCTACTGTAGGCTTAAAATACGCACTAGTATATCGCTCATTAAACGCATTGTAACCAATATATTCTACAGCACTACCTATGGTTATGGTGTCAATCTCATAGTCCTTGAATGCATACTCTCCAATCTTTGTAATATTATCGCCAATAGTTAGTTTTGAGAACCTTGAATCTTTCAACCAAGTTTTTACAGGTATTGTGGTAGAACTGAAATTTGCTTCTATTATTTTACTCTCAATTATTAGTTCTCCCTTGGCACCGCTCAAAGCACAATAACTGAGCGAGGTAACACTTTCTGGAATAGTCAGACTTATTAGAGAAGAGCAACCATAGAAGGCCTTCTCGCCAATGGTTTCAATAGTATTAGGGAGTGTTATTGTTTGGAGCGACGAGTATTGGAATGCGCAGTCAGGTATCTCTGTTACTCCCGCCTCAATCACCACATTCTTTAGCTTATTGCAATAAGATAAACATTCTGAATGCAGACTAATACCACCAGGGATAGTGAGTTCAGTCAAGCCGCTATATGCGAATACACAGTTACCAAATGCTCCCGATTGGGGTAGTTGTAAGCGTTTAAGTTCTGTACAGCCATAAAACGCTTGAGAGCCAATAGAATAGAATTCATCTTCGAAGAATATCACTGAAGAAAGGGCTGTACAATTTTTGAATCCCATCTCTTCAATTACAGAAGTTCCCATCGATGTAGTAGTCAATGCAAATGTAACACTCGTCAAAGAGGAACACTCATAAAACGCACTTTTCCCAATTCTTGTAGGCCCATTGAACACTATGCTTTTCAAAGTTTTATTGTTTTGAAAAGAGTAGTTGCCAATAGACTTCATACTTTTAGGAAAGACGATACTCTCCACCTTCGAATTTGCGAAGACGCCTTGTTCAACTGTTTGCACACCCTCCGGTATAACAAAGTGCGTCTCTGCCGGAGCAACAACCATTATCTCATTATTATAGACAAACATTGTGTAGTTGTCCGAGTTCGGGCTGATGATATATTTAAGATTTGTGCAGCCCTCGAAAGCGTCGGGAGCGATATAGGTTACACCCTCCGGCAAGTAGATGCTCTCCAAAGTGGTGCAGTCCTTAAACGCCTTTGACGGGATAGAGGTAACATAGTTATCGAAGCGGATAGAGCCATAGCCCTTCTCCGTATCGTAGGAGTGGCTGATAAGGTTACCACCAAAGCCATTCTCTTTGTATAGATTGAGTTGAGTATCAAAAATGGTGGTGTAGAGTACCTCATTTGCTGCAACTGTAAGTTGCATAATACCTGCGTTAGGGTCTTGTGTAACCTTAATCTCGTATGACTTATTGTTTGAAGTCTTGATAGCTACAACGCCACTGCGCTCCTTGTCATTAGGATTGCTGGCAGCCGTAATAAAGAAGCTGTTTTCGCCCTTTTTGCCCGAAGACTCCGAGGTCGAAAGCCAATCAGCATAGCAGGTTACAGTCCAATCGGTCTTGGCGATAAATGAGATTTGCACCGTACCACCACCATACTCCATGCGAGGTGCGGTGTTTGTGTTGTTGATAAACTCAATATCGTCGCTATCGGTATTGAACGACTGTGTAACCGTAATCTCGTAAGACTTATTATTGCTCAACTTAATAGCCACAACACCTTTGCGCTCCCTTGTCGTGGTGTTGGCCTCGGCTGTGATTACGAAACTGCCGTTGCCGGCCTCGCCCTCATCCTCCGACACGGATAGCCAATCGGCATATACCGATACGCTCCACGATAGCGATGTAGTAAACGAAATTCTCGCTGTTCCGCCCTCGTGCGAAATTTCTGGAGTGGTGTCGGTGTTGTGTGTAAAGCTCAAATCTTCGTCGCCCACCGGAACATCCGGGCCTGGTTGTTCGGTTGAAGAATTTTGGTCATCGGAGCTAGGGTTATCGGTACAACCCATTGTCACCATTCCGACAAGTGCAAGCAAAAGTAATAACTTTTTCATAGTTTTACCCATTTGTTGCCTACCAACTCCGAACAGGCTGTTATGATAAAAAGGAAAGTGTGGAGCCGATTAGTTTATCTGCGTAGAGGCTCCGGAATTGCCATTGACCAAATAAACAATACCCCACACCCGTATTGGTGGTTAGGGTTGTGGAGCCCATAACCAATACAAGGTGATGAGTGTGTTTGCTTACCTTGGTCGTTTTGAAATTTTCCGGATTTCTACGCAAGATAAAGCTAATACACTTTCATCCAATTAAAATGTCCGCAATCCTTTCGGACTGCACTACAAAGATAGAAAATAATTCTAACTCTCACAAAAAAAAGAGCGAGAAAAAAATCTCGCCCTAATCGTAAAAAGCCAATGGCTAATAGCTAATGGCTAAAAGCCCATTTATTTGGCAGCCCTCTTTCTATCTATCTCATTAAGTAGAATTTTGCGCAATCGCATCGAGTGAGGGGTAACCTCAACATATTCGTCCTCCTTGATATACTCCAACGCCTCCTCCAACGAGAAGACCTTTGGTGGCACGATAACCGCCTTATCGTCGGAGCCCGAAGCTCGCATATTGGTAAGCTGTTTCGCCTTGCAGACATTTACGGTGATATCGTTGCTGCGGGTGTGCTCACCAATAACCTGACCCATATAGACCTCCTCCATAGGTGAGATGAAGAAGCGACCTCTATCTTGCAGTTTGTCAATCGAATAGGCGTACGCCATACCTGTTTCCGAAGCGATAATCGAGCCGTTGGTACGCATATCTATATCGCCCATATATGGTTCGAAGGCACGCAGGCGGTGCGACATAATAGCCTCGCCCGCAGTTGCGGTGAGCATATTCGAGCGCAAGCCGATAATTCCTCGTGAAGGGATATCGAATTCGAGGCGAGTACGACCATTTGACGACTCCATATTTGTAAGCGTACCCTTGCGACGGGTCGAGAGTTCTATGACTGTACCTGCCATCTCATCAGGGCAGTCGATAGTCATCTCCTCGACAGGCTCACACTTCACGCCATCAATCTCCTTGATAATAACCTTCGGCTGGCCTACCTGCAACTCGTAGCCCTCACGGCGCATGGTCTCGATAAGCACCGAGAGGTGCAACACGCCACGGCCATAGACGATAAACGAATCGGCATTCTGTCCCGGCTCTACTCGCAACGCCAAGTTGCGCTCCAGCTCGCTGTCCAAACGCTCCTTGATATGGCGAGAGGTTACATACTTGCCATCCTTGCCGAAGAATGGGGAGTTGTTAATTGTGAAGAGCATCGACATCGTCGGCTCGTCAATCTTGATTGGTGGCAGTGGCTCGGGATTTTCAAAATCACAGATTGTATCTCCAATCTCGAAGCCCTCGATACCTACCAAGGCGCAAATCTCGCCACACTCCACCTTCTCGACCTTCTTCTTGCCCAAGCCGTCAAAGACCATCAAATCCTTAATCTTGGTCTTGATTTTGGTTACTCCATCACGCTTTGCGAGGGTTACATTCTGACCATTTACAAGCGTTCCACGAGTAAGTTTTCCGACCGCAATACGACCAATATAAGATGAGTATTCGAGCGAAGTTACAAGCAACTGCGGAGTACCCTCACTCACGGCCGGTGCAGGTATTTCGTCGATGATAGCATCGAGCAGTGGCACAATACTATCGGTCTTCTCATTCCACTTGTGAGACATCCACCCCTGCTTTGCCGAGCCGTAGATGGTTTTATAGTCCAACTGTTCCTCCGTAGCATCGAGTGTAAACATCAGGTCGAAAACCTGTTCATTCACAACCTCGGGGCGACAATTCGGCTTATCGACCTTGTTGATTACGACGATAGGTTTCTTGCCGAGGGCGAGAGCCTTCTGCAACACGAAGCGAGTCTGCGGCATCGTACCCTCGAAGGCATCGACCAGCAACAACACGCCATCGCACATATTCAGAACACGCTCCACCTCGCCACCGAAGTCAGCGTGTCCCGGGGTGTCGATGATGTTGATTTTGTAATCTTTATATACGACCGAAACATTCTTCGACAAAATGGTTATACCTCTCTCACGCTCCAGGTCGTTGTTGTCGAGTACGAGGTCGCCTGTTTTTGATGGCTCACGAAGGAGATTGCCCGCCAAAATCATCTTATCGACCAGCGTAGTCTTGCCGTGATCGACATGGGCAATGATAGCGATATTGCGTAATTTTTGCATACCTTTTCACAATTATTGCGCAAAAATACTAATTATAATCGGAAAATTGCTACTTTTGTAGAACTAATCGTTAGGAAAATTATGATTGAGCAGATAGAAGTAACTGACGGAAGCCGTGTATATATAGGTGGCGCAGAGGCGTTACTGCAGCAACTACTACCGCAAAAACGGGTTGTTGTTATCTCCGACAGCAATATCGACCGCACACATCACGACCTTATCGCCTCGTACGAGCATATCCTTATCGGACAGGGTGAGCAGGCCAAGAGTTTGGCCACTTTGGATGGCGTGTATCGTCAGCTTATCGAGATGGGTGCCGACAGAGAGTGCTTCATCTTGGGTATAGGCGGTGGCATCGTGACCGATATCGCAGGCTTTGTCGGAGCAACATATATGCGAGGTGTGGAGTTTGGTTTCGTTACCACTACCCTACTCGGCTCGGTCGATGCCTCGGTCGGAGGAAAGAATGGCGTAAATATCGGGGGCTACAAAAATATGGTCGGCACATTCCTGCAACCGAAGTTTGTGGTGTGCGACACCTCCCTGCTTGCAACGCTGCCCAAGCGTGAGTTCCGTGCAGGGTTAGCCGAGGTTATCAAGAGTGCCATATTGGGCGAAAAGGAGCTGTTCGAGATATTGGAGCAGAGCTCTTTCGACGAATTACGCAACAACACAGCTCTGCTGGAGGATGTTGTGGCCCGATGTATCAAGATTAAGGCCTCGGTCGTAGCCAAAGATGAGCGTGAGGGTGGCTATCGTCGCATCCTGAACCTCGGCCACACCATAGCTCACGCCATCGAGAAGAGTTGCTCGAAGTACAACCACGGTGAGGCCGTAGCGATAGGGCTATACCACATCACTCGCTCGGCCTTGGCTCAAAACATCATCTCCGAGGGCGATGCCAACCGCATCTTCTCACTTCTGGAGCACTTCGAGTACGACACAGCTCTACCCGTTGAACGCAAGATCTTGCTAAAGGCCATTGGCGGAGATAAAAAGCGCAGTGGCAACGCTCTGCACCTGATATTCCCGACCGCAATAGGCTCGGTCGTAGATAGGCTGGTGCCCTATACCGAATTAGACTCTATACTATAACTACACGATAGCAATATAGGCTCCAGGTGTCTGGAGCCTATATTGTTGCTGTAATTCAGAGCCCTACTCTATATGCAACGGCAGGATCACAACCTTTGGCTCGGCATCGCTCGGACCATCGGCTACGACACGCAACGCATGCACCTCACTCTTTGGCTCGAAGGCTAAAGCACCCAGGTGCAGGCGACCCACCTGCTCAAAGTTCTCGCCATCGTAGCTCGCCTCAACATAGGCAAACTCCAATATCGCACGATTGAGGTGAGGATGACCCGTAGCAAAGGTTATGCGACGACTCTTCACCGGCTCGGCAAAACGATACTCCAACCAATCACCCGCATGAGCAGTTCGGGAGGTGTGCACAATATTATAGGCCTCGATATCCTTCAACGAATTTCTCTTGCGCAAAGGCAGCGAGGTCGTTACGGTCATCTTTGGTCTTTTCGTTTTGTAGTAAGCATCGAGTGCTATATCTGCACTACGCCCCGTGCGGTACTCGGCATGGAACGACACCTGCGAAGCGAGGTGGCTGTCGAGTGGTTTGGTATAGCGTTCGGTCTTGCCCGTAAATTTGTCGGTATAGTAGAGCGTTTGGTTTTTCTCGGCTGCGGTAACCACAATCTTGCCATTCTCAACCTTCACGCTCGGAGACTCGAGGCGGTAGCTTACGCCCATATTCGACAATCGCTCATAGTGCGCAAGCAACGATGGGTAGAACTCCTCCCACCTACATTGGCCCCGCCAAGCAATTTCGGAAGCAACGCAGAAGCGAGGGAAGCACATATAGTCGATATAGTGGTGCGACTCCGGATTATTGTCGATATACAACTCGCTCCAAAATGCCGTAGATATGCCCCACACATGCTTCATATTCTCCTCGGTAAAGCCCTGATCCACGAAGTTGAATGTAGCAACCTTCTTTGCATCGAAATGGCCTGCCCACTTCTGACCTTTCTCGTGCTCCGATTGACGACTATCGAAGTAGAAGTAGCCACCAGGCATAACGACAGTCGCGTAGCCTCTATCGACACTCTCCTTGCAGACCTTAACATTCTTCCATCCATAAACCTTTGTATCCTTGTCGAGTCGGCCGCCCTCGATAGCCTCGTTCCAAACGGCAGGTTTCTTGCCGTAACGCTCCAAGATGCCGGCAACACGCTCGGTGAAGATATCCTGCAACTGCATATACGAAGTATAGCCGTGCTTGCGCATCAAGGCTGTACAATCTGGGCACTTTGACCAGATATGATAACCCAAAGCCAAGGCCACCTCGTCGCCACCAATATGGATATACTCCGAAGGAAATATCTCGGCAACCTCACGGATGATGTCCTCGACAAGAGCGTAGTTGCTCTCCTTCGCAACACACCACGCATTGCGCAAGTCACGACCACCCCACGACTCCTTATCGGGGGTGTAGTTACAGAGGATGTCGGGGCAGATCTGCGCCAAAGCACGACTATGGCCCGGGAGATCTATCTCGGGTATCACCTCGATATTGCGCTCGGCAGCGTAGGCTACGATATCACGCAGCTCCTCGTGGGTGTAGTAGCCACCCCACCTCTCATCGAACTTGCTATAGCGAGGCCACACCTTCGCATCGCCACCACGGAAGCCGCCTTCGAGAGCGAACTCGGGGTGCGACTTTATCTCGATACGCCAACCCTCATCGTCGGTGAGATGAAGGTGGAACTTATTGAGTTTGTGCATCGCCATAAGGTCGATATATCGCTTAATATCTGCTACAGGCATATAGGTACGAGCAACATCGAGATGCGCACCTCGATACTCGAAACGAGGCGCATCCTTAATCTCCACGCAGCAGACCTTCAACGGCAACTTCGCACTCTCCAAATATACCGCAGGCACCATCTGCAGCAGCGACTGCACACCATTAAATACACCGCCATAGCCTCCGCCTTCGATAGATATACCCTCGGAGTCAATCTCAAGTTCGTAGGCCTCGGCTGCAAGGTCGTCGTCGAGCGAGAGTTTTATGCAATTCTCCTCTTGCTCGCCCTTGTGCGATAATGGGAGATATTTCAACAAGTAGTTCGCCACGCCCTCAAGCTCCGCATCGTAGCAGAGCGATGTCATGGCGTTAATCTCGAACTCGCCCTCAGCAGCAACTATTTCGTTAGGCTGCGGAATAATAGTGTTGGCAGGAAGGGGTTGTACAAACTCCTGCGAGGTGCTACAGCCAATGCTCGCAAAGAGCGCAGCTGCAAAAATTAGTAGTTTTGTTCTCATCTTCAAATAGTTTTGGTTTTGCTTGGTACAAATATAATACTTATATAACATAGTCGCAAGTTTCAATCGTTTTTTTCGTCATTTCACCCTCGTCACGATTGTGTGTTACAACTTTTTTTGTAACTTTGCGGAGATTAGAATTTCAACAGCTATGGAGAAGAAATTAGAGGCTACGGCACGACTTATTGAGGTGATGAACCGCCTGCGTGTCGAGTGCCCATGGGATAGAGAGCAGACAATTCACTCGTTGCGCAACAATACCATCGAGGAGACTTTCGAGTTGGCGGATGCCATTACTGCCAACGATATGGAGGGTATCAAAGAGGAGCTTGGCGACTTGTTCCTCCACATTGTATTCTACTCGAAAATTGGCGAGGAACAGGGCGCATTCGATTTGGCAGATGTGGCAAACGGAGTGTGCGACAAACTTATCTACCGCCACCCGCATGTCTATGGCGATGTCTTGGCCGAGTCACCCGAGGAGGTGAAGCAGAATTGGGAGGCGTTGAAGCTCCGCAAGAAGGCTCGCAAGAGTGGAGTCCTCGGAGGTGTGCCACGCTCACTGCCCGCAATGGTCAAGGCGTTCCGCATAAGCGAGAAGGCCGCAGCCGTAGGCTTCGACTGGAACTCGGCAGCAGAGGTTTGGGATAAGGTAAATGAGGAGCTGCACGAGGTCGAGGCGGAGATGCAGAGTGGCGACAAGGAGAAGCTGGAGGCCGAATTTGGCGACCTCTTCTTTGCCCTTATAAACGCCTGTCGCAAAAACGGCATAGATCCGGAGAATGCTCTCGAGGCGACAAACAAGAAGTTTATCGAGCGTTTCAACCATATCGAAAAGCGTGTTGCCGAGCAGGGCAAGATGGTAAGCGAGGCTTCGCTTGACGAGTTGGAGGGCTACTGGCAAGAGGCAAAGAAATAGTGAGTAGCTAGTAGTGAGTAGTGAGTAGTGAGTAGTTGAAAAAATAATTTTTAATTTTTAATTTAGCTAATGGCTAATGGCCAACGGCTAATAGCAAAAAATATGGCATACATTAAAAGCGTTAGAAATCATACGCCAGAGGTTGGCGAAGGAACATTTGTGGCCGAGACGGCTGTGTTGATTGGAGATGTTACCATAGGTAAGGACTCCTCGATTTGGTACAATGTGGTGTTGCGTGGCGATGTAAACAAAATCACCATCGGTGACCGCACGAATATTCAGGATGGAACGGTCATTCACACCCTCTACGACAAGTCGCCAAAGCCTTCGCAGACGCATATCGGTAACGATGTGTCAGTTGGTCACAACGCCACAATTCACGGTGCAATTATCGAGGATAACTGTCTTATCGGTATGGGCGCAACAATTCTCGACAATGCTGTTGTGGCATCAGGTTGCATTATCGCAGCAAATGCGCTCGTTCTCTCAAACTCGAAGTTAGAGCCAAACTCGGTCTATGCCGGTGTTCCCGCAAAGAAGGTTAAGGAGGTCACCCCCGAGCAGCGCGAGCAGATTATCAAGCGTATTGCCAACGACTACCGCCTCTATGCTTCGTGGTACGAGGAGTAGGTTTCAAATTGACAATTGACAATTGATAATTGACAATTGACAATTAAAGGTAAAAACGATAAATCGTTTTTGATTTTGTTGTTTTTCGACTACTAACTAAAAAACTAATGGCCAATGGCTAAAAGCTAAAAGCTAATATGATTAAGAGATTAAAGAGTCGGTCACCCTATTTGGGGTACGCCTTTGTGGCGATAGTTGTGAGTTTGGTTTGCAACTTCTCGTACCTATTGTTGCTCGTGGCAAACCAGTCCGATGCGGGCCATCGTCGCAATGTTCGTGAGCGTGACAACCGTGTAATCGTAGAGGTTACGGGCAATCTCTCAATCTCGGGTGATGGCTTTGGATACATCATAACCGAGGCGGGCGACAGCATCTACATCGACCGACAAAAGGTGCATTGGCTCAACCTCGAGCAGGGCGACAGGTTGTTGGTCGAAGCTTCGGAGCAGAAGTATATCGAGGCCGACCACCTCATAATGCGTCGTGTATTGCAACGCAATGGCGAGGAGTTCGACTATGGCGCACTCTATAGAGGCTCGGAACAGTGGCATGTGGTGCTCTACCAATTTATATTCTACTTCATTCTTGCCTTTGTTTTGTTGTTGATAATGAACTCGAAGGGGCGTGATGTGACCTGGCAACAGTTCTTGTTGCGCTCGGCAATATGTCTGCTCATAACATTTGCCACATACTTCATTTCGCCCGTACCACTGATGCACTCGGGCGAGGTGATACCGGTATATAAGAGCCGACAGATTATAGAGTTTGTCGTAGTACTGAAATCGTTGTTTATGTTGGCTGTAGTCGTACTCTACTCCCGCATCTACACGCTCATACATCGTGAGCAGCAGGTGTCGCTCGAGAATGAGATGCTTCGCAACGAAAACCTCACCACAAAGTACAATATGTTGGCAAGCCAGATAAATCCGCACTTCCTATTCAACTCGCTATCGTCACTCTCGATGCTCGTACGCGAGAAGGATGAGGAGCGAGCTCTGAAGTATATCGACCAGCTCTCCTACACCTTCCGCTACCTCTCGCAGAATGGTGTAAATACCAACTTTGTGACGCTGCGTGAGGAGATACAGTTTGCCGAGGCCTATTGCTACCTCTTCAAAATACGCTATGCCGACAAGATTGTATTCGACTTCGACATCGAAGAGAGCCATCTCGACTACCGACTGCCACCGATATCGTTGCAACCTCTTATCGGTAATGCCGTAAAACACAACACGATAAGCAGCAAACAGCTCTTCCGTGTCCGCATCTACACCGAGGGTGAATACCTCGTCGTGGCAAACGAGAAACGACCAATGCTCGAGCCAAGCAGCGGCACAGGCGTAGGTCTTTCAAACCTCGACAGTCGCTACTCGCTGCTGCTCAACCGCAATATCGAGATTACCGACAACGACAAGGAGTTCATCGTGAAGTTACCACTTAACAAGGAGGAGAAGTAATGGAGCCTATCAAAGTAGCCATCATCGAAGACGAGACCGCTGCAGCGCAAAATCTTTCGGCCATACTGCGCAAGATATACGCCGACATCGAGATTGTAGCTATGATTGACACCGTGGTCGATAGCATCGAATTTTTCCGTTCAGCACCACAGCTCGACCTCGTATTTATGGATATACATCTGGCAGATGGTGCTTCGTTCCGCATCTTCGACAGCGTAGATATCTCTACGCCCATAATCTTCACCACCGCCTACGACCAATATGCTATCGAGGCGTTCAAGGTCAATAGTATCGACTACCTCCTGAAGCCGATAAACGAGGAGAGTGTGCATCGTGCCATAGACAAGTGGCACCGCCTAACCTCGACAGACCACGCAGAGTATGCCTCACGCATCAAGAGTGTGGCACAATCGAGTCGTAGCGAGCAACAGGTATTCTTGGTCCATTTCCGTGATAAGATTATCCCTCTGCAGGTACAAGATATCGCCTTCTTCCACACCTTCGAGGAGCGTGTTACGGCCTACTGTTTCGATGGTAGCAAGTATATCGTCGAGCAGACCTTGGAGGCTCTGCAGAACAAGCTGTCGCCACAAAATTTCTTCCGTGCCAATCGCCAATTTATAATCTCACGCAAGTCGGTAAAGGATATATCGGTGTGGTTTGGCAGCCGTCTTACGGCAAACCTCACGCTCGAAACACCCGAGAAGATTGTTATTCCGAAGGCTCGTGTACACGAGTTCAAAGATTGGCTACTCGAGGCGTAGCCCAAAGGTCGAGAGGACTATTTTCTGCGCAATAACTTGGCAAGGTACTCACCCGTGTAGCTCTGTTTGCAAGCCACCACCTCCGATGGTGTACCCGTAGCTACAACTTCACCGCCCGCTTCACCTCCCTCGACACCGAGGTCGATAATGTGGTCGGCAACCTTCACCACATCGAGATTGTGTTCGATGACAATCACGGTATTGCCCTTATCTACCAGCTTATTCAACACGCCAATCAGACAGCGTATATCCTCGAAGTGCAGGCCCGTAGTCGGCTCATCGAGAATGTAGAGCGTACGCCCCGTATCACGCTTCGAGAGCTCGGCCGAGAGTTTTATGCGCTGGCTCTCACCGCCCGACAAGGTGGTACAAGGTTGTCCGAGTGTAAGATAGCCCAAGCCGACATCCTGTATAGCCTTTAGCTTTTGGTAGATGGTCGGTATCGCCTCGAAGAACTCCACCGCAATATTTACGGTCATATTTAGTACATCGTTGATACTCTTACCCTTATATCGCACCTCCAAAGTCTCCTTATTGTAGCGATTTCCGCCACACGACTTGCACTTCACATATACATCGGGCAGGAAGTTCATCTCGATAGTCTGCACACCCGCACCACGACACTCCTCGCAACGACCACCCTTCACATTGAACGAGAAACGCCCCGCCTTGAAGCCTCGAGCCTTGGCATCGGGTGTCATCTCGAACAGTTTGCGGATATCGGCAAATACATTTGCATAGGTTGCAGGGTTGGAGCGTGGCGTACGACCTATAGGCGACTGATCCACAACAACGAGCTTGTCTATATGTTGCAAGCCCTCGATGGTATCGTACTCAAGAGGTTGGGCGTAGGAGCGATAGAGTTTGTGCGACAAGACCGGCACGAGCGTACCATTCACGAGCGACGACTTTCCCGAGCCACTCACGCCTGTGACGCAGATAAGTTTGCCGAGAGGAAATTCGACATCTACATTTTTGAGATTATTACCCCTTGCACCTCGCACCACAAGGCTCTCACCACTACCCTTTCGCAGCTCCGCAGGTATCTCTATCGTGCGACGACCTGCAAGGTAGTCGGCCGTATAGCCCTGCGACTTCAATATGTCGTCGTAGCTACCTTGTGCTACGATATGGCCTCCACGACGACCCGCCTTCGGCCCTATATCCACAATATAGTCTGCGGCACGCATCATATCCTCGTCGTGCTCGACCACAATAACCGAGTTACCCGCATCACGAAGTCGTTGCAGGGTCTTTATTAGTCGCTCGTTATCTCGTTGATGCAATCCGATGCTCGGCTCATCGAGAATATACAACACATTGACCAACTTCGAGCCTATCTGCGTGGCAAGGCGTATGCGCTGGCTCTCACCGCCCGACAGGGTGCGTGAAGCACGACCAAGCGACAAATAGCCCAAGCCCACATCGGTCAAAAAGCGCAGTCGCTCCCGTATCTCCTTCAAAATCTCTCGTGCTATGGTGCGCTCCTTCTTGCTCATCTGCTCCTCAACGCCATCGAACCACTCTCGGAGCGATGATATCGACATTGCCGACAACTCGGCGATATTCTTGCCTGCAACACGGAAATAGAGGGCATTCTCCTTCAAACGGCTACCACCGCAGAGCGAACATTTGTGATAGGCCACAAACTGCTCTCGCCACTTCTCGCCCTTGCGGGAGCTCTCCTCGTCGGTCGTAGCGTTGATATACTCGGCTACACCCTCCCACGAGCGCATGTGCCTGCTGCGTGACGACGAATACTCCGACACCTCGACCAGCATAGGCTCATCGTCGCCATAGAGGATGGCATTGAGGCCCTCCTCCGAGATTGTGCCTATCGGGTCATCGAGGGTGAAGTCATATCGTTTGCCGAGTGCTTCGAGCGTTGCAAAGAGCAGATTTTCACGCCCTTTGCCGAGTGGCGCAACACCACCCTCTCGCAACGACAGTCGCTCGTCTGGAATAACTTTCTTGATATCAAATACCGCCTCCTCACCAAGTCCGTTGCAGCGAGGACAAGCACCCTTTGGAGAGTTGAACGAAAATGTAAACGGCTCGGGGTCCTCGAAGGCGATGCCCGTCGTCGGACACATCAGGTGGCGTGAGTAATGGCGTATCTCGCCAGTGTCGTAGTCGTGTATCGCCATCTGCCCTTTACCCTGGCGCATAGCCTCACGCAAAGAGGTCATAATGCGGTCACGGCTCTCCTTGCGAGCCACCATTCTATCGACCACAAGCTCTATCGAGTGGGTTTTGTAGCGGTCGAGCTGCAAGCCCGTTGTGAAGTCCTGTATCACGCCATCGACACGAGCATAGATGTAACCCTTGCGGATAAACTGCTCGAAGAGCTCTCGGTAGTGACCCTTGCGCTCTCGCACTACGGGAGCCAGGAAGGCTATCTTGCGCCCTTCGTAGTCACGCAAAATCAGGTCGGCAATCTGCTCGTCGGAGTAGTGCGCCATCTCCTCACCCGTAGCGGGCGAAAAGGCTCGTGATGCTCGAGCAAACAAAAGTCGCAGAAAATCGGCAATTTCGGTAACTGTACCTACCGTGGAACGAGGGTTGCGGTTGGTGGTCTTCTGCTCGATGGCGACTACGGGCGATAGACCCGAAATCTTATCGACATCGGGACGCTCCATCGTGCCGATATATTGTCGGGCATACATCGACAGGGTCTCCATATAGCGGCGTTGTCCCTCGGCGTAGATGGTGTCGAAGGCAAGCGACGACTTGCCCGAACCGGACAAGCCCGTAATGACAACCAGCGCATTACGAGGTATTTCGAGGCTTATATTTTTGAGGTTGTGAACTCGCGCACCCTCAATTTTAATCTTCTCCTCCATCTCTTTTTTTTAATTGACAATTGACAATTGATAATTGACAATTAAGGTAAAACGATAAATCGTTTTGTTGTTTTATTTTCTTTACTCCTTAATCGACAAAAGTGCATAGAAAAAATCGTGCAAAGATAGCCAACCCATCAAGTCGGCAAAGCAGATTGCGACAATTACCGCCATAAAGATTTTTATGAAGTTCTTGCCCCAATTCGCCATGTAGTGCGAGGCGAGGAACGAGCCTATCATATTGCCTACGCCATGAACGATACCGAAGGTGTAATCGACATCCCCCATAATCATAAACACGGCCAACGAAAAAGGCGTAGCGAGCAGAATTACAAAGCCTTTGATGGCGTTTGCGGTCACCAAATCCATTCGCATCAACCAGAGTGTAACGGCAAGGATGAGGTATCCGATACCGATGTAGATAAAACCTCCGTAGAAGCCGATAAGGAAGAACCAAAGGTAGTGCAGTGGCTTTATCTTGATGTTGTGTCCCTCCTTTATTTTGATTTTATTGTCGAATAGGAGATAGACCATTATGACGAGCAGTATCACGCCAAAACATATCTTGAAGACCATGTCGGTCATGTGGTGCGATACGAGAGCTCCTATTATGTTACCCACGATTACGGGGATTGATAGCAGTAGGCCATGATTTATATTGAACGACTTTTTGCGGATAAATGTTATCGAGGCGGCAAGGTTTTGCATCAGCACCACGATACGGTTTGTTCCGTTTGCGATATTTATTGGCAGACCGAAAGCCATAAACATAGTCATCGTAATAATCGAGCCACCTCCTGCGAGGGTGTTGATTATACCGACCAGCGTACCCGACACGAGCAACGCTACCACTATGTGCCAATCCATCATAGACCCAACTTCCTTTTTCGAGAGTGCGAAGATACAAATTTTAATTGACAAATGGCAATTGGAAGGCGACAATTATATATATTTTTGGTATTTTTCGGAGTTGCAGGATGATTATTTGGCGCAACCCGAGTAGTAGTACACGGATAAATTCATGGGATATTTGCTGCAACCTCGAGGCTCTTTTCGGTCTAAATTTCGAGCAAAAAGCCAAAAAAACGAGGAAAAATGTATTTTTTTTGAAAAAAGTTTTGCGGAAAAGAAATTTTGCCTTATCTTTGCACTCGCAATCGGGAAGTTCCGAGCGCAACAATGCCTCTTTAGCTCAGTTGGTAGAGCACGACACTCTTAATGTTGGGGTCCAGGGTTCGAGCCCCTGAGGGGGTACGAAGAGAAGAACGAGAGTTCTTCTCTTTTTTTGTGCGCCATTAGGGAGCGAGAACCCTGGATGCGCCTCCCTTCCAGGGAGGTTGGGAGGGTGTAAACTTTCGAGCACACGACTGCCTACTGCAAGTAGCGCAGTCGAGCCCCTGAGGGGGTACGAAGGACGGAAATCGTTGTGATTTCCGTCCTTTTTTCGTATAAATACGCATGGTTTTGCAGCGTTCCGTGGCGGAATTAGGCAAAATCAAACCTCTCCGCAACATTTGTTGAACCTATGCGAAACCTATTGCACAAAAAACAACATTGGTTCAATTGTATATTTATTGTAGTTCTTTTGTTTAGTCCAAAACTTTTCGTATCTTTGTTAAAAATTGTAGCATATGGATTCTACATTATTTTCTATCGGTCACGGCAATAAGTCAATTGAGGAGTTCATCGAAGAATTAAGATCATTTGACATCGCATACTTGGTAGACGTTCGTACATCGCCATATTCAAAGTGGAACCCCCAGTTTAATCAGTCCGCTTTACAAAACGTCCTAACGAATTTAGGTGTTAGGTATGTTTATATGGGTGATGTTTTAGGAGGTTTGCCGAATGATTCTTCTTGCTATACTAATGGACGAATTGATTATACCAAAATGGCACGCAAAGAGACATTTAAATTAGGACTAGAACGACTCATAGTTGCCAATCAGAAAAAAATAAGATTGGCAGTTATGTGTAGCGAGTCAGAGCCAGAAATGTGTCATCGCAGTAAGTTAATAGGGCAAGAATTAATCAAACGAAATATTTCATTACAGCACATTGTAGAGATAAATAGAGCTGTTTCTCAAATAGATGTGATAAATATTCTAACTAAAGGTAATGGAATTATGAATCTTTTTGGAGAAGAAGAAACTTTAATGTCAAGAAAAATATATTTATAATGAAAATATATACGATAGGAGTATATAACTCTACAGAACAACAGTTCTTTAGTAAATTGATTGATAATAATA
>SUZW01000016.1 GCA_015059685.1 Rikenellaceae bacterium | reverse complement strand
GCTTCTTGGAAGCATCGGGTCGTCGGTGGTGATATAATCGACACCATTCTCGATGCACCAACGAATATCCTCCTCCTTGTTTACGGTCCAAGCATTCACATACATACCGAGGTCGTGGCTCTCCTTGATCCACTGTGGTCGTTTCTTCAATACTCGGAAGTTGTAGTCGATGCCGGCACAACCCATAGCTTTGCAGTATCTTGGAGTGTAGTTGCCGTTGAGGTAGGCAATCTTTGTACCCTTTGGTGCCAAGCGGGCAAGCTCGGTACATACCCAAGGGCGGAAGGCGATATACTCGACCATATCCTCCAAGCCGTATGCGGCAACTTTGGCGAGCGTCTTCTCGACAATCTCGGTCTCGAGCTGCGGTGTGAGCTGGTCCTTAATCTCGATTATGAGCTTCGTCTTCTTCGACTTGGTCATCTGTTGGAGGTACTCGTCGAGGGTTGGCACTATCTCGCCACTTGTTAGCAAAATAGCCTGAACATCAGCCTTGTTGCTGGTATTGACATTTACTCGATTTTCGCCCTTTATTCCCCCCGGATGCCAAGGTCCGTGAACGACGAGAACTTCGCCATCTTTGGTGAGCTGGATATCGCACTCCGAGCCCCAGAGTTTGGCCTTCTGTGCCGCCTTCAAGGCGTTGAGTGAGTTGCGTGCAGCCCCCTCTGTGGCGTGGAAACCACGATGGGCGATAATCTTTGGAGCTTTGTACTGCGCCGAGGCTGAAATGATAGTCATAACGGCAAGTGTAAGTGTTAATAAGCGTTTCATATACATTCGGTTTTATAATTAAATTGTCCGTTGTGGTGCAAATTGGAATAGTATCACTGCAAAAACCCTACAAATATAGAAAAAATATAGAAAAAATAACAGCTTAGGTCGTACCAAAATCGCTATTTCAAAGAAAAATATTATCTTTGCCGTGAATTTAAGCAGGGTTAAAGATGCAGGAGTATATCAGCAAACAACAACAGATACACCACTCAGCGGCACGAATTTTTCCGCTTATTTCCAACTTCTCGCTCCTCACACCGGCCGTAGCCGATAAGGTGGAGGAGTGGCAGGCTACCGAGGATAGCTGTTCCTTTAAGTTCAAGGGCTTCACGGTTGCTTTGCGTATGGTGGATAAGGTAGAGAATAAACATGTCAAAATCTCGGGTGATGGCGGTTCGGTGCCTATGGACTTCTCGTTCTGGATACAGCTGCACGAGGTGTCGGAGTGCGATACACGCATAAGATTGGTGCTGCATGCCGAGCTGAATATGATGATGCGAATGATGATAGGCGGCAAACTGCAGAAGGGCTTGGATCAGGCTGTCGAGGGGTTGGCCATGGCATTTAACCGCATATAGATTTGAAAATTGCAAAAAGGGTGTGGCACAAAAGGTGCTAAATATCTAATTTTGTAAAAAGTAGCCGAAAATTTTGCTCGGTTGGCAAATAAAATGTATATTTGTGGCCGAAAATTGGAAAGAGAGTATTTTTTAATAACGATTTATAAATTTCTATAGTTATGACAAAAGCAGATATCGTTAGCGAAATCGCTAAAAAGACAGGTGTTGAGAAGACACAAATTCAGACCATTGTAGATGCTTTTATGGACGAGGTTAAGGGCTCGTTGGAGAAGAACGAGAATGTATATCTCCGTGGCTTTGGTTCGTTCATCATCAAGACTCGTGCTGAGAAGGTGGCTCGCAACATCTCGAAGAATACAACAATCACTATTCCTGCACACAACATCCCGGCTTTCAAGCCTGCGAAGTCGTTTGTAGCGAAGATTAAGTAAGATAAACCATAAAACATTACAACTATGCCAAACGGAAAGAAGCACAAGCGACACAAGATGGCAACGCACAAGCGCAAGAAGCGTCTGCGTAAGGACCGTCACAAGAAGAAGTAGTAACTGCTTCGCATAGGTTTTAACGCTAAGGGTGCCGATAAGCCTCTTAGCGTTACCTATTTAGAAAGTTTTGGGTTGAGGAGGGGAAAATCGTTCTGATGAGTTCTTTTTGCACGAGCCTGCGGTCGCCAAAATCCTCACATAGGTTTACTATGCTGCGGTTTTGTCGCCTTGTCTTGCACAAAAATAATCTCATCATTGACGATTTTGAATTACCCTCCAGCCCTAAAAAGCTAATAGCTAATGGCTAACAGCTAATGGCTAAATTTTTTGCACTGAAAGATGAATCGAGAACTATTTGTTAATGTAACTTCGACCGAAATCAACATTGCGCTCTGTGAGGACAGAGTGTTGGTCGAACTAAATCGCGAGGTCGCACATACCGGCTTTGCGGTTGGGGATATCTATCTCGGTAAGGTGCATAAGATTATGCCCGGACTCAATGCCGCATTCGTGAATATTGGTCACGAGCGCGATGCCTTTATCCACTACCAAGATTTGGGAACTCACATCAACTCGCTAAACAAGATTGTGAAGAGTTACCAGCCCGGAAATCGAGGTCTGCGCCTCGATACGATGAAGATTGACCCCGCAGGTGAGGTCGAGAAGGGTGGTAAGATAACTTCGCATCTGCAGGTAGGACAGTTGGTTATGGTGCAGATAGCCAAGGAGGCTATATCGACCAAGGGACCACGCCTCACTGCCGACATATCGCTTGCGGGTCGAAATATTGTTCTCATACCATTTACTTCGAAGGTACTTATCTCACAGAAAATTCGCTCCAACGAGGAGAAGAAGCGACTGAAGCGTGTTGCTGCGGGTGTCCTGCCAAAGAACTTTGGCGTGATAATTCGCACGGCAGCGGTGAATGCTTCGGATCTGGATATCGAGCAGGATATCTTGGCAGCCGTAGAGAAGTGGCGCAAGACCTGTCAGCAGATCCGCAAGCGCACAGCTCCGGCACTCTTGATGGGCGAGATGAACAGAGCGAATACCATTATTCGTGATACGCTCGATGGCACATTCTCGCAGATATGTGTCGATGACGAGGCGATGTATAACGAGATTTGTACCTATGTTC
Organism: Rikenellaceae bacterium; assembly: GCA_015059685.1. Classification (GTDB taxonomy): domain Bacteria; phylum Bacteroidota; class Bacteroidia; order Bacteroidales; family Rikenellaceae; genus Alistipes. Next base: position 39,407 of record SUZW01000016.1, on the reverse strand, counting down.
GAGCAGTCGATGCCGAGAAGGAGCGCATCGTAAAGTTATATCGAGGCACGGTGCCTATTTTTGACAACTTCGATATATCGCGACAGATAAAGTCGCTGTTCGCAAAGTATGTATCGCTGAAGCGTGGAGCCTACCTTATTATGGAGTCCACCGAGGCTATGCATGTCATAGATGTCAATTCGGGAAACCGCACCAAGGCCGAAGATAATCAGGAACAGACGGCAATGGAGGTAAACCTCGCCGCCGCAACCGAGATAGCACGCCAGATAAGACTGCGTGACTGGGGCGGTATAGTCATTGTCGATTTTATAGATTTGCATAAGTCGCAAAATCGCCAGCTCTTGTACGAGGAGATGCAGCGACTTATGGCTACGGATAAGGCAAAGCATACGATACTTCCGTTGTCGAAGTTTGGTTTGATGCAGATTACTCGTCAGCGCATACGCCCTGTGGCTGTGCACAATACGGAGGATATCTGCCCAACTTGCGGTGGTTCGGGAAGAGTGGAGCCTACGGTATTGCTCGACCGTAAAATCGAAAATCAGATATCACTGCTTACCCTGGAGCGCAAACATCGTTTCGTGCGCCTTGTCGTAAGCCCCTATGTTGCAGCCTTCCTCAAGAAGGGCTTTTGGTCGTTGCGTCGCAAGTGGTCGTGGCGATACAAGGCTCGCATCAAGGTTGTAGCTGACCAGAGCGTGGGTATGATAGATGTCCACTATCAGGACAAGGAGGGTCGTGATATTCTGAATGTCAGCAAATCCGGCAACTCGAAGAAAAAGCGATAGGTAACACTTATCTATATGCACAAAATACTGAGGCTTGCCGAGTCTTCGCCACAGGTAGAACAGCTCGGTAAGATGTTGGAGAAAAAAGGCAGCACCGTCCTTCTCAACGAGATGGTCGGCGGTGCTTTTTTGTTTTATATGGCATCCTATATCGCTCGTCGAGGGGGGTGCCATATCCTTGTTTGCGAGGATAGAGATGCGGCTGCATACGCCCTGAATGACCTCTACGCCCTGCTGGGTGAGGAGCATATATTGTTCTTCCCATCAGCCTATAAACGCTCGGTGGTCTATGGTGTCGAGGAGGCCGAGAGTGTCGTTATGCGCACCACGGCTCTCAATGCCATAAGGCGCTTCGAGGAGGGGTATCTTGTCGTTGTGACCTACCCCGAGGCGTTGGCCGAGAGGGTGGCCGACGAGGAGAGCCTTTCGGCCGAGTCGTTGCACATTACAACGGGGCAGCGTGTAGCTGTTGCGGAGTTGGAGGCGAGTGTGCAGGCACTCGGCTTCGAGAAGGTCGATTTTGTCTATGAGCCGGGGCAATACTCGGTGCGAGGCGGTATTGTCGATATATTCTCCTACTCGGAGAGCAAACCCTATCGTCTGGACTTCTTTGATGATGAGGTGGAGTCGATACGACGATTTGAACTCTCGAGCCAGCTCTCGAATGACAGGCTCGAGGAGGTCGATATCATCTCGAATATAAATCGCAGCGAGGGCCGACGAGTGTCGCTTACGAAGTTTGTGTCGGGAGAGGCGACATATTGGTTCTCGGATGCCGATTTTGTCTTGGACAAAGTCGATGATATTCGTCGTAAGGCGCTGCAGGAGAGCGACGAGCCGGAGGATACGGCAACGAAACTCACCTCCCGCAAGGAGTTGCTCGAGGGCGTGGAAGACAAGAACATTGTTGTGTTGCGAAACACTCTGGCGGAGCGACCTGCATCGCAGACCATACTCTTCCATACGGCACCGCAAAATAGCTTTAACAAAAACTTTGAAATCTTTGCCGACGAACTTATCTCGTTGCACGAGAGGGGCTACAAGACTCTCTTGATGTCGGAGAATAGGGCGCAGGCGGAGCGTTTGGAGGGGCTGCTCTACGCCACGGGGCGTGATGTTACGGGGCTGGAGGTGGAGCGACTGACGCTCAACAACGGCTTTACCGACCACGACCTCAAAATATCGCTATATGCCGAACATCGACTCTTCGAGCGTTACCACCGCTACAAGATAAATGGCCAGATAAAGCGTGACGAGCAGATGACCATTGCCGAGTTGAACTCGTTGCAGGTGGGCGACTATGTCACCCATATCGACCATGGTATAGGTCGCTTTGGTGGCTTGGTGAAGGTCGATGATGGTGGTAAGTTGCGTGAGGCGATAAAGTTGGTCTATCGTGATGGCGATGTGTTGCTTGTGAATGTGCACTCGCTGCACCGCATATCTCGCTACAAGAGTGGTGATGACGATGCACCAAAGGTGCATAAACTCGGCAGCGGAGCTTGGCAGAAGATAAAGAACGCCACGAAGAAGGCGGTCAAAGATATCTCACGAGAACTTATTGCGCTCTACGCCAAGCGTAAGGCGAGCGAGGGCTTCGCCTTCTCGCCCGATGGCTACTTGCAGCAGGCTTTGGAGGCGTCGTTCGAGTGGGAGGATACGCCCGACCAGCAGAGGGCTTCGGAGGCCGTGAAGCGGGATATGGAGTCGGAACGCCCGATGGATAGATTGCTCTGTGGCGATGTAGGCTTCGGTAAGACCGAGGTGGCTATTCGTGCAGCCTTTAAGGCGGCCACCGATGGCAAGCAGGTGGCGGTGTTGGTGCCGACAACGATATTGGCACTGCAACACTATCGCTCCTTCAGGAGCCGACTGCGTGACTTCCCGATAACGATAGAGTATCTCAACCGCACCAAGAGTGCCAAGGATACGGCACGAATTTTAGAGGAGCTCAAATCGGGCAAGATAGATATCCTGATAGGTACACACAAGATGCTCGGCAAGGGGGTTGAATTTCACGACCTCGGCCTGCTGATTATTGACGAGGAGCAGCGATTTGGCGTTGCTGCGAAGGAGAAACTTACGCAGCTGCGTGTGAGCGTAGATACGCTGACTCTGACCGCTACGCCTATCCCTCGAACACTGCAATTCTCGTTGATGGGCTCTCGTGATTTGTCGATAATTTCGACTCCGCCACCAAACCGTCGCCCTATCGAGACCGAGTCACACACCTTCTCCGAGGAGTTGGTGAAGGAGGTTGTGGAGGCGGAGTTGCAGCGTGATGGTCAGGTCTATTTCATCCACAACAGAGTCGAAGACTTGATGAATATCAAGGGTATGCTGATGCGCTTGTGCCCCGAGGCTCGTGTAGCTGTGGCGCACGGACAGATGCGCCCTGCCGAGCTTGAAAAGACTATTATGGACTTTATCTACCACGACTACGATGTGCTGGTTGCGACCTCGATTGTAGAGAGTGGCGTGGATATTCCGAATGTGAATACAATAATCATCAACAATGCCGACCGCTTTGGCTTGAGCAACCTTCACCAGCTGCGTGGCCGTGTCGGACGAAGCGACAGAAAGGCCTATTGTTACCTGCTCTCACGCCCCGATGAGCTACTCTCGAGCGATGCACGACGCAGGTTGAGGGCTATAGAGGAGTTCTCGGACTTGGGCTCGGGCTTCAATATTGCGATGCAGGATTTGGATATCCGAGGTGCGGGAAATCTGCTTGGTGCGGAGCAGAGTGGCTTTATTGCAAATATAGGCTTTGAGACCTATCAGAAAATTTTGAACGAGGCTATTGCCGAGTTGCGTGCCGAGGGGTTGGATGTCGCAGGCTTGAGCCACGAGGAGCAGACAGCCGTAGAGAATATGTGTTATGTCGATGATGTGACACTCGAACTCTCGGTCGATGCGGAGTTGCCTGAGGAGTATGTGCGTCAGCAGGCGGAGCGATTGAAGTTGTACCGTAGAATAGATGCTCTGGCCGACGAGGAGTCCATCGTACGCCTCACCTCGGAGCTGGAGGACCGCTTTGGCAAGATGCCGCAGGCGGCCAAGGAGCTGATGAATGCCGTTCGACTGCGACACGAGGCTATGCGCCTCGGTATGGAGCGTGTGAAGGTCAAAAATGGCTTGATGATAGTTCGCTTTGTGGGTGATGAGCAGTCGCCATACTATCGTAGCGATATATTTATGGAGTTGCTGCGTAAGATTACGGCACAACCCGACCGCTTTGTGTTGAAGCAGAAGGATGGCAAGTTGCAGATGACAGTACGACAAGTGGCAGATATTGCAACGGCTGTTGAAATTTTGAAGAATTTATAAAAGCTAATGGCCAATGGCTAATAGCTAATAGCTAAATTTATGGCAAATTTAATCGTAGATGAGGGCAATACTTTGTGTAAAATTGCCGTTGTAGATAGTAAGGAGCTCGTTTGCGACTACGCTTTGGCCGAGTTTGATGTGTCGGTGGCCAAGGAGCTTGTCGAGAAGTATGCCGTAACACACGCCATTGTCGCCTCGACAAGGGGTGGCGCAGAGGGTATCTGTCAGAGCCTTAAAGGCTTGGTGGATAAGGTGCTGCACTTTACCTCGATGACGGATGTACCTATCGAGGTGGAGTACGCTTCGAGGGTGACACTCGGAACAGACAGAATTGCTACGGCAGTGGGTACTGTTAAGGGGCTCGGCATTACGGATGCACTGATAGTGGATATGGGAAGTGCCATAACCTTCGATTTGGTTGAGGGCGGAGCCTTCAAGGGCGGAAATATATCTCTCGGTGTAGCGATGCGTTTCAAGGCTCTACACGAACATACGGCAGCGTTGCCACTGTGTAGTGCCACGGAGCCAAACGGAGGGGTCGGACACTCGACCGTGGAGGCGATAGAGCAGGGTGTAATGCAGGGTGTGCTCTATGAAATAGAGGGCTATATTTCGCATTTCTGTGGCGAAAATAGCGGAAAAAGTGTAATTTTTTGCGGTGGCGACGCCGAAAGTTTTGTTAATCGAATTAAAAATGCGATATTTGCACCTCGTAAACTATCGTTTACGGGCTTGAATGAGATTTTGGAGTATAATGTCAAGAAGGGCAACATATAGATTTCTGTCGGTCGTAGCACTGTTTGTTGTGGCGTTTGGTCTGTCACAGGCCTCGGCACAGGGTGGTGCTGCCGTTACGGCATATTCGCCATATACGATGTTCGGCATCGGAGAGCTACAGACCATCGGAGCAACACCTATGCGTGCCATGGGTGGTACGGGTGTGGCGTGGCGCAGTGCGCAGATGCCGAGTATGATAAATCCGGCAGGATATAGTGCAACGCTACCCAAGAGTTTTATCTTCGGGTTTGGTGCCGAGGGTAACTTCTTGCAGAACGCACAGCGTCAGTACGACTCGTCGGGGGCCTATACAACGGCCAAGAATGGCAAGAATACGATAAACTTCCACGAGATAGCCGTACAGTTCCCGGTGGCAAAGCGACTCGGTATCGGTGTGAGCCTGATGCCGTATAGCAGCGTGGGCTACAAGATGTCGTTCCTTGACCAGAGCGACGAGATTGCAGGAAATGTGGGCGCAGCATCATACACCTATTCGGGCGATGGCGATGTCACGGAGGTGAAACTCGGTATCGGATGGGAGCCATTCAAGAACTTCTCGATAGGCGTGGCGGCAAAGTACTATTGGGGTAAGATAAACCACAACTACACCGCTGCCGTGGATAACAACTTTGTGGGCGAAAACTCATTCTACTCGGTCATTGGTGCCGACGAGTATGCCATTTCGGACTTTAAGTTCCAGGTCGGCCTGCAGTGGAATATCATCTCGAACGAGAAGCGTATGCTCACTTTTGGTGCGACATACGACTATGGCGGCCACCTGCGCAATAAGATTACAAAGTCTATCGTTCTGAATAATACCTACTCGACCCAGACCTTCTACGAGAATAAGGATGGCCAGATGCGACTGCCACACATGGCTCGTGCGGGATTTATGTACCACGACCCGAAGTTTGCTGCAGCCCTCGAGTATGAGTTCCAGGCGTGGGGTAGTAGCAACGACCACTTCTCCGAGGCGGTAAATAATGGTCTTAAGGTGCAGTATGTAGATACCCACACCGCAAAGTTGGGCTTCTCCTACACGCCAAACCGTTTCGATGCCCGCAACTACTTGAGGCGTATCTCGTATCGTGTGGGATATCGTTGGGGCGATTACTACCAGGCCTACAATGGCCAGCGCATTCAGCAGATGGCTGTTACAGCGGGCTTTGGCTTCCCGTTGAAGTTTATGGGCACAAGTTCCATAGATGTATGTTTCGAGTATGGTCTGCGTGGCTCGCACGCCTCGGTGATAAACAGCGTGGGCGAGAGAGTGGGAATGATACGACAGGACTACTTCAAAATCGGACTCGGCTTCTCGCTCTTTGGCGAGGACTACTGGTTTGTTCGTCCGAAGTATGATTAAAGATGAGAGATTTTAACAAAAACTATAATATGATGAAAATATCGAAGATTATCCTTGGATTGGTGTTTGCCCTTGTGGCAAGCAGTGCTTCGGCACAAGATTTTAGCGACCCACAGTATGCCAAGTGGGGCGAGACTCCGGAACAGCGTCGAGACAATATCTTGGCTTCGACCTTCCTCAAGGAGGAGCTTGCAAATCGCAACTATGGACAGGCAGCAAAGTATCTGCAGCAGCTGTTGCAGAACTGCCCTTCAGCGTCGGAGAACATCTACGCTAATGGTATCAAACTCTACAAGCAGAAGGTAAATCGTGCCCGTTCGTTGGCCGAGAAAAATGGCTATGTAGATTCGCTGCTCTTGCTCTACGATATTCGTTTGGTGCATTTTGGCTCGCATCCAAAGCGTGGCAAGGCCTACATACTCGACCGCAAGGCTCGTGAGCACTTGACCTATCGTGAGAGCGACCGTGAGGGTATCCGTGCCGACTTCGAGGCAGCTATTGCAGCACAGGTTGAGGCTAATGGTGTTGCCGATCCTGAGTTGGTAGCAATCTATTTCAAGAACTTGTGCGACGACTACACCAACGATATCGTTGATGCTATGACCATCGTAAATGCCTACGATGCAAACGCAAAGCACTTTGCAAATATCGACCCTTCGCAGCTCGACTTCAAGAACCAGTTTGAGAGCTGCTTCGGTATGAGTGGTGCCGCTTCGTGCGAGAACCTGCAGAAGATATTTGAGCCTAAAGTTGCCGCTTCGCCAAACGATGAGGCTCTCTTGGCGCAGGTGTTCCAACTTATGGCCAAGGCCAACTGCGAGAGTGACTTCTTCCTCTCGGTGGGTGAGCTCTACTATGGCGTAAATCCACAGTCGAGTGTTGCGATGTTGCTTGCACAGGTCTTCCAGAATAAGAAGAACTTTGAGAAGGCAAACCAGTATCTCCGTGAGGCGTTGGCAAAGGAGACCGTAGCCGAGGAGCGTGAGAAGCTGTTGGCTCGTATCGGTATTCTCGAGATGACAGCAAACAACTACGCTGCGGCTGTTCAGGCCTTCAACGAGTCTATAAACATCGACGATACCGACGACGATGGTTTGGCCCTCTACTTCTTGGCACAGTGCTATGTTGTTGGAGCCAAGGATTGCGGTTCGGAGTTGGCAAAGCACTCGGTATATTGGTTGGCATACGACCTCTTGCAGAAGGCTATTCCGCTTTTGGAGGTGACTGATGCTGCGGTGGCAACGAATGCCAAGAATTTGGCAGCAAGCTATCGTGCTGTCTTCCCAACTGCCGAGGAGTGCTTCTTTGCGGAGTTGAAGGAGGATGCCCCTTATACTATCACCTGCGGACTTGGTAAGGGTTTATCGACACGAGTTCGTTATCGTGCGCAATAGTTTGTAGCCGCCATATTATATATAGTATATGTCGGTGGCACTGCATAGAGTAGCGATGGTAGCACTTCTGTTTATGGGAAGTGCTATCTTGCTGTTCTCGTGCAAGAGCAAACCCAAGACGGCGGAGGAGTCGTTGGATGCGATTATGACCGAGGAGAGCGAGAATTTGACAATCGTGATGTCGGAGAATGGTCGCAAGTCCTACCACTTCAAAACGCCACTGCTCGAGGGCTATATGTTGGGTCGTGATCCCTATCGTGAGTTCCGAAAGGGCATATCCATTACGACCTACCAAGACGACTCGCTTACGACGGTGAATGCCGTGTTGGTCGCCAACTACGCCATATACTACGAAAACCGAAAATTGTGGGAGGCAAAGGGCGATGTTGTCGTGACAAAGCACGATGGCACACGACTCTATACGCAACAGCTCTTTTGGAACTCGCAAACCAAACGCATCTACTCGAATGTAGATACAAAACTCGTTACCGATACCGACGAACTCATTGGAGAGGGCTTCGAGTCGGATGAGGATATGAATGAGCCTCGTTTCCGTCGCTGGAAGGGGAAGATGCAGGTCGATACCGAGCAACTGCGTGAGGAACAGGGGGCCGACGAAGAGAAGAAGACAGATAATAGAGAGAAGTAGCGCATTATGGATAATATATACATAGCCTCGGTACTTGTAGTGGTGACAATAGCTTTGTCGGCATTCTTCTCGGGTATGGAGATTGCGTTTTTGAATAAAAACCGACTGAAACTCGAGATAGACCGCAAGCAGAGCCGCCTCTTCGACTATATTGCCGGACTCTTTGCTCGACATCAGGGCGAGTATATAACCACAATCCTGGTGGGTAACAACATCGTGTTGGTCGTCTATACGATGTGCTTGTCGTTGGTGTTGCGTGAGATAGCCAAGTTGCTGGGCTGGCAATCTGTGGCGGAGTGGTCGATAGTTATCGAGACGGTTATTCCGACTATCATTATCCTCTTCTTGGGCGAGTATCTGCCGAAGTCGCTGATGCGCAACAACCCCAACTTCTACTATCGTTACCTCTCGCCCGTGATGTATATCTTCTATCTGTTGCTCTATCCTATATCTCGTGCTACGACTTGGCTCTCGTATAAGATGATGCGCTTGGTCGGTCGCAAGCCGGGTGAGGCGGAACTACATATTGAGTTCGACCGCAGTGACCTCGAAAACCTCTTGGAGAATAGCTCTGCAGAGACACCTACCGAGTCGGACAACGACATCAAGATGTTTCAAAACGCCCTCGACTTTGCCGATTTGCGAGTGAGGGATGCTATGGTGTCGCGTGTTGATGTCGAGGCGGTAGATATGGATGAGTGCTCGATAGAGGAGCTCTCGGCCCGTTTTGTCGATACGATGTACTCCCGTATTTTTGTGTGGCAGGGCTCGATAGATAATATTGTGGGCTATGTCAATTCGAAGAGCCTTTTCGAGAACCCGAAGAGTATCGAGGAGGTCTTGATGAAGGTCGATTATGTTGCCGAGACTATGCCACTGCAGGATATGCTTACGCAGTTTATCAAGCGCAAGAGCAGTATCGCTGTTGTGATAGACGAGTTTGGAGGCACGGCGGGCATCATATCGCTCGAAGATGTGTTGGAACAGATATTTGGAGAGATTGAAGACGAGCACGACAAACCCGATATGGTCGAGAAGCAGCTCTCGAAGCGGGAGTTTGTATTTTCGTGCCGTTTGGATGTCGATTATCTCAACGAGAAATATCACCTCGATATTGCCGAAAGTGATGAGTATGATACACTTGCGGGCTACATCATCTCCCGTTATGAGGAGCTGCCTACGGCAGGCACGGTGATGGAGTTTGATGGTTTGCGTATCAAGATTTTACGCATGACTCGTTCACGCATAGAGTTGGCGAAGGTTGAGCTGCTGCGATAAAAAGAGCTGGCGGGGATAAAAAAACGAACAAAAAGCGTATTTTTTGAAATAAAATTCCTACCTTTGGAGGTTAAACGACGAAAATTTAATTAAAAATAGATTGTTATGATAAGTTTGAACACTTTAAGAACCCAATTTGGCGTGCTTCTTTCGGTTATTATCGGTGGTGCGCTTTTGGCATTTATCCTCTCGTTGAAGACAGAGATGGGCTTCTCGGGCAACGATCCGGAGGTTGGCGAAATTGATGGCGAGGAGGTACTCTACTCGGAGTTCCTTGCCGCTTATGACGATGTTAAGACACAGATGGGTGGCGATTCGTTTGACTACGACCAGTCGGCACAGGCTGTGGCAAATACTTGGCAGTCGCTCGTTGCAGACCGTGTGTTCGTTCCTAACTTCGAGAACCTCGGTATCGTGGTTTCGGAGGCAGAGCGCAAGGCTATGTTGCAGGGCGAGATACCTTCGGGTGTCTATGGCAGCGTCTTTGCTGACCCTCGCACAGGTACCTACAATGTTGCAGCCGTGGCAGAGTTCTTGGCACAGGCAGAGAGCAACCCACAGGTGCAGCACATCTGGACTTTGATTGACAAGCAGGCTCGTTTGGAGCGTGCTATGAACAAGTATATGGACTTGGTGCGTGGTGGTGCTTATGCCAACACTCTGACTCTCAACAAGGGTCTGGTGGCAGCAAACAACACCTACAAGGGTCGTTTCGTTGCTTGCAAGTACAACAAGGTCGCAGACTCGCTCGTTGTTGTCAGCAAGGGCGATATCAAGAAGTACTACAAGGCTCACAAGTCGCAGTACAAGCAGACTCCATATCGCACAGTAAACTACGCTCTCTTCGAGATTGAGCCTACCGACGAGGATAAGAAGGCTATCGAGGAGGAGGCAAAGAAGGCTGGTGCAGAGTTTGCGAGGGTGAAGGACCTCAAGGTCTTCTCTCGTGAGAACCGCCACGCTTCGGTTGCTTCGACCTTTGTTGCAGCCAAGAGCCTCGACACAGACGAGGCAAAGGCTTTGAATGCAGGTCGCACCTACGGTCCGGAGTTGAAGGGTGAGGAGTGGTACGCTTCACGAGTTGCCGAGAGCCGCAATGTGCCTGACTCGCTCGACTTGCAGCATATCGTACTCTCGTATGTAGATGGCGAGTTGGCTGACAGCCTCTACAATGTAGTTCGCTCGGGCAAGGGCGACTTTGCGGAGTTGGCAGCAAAGCACTCTATCGCTGAGACAGGTGCTGATGGTGGTAAGCTCGGTAAGGTTGCATATTCGACCTTGGCTCCGGAGTTTGCAGATGCCCTCAAGTCGGCTCGCAGGGGTGCCGTGGTGAAGGTTGCCTATGGTAATGCTATCCAGATTTTCAAGGTCTTGGGTACAGGCAATGTGCAGAAGCACTACCGCCTTGCTACATTGACCTATCCGGTTGAGGCTTCGCAGGCTACACAGCGTGCCGTACATACCGATGCCAGCCGCTTCTCGGTGGCAGCACAGGGCTCGGTCGAGAAGTTCGAGGAGGCCGCAGCAGCACAGTCAGTTTTACCTACTTCGATGAATGTTGAGCAGGGCTCACGAGATATCCCAGGTTTGGCAAACTCGTTGGAGGTTGTTCGTTGGGCAAATGAGGCAAAGGTAGGCGATGTGTCGGATATCATCAAGTTGGAAGATGGCTATGTTGTAGCTGTTGTTACAGCAATAGACGATAGTGAGTATAAGTCGCTCGAGAGCGTATCGACACAGATTAAGAGAACGCTCCTCCGCCAGAAGAAGTTTGCTCTGTTGAAGGAGAAGATGCAGGGTGCTACCCTCGAGGAGGTAGCCGAGAATGCAGGCTCGAAGGTTGAGTCGTTTGAGGATGCAAAGAGCTCGGCATACTACATCCAGGGCTTGGGTGTTGAGCCACGCGTTTTGGGTGCTATCGCTTCGGTTACAGCCGAGAATACAGGCTCGTTGCTCCCTGTTATTGAGGGCGCAAGTGGTGCGTATGTAGTTGTTGTCGATGAGGTTGCAACCGAGGAGGCACAGACTCTAGATGCCGAGCGTGTTAAGGCGCAGGCCGAGGCTGAGGCTATGGCATCACGCCGTGCAATCTGGGCAGTACAGGAGCAGGCTGATGTCAAGGACTTGACAGTGGGCTATTTCTAAACAAAGAATAGTGAAAAGAGTAAGGGTGATACCGAATAGGTGTCGCCCTTATTTCTTACTGATTATTGGTATTTTAACCCATTTATATAAAAATTTCCTTTAATTGTCAATTGTTAATTCGTCAATTGTCAATTATTTTGTATATCTTTGTAGAGTAAATTGCACAAATGGTGCATTATGTAATCAAGCGACTATGAAGATTGTAATTGCCGGTGTAGGAGAGATGGGCAGCCACTTGGCGCAGATGTTGAGTGGAAATGGCCACGATATTACGGTTGTGGATACGGAGCCGAAGGCTTTGGCCGAGGTGGCAAGTCTTGCCGATGTTATCACCGTGGAGGGTGACTCGACGACATTTGCGGTGTTGCGCAAGGCTGCGGTGCGTAAGTGTGACCTCTTTATTGCGGTGCATCCTGTCGAGAATACCAATATCTTGGCTGCGATTATGGCCAAGCAGCTCGGAGCAAAGAAGGCTATAGCCCGTATCGACAACAACGAGTACCTCGAGCCGAACAACAAGGAGATGTTTATAAATATGGGCATCGACTTCCTCTTCTATCCCGAGAAGATTGCGGCCGATGAGGTTATATCGCTCTTGGGTCACACCTCGACGACGGAGTATGTCGATTTTTCGGGCGGAAAGCTCTCGTTGGCGGTGTTCCGCTTGGAGCCTACATCGTCGCTTGTGGGCAGGGAGCTGGCAAGTTTTACGCCCGAGGAGGCTGCGGCATACCGTACGGTGGCGATATCTCGTGACGGCAAGACCATTATCCCGCACGGCACAGATACCTATATGGTTGGCGATATGGTCTATATCATCGCTCGCCACGACTCGGTAAGCGATATTATGGCGTTGTCGGGGCAGGGCGATGTGCGCATCAAGAATATGATGATTTTGGGTGGCTCCCGTATAGGTGTGCAGATTGCGCAGGCGATGCAGGAACAGGTAAATATCAAACTCATCGAGTACAATGCCGACAAGGCCTATCGTTTGGCCGAGCAGCTGGAGAAGACACTTATCATAAACGAGGATGGCCGTAACACCGAGGCTATGTTGGAGGAGGGCCTCTCGAATATGGATGCCTTTGTTGCGGTTACGGGCCGTAGCGAGACAAATATTCTGACAGCAATGTTGGCAAAGCGTATGGGTGCCAAGAAGGTTATTGCTGCGGTGGAAAATCTCAACTACATAAACTTGGCCGACAGCGTCGGTGTCGATACGATAATCAACAAGAAGATGGTGTCGGCATCCAACATCTTCCGCTTCACGATGTCAACGGATGTCTTGGCGATAAAGTGCCTGACGGGTAGTGATGCCGAGGTTTTGGAGTTTATCGTCAAGCCGAACTCTCCGGCTACGAAGGCGGCAATCAAAGATTTGGGGCTGCCGGCAGATGTTATCGTGGGCGGTATCGTGCGAGGCGACAAGGTCTATATCGCTTCGGGCTCGACCGAGATAGCGGCCTACGACCGAGTGGTGGTCTTTGCAATGCCTTCGGCTATAGCCACCGTAGGCGAGTATTTTAATTAGAGAACAAAAAACGATTAGTTATGTATATCGCAATTGCAGGCAACATCGGTAGTGGTAAGACCACCTTGACCGAGATTTTGACAAAACATTATGGGGCCAAGGCCTACTATGAGGATATCGACAATCCTTATATCAACGACTTCTACGAGGATATGAACCGCTGGGCGTTCCAGTTCCAGGTGCACTTCCTTGCAAGCCGTATTCGTCAGACTATGGATATGTTGGCAGATAAGTCGGCTGATATTTTCCAGGACCGTACAATCTACGAGGATGCTCATATCTTTGCGGGCAACCTTCATCAGATGGGCTCGATGTCGTCACGAGATTTCGGAACTTATATGAAGTTGTTTGATATCTCGACAAACCTCATCCCGCAGCCCGATTTGTTGATATATCTGAAGGCGAGTGTGCCTACGCTCGTGAAGCAGATTTGCAAGCGTGGCCGTGACTACGAGCAGAATATCGAGGTGGGTTATCTCGATCGTCTGAACAATCGCTACAACGATTGGATCGAGAACCACTACACTGGCGAGGTCTTTGTTATCGACAAGGATACGGAGGACTTTGTCGAGAATGTCAAGGTTTTGGAGGCTCTCTACGAGCGTCTTGACCAAATTCGTGCATCAAATAAGTAGCAGATGACAGCACTCCCCGAGGCCTTTAAGGAGCGTATGCGCCACGAGCTGGGCGAGGAGGAGGCCGAGCGTTTGATTGCTGCGCTCGACACTCCATCGTCGGTTGCCGTGCGGTTGAATACGGCAAAATGTGGCGATGTACCGCTGTGGAACGAGGGTGAGAAGATAGGGTGGAGTCGCAATGGCCGCCGATTGAGTGAGCGACCATCATTTACCACCGATACGGCATTTCACGCCGGAGCCTACTATGTGCAGGAGGCGGCATCACAGTTTATAGACTACATCCTCTCGGGCGAGGAGCTACGAGGCAAGCGAGTGCTTGATATGTGTGCAGCTCCGGGTGGCAAGACCACGATATACGCCTCGGCCGTGGGCGAGGAGGGGCTGGTCGTAGCCAATGAGTATGTTCGCTCGAGGGCAAGTGTGCTGGCCGACAATGTGCGCAAGTGGGGCTTGGGTAATGTCGTCGTGACGAACAATGCTCCGGAGCATATAGCCGCCTTTGAGGGGTGGTTTGATGTTGTGGCGGTCGATGCACCATGTTCGGGCGAGGGTATGTTCCGCAAGGAGGAGGCAGCCCGCACGGATTGGAGCGAGGAGGCTGTGAAGATGTGTGCAGCACGCCAATGGTCGATACTTACCGATGCGTGGCAGTCGCTTGGCTATGGGGGCTTGTTGATATATAGCACCTGCACCTTCAATCGTGACGAAGATGAGGGCATCGTGGAGCGTTTTATGGCCGAGTATGGCGACTCGGTAGAGCCGTGCCGAGATATTGTTGTCGATGATGCGTGGGGTGTTGTGAAGGGCGAGGTTGGAGCATTTCAGACCTTCCGTTTCTTCCCTCATAAGACGGGTAGTGAGGGGCTGTTTGTCGCTGTGGCACGCAGGTGCGAAGTGGTGTCGCAACGCACACCGAAGCCTCGACGACGCATTATGCAGGAGGTGGATAGAGCCTCTCGAAGTGAGCTGCAACGCTGGGTTCGGGAGCCTGATGAGATGGTGTTTGCCACGGTTGGAGATACGATATACGCCTATCGTCGCTCGCAGTATAAGGCGGTGCAGGCCTTGTCCGAGAATTTGACCGCTATATATGCCGGTGTGGCTATGGGTCAGATATTTAAGGGGCGACTGAAACCCGATTGGGCCTTGTCGCAGTATGTGGGTCTGCGTCGTGAGGCCGTACCGCAGGTCGAGGTGACGAAGGCGGTGGCATTGGAGTATCTGCGGAGGCACGATATCCCTACGACCGATATGGCGGAGGGGCTGAACCTTATCGTGTGCGAGGGCTTTGCGCTCGGATTTGTGAAGAGAGTGGGTGCGCGTTGCAACAATATGTACCCATCCTCGTTGAAGATTGTAAATATGTAAAAAAACTTAAGGATATATGACCGAGAAACTCTACTATTCGATGGGCGAAGTGACGGAGATGTTCGATGTTACACCTGCCTTGGTGCGTTATTGGTGCGAGCAGTTCCCGACACTGCGACCAAAGCGTAATGCCAAGGGCAACAGACTCTTCACGCCAAGTGATGTCGAGCAGTTGAAACTTATCTACCACCTGCTCAAGGAGAAGCGACTCACCATCGAGGGGGCCAAGAAGGCGATGCGCAAGGAGCGCATAGTGTCGGGTAAGGCTACCGACGATATGGCGTTGCTCGAGCAGTTGCAGCACATCAAGGCGATGCTCGAAACGGTGCGTGAAGGTATTGGCGAGGAGGTCGAGGAGCCGAAGGCTGTGACACCTTCGTCACAGGGTGACGCCACCGAGTCGGAGGAGAAGCCAAAGCGTAAGCGTTCGCGTCGTAAGTTGCAGGGCGAGGAGGGTGTCGTAGAACGACCGCTCTTCCCATTCTTCGAACAGACACTTTTCTAAAAGCAAGAGGATGAAAATCAGGGATATAATTGCTCCAATAGAGGAGTTTGCACCACTCTCGTTGCAGGAGTCGTACGATAATGCAGGTTTGGTTGTCGGTCGTCTTGACGATGAGTTGCAGGGTGGCGTACTGCTTGCGGTGGATGTCACCGAGGCGGTTATCGAGGAGGCTATAGAGAAGGGGTGTGGTCTAATAATTACCCACCACCCGATAATATTTCACCCACTCAAACGACTCAACTCGGCCTCGGTCGTGGAGCGTTGTGTGGAGATGGCAATTCGTAACAACATAGCACTCTATGCTTGTCATACAAACCTCGACTCGGCACCTAACGGAATGAGTTGGCGTGTGGGCGAGATGCTCGGTTTGTGCGATATGGAGGTACTGCAACCGACTGTTGAGGGTGCAGGCTTTGGTGTTGTCGGCACATTGGCCGAGGGCGAGAGCGAGGAGGCCTTTTTGCGCAGGGTGCAGAGCGTTTTCGGAGTGAAGGCACTGCGTCATAGCGCACTGCTCGGGCACGATGTTCGCCGTGTTGCGATATGTACGGGTGCGGGTGCATCGCTGATGTCGGAGGCGAGGGCTTCGGGGTGCGATATCTACCTCACGGCAGACCTCAAATACAACGATTTTTATACGCCTGACTCTCACTTTGTTGTGGTCGATATGGGACATTTTGAGAGTGAATTTTGCGTAATTGCAATTTTATTTGATATTTTATCAAAAATTTTTATTAACTTTGCGCTCCATAAGAGCGCTCAATCGCAAAACCCTGTGTGCTACTTCGTGTAAAGGTTTGACGGATAGCGTTTTGTAAGGTTTTAGGCGCTTTTGAGATGCCTTTATGCCGATAAGTCGGGTATCTCGGATGTAGGTTCGATTGAAAGAGAAAAACTAAATATATATGGCACAGAAAAAGACAGCAGAGGTAGATTATTCGATGTATGAGAAGATTATGGCACTCTACGAGTTGCAGAAAATTGACTCACAGATTGACGAGATTAACAAGGTCAAGGGCGAATTACCTTTGGAAGTTGAAGATTTGGAGGATAGCATCGAGGGTCTGAACACCCGACTTGCAAACCTCAACAACGAGATTGAGGAGCTTAACTCTCTTTCGAGACAGCGCAACCGAGAGATCGACGAGGCGAATATGCTGATTGCAAAGTACAAGGAGCAGCAGGAGAATGTTCGCAACAATCGTGAGTTCCAGTCGTTGGATAAGGAGATTGAGTATCAGGAGTTGGAGATTACGCTTGCTGGCAAGCGCCTTAAGGAGTATGCCGTGGCTCTCAAAGCAAAGGCCGAGCTCGTAGAGGCTGCCAAGGCTGAGTTGGAGGAGCGCAAGGCCGACCTCGATGTTAAGAAGGCCGAGTTGGATGGCATAGATGCCGAGACTGCAGGTCAGGTTAAGGAGCTTACAGCCCAGGCAAAGTTGGCTGTTGGTAAGATTGACGAGCGTCTGCTCGCTGCCTATGGTCGTATTCGCTCGAAGGTGCGCAACGGCTTGGCTGTTGTTACCGTGAAGCGTGATGCCTGCTCGGGTTGCTTCAACCGCATCCCTACACAGCGTCAGTCCGACATTCGTCTCGGTAAGAAACTTATCGTGTGCGAGTACTGCGGCCGTATCTTGGTTCCATCGGAGGAGTAAGGTTCCGGCATAGTAAATAAAGAGAGAGGTGCTTGATGAAGCACCTCTCTCTGTTTTGTGTTGCAACCTCTACTTCTTGTCGAGGTATGCAAGGCGGTCGAGCATATATTGACGAACATCGCTCCACTTGTAGAAAGGACCTTCAACAGCCTCGATAGGGAGGTGAACATCATTCTCGTTGTGGAGGAAGCGCACCAATACATCCGGTGACTTCTTGCTCTTGTAGAACACCATTTGGAGGTTCGAAGCCATGGTGATGATACGATAACCACGCCACTTCTCGCAAGCAGCCTCGACATCCGAGATGTCAAACTCGGACGGTATCTCGTTGAAGTTCATCACGCCGAGCAGCTCCAAGAGGAAGTAGTCGTGTCCGAAACGGAGGTTTGCGGTGCAGTTGTTTTTGCCCGCAACGGCAGCATCGGCATACTCGATGATATCCTCGACGAGTGGTCGCACAAGCGCACGGAATGTGCGAGATATCTGCGTAGAGGTCGAGCAGTAGGAGTTGAACCAATAGTAGTTGTCGTAGATAAAGAGCTTGTGGCGCACCTCGGGCGAGAATATCTCGTCAATCATTGTGCGGTCGTGCCAACCAATATTTTGTGCAAAGCAGAGTCGCTTGTAGAGATCCTTGGTGAAGTTGAAGTGGGAACCCTTCATCAGTTTCTGTATAGGGCGGTAGTCGGTAAAGATTTTCGACAACGGCTCCTCGAAGCTCTGGTTTTCAGCCCACTTTAGGAGGTGTGCGCCCCACTCTGTCCTCTTTGTCGATGTGGCAAGTAGTTCGAGTTTTTGGGTGTAGAGTGGGTTGTAGTCTGTTACGGGACGCATGGCAATCTGGAAACGCTCACTCACATCCATTCGAGTCTCGAGCATAGGCTCACACTCCTTGAGCGACTCGTTGAATGCCGTCATACTCATAATGCAGCGGTTGCGTACCGACGAGCGTGACTCGATAATTGCACCCTTCGAGAAGAGGGGCTTGAAGTTTTCGTACATTCTGCGAGCTATGCCTTTGTGCTGCTCGAAACCTACACGGGTAAGTTCGCCTACACGCTTGTATTGTGCGTCGTAAACCTTGTCGGCATACGCCTTGAGCTCACGACCCTTCTCGGTGAGGAGGTTGAGCGAATCGGCATAGTGGAATACATTGTGAAGCCAGCTGCGGTATATCTCTCTCGACTCGTAGCGTGAGCCGTGACGACCGTAGTGCGAGATGTAGAATGGCTTGTAACCCTTTGGTGCATCGGCTATAGGTTTGAAGAAGTATGGCGCAGCATATACAGATTGTGTCGCCATAGCGATATGCGGGTGCATATCAATCTCCTCACGGGTTGTCTGTGCCGAGGCAACGGCTACCGAGAAGAGGGCTGCAAAAATGGAGATAATAAAGCTCTTTTTCATTGTATAGTAGGTTTTTCAATATCTGCACAAAGGTAGTATTTATTTGCCAATCTTGCAAATCTGGGCATATCTATAAAATATATAGAGGCTACCTTCAGTGGGTAGCCTCTATATTATATATATGGTGAAAAAGCTCTATTCGATACTCTTTGCCAAGACGATTGTACCCCAGCGGTTCTTGAATTTAGGCAACTCTACAACCTCGCCGGCCTTAACCTTGCGCTCGACGATGTAGAATGTAGCCCTCTTCTTGCCATCCTTTGCGCAACGAGAGTAGGTCGAAGTGAGCACCTTCCAAGGAGCCTTGCGAGTAGCACCTGTGATAGAGGTGAACATATAGATCTTGCCATCAGCCGAGGCTATGACACGGCCACCCACGCTCATCTCGCCCTTGTCAACAGGTGTAGGAACCATCATCTCGAAGCCCTCGAACTCCTTTGGATACTCGTTGCTCATAACGAAGTCGGTATTTGCCCAAAGTGGTGAGCCCTCTGTGAAGATGCTCTTGGTGTAGCCCCAACCCTCGAACTTCACGGCAATATCGGATGGCTGCTCAATATAAGGGCGTGCGCTCAACGAACGGCTCTTGTCGCTACGGAAAGCACCAAGTGGCAGACCCTCTGCCGAGAATACATTACCCATATCCTCGTTGAAGCAGTAACGAACAGCTACAGGGTTCTCGACACCCTCGGCCGAAACAACAACGGTGTTACCCTCGATACGAGCCTCGGCAACCGAGAATATCAACTTCTTCTCGTTTGTAGGGTCCTTAACTCCGAGCTGGAAGCCGTTGATGCGGCCCTCGCCCTTCTGTACGAGCGTTGTAGGAACATTCTTGAAACTTACACGGATGGCGTTGCCCTCGACAACCATCGACTCGTATGCCGGAGAACGGAACTCGGCTGTTGTCTTGCCGTAGTGGGCACCGAGTGCGCACTGTGCCAAGCGGTGAGCCACATCCCACTTCTTTGGAGGGTGGATGTCGCCAGGTATCTGGTTCTGGTCATTCGTAACGACCAACTCGCAGTTCTCGGTACGAGCCGCTACACGGGCCTGAACCTCACGAAGCAGTGCGCCACGAATACCGGTGTATGTGTGTGGTGCAATCTCGACGATGTAGAATGGCATTGTAGGGTTGCGGAACTCCTCACGCCACGACTTGATAAGACCGTTGAGCATAGCGTTGTAGCCACCATAGCTGACATTCGAGCAACCCTGATACCAGATAGTACCTGCAACGGTGGTGTGGCGAATAGGGTAGATGTTGGCGTTGTGGAGGTGCGAAATCTTGCTCTTCCAACGCTTGTGCTTCGACTTCTTGGCAACGGCAGCCAATTTAGGGTTGTTTGCAAGGTACTCTGCACCTAACCAGCCCTCGATAGGCGTACCGCCATACGATGCGTCGATAAGGCCGATAGGTACATTGAGAGCCTCCTGCAAATCCTTGCCGAAGCCGTATGCTACGGCCGAGAATATACCGAGCGACTTTGGCGAACATACCGACCATTGTGCCTTGTGCTTGCGCTGTGCAGGCACATCGTTTTGAGGTGTGGATGACGATATGCGACCTGTGCAGTAGAGGCGGATATTCTTGTTTAGTTCGCTATTCAGCTCACGCTTCATCTCGGGGTCGCGATTTACACGCCACTCCATATTCGACTGGCCTGCGCAGAGCCAAACCTCACCAAAGAGGATGTTTGTAAGCTCCTTGATCTCCTTGCCCGCCTTGATGGTAATCGTGTGGGTGTCATAGCCTGCTGCGAGAGTCTTTACCGGCAAAATCCAGAAGCCCTCGGCATCGGCCTTTACGGTAAGAGGCTTCTTTAAGTTGAGCCAACTTGGATCGACCTTGACTTTCGACTTCGGCTTTGCCCAACCCCAGATGTTTACTGTTGTCGAGTGCTGAAGCACCATGTTGCTACCTACGACTGATGGCAAAGTGAGCGTGGTTGGTTTCTCCTGTGCCATAACAACGGCTGCCGAGAAAATCATCGCAACAACCGCAATAAAAAACATTTTAAGGTTTTGCATAACTGTTTTGTTTTTTTAATAATAAAGTATTGGTTTCAACTGTTTTTCTGCACAAAGATATTAAAATGTTTCGATAATTGTAGCCAATAACAGAGAAAAAACAGAGAATTACCACTGCGAGTAACGCTCTGTTTTTTTATTTTTGCGACACTATCTGAAATCTTCGACAATCATCATATTCGTACACCGCCCCGTTATCTTGTTGCGAGCATCGTCAAACAGATTGAATGTTGCGGTGTGTGTGCCATCGTTGTTGGCGGTTATTGTCATCGCCCCCTCCACTATCGGGGCCTTTGCTGCCGCTATGTTTGGTGTGGCAAGGCGGGTGTACCACGAATAGGCATCGTAGTTATCTTCATCAACTATACCTCGCAACATTCCTCCTGCCTGAAATATGTTGCTCGTAGCGGTAAATGTTCCGGTTGGCACTACACATTCGGAAGACGACACCATAACCTCAATACATAGTTGCTCTTTCTTTTCGAACTCCATAAAGTAGAATTGCCACATATATAGCCCTGTGTCGTAGTAGTCGCCAAAGCAGTCGGCATATACGAGCGATGTATCATCTCCAAAATCCAATGTCAAATCCTCGGTAAGAGTTGAGAGCGCATTTTCGGGGCGTTGGGGCCCGTTTTCCTCTCCATTGGTGTTGTGTGATTCGCACGAACACATTGCAACCACAGTACAAAGTACAAGTAGTAATCGCTTCATAAATTGTTTGTTCTCCGCTGAAAAGGCAGGCAACTCTCGCTACCTGCCTTCGCATAAATTATTGTAAAATCAAAAATCGTGTTTTACTTCTTCAAAACCATTGTAGGCTTAACCTTTGTGCGTGGAGCCAAAACCTTCTTGTTTACACGCTTAACCTTGTTGGAAACAGAGAATAGAGTCGCCTCTTCCTGTCCGATGAATGTTACATAATCTGTTACGCAAGTTCCAGAAAGGGTGTTACCCTTGTCGTCTTTTGCCTCAACTTGAGCGGTTGCTACCCCCTCTTCGTTAACAGAGATTGTTACTGTGCCTGACTTCAAAGGAGCAAAGCCAACTACTTCAAAATTCTCATCTAACTTGTAGTAGAAACTTCCTTGTCCGCTACCTTCGCTATCAAAATAGCCTGTCAAAGCAGCCTCCTTGCTAACATCTGCCAAGATAGGGAATGTTCCAATAGGAGCAGATTTTGATGCATCGGCGTGTATAAACAACGAAAACTCATCGCCCGTAGCGTAATCATCAATATATACAAACCACAAATTCTTGCCTACGCACAGATAGTCGCCATAGTTTTCTCCATATATCTCCAAATCATCAACATTGTTGAATGGAACCTGCAAATCGCTGGTCAATGTAGAGAACTCGCCGGTCAAAGAGCCGTTACCCCAGTTGTAGGTGTTGTCAACGAGTTTGTTAGGAGCCTTAATGTGGTAGGTCTTGTCGTCCTCGCCCACGAGGAGAACCTCGATAAGGTCATCTGTTACGGTTACAGTACCACTCTTGAAGAATGTCTCAACTCCATCCTCTTCGTTTGTAACATATAATTGGGTATATTCATAACCAGCAGTGTTTGCAGCAGTACTACACTCTACATCCAGGTTGTACACGCCATTAGGCACCTTGAAGGTTACGCTGTGATTAGGTGCTGCAACACTCGAATAGAGGTCGAGGAAGAGGTACTGTGAGTTTGGAAGAAGAACAACAGCACCTGAATACATATCGTAAACATTTGACTGATTCGACAAAACAAGACCGTAGTTGAAAACATCCTCAAATGCGGTATATTGGTTGCTGTAATAGATGCCCGAAACCTCGTTGAGAACATAATCTACATCGTGCTCGGCACAAGGTTCAATAGGATCGTCCCCCCCCCATTGTCCGGATTACAGCCAACAAGTGCAACGGCTGCCAAAAGTGCTAATGCGAAAACCTTTTTCATCGTAGTAAAAATTTAGAAATTTAACTTAAAAACTATTATTAATAAATGTAATATCTTGTTCTAACTATTTGGTGTTTTGCTCGAACTAATTGAGCGAAAATGGCTGTTTTATTCGTTTGTCGATTGCAAATTTATGAAAGATTTTTTGAACTAACAAACTTTTTCTAATAAATTGTAATTGGAAAATTGTGCTTTTGAATGTGTTTTGGCGGTGATTTTTTCGTACATTTATCGTTGTTTGCATAAATGTTGTTACAAATTGTAATTAATTGCCCTGTCGTTGTTGAAATATGTAACCAAAATTAAGATTTGAGAGATTGTCCCGACTATGGTTACGGTACCCGAAATTCTCTTTCTCTCCTTTTTGCCATCTTTTTATTCTCTCTTTTTCGCCAAAAATTATTATCTTTGCACTCCAATGCGGTCTGTTTTTTGCAAAAAATGCCGTATTTGTTTGAAATTGCAGAAAAATTTACTAAATTTGTTAGTTGGAAAGCAAATAACAGAAAAAGAGAGAGAATATAATTTCTATTTTTTAATAATAATTCACTAAAAAAATTTTGCTATGACAAATGTAAAGCGCGTCTATTTCTTCGGTAACAAAGAGGCCGAGGGAAATGGCAAGATGAGAGAGTTGCTCGGTGGTAAGGGTGCAAACCTCGCCGAGATGAACCTTATTGGTATTCCGGTACCTCCGGGATTTACAATCACTACCGATGTATGTACAGAGTACTACCAGCACGGTCAGGCAGCTATCATCGAGTTGCTCCGTCCGGATGTTGAGGCAGCTATCAAGCGTGTAGAGGCTTTGACCGGTCGTAAGTTTGGTGACAAGGAGTTGCCACTCCTCGTATCGGTTCGTTCGGGTGCTCGTGCCTCGATGCCAGGTATGATGGATACCATCCTCAACCTCGGTATGAACGATGAGGCTGTTGAGGCTGTTGCACAGCTTTCGGGTAACCCTCGTTTCGCTTGGGACTCGTATCGTCGTTTCGTACAGATGTACGGTGATGTCGTTCTCGGTATGAAGCCGGTATCGAAGGAGGATCAGGACCCATTCGAGGTTATTATCGACGAGTTGAAGGAGGAGCGTGGTGTCGAGATGGATACCGACCTCACAACCGAGGATTTGAAGGTTCTCGTTAAGAAGTTCAAGGCTGCCGTTAAGGAGCAGACCGGTTCGGACTTCCCTGTAAACCCTTGGGATCAGCTTTGGGGTGCTATCTGCGCAGTGTTCGGTTCGTGGATGAACGAGCGTGCTATCCTCTATCGTAAGCTCAACAATATCCCTGCAGAGTGGGGTACAGCAGTAAATGTTCAGGCGATGGTATTCGGTAACATGGGCGACAGCTCGGCTACCGGTGTTGCCTTCTCGCGTGATGCTGCTACAGGTGAGAATATCTTTAATGGTGAGTACCTCGTAAATGCACAGGGTGAGGATGTCGTTGCAGGTATCCGTACTCCACAGCAGATTACTATCGAGGGTTCGCGCCGTTGGGCAAAGGCACAGAACATCTCCGAGGAGGAGCGTGCCGAGAAGTACCCTTCGCTCGAGGAGGTTATGCCTGAGGTTTACAAGGAGTTGAACGACATTCAGCACCACTTGGAGGAGTACTTCACAGATATGCAGGATATCGAGTTCACTATTCAGGACGGTAAGCTTTGGATGTTGCAGTGCCGTAACGGTAAGCGTACCGGTGCCGCAATGGTGAAGATTGCAATGGATATGTTGGCAGAGGGCCTTATCGACGAGAAGACCGCAGTTTTGCGCTGCGAGCCTGAGAAGCTCGATGAGTTGCTCCACCCTGTATTTGACAAGGCAGCTATCAAGAATGCGAAGGTTGTAGTTAAGGGTTTGCCTGCTTCGCCGGGTGCCGCAACAGGTCCGGTTGTATTCTTCGCTGACGATGCCGAGAAGGTATTGGCCGAGACAGGCCAGAAGGCTATCTTGGTTCGTATCGAGACTTCGCCAGAGGATTTGAAGGGTATGCTCGATGCAGCGGGTATCTTGACAGCTCGTGGTGGTATGACCTCGCACGCAGCCGTTGTTGCTCGTGGTATGGGTAAGTGCTGTGTATCGGGTGCAGGTGAGTTGGATATCGACTACAAGGCTCGTACAATCAAGATTAACGGCCTCACTATCAATGAGGGCGATTGGATTTCGTTGAACGGCTCGACAGGTGAGGTTTACCTCGGCCAGGTTGCAACAAAGGAGGCAGCACTCGATGGTGACTTCGGTAAGTTGATGGATTTGGCAGGTAAGTATGCGAAGTTGAAGGTTCGTGCTAACGCCGACACTCCTCGTGATGCAGAGCAGGCATTTGCTTTCGGTGCAGAGGGTATCGGTCTTTGCCGTACAGAGCATATGTTCTTCGAGGGTGACCGTATCAAGGCTATCCGCGAGATGATTTTGGCAGACGATGAGGATGGTCGTCGTGTTGCTTTGGCGAAGTTGTTGCCTATGCAGCGTGGTGACTTCGAGGGCTTGTTCCGTGTTATGAAGGGCTACCCTGTAATCGTTCGTTTGCTCGACCCACCATTGCACGAGTTTGCTCCTCAAACCGAGAAAGAGCAGAAGGAGATGGCCAAGGAGATGGGTATCCCATTCGAGAAGGTCGTAGCGAAGGTAGAGGCTTTGCACGAGGTTAACCCTATGCTCGGTCACCGTGGTTGCCGTCTTGGTAACACCTATCCGGAGATTACCGAGATGCAGGCACGCGCTATCATCGAGGCTGCAATGAATGTTAAGGCTTCGGGTACACCTGTAAAGGTTGAGATTATGGTTCCACTCGTAGGTAACCACAAGGAGTTGCGCTACCAGAAGAATGTTATCGACCGTGTTGCTAACGAGGTATTTGCAGAGCGTAACGACCGCATCGACTACCTTGTAGGTACTATGATTGAGGTTCCTCGTGCTGCTGTAACTGCAAATCAGATTGCAGAGGTTGCAGAGTTCTTCTCGTTTGGTACAAACGACCTTACACAGATGACTCTTGGCTTCTCGCGTGACGATATCGCAAAGTTCTTGCCTGTATATCTCGACAAGAATATCATCAAGGCAGACCCATTCAAGGTTCTCGACCGCAATGGTGTAGGTCAGTTGGTTCGTGAGGCTGTGATGAAGGGTCGCTCGACTCGTCTTGACCTCAAGTGCGGTATCTGTGGTGAGCACGGTGGTGAGCCATCGTCGGTAGAGTTCTGCCACCACGCAGGTTTGAACTATGTAAGCTGCTCTCCATTCCGTGTGCCTATCGCACGCTTGGCAGCGGCTCACGCAGCTCTCAGCGACGAGAAATAGTCCGCAGAGTGCAGTATAACGATAGCCTCGACCTTGGTGGTCGGGGCTATTTTTTTGTGATTGCTTTTTTACCACGCAGACAAGGGGTAGTAAACAGTTTGATTCTGCTCGGGGTACAAAAAAAGAGAGGCAAACACCTCTCTTTGTACCCCCGAGCAGAATCGAACTGCTATCTAAGGTTTAGGAAACCTTCGTTCTATCCGTTGAACTACAGGGGCAGTCTAAAAAAGTCGGCAAAAAGTTGCCTAACCACGATAGATTGGGCAAAGATAAGAAAAATTTAACTATATTTGTACGAATTTACACAGAAACCCAATTTAATTTATGAAGAAGATACTCTATACTATCGTTTTGGCGGCAGCTATGGCACTTTGTGCTTGTGGTGACAAGGATATTATCGAAGAACGCTACCTCGCATCAGCAACAGCCGATGTGCAACTCTACTCGATAGACGACAATGGCGTCGTTGCGGAGGCGCAGACCCTTGTGCGTGGTCGCAAGGTCAAGGCCAACCTCGGCAAGAGCGTGAAGATTGAGAAGCAACGCTATACCCTTATCGAGATTACCCGCAAGCAATACTTCTACGCCAAGGAGCAGTCGCTCGTATCGACTCCGAAGGAGGTGGTGAAGGAGAAGGTTGTTTGGGTGCGTACCCCCGCCTCGATTATCACCGATATCGAGACCTCGTTGGTCGGTAGCCTTGCCGATAAGGGCGGAAAGTTGGAGGTCGTAGATTTCGATACGCTGCGTGCCGATGGTAGGGTTAATCGCTACAAGGTGCGTCAGGGCAAAACCGTAGGCTATGTCTATGGCAAGTACCTCGTCTTCTCGAAAGAGGAGGCTGTGAAGCGATACAAGGCAGAGCAGTATGACAAGGTGCATAAGGCTATCAAAAACCCGTTTGGTGGCGGTGAGGCTATAGGTTGCGACTTCTATCCTACCGAGCGTGTCAAGTTCGCAAATAACAAGATGCCTAAAGCCTGCTACTCGCTCTACCTCAATATCTCACCTTCGGTGATAGGTAAGATTGAAGACTATATCGACTTTGCAAAGAAGACCAAGATAAACACCTTCGTCATCGATATCAAGGATAACGAGTGCCCGGGATACCCTGCCGAGGCTATGGCGAAGTACTCGCCTACAAACCACCGCTACGCAGGTAAAAACAAAGAGGCGATGTACCGCAATGCCGTGAAGCGACTTCACGAAGAGGGCTTCTATGTTGTAGGCCGTATCACCTGCTTCAAGGACTCGCATCTGGTGAAAGACCACCCCGAGGTGGCCATAACCGAGAAGGCTACAGGCAAACCGTTCAAGCACAACAAGGCCTATTGGCCAAGCCCATACGACCGCAAGGTGTGGCAGTTTAATGTCGAGTTGGCAAAGGAGGCGGTGCGCAAGTTCGGTTTCAACGAGATAAACTTCGACTATGTCCGCTTCCCGGACCGTATGACCAAGGTCGAGAAGCTGATTGACTACCACAATAAATATGGCGAGTCGAAGGTGCAGGCCATACAGCGATTTGTGCAGTACGCCTGCGACGAGATACACGCCGTAGGAGCTTATGTCTCGATAGATGTCTTTGGCGAGGCAGCAAATCCGGGCTATACAACCGCCTACGGACAATATTGGCCTGCCATATCGAATATCTGCGATGCTATCTGCGGTATGCCTTACCCCGACCACTTCTCGAATGGCTACTACGGCATCAAGAAGCCGTGGAACCACCCATACGAGATTTTGAAGGCGTGGGGTGAGCGTGTGCAGGCTCGTCAGGCTGTGACCCCGACACCTGCTGTTGTGCGTACCTGGATACAGGCATATCCCGTGATGCGCCATGTCGATAGAAATGGCTTGCGCTACGATGCCGAGGATGTCGAGAAGGAGATCCGAGGTCTTTACGATGCGGGTCTTACAGGTGGTTACACCACTTGGCACTCCGGCTCGAACCTTACCAAGTATAAGGCGCAGAAGGCGGCCTTTTGTATTGATTATCTAAAAGAACACAACCGTTAAAAATCGTTCTGATGAGTTCTTTTTGCACGAAACTTCAGACGCCAAAATGCTCACATAGGTTTACTATGCTGCGCTTTTGTCGCTTTGTTTCGCACAAAAATAATCTCATCAGCTCCGATTTTTAGGCAGGAAGGCGCAGATAATAATGGGGTCGCCAACAAGTTGGCTATTTGGGGACGCTCCCGATGGTCGCTTGCTGGGGATGCTGACTTTTAGTCAGCTTTATGGGGAGCGCTTGGAGTAATTGTCAATTCAGCATTTTGCGCTACCCCCATAAAGCAATCTATGATTGCGCCCCCATTAAGGGCGAAGCCCGCCCCCACAAAGCAGTCGCAGACTGCGCCCCCAAAACACAGCGCAACAAAATACTATCCTATGCCAACACAGCGTTAGTACCACACAAAAAAATCGTGGCAAACGCCACGATTTTTTTTCTCTTACAAGGCTCGTTATTATTTGCCCATCACATACTCCACAAAGAATGGGTCTTCGTACGCCTTCTGTGCTTGGTGACCAATATCTTCGAAGGTGTGGAATGTGGTGACCTCGCTCCAGCGAGGGTCCTTGCTTACCAACTCCTTGAAGTTCTCAAATCGCACATAGCGGTTGCGGCCCTGCTTCATAGCCAATGGGGTCATATCGAGGTCCTTCTCGAGGGTGTCCAACAAACCACAGCCGTGCAAGCAACGGCGTGAACGAAGGTTCTCCATAATCTGCTCCTCGCTGATGTTGCGAGAGTAGCGTGGGCGACC
The DNA here is from genome assembly GCA_015059685.1 of Rikenellaceae bacterium. Classification (GTDB taxonomy): domain Bacteria; phylum Bacteroidota; class Bacteroidia; order Bacteroidales; family Rikenellaceae; genus Alistipes. The sequence goes on along the minus strand of SUZW01000016.1, from coordinate 10,552 downwards.
CTTCAGTCCATAGTGCCACGAGTCGTTAGGCTCTGGAATAAGGAATGTCGAAGGGGCCAAAGCGACATATCGCATCTCGATATGCGGAGCAACCTCGCCCTTGCCGACAGCTACATATCTGCCTACAAACTGACCTCCTGCCGAGAAACCAATCAAAGCTACTTTGCGCAAGTTCGGGAAGAGCGTCTTGTCCGAAAGTTTTGCGAGCAAGAGGTCGATAATCTCATACGAGCTCAACTCGGTACCTTCGGCATCGCCACCACCTCGCCAGTCATCGTCTGCTGTTCCCGGAATGGTGAGGTCGAGAGGCCACGAGTTGTTCCATATAGCTCGGCCATCGAACTCGACGCCATTTCTCTGCATAGACTCGGCGCGAGGGAACATCGGTGATACGACATAGGCATCTTTGAGAGTACTCTGCATAGCGATATATCCTTTGTGTACCTTGACACCTCCGTGCCAGCCCTGGATTACGATTGCTACGGTTTCGCCATCGAAGCCTTCGTTCAGTGGAGATACAGCTGTGTAATAAACAGCCGGCTCGACACCCTCAAAACGGTAGATGTTACCTACTGGCTCGCTCTTGGGTGCGCAGCCAACAACAATAGCCAATAACGAGGCGATAATGCCTGTTCGAATGATTGCAAAAAGTTTCATATCTATATAAGTTTTTTATAGTTTAATTACTCCAATTCCAAATCTGTGAAGAACTCCGGACAGTGGAACATAGGTTTCGGAAGCGAAATAGGCTGCCACGATACAAAGTGCGGTTTCGAGAGTTTGTCGCCACATTTGTAGAGATTAACCTTCAACTTCAAACCATCCCAGCTCTCAATCTTGTGTTGGTGCATCACTGCCGTAGGCAAACCGAGCATCAAAGACCACTTATTTTCACCCACACGCTCTGCGAAAGGCTCCGAGCCGAGAGATGCCGTACGCTCAACCTGCGACAATACATCCGCTCCTGCGTGGATAACCTCATATCCTTTCCTGCGGTAGCCAATCAGCATCTTGCCGATGCAGGTGGTCTCTATATTGTAGTAAGCCGTATCGTCGGGTGCGAGGAAAAACTCGCAGCACGAGTCGGTCCACACCTGTCCGTTATCCTCGGCAACAAGGGCTGCGGTGTAGTGCTCCTCGACATCGAAGCGGACATAGAGCTTATCGCCCGTATGGAACATCTTGAACGACACCTTCGGGGTGTATGGAAACTCCGCTGCCCAATTGCAGCAGGCTATATTCTCGGGAGCAATGCCCTCGAAAACTTGTTCGAGGGTGCGCCCTGCCAAATCTATCTTTGCAACCTTCATACTATCCACGATATTTTGCGGTTGTGGTCTTAATCACCTCGCACATCGCATCATATTGCGCCTCTATACTCTGCAACAGAGCATACTGGGCGTGTGTGCGCACGAGGTTATGGTCAGGTGAGAGAATCTTATAATAGGTGTCACCGTTGATGTAGTCCATCAAGAAGCGCAGAACCTGCTCGTAGGTTATGTAGCGAGCCGAGAATGCGAGGTGGTCGAGCTCGGCTTGCGTAAGGGTCTTTGCCTGCTGCGAGAGGTAGCCATCGGCATAGGCAGCAAACATAGGCAGTGACATCGACACTGTCGAGAGGTCTTTGGCATCCTCTGCGCCTGTGTTTGCGTAGGTGCGGATAGCGTCGCCAAAGTCGTTCAATGCCGGAGCCGACATCACGGTATCGAGGTCGATAACGCAGAGTACATTGCCCTGCTTGTCGAAGAGGATATTGTTAATCTTGGTGTCGTTGTGGGTTACACGCATAGGTATCTCGCCACTCTCGACCTTTGCCCAGAACGAGAGCATCTCCTCACGACGCTCCTCAATCCACTCTATCTCCTTCGCAAGTGAAGCCTTGCGACCTGCCAAGTCCTGTGCCAACGCCTCATCCCACTGCACGAAGCGGTGCTTGATGTTGTGGAAGCCCTTGATAACTTCGGCCAAAGGCTCCGTGAAGTCAGCCAACTGCGATTGGAACTTGCCGATACCCATACCGCCCATACGAGCCAAAGCCTCGCTGCCGGCCGAGTCGTAGGCCACCGTGTCTGCGATAAATTCGCATACAGCCCAATACTCACCCGCCTCGTCGAGGTGGTAGAACTTGCCATCGTGGGTGTGGTTTATGGTCATAACCTCGCGACGAATATCTCCGCCCTCGGCTGCCACCTTCTTGCGAATATGTGAGGTTACACGGTCGATATTATCCATCATTGCAGGTACATCCGGGAAGATAGCCTTATTCTTGCGCTGCAAGATGTAGTTTGGAGCCTCACCTTCGGTGTGTATGATAAATGTGTCGTTGATAAAACCCTGTCCAAGTGGGGTAATCTTTTCAATTTTGCCCTCGAGAACGAACTCATTGGCAATAGTTAGCAGTTTCTCTGTCATAGTTATTGTTTTTTAGTTGTAATAAGTTATATTCTACTTTCGACATACTCGTCGGAGTATAGCCAGCGGAAAACGCCTTATGGGTCGCATCCATACCCACATCTTCGCCAAGGCGATATGTAGTCGAGAGCAATCGACGATACCGTAAATCTTATTGCGCTCGACACGCTCGGTGCCGATGATGTTGCCATCACCCAAGAGTGTCACATACTCCGAGCCAACCTCGATGATGCGATGTACGACAAAGGAGGCTCCCGTGTCGGCCATCACAACATTGTATTTGCGAATATCCTCCTCCTTCACGGGGCGCAACAATATTGTTGAGCCACTTGTAAAGAATGGCAGCATACTCTGTCCTCGTACCGCAACTCGCACACTCTCCCCCTCGAGCAACATATCTCGCACGACGACAAAGAGCTCACGGTTGGCTATGGTGCGTGTGTTATTTGCCATAGATTGTCGAGTATGAGAGTTGTGCCGCCTCGGCATTAGGCAGACATTCGAGATGATATACCGGTGTGCAGGCTATCATCTCCGACAGCGTGTCGCAGATGTTGTCCTGCAGGGCTGTGTCGTTGGAAAATGCCGGAGGACACGATGGCAACAGTGCTCCAATTGCACTCAATACCGAGAGGCGGTGTATCTTGTTGTATGGTGCTTGCGAAAGTCGCAAGAAGCCCTGTATAGGTGCGCTGTCGCTGATATAGCAAGGGGTTTTACCACTCCACGGAGAGCCAAAGGCTACGGCCTTGCCCTCGACCATACGGATAATCGGGCTGTCGTCGTTGAGCAACCACGACCCCTCGATATTCTCTCTCCACAGGCGGGTGTGGGTGCTCTTGCCCGTACCCGACTCGCCAAGACACAAGAGGGCCTTGCCATCTTTGACATTTACCGACGAGTGTATTGCAATACCTCCAAGTGGAGCGATGACAATGCCGAACATTATCCATATACCGAAGCGCAATAGTGATATATCCATCTTCTCGCCACAACCGATATTGCTCTTGACGATATTCGAGCCATCCTCCTTGATGAAGATGTAGCTCTTGCCGTTGCGATAGAGCGTATAGCGATATCCCGTAGCGTAGCGTGCAAGGTCGCAGGTGGCGTAGAGGTTCTCGAAGTCAAACTCCAGGATAACCCTCTCGGTAGGGTACTTCTCCTCGTTCAGAGGAACATCAAGGCGTAGCACCATATCTGCTGCAACACCCTCGCAATGTGCTACCTCGAAGGGTTTGAACGAGCGCAGACCACTTGCGGCGATGTCGTGGTGCCGACCTTCGGTACGAATTATAAAGTTGGCTATACTATACTCCATTTCTTTCGTTTTTCGAGTGTTACTATGCGGTCGCAGTAGCCGAGTGAGCTTTCACGATGGGCTACCACTACGATTGTCAAGTTCTTGTGCGACGAGGAGAGGTGCTTGATGGCTTGATTTATACTCTGCTCGGTAGCACTATCGAGCGAGGATGTCGCCTCGTCAAAAAATAGGATATCGGCCTGCTTGTAGAGCGCACGGGCTATGCCGATACGCTGACGCTGTCCGCCCGAGAGAAGCGAGCCGCACTCTCCGATACGGGTTTGCAGACCATTTGGCAACGAAGCAACAAACTCCGACAGCGAAGCTGCCTCCACCGCAGCCTCGATACGCTTCATATCTACCTCGGAGTCATCGAGTCCCAAGGCGATATTCGCCAACAGTGTGCTATCTGCCAAAAATACGCTCTGCGATACATATCCTATGCTGTTCTGCCACTTGCGGAGCAGATCTTTGTCGAGCACTACGCCATCGACAGCTATCTCGCCCTCGGTCGGGGTGTAGAGTCCGAGCAGAAGGTTTAGGAGGGTGGTCTTGCCGGCTCCTGACTCACCGTTTATACCCACCTTCTCGCCCTTGTTTATCGTAAGCGAAAAGTCCAGTAGGGTGTCGTGGTCGCTATCCTCGAAGCGGAACGAGAGGTTGCGCACCTCGATTTTGTCGTTGAAGGCGAGTCGCTCATTCGTACGACTTGGCGTTGATGCGAGGCTGTCGCTCTCTGCCTCACGCAGGATATCTATCGTGTAGCGGTTGTAGCGCAAGGCTCCCCACGCACCCATTATAGAGCGTACCGAAGGAAGCAGTCGCAGTGCCGCCACCGCAAACAGACCGAAGAGCAACTTTGTCTCCTCGCCTCCGCTTGTGACGCTGAAGGCGACGAGTATCGCCATGCCGATAGCTAATCCTATCTCGGTAAAGCTCTGTGGCAACATCGATATCGTTGCATTCTTGCGACCAACACCGATAATCGTATCGACCTCTCGGTCAAACGAGGAGAGTTGGTGTCCGAAAGCGTTGTTTATCTCGATATCGGTATAGCCACGATAGGTGTCTATCACATCTCTGTATTTGCGTCGTTGTGCCTCGTTCTCGATATTGCCGTAACGCCCGAGTCGCACACGCATAAGTGAGTAGAAGAGTGCTGCCGCAGGAATAAATACTGCCAAGGCGAGCAGTGCCACCGAAGGGTTGTAGATGGCAATCGAGATGAATAGCATCGCAAGCAGCAATATCTCGCACACGAGCGTAGCGATAGGGCGCAAGATGCCAACCACAAAGGTGTAGCATACGACATTGACATTGCGTGACAGCACGGCCGAGTTGGCTCGTTTGATGTATTGGAGGCCTCGATTGAAGTAGTCGATAAAGAGGTTGCGCGACAGATAGCGGTAGAGCGCATAGATGTAGTCACGCTCGATGCGGTAGAGTAGCAGGTTCACAAGACTCTTTGCCACAATAAAAAGCACCATCGCTGCCGACATCGCAAGCACAAAAGTTCTGTCGGATGTGAAGCCTAACGATGTGTAGAACCACTCGAGTATGGGGTTTGCGTGCATGTCGTCGGCATCGAGTATAAGGTACAAGATTGGCAACAATGCCGCTACTCCGACAAAATTGAGCAACGCCCTCACAAATATTGTGAGGCATACGAATATGCCCCTTGCACGAAAACTCTTTGGTATGACCTCTAAAAACGATGCCTTCATACCGCAAAGATATGAAAAATGAATGGAAAAAGAAAACTTAAACGAAATAAAAAGGGCTGTCAGGCGTTATTAATACGATAACAGAGAGTGAGTTATGGCGTGCGTGCGATAAAATCGACATAATTTGAGGTAAAAAACTTTGAAAACTTTTTTGGTGTTTAGAGTTTTCTTACTATCTTTGCACCGTTGTAAAGTGTGTTTTATGTCGAAACGAGAAAAGGTTATCAAGCGAGCAGCAGAGATGATTGCCGAATTGGGTGTTAAGTCGTTGCGTGTCGATGATTTGGCAAGCGATTTGGGTATCTCGAAGCGAACTCTCTATGAGATGTTTGGCGACAAGGAGGAGTTGCTCTATTGTAGCATCAAAGAGATTTTGCAGAGAGAGGCTGAAGAGATTAAGACGAAAATGACAGTCGGATATTCGGGCATACCTGCGTTGTTTGAGACATTCGATGCAATGATGTCGGGTAGCGCAGTTCGTAAGCGTATAACGGAGAATTTGGCGAAGTTCTATCCGGAGCTGTATGAGCGAATTATGACCGAAAATCGTGATTATGGTTTGGCTATACTGCGAGAGAAATTGAACACTTTGGTCGAGAAGGGCTTGATTTCGGAGATGGTCAATATCGACCTCTCGATAACGATGTTCTACTACACTTCGATGGGCTTGATGCGCCGACACGGGCGATTGGTATTGCCGAATGGTGTTAGCGAGTTGGAGGCGTTTCGCTATACGATAGTAAACTTCTTCCGTGGTATCGCTACGGTGAAGGGTGTGGAGCAGATAGATGACTACATTGCACAAAAAGGCAGAAAAGAATAGACAATAAATATTATATATAATTGGTAAGATGAAAAAACTTGGTTTATTTTTAGGTTTTATTACCTTGACGCTGACCTCGGTGGCACAGAGCACCGAGCAGACGGCTTTAACCTTGACTTTGGAGCAGGCACTCGAAATTGCTTTGAGCGAGAACCCTACAATCAAGGTTGCAGAGCAGGAGATTGAGATTAAACGCTACGCAAAGCAAGAGGCGTACTCATCGCTCTATCCTCGCTTTGATGCGACAGCGCAGTATCAGCGTGTCATCGAGAAGCAGACAATGAGTATGGACTTTGGTGGCCAGACACAGTCCATCAAGGTCGGTAGCGACAACTCGTTCAATGGCGGTATCACAGGCTCGATGCCTATAGTGAATGCTCAACTTTGGGAGAGCTTGAAGGTTTCGGTTGCCGATGTTGTGTTGGCGGTCGAGAAGGCTCGCTCGTCGCAGATAGATATGGTTGAGCAGGTGTCACAGGCCTACTTCTCGGTGTTGTTGGCAAAGGAGTCGATGATGGTTTATCAGCGTGTCTATGACAATGCTGTCGAGAACAACAAAAACATCAGCAAGAAGTATGAGGTGGGAGCCGTATCGGAGTACGACTTTATCTCGTCGAATGTGTCGGTGCAGAATGCTATTCCGAACCTTATCGAGGCGCAGAATAGCGTGGTGCTGACATTGTGGCAGCTGAAGGCGTTGCTCGGCATCGACCTCAACAAGAATATAGATGTTGCAGGCTCGTTGATGGACTATGAGGCGCAGATGAACTATGCTCACACTATCGATCAGCTCGACTTGAGCAACAACACGACACTTCGTCAGTTGAATATTCAGGAGAAGATGCTCGAGAGTGCGCTCAAAATCACAAAGTTGGCAAATGTGCCTACGCTGTCGATAAATGCAGCCTACCTCTACACCGCCCTTGGTAACGACGGTAAGTTCTTCCAGGGTAAGGCGTGGAACCCATACTCGTATGCGGGAGTGCAGCTCAATATCCCGATTTTTGCGGGTAACCAGCGTCGTGCCGCAACTCGTCAGGCGAGATTGAACCTCTCGGCCTTGCAGCTGCAGCGTGAAAATGCCGAGCGTCAGTTGCGTGTAGCGGTGGTGAACAGCCTGAACAATATGCAGACCAATGTCAAGAAGTTCTCGGCAGCCTCGGCTACCGTAGGACAGGCACAGCGTGGCTACGATATCGCCGTGAAGCGATATGAGGTGGGTCGTGGAACGCTTGTCGATATCGACAACTCGCAGTTGGCACTTACGCAGGCGGAGTTGAGCCGCAATAGCGCCATCTACAACTTCCTCACCTCGAAGATTGCACTCGATAAGATTTTGGGCAACCACGAGGTGCGTAGTCAGCACGACTACATTGATCGTTACAACAATATGTACGAAAGAAGATACGGAGATAAATAGACGAGAGAATTCAAATTGACAATTGATAATTGACAATTAAAGGAATTTTTAATTTAGCTAATGGCTAATGGCCAATGGCTAACAGCAAAAGATAGAATATAAAAAACATATAAAAGCTATGAAGAAGATTTTTTTGAGTTCGATGTTTGTAGTGGCAGCCGTAGCAATGGTGTCGTGTGCAGGCAAGAAAGAGGTAAAGCAGGAGGAGGTTGTAGTTGAACTTCCAAAGGTTGAGGTGCAGCAGGTTGAAAACCGTGATGTGGTGCAGCAGGCTGTATTTACGGGTACGGTTGAGGCGCAGGTTGTGAATAATATCGCACCGCAGCAGCCACTCCGTATCAAGAAAATTCGCTACGATGTGGGTGACCATGTAAAGAAGGGCGATGTGTTGGTACTTTTGGACACCTCGTCGCTCGTACAGGCAAAGGCTCAGCTCGACAACGCCAAGAAGGAGTATGAGCGTACGAACGAGTTGTATGAGTTTGGTGGTGCTTCCAAGTCGGAGTGGGATGCACGCCGTCTGCAGTATGAGGTTGCCGAGACTGCGTTCAACAACTTGGTTGAGAATACAACCCTTATCTCGCCAATCTCTGGTATCGTAACTGCCCGCAACTACGATAATGGCGATATGTATGCCGGACAACCGGTATTGGTTATCGAGCAAATTCGCCCTGTGAAGATTATGATAAATGTGTCGGAGCCATTCTTCGGTAAGGTTAAGAAGGGTATGCCCGTGTCGATTACACTCGATGCCTATGGCGATGAGGTATTCAAGGGTAAGATTGCCCGCATCTATCCTACAATCGACCAGGCGACTCACACCTTCCAGATTGAGATTACCATTCCAAATGGTAACGAGCGTGTTCGCCCGGGCATGTTTGCTCGTGTGACACTTGCTTATGGCAAGAAGAAGAATGTGGTTATTCCGGATCGTGCCGTTCAGAAGTTGATGGGTTCGGGTGACCGCTATGTATTCGTGTATAACCCTGCCGACAGCACCGTGCGCTACTCGAAGGTGGAGCTTGGTCGCCGTCTTGACACAGAGTTCGAGGTATATTCGGGCGTGAAGAGTGGTGAGATGGTCGTAACGAAGGGACACATGGGTATCACCAATGGCTCGAAGGTGGAACTTGTTAAATAGTTAAAGCGTATCTACGATGAATATCTATAAATCAGCAGTCAATAATCCGATAACGACAATACTTGTCTTTATTGCGATTTCGATATTCGGTATCTTCTCGTTGGTGAAACTGCCTATAGACATGTTTCCGCACATCGAGACTACCAATATCATGGTTATTACCGCCTATCCGGGTGCGAGTGCAATCGATATTGAGGAGAATGTAACCCGCCCACTCGAAAATACTCTCAATAGCGTTGAGGATTTGAAACATATCCATTCGCAGTCGAAGGAGAATATCTCTATCGTGGTGCTCGAGTTTGAGTATGGTATCGACTCGGATGTTGCTACGGCAAATATCCGCGATAAACTCGATGTTGCTACCAATATCCTCCCTGACGATGTCGATAAACCGATTATCTTCAAGTTCTCGACCGAGGAGATGCCTATTATGCTCATGGCTATCAAGGCGAACGAGTCGTGGAGTGGTTTGTACAAGATTATCGATGAGCGAGTTACAACACCTTTGGCTCGTGTCAATGGCGTAGGTTCGGTGTCGGTAACGGGTATCCCCGAGCGACAGATCCAAATCTATTGCGACCCTTACAAGTTGGAGGCATACGGTCTTACTATCGAGCAGATAGCGCAGATTGTGGGACAGGAGAATATCTCGATGCCTGGCGGACAGATGGATGTGGGCTCGAACACCTACTCGTTGCGTGTGGACCAGGAGTTCAACGCTGCCGAGGAGATGCTCGATATTGTGGTCGGTACTCGCAATGGCGCAAACATCTATTTGCGTAATGTTGCAACCGTAACCGATACCCAGCAGGAGCGTGCGCAGGAGTCCTTCAACAACGGTACCCGCAGCGGTATGATGATTGTCCAGAAGCAGACCGATGCCAACGCCGTGCAAATCTCGAAGAAGGTTCGAGAGCGATTGGTTGAGCTGCGCAAGGACCTCCCTTCGGATGTAACCGTGGAGCCATATATCGATATGTCGGACAACATTATGGATACGGCATCTTCGTTGATGGATACTATACTTATCACCTTCATCGTGGTGATGTTCGTGGTGATGTTGATGCTTGGTCGTTGGCGTGCGATGTTTATCATTGTGCTGACTATCCCGATATCTATGCTTTCGTCACTGATTTATCTCTTGGCGACTGATTCGACACTCAACATTATCACCATGTCGGCTATCTCAATCTCGATTGGTATGGTCGTGGATAATGCGATTGTGGTGTTGGAGAATATCACAAGCCATGTTGACCGTGGCGCACGAGTTAAGCAGGCGGCTATCTTCGCAACGAAGGAGGTCGGTGTGTCGATTATAGCCTCGACATTGACCACCTTGGCGGTGTTCCTTCCTTTGACCATGATTGACGGTATGGCGGGAGTGCTGTTCAAGCCAATGGGTTGGATGGTAACTATCACCTTGACCGTCTCGATGGCTGCGGCATTGACTTTTACTCCGGTGCTCTGCTCGAAGATTATGAAGCAGAACCCGAAGAAGTCGCGCATGCAGAAGTATGTCGATGGTGCAATGGGCTGGCTCGAAAATGGCTATGGCAAGTTGCTGAATTGGTCTGTAAATCACCGCAAGACCTTCCTATTTGGAGCATTGGCACTCTTTGTGGCAGTTATCGTAGGCGTTGGACCAATGATTAAGACCGAGTTCTTCCCTACGCAGGATAATGGTCGTATTGCCGTGAAGATTAAGTTGCCTATCGGTACTCGTCAGGAG
>SUZW01000015.1 GCA_015059685.1 Rikenellaceae bacterium | reverse complement strand
CCCTTGCTCAATTCCTTGCCTGGGGGAGTTCTGCAGGAGCTGGTCGTATAAGACTTACCCGAGGTGCAAAAGTAGAACTTTTTTTGTATCTTTGCAAAAATTTTAGCGACAAATGACGAAAAAATTTATCGGACAACTCTTTCGTGGGGCGGCTCTTGTGGGTGGTTTTGCGGCTGCGGCACTTATTGTGCTATACTCCGCATTCTACGGCAAAGCATTTGATAGCGAAACGATTATACGCATCACCTCCATCAATACTTACGATGAAGTCGTGGAGCAGATTCGCCCTGCGCTGCGGAGCAACCTCCACCGCACGGCATTCGACTTCTACGCCAAGCGACTCGACCTCGAAGGGCGCATCAAGGACGGCTACTACATCTTCGACACCTCGACAAGCGTTATCCGCACCGTGCGTCGTCTTGCCCTGGGCGAGCAGACTCCCGTAAGACTTGTTGTTGGCGAGGCTCGCACCCTTCCGCAGTTGGCAGGCAAACTCGCAAAGCAGATTGAGGCGGACTCCGTAACGCTCCTTCGAGCAATGCGTAATAAACAGTTGCGCAAGGAGTTAGGCTTTGTAAAGGATAGTACGATTGCTATGTTTGTCCCGAATACCTACGAGGTGTGGTGGGATATTACGCCGGAGCGACTTTTGCACCGCATAAAGCGAGAATACGACCACTTCTGGAACGAGGAGCGCACCGCAAAATTGAAGCGTTGCCGACTCTCGAAATATGAGGTTATGACACTCGCTTCGATAGTCTATGAGGAGGTGAAAATCCCGTCTGAGATGCGAATGATTGCGGGCGTTTATATCAATCGCCTGCGTCGTGGCATTGCTCTGCAAGCCTGCCCTACGGTGAAGTATGCAATGGACGATTTCGCACTCAAACGCATTCTGCATAAGCACCTCAAATATCGCTCACCATTCAATACCTATATAAATCGTGGCTTGCCCCCTGCACCTATTTGTGTGCCGAGCGTAGCGGCGATAGATGCGGTACTCGACTATGCGGAGCATAAATATCTCTACTTCTGCGCCCGCCCCGAGTTAGACGGCCGCCACAACTTCGCCCGCACCTTGAAGGAGCATAATGCTAATGCCCGCAAGTATTCAGCAGAGCTGAACAAACGGAAAACGGAAAGGTGAAAACGGAAAACTGATATTAAAGTTATCGCCTCGCAGAGCACAACTGCGAGGCGATAGAATGTTATTCATGATGCTTCAATAGTTGATAAATTGCCGAAGATTTGTAAGATATATTGGCAAATACCTTTATCGTGAAATATACAAAGAAACCCGCAAGAGCTGTTAATGCGCTTCCTACTATATAGCCTAAAAACATCAACCAATTAAAATCAAAAAGTTCGTCACTTACAACTATGCCAACAATACATGTGATGGTAGCAATGGTTGTAAGTACAATTAGCCAAACCTTGGCAAATTTCATGATATAGTTCTCTCCATTATCCTCGATTTCACTTGGGTTGAATGGCTTCTTTGTTGGAGTTTCAGATTGTCCTTTTGGCTCCGCCTTTGCATATTTTAAGATTTCGTTGTACTCCTCATCGCTTACTTCAGCTATCTCCCATTTATAATAAACAGGTTTGCCATCTACCCAAGCCACTCTGTCGTATCCTTCTGAATAAGACACCTCTTTTTCGGTGTATAAGCCAAGTTTTTTGAATAATTTATTTCTCTTTTCAAGTTCGTCTGATTTTTCTTCTTCTCTTTTTCGTTTTAAGAAGGCTTCTACTCTTGGATGCATAGTATACGATTTTTGCTTGCCATCCAACCCCGAATAAGGCGTTAATACAAATAAAGAAAGTGTGAGGTTGTTTCGTCTATCTATTGAAGGTTGTGGAATGACCTAAATCGGAATAAACGATGCAATATCCCCACACTCGAATAGTATGGGAATGTGCAAAGAGTATGCACCGCCACATAACTATACAAGAAGTGAGTGCTATTCGTTAGTCCTCCGATTTTAGAAAACTTCCACATTTTCAATAAGGACAGTGCGAAAACACTTTCGTAAAATGTCTGCAATCCGAGGACTGCACCACAAATTTAGAAATAATTTTTCATAGTTGTATTATCGTTGGGCGATTTTTTTTCGAGTCGGCAGAAAGAAATGGCATTCGCTCACGATGTTCGCTGAATGGCAACGAATGGCATTCGCTCGTTTCACTCGCTTAATGGCAAGCCGACAAAATTGTTATTCTATGCCATTCAGCACTCTGCAAGAGTGCGCATGTCATTCAGGGCGAAAGCCCGCATGTCATTTATCTCCATAAAATAGCTAATAGCCAATGGCTAATGGCTAAAAGCCTTCAAAAACAAAAGTTTTCCGTTTTCCGCTTTCCGTTTTCCGTTTTATTACTATCTTTGCAATGTTAAACAACAAAGAAAAGTTATGAAACCTTCGATTTTTTTGAATGATATGCTCACCAAGGGTGCTATCCTTGGTGGCGTGATGTTGGTGTCGAGTATCGCCGAGACAGCGATGTTCTGCTATGGCGGAAGCCTCACTTGGATAACCGTTGCCTCGGTCGAAATTTTGGTCGCTATGGCGGTATATTGCTACCTCGTCTATCGCTTCACAAAGGGCTACGCAAACCTCGTTATTGCCGAGCGCAAAGATATGCCGTATTTCTCCTATGGCAGTGGCTTGTCCTACGCCATAAGTATCTCTATGTTGGCTGGCGTTATCGTGGCTTTGGGCGGCTTTATGTTCCGCCACTATATCATTGGCTACGAGGAGTATATCGCAAGTTATGTGCAAACTTTGAAGAACTCGCTTTCGCAGACCGAAATACCCGCTTCGATGATTGGAACATACGACCAGATGTTCAAGGCGATAGAGTCGCAAGATGAGCCATCGCTCATTTCGTCGATTTTATCGAGCGTATGGTCCTATCTCTTGTCGGGAACAATCGTCGGTTTGATTGTCGCTGCCAAGACCAAGCGTGAGCCTAAAATCTTCGAAAATCAAGAGAACAAAGATGAGCAATAAGATAGATGTATCGGTAGTTGTACCACTCTACAACGAGGAGGAGTCGCTGCCCGAGTTGATGGCGTGGATTGACCGAGTGTGCGCAGAGAACAAACTCGCCTACGAGGTTATAATGGTAGATGACGGCTCTACGGACTCATCGTGGAGCGTTGTCGAGCAGCTCAAAAAGGAGTATGGCGAGAGGTTGAAGGCTATCCGTTTTGTCCGCAACTACGGCAAGTCACCTGCGCTCTATTGCGGTTTCGAGGCTGCCGAGGGCGAGGTGGTATTTACGATGGATGCAGATTTGCAGGACTCGCCTGACGAGATACCCGAGATGCGTCGTATGGTTTTGGAGGAGGGCTACGACCTCGTTTCGGGCTGGAAACGCAAGCGTTACGACCCACTCTCAAAACGCCTTCCGAGCAAATTTTTCAACGCTACGGCTCGTTGCGTGTCGGGCATTAAGCTGCACGACTTTAACTGCGGTCTGAAGTGCTACCGCAATAGGGTAGTCAAGAGCATCGAGGTCTATGGCGAGATGCACCGCTACATCCCTATTCTTGCGAAATATGCAGGTTTCAAGCGCATTGGCGAGAAGGAGGTGCAGCATCAGGCTCGCAAATATGGCGTGTCGAAATTCGGTATTGAGCGTATGGTCAAAGGTTATCTCGACCTTATCTCGGTAACCTTTATGTCGCGCTTTGGGCGTTCACCGATGTACTTTTTCGGCTCACTCGGAACGCTGATGTTCCTCGTCGGAGGCTTTACGACGATTTGGGTGATTGCAGATAAACTCTACAAGCAGTTCCACGACCTGCCACTGCGTGCCGTAACCGACCAGCCACTCTTCTATTTGGCTATTTTGGCGGTAGTGCTTGGCGTGCAACTCTTCTTGGCCGGCTTCCTTGGCGAGTTGATTAACCGCAATTCGACGGATAGAAATAAATACTTAATTGACGAAAAATTATGATTCAACGAATACAGACACTCTATTTGATGGTGGCAACCCTCGTTATGGTGGTTGCGCTGATATTTCCTATTGCCACACTCAACGCAGATGGCAACGAACTCGTTATCAAGGCTTTCGGCTTCTCTGCCGAGGGTGCAACACTGCCACATTTGCCACTCTATATGGGCATCTTGTTGGCTATCGCTACGGCACTGCCTTTTGTGATTATTTTCCTCTACAAGAGGCGTATGGTGCAGTTTCGACTCTGCGGTGTGGAGTTGGCACTATTGGTAGGTGCGTTGATTTTCGAGGCGGTCTATTGCTACATCGCCTTCGACGCCCTCAATGCGGTGGGTGCGGTCGAGCTGTCGCTCGGCTTTGCAGCCTTTATGCCGCTGGTGGCTATACCTTTTGTTGCACTTGCTATGAAGGGCATTTTGCGAGATGAGCTCCTTGTTCGCTCGCTCGACCGAATTAGATAACAAGACTCAAATATATATATTTCAACAACGGGTGGCAGATGCTACCCGTTGTTTATTATCAACATCTGTGTTTATCATTTTTTTGGTAAAAAAATGGGCAATTCTTTTTTTTGTATTCAAAAAAGCACTATATTTGAGCGATAATATACGAGATATTATAAAGTTTAATAAAACAGCACGCTATTTGATAAAAATATTATAAATAACCTTTTATTTTTTAACTTTTTTAACCAATTATTTAACTAAATCAAACAACATTATGAAAGCAAGAAGATTTTTTGCGTTTGTAGCTGCTACAGCGATGCTGTTTGCAGTAGGTTGTACACCGGACGGTGGCGTCGAGGCCAATGGCGAGAAGGCTACTATTTCGGTAACTCCAACCTCGTTTGCTCTTGCCCTCGAAGGTGGCGAGCAAACAATCACCGTGACATCGAATGCTGATTGGACTGTAAGCTGTCTTGCTGCTTCGGATGTAACATTCGAGCCAGCTGCTGGCTCGGGTGATGGTAGCGTAGTTGTTACCGTTCCTGCATCGGAGACCGATCGCAACTTTGTCATCACCTTCTCGGCACAGAAGCCACAAATCGTAGATGGCATGGAGTTCCCATCTAATGCAAAGGCTGAGGTTGCAGTTTCGCAGAACGCAGGTGGTCAGGATATGACCAACTTCCTCTACTACGAGAAGTGCGGTACTAATGTAGAGAAGGACGAGAAGGGTTACTGGCCTTATGTTGATAAGTTCACCGGCTGGACTCCGGAGGGTGATGCTGCTGCAAATGTAGTTTATTCGGGTAAGAGCGCATCGGTTCGCGACTCGAAGGCTCCATATGAGCCAACTGCGGAAGCTGCAGGTGTTTCGGGCGCTCCTTATGCATTCTTGAACAAGGTTCCTGCAGAGGCTTACTTCGTTATCGAGAACTTGGCTGTAACCGGTGGCTCGAACTATACTTTCACATTCAATGTATCGTGCCAGAACTCGTACGATAATGCTAATAGCGTTCCGGGCTTTGCAACTGTTGACAACTCGCTTGTTCATGTTGAGTTTGGTTACGATGGTGATGCTTGGGCTGCTGTTGATTGCACATTCGCACCAAACGGTGGCAATGGTTGGTATGCAGCAACTGCACAGTTCAAGGTTAAGGCTGATGCAACTACTCTCTATGCTCGCTTTACTTACGAGCAGGGTGGAGGTAGCACCAGTAACACAGGTGCTCGTCTCGACGACTTCAAGCTCGTAGAGGGCGGTAATGGCGACGAGTTGGCTCCTGAGGCTCCGGTAGTAGCAGAGACCACTATCGCAGAGATTACAGAAGTTGGTGCATATAAGGTAGAGAACGCTTGGGTTGTAGGTTTCACTGGCAATGGTGTTATCTTGACCGATGCAAGTGGTGCATTTATAAATGTGTACATCTATGGCAATGAGCACAAGACTATCGGCGAGAAGATGACCGTTGATGGTGATGTTCAGATTCGTCAGGGTGGTTTCCAGTTCAACAGTCCTGCCGTTACTGTTCTTGATGGCACAGCAACCGTTTCTTACCCAACTCCTAATCAGTACGAGGGTGCTGCATTGGAGGCATTATGCGAGAAGTATGCTACTGCTAACGCATCGTATCTTGCAGAGTATGTAGAGTTGAAGGGTGTTGTTACAAAGAGCGAACAGGGTCACTACGGAATAGTATTTTCTGGCGTAGATAACTCAAAGTATGAGGCTTCGCTCTCGAAGACTCCAGATGCTGCTCTTGGCCTTGATGCAGTTATTGGCAAGTCAGTCATTATGCGTGGTTTTGTTACCGACTATGAGCTTCCATATTTGGGCGTTGTTGCTGTTTCGATTGAGGAGGATGCTAACGCTGTTGCTCTTGCAGCAAGCGATATTACTAATGTTCCAGTAGATGGTGTAACCAACGCAACTGCTAATATTACTGTTGTTGGTATCGACACTGTTAATGCTACTTTCGATGGTACTATCGTTACTGCCGCTTCGGTTACTGGCAATGTTTTGACCTACTCTGTTTCGGCAAACGAGACCGAAGAGGCTCGTGAGGGCTGGATTGAGTTGAGCGCAGCGGGCGTAGAGACTGTAAAAATTGCAGTTAAACAATTACGAAAGTTACCAGAGGGTGCAGGTTCGTATAACCTTTCGATTAATGATATTACAGCCATTTCTTACGCTGCTGATTGGACAACTTGGTCGACAGTGGCTGCTGATGGTTCTGCGTGGAGTGGTTTTGCATATAAGCAGACTAAATGCTATCAATTGAGTTTTAGCTCATCTTCTGATAAAGATAAGAACCTTCCAACATCGAATCAGAATAAATCAAATCTACTTTCCCCTGTTATACCGACTGGTAAAACCATTACAAAAATCACAATCACACCTTTTGTAGAGGGTTCTACAACCACAAGTAATGGTCGTAAGTTTGTTGTATTGCCTGCAGATTTCGCTTACACAACAACTGTTGATGGTAACGGAACGGAGGCTGTTAATGCTGCTTATGCTGTTTCGGAGCCAACAGTAAAGAATTCGACTACACCAATCGTTATTGATTTGAGTGGAGTTGAGAACCTGCCACAGCAGGTGCAGATTCGTGCTATACTCGGTGCTGCATATATCTCGGATGTTAAAATTGATTTCGAGTAACTATTTCAATCCAAGGCAGGCTGATTACCTGCCTTGGGTACTAAATTTAATTGACAATTGAAAATTGACAATTGAAAATTGACAATTGATATAATTTTGAAGAGTTTGAGGAATATAAATTTGAGAATTAAGAGCATCAACTGTAGCATTGTCGCTATGTTGATGCTTACACTCACTTTATGCAGTTGCAACGATGAGCCTTGGAAGCCGACGCTTCCATCGAAGGCTGTGCTATCGGAGACGACCATCTCGAGCGAGGCTACAACACTCATCGGCACAACATCGGGCGAGAAAGATTTGCGCTGGGTGGCAGCCGTAATTACAGGATACAACTTCTGCTCATTGAAGGAGCAATCGGGTAGTGTAGGTACACCTTTCACCCTCGTTTTCGAGGAGAACACCACCGAGGCTGACCGCACAGCAGAGGTGCAAATACGCTTTACCGATGGCTTCGACAAGACCTTCACGATAAAGCAGTTGGCTACGACAGAGTATCCAAACTACGACCGTGCGTGGGGCGAGCAACCACACTACACAAGTGGAGCACAGCTTCTGCACAAGACCTATTTCACGAAGGACCGCAGTGGAAAGAGTATCCGCAACTACTCAATATGCTACGACACCGAGAAACTCGTATCGTTGTGGGTGGCATACCCCGTACACAGCTGTTTCAACGGCTCCATCGGGCGAACTGATGCGTGGTCATTCGACGACTACTACTATTACAACAACTCAAATGGTCAGTACATCCCTACCGACCCCGTGATACCACAGGAGAAGCAGCAGAACATTGCAGCGGGCGGATATCAGACCTCGGGGCTCGACCGTGGCCACATGTTGCCATCGGCAAGCCGTCAGAGCGACTACAACACCAATGCGCAGACATTCTACGCAACGAATATGATGCCGCAGTACTCGAATTTCAACCAAGGTGTATGGGGTAACCTCGAGGGCAAAGTGCGTAATTGGGGCTGTTCGGACACACTCTTCGTGGTTACGGGAACGCTCTTCGAGAATAGCAACTACATAACTGCTCGTGGTCGCACAATCAGACGACCTTCGCACGCATACAAAATCGTATTGCGTACACGCTCGGGCTACACCGGCAAGAGCATCTCGGATATAACATCGGCCAACGATATCAAGTGTATCGGTTTCCTCTTCTCGAACGATGCCAACGGTGCAGCAACCTCAATCGAGGGTGCAGCAGTGTCGGTAGCGGATATCGAGAAGCGTGCGGGCATAAAGTTCTTCCGCAACCTGCGTGAGGAGATTGCCGACGAGGTGAAGTCGCAGAAGAGACCGAGCGATTGGGGCTTATAAGATGCTACGCATCGAGTTAAAAATTAAAAATTAAAAGTTAAAAATTAAATATACTATGAAAAAACTATTTTTGTCGATTTGTTTGATTGGAGCAATGCTTGTGGCATTTGCGCAGAAGCCGTACAAGGTGGTATTCTACAACCTTGAAAACCTCTTCGACACCATCAACGACCCTAACAAAAACGACGAAGAGTATCTTCCCGAGGGTGCTCGTAAGTGGACAACTTACCGCTACAACCAGAAGTTAGCGAATATGTCGCGAGTGTTGTTCGACATCGCCTTGGAGGACAAGAATTTCCCTACCGTAATCGGTGTATCGGAGATTGAAAACCGCCTTGTGTTGGAGGATCTGCTTGCAACTCCAAAGTTGGCAAGAACAAACTACCGCATCGTGCATTACGACTCGCCTGACCGTCGTGGCGTAGATTGCGCCTTCTTCTACCGCCCCGACCAGTTTAAGTTGGAGGGCTCGGAGGCACACCGAATTTCGTTCCCGGGTCGTCCTAACTTCTACACCCGTGACCTTGTGGCTATGTGGGGTAAAATCGAGGGCGAGCCATTCTACTTCATCGTATCGCACTGGCCTTCACGCCTCGGTGGCAAGGAGCGTTCGCAGTATTCACGCGACTTCGTGGCTGCAAAGTGTAAGCACATCTGCGACTCGGTGCGCACGGCAAACCCTGCAACAAAGGTTGTGATTATGGGCGACTTCAACGACGACGCTACCGACAAGAGCGTAACCGATGTACTCGGTGCGAAGGGTAGCATGAAGAAGTTGGAGGCAAACGATATGTTCAACCCATTCTACGCTATGTACAAGGCGGGCTACGGAACGCTCGGCTATCGTGATGCGTGGAACTTGTTTGATAACATCGTCGTGTCGGAGAACTTGGCAACAGGCTCGACCGGAGCATTGAAGCTCCAGAAGAAGCAGGGCGCAAAGTTCTTTGGTAACATCTTCTGCTCGTCGTATATGATACAGAAGGAGGGACAGTACAAGAACTATCCGTTGCGTTCGTTCGTGGGCTCAAACTTCCAGAACGGATATAGCGACCACTTCCCTGTGTATATCTATTTCGCGAAATAATCTATATATTAAATAATAAGGTATGAAACTGAAATTTTTACTTTGGATTGCAGCGGCAGTTGCGGCAGTAGTTGCCGGTGTATTCGTCTTCACTTCGAAGGAGGAGCCAAAGCAGGAGCCAGAGCAGGTAAAGGTTGTAGAGCAAGCAACCGAAACTGCAACCGACCAGACTCCCGAAGAGGTTGTAACTCCAACCGAAGAAGAGGTGCAGCAGCAGAAGCAGCAAGAGGCTGCCGAGGCAAAGCGTCTTGAAGAGGAGGAGGCTGCCAAAGCAGCAGCTCAAGCAAAGGCGAAGCGTCTTGCAGAGAGAAAGGCAGCAGAGGAGCGTGCTGTAAAAGAGGCTGCCGCAAAGGCAGAGGCAGAGCGTTTGGCACAGGAGGCTCAAGCAAAGGCTGAAGCCGAGCGTTTGGCACAAGAGAAAGCAGCAAAGGCTGCCGCCGCAGCTGCAGCACAAGCCGAGGCAGCACGATTGGCTCAAGAGGCTAAAGCTGCGCAGGAGCAGAAGGTTATAGAGTCGGCTTTGTCCGAAAATGGCTTGAAGGGTAGAGTGCTATCGCGCAACGGAAGAGTTGCAGTAGGCAACACTAATGTTACAATCGAGGGAACACAATTCAAGGCGACAACCAACGCAGATGGTTACTTCGAGCTGAAGGGTGTGCCTGCAGGCGACTACCGTTTGTCGGTTAGCGCACCAGAACACGAAAAACTCGATGTTGCCGTTAAGGTTGAACAGGGTGTGAAAGATATCAACGCTGTGATTGTGGTGCCTAACTCGGTACCGGGCGAGGTGCTTGACGACTCGATATTCGCAGAGTTCGATGACGACTCTTCGTCGTCGGATACACAGGCATTGCCTTCGTCGTTGTCGGCCTCGAAAGACCTCTACAGCAATATCGCATCGTATCGTTTCAGCGAGATGCGCTTCAATGTGCGTGGTTACGACTCGAAATATACCGATGTCTATCTCAACGGCATCCGCTTCAACGACGCTTTGACCGGTTATGGTCCTTGGTCGTTGTGGAGCGGTATGAACGATGCTACACGCAACCAGGAGAGCAGCGCAGGTCTGTCGCCTACGGACTTTGGTGTAGGTCGCTTCGGTGGTACCACAAACATCAACGCCCGTGCTTCGCAGATGCGTAAGGGTTTCCGTGCAAGCGTATCGACAGGTAACCAGATGTATCGTTTCCGTGCTATTGTATCGTACGCTTCGGGTATGATGGATAACGGTTGGTCGTATGCCTTCTCGGTTTCGACTCGTCAGGGTGGTAACGGATATGTGGATGGCGTATATTACAACTCGTATGGCTACTTCGCATCCGTTGAGAAGCAGTTTAACCCACAGCACCGCCTCTCGTTGATGGTCTTGGGAACTCCGCAACAGCGTGGCGCACAGCAGGCTTCGACGCAGGAGGCTTACGATATGTTCGGCAGCAACTACTATAACCCGAATGTCGGCTTTCAGGATGGCAAGATGCGCAACACCCGTGTTCGTCGCACACACGAGCCTATCGTTATGCTCAACTACTTCTACGACATCAGCGAGAAGACCCGTTTGACCGCAGCTACATCGGTGCGTTTCGGTTACAATGGTTACTCGGCCCTCACCTGGAAGGATGGTGCTGACCCACGACCAGACTACTATCGCTACCTCCCATCGAACTACACGACACAGATCGTGTCTGATGACTTCGGTGGCTTCATATCCGACAATTTCGATGCACTGTCTGAGCGTGGTCTGCTCTCGGAGGCACTCATAGCTTACAAAAATAATCGTATCACACCGGCTATACCGGGTGTATTCAGCTATCCATCCTCAGACGACCAGATATTCTCGTACTTGCAGGGTGCAGCCAATGCTCGTGCCAACTGGAACGGCCGTATGGACTTCGATGGTATGATCAACGCCAACAAGAATGGTACGACATCGCCATACGCTGATGGCCATCGCTCGAACTATATGATCGAGGAGCGTCATACCGACCAGATTGACTACAACTTCGTGGCAAATATCACACACTCGTTCAACAAGAACAGCCGCCTCTTTGGTGGTGTCAAGGCTCGTGTGAACCGCACCGAGTACTACGACAAGATTAAGGACTTGCTTGGTGGTGACTTCTGGATCGATGTCGATAAGTTTGCCGAGCGTGATATGGGTAGCGACCCTATCAAGTATCAGAACGACCTCGACTACTATCGTGAGCACGGCCACGCCCGTGTTGTTCGCGAGGGCGACAAGTTCTCGTACGACTACTATGCTCATGTGCGTCAGGCGCAGTTGTGGGCTATGTACGAGTACCGTACAGGTGGCTTCGAGATGAACTTGGGTGGAGAGATTGGTTACTCGGGTATGTGGCGTCACGGTTTGTGGCGTAAAGGCTTGTTCGAGAACAACTCGAAGGGCGATTCCGAGCATCTCAACTTCCTTACCTACAAGGCAAAGGCAGCCTTCTCGTATCGCTTCTCGCAGGCGCACAGCCTCGAGCTCAACTTGGGCGCTTTGCAGGATGCTCCGACATTTAATTCGGCATTCGTTTCGCCTCGTACTCGTAACACCGTAACTCCGGGTCTTACTCCGGAGCAGACTTACAGTGCGGAGCTTACCTACAACCTCAATCTGCCATACTTGCAGGCACGAGTTACAGGTTACTACACCGAGATGCTCAACCAGTCGAAGGTTATCTCGTTCTACGATGATACGCAGTCGTCGTTCACGAACTTTGCAATGAGTAACATCGACAAGCGTTACTATGGCGTTGAGTTTGCCGTGCGTGTTCCTATCTGGAACGGCTTGGCATTCCAAGGAGCTTTGAACTATGGTGACTATACCTACACCTCGAACCCTAACTTTGTGCAGACTGTCGATAACAGCAACAAAGTGAAGTTGGTGGACAATGTATTCTGGTCGGGCTACCATGTGGAGAGCACACCACAGTTTGCTGTAAATGTTGGTCTTGACTTCCGTGGTCCAAAGAACTGGTTTGCTTCGATTAACTTCAACTACTACGACAAGTTGTACCTCTCGATGAACCCTGCATATCGCACCACAAACGCTATTATGCCGTATATGCAGATTCTTGCTTCGGAGGTTGAAAACAACGATGCAAAGGTTTGGGCAGCGCAGTCCATCTCGAAGATGCGTGCCGAGGAGGAGCTCGGCAACGCCTACACATTGGCAGCAAGCGTAGGTAAGAACTGGTACATACAGCGCAAGTACACCATCGGTTTCTCGGCCGAGGTCAAGAACCTCATCAATAGCCAGAACTTCCGCACAGGTGGTTACGAACAGATGCGTATGCGTAAGATGCGTGGTTACTCGCTCGATGGCGAAAACCCTGCAGCTACCTACTATACACACTTTGATTCGAAGTATTTCTATATGTTGGGAACTACATTCTTCCTCAATGTCTATTTCCGCTTCTAATGTCAAACCGAAAAGAGAGAAAAGATTATGAAACAGTATAAAATGATTTTGGTAGCACTGCTCGGTTTGATTTTGACCGGATGCTACAACAAATTCGAGGAGCCTGTGCCGGAGGTCATCTACAACGACGAGAGCTTCGAGGCTGCAAACCCCGACCTGCAGCACATCTCTATTGCCGATTTGAAGGCGATATTTGGCGCAACAAGCAGGACGGGCGACACAGGTTCGAAAGATGGCACAAAGTACATTCGCTTCGTCGAGAACGAGGATGAGTGTACCGATTTCGAGAGAACCAAGAAGTGGTACAACACGGGCAACTACTACATCAAGGGTAAGGTTATCTCGAATGATGAGCAGGGTAATATCTACAAGTCGCTCTATATCTTTGATGGAACGGCTGCTATCGAGTTGAAGCTCACAAACGGACTTTTCCTCGACTATCCTTGCGACCTCGATACTCGTGAGAGTATGTGGGTATATGTAAAGGTGCGAGGCTTGTACCTTGGCAACTTCCGTATGATGTTGTCGTTGGGCGATATCCCTACATCAAGTCTTAACTCGTGGGGTACATACAAGTACTATGCAAACTCGAATATCGTAAGTCCTAATAAGGTGCGCAAGCATGTCTTCCCTGGCGAGAAGACTACTCTCACACAGAGCGCAACCGACACTACAGCCGATATCTTTGAAGTTGACGAGAATACATACTCGACAATCCAGGGCAACAATACACCGAAGTTCCTCGGTCGTCTGATCTACTTCAAGAACCTGAAGGTTCGTTATGCTGGTGTTCCTTATCCTGACGAGCAAGGTAATATCGTAACTCCGGATCCACTCCTGAACGGCTCATTCGAGCAGATTTACCCATCGTGGCTCAGCACCAGCGGTATTCAGACCTCGCTGCCTATTGTTCCGGGTGGTCAATATGTGCAGGTTGTGAACCAACCTTGGTACAAGCTCTCGTACAGTATGAACAATGTGGCTCTCTATGGCAGTCTTTGCCTCTCGTATGACGACAATGCAAAGTACACCTCCGACCACGGTCTTTATATGCTTCGTACAAGCGGTTATGCCCGTTTCGCAGGCCAGTATGTACCAAAGAACGGCACCGTAGGTAATGTTTTGGCTATCTACCAAATCTACTCCAAGCAGAGTGATTATATGGGTGGTGAGGACGACTATTCTACCTACCAGATTGCAATAAACCGCATTCAGGACCTCGAGTTCGAGACCTCTCCAAAGGAGGCTTATCCTGCTTGGAGCGAGCATATCAAGTGGGCCGAGATTAACTTCCCGCAGTATGTATATCCTGTAACGCCCGACTATGCGGCTCGTGCAGCAGCTGTTGCCGAGTGGAAGGCTAACTACGAGAACAACAAGCCTGCCGACGACGGTTCGACATTGTGGCAGGAGTGGAACGAGTGGGGTAACTGGGTAATGTGGACTATCGAGAACACACCAGAGTACGCTTACATATTGCCACAACAGATTGTCGAGGAGGTCGATACTATAGAGTAGTCGATTACTCCGCAAAACGCAAATAAAGCACCACTGTTAAGGCGGTGCTTTATTTTGTATATTTAATAAAAATACAAACTACAATGCTATCTATAGTCTGTGGATAAATACTGCGATAATATCTAATTTTGTAGTATGAAAAGAGAGATTAATATCAAATTTGGACAAAGTGTTGCCAAGATTCGAAATAGTCAACATCTGTCACAAGAGGAACTTGCGGATAAATGCGGGCTACATCGTACATATATTGGAATAATTGAACGTGGGGAAAAGTCTCCCACCCTGGAAACTATGAATAAAATAGCAATTGGATTAGGAGTTTCATTAAAAGACTTATTATAATATGTGCAAAAGCGTACAAAAATTCAAAAAAGCATTCTTTGATCTTCCGAGTCGTGAATTTGGAGAAACATATGTTGAGTCTATATTAAGAGAGATACTTAATGATGACACTCATAAAGATGGCAATGCATATGATGCTGTTAGAGATGGTAAGCGAGTGGAATACAAAGCGGTTAGGGTAATGTATGCACCTGCTTGTAAACATGATACATTATACGAAAGAGTAATGTCTAATGTGTATATGAGCGATAGAATAGGATGCCTTAAAGATATTGAGGAAGGTAAAATTGTCGCAAATTGCCAAAATATCAAATTAGACGATTTTGATATTTTGGATTATGTACTAGTTGATAATGACGGCTTCCATATTTTCGAAATTACCGCAAACGATTTTAAGAAATTTGTAGCGCAGAAGAAGTTTCCAAATTGGAGTGATAAACATGGTAGTAAAGAGGGTGGTAAGAATGGACAATTTCCGATAAAGACTGACAATCTTGAATGGCATAAAACTAATTTTATAAAGTTCGTGTCTTGGAAAGATATTTTAACGAAAGCAAAGAAAATTTCATTAAAATAGAAGGTTTGACAGTATATATAAATACCCCTGCTAAACATTATTTAGCAGGGGTATTACATTGAAAGATTAGGACCTATTTGAGGTTGTCTATGTCGAAGATAGAGTAGATAATCTCATTTAGCATCTTATAGTCCTCCTTGTCTATACAATTTTCGATTATTTTTTGCTGGCTCTTTGATATGTCCGGCAATGGTAAATTCTCTAAATTGGTACGACTGATCTTATTTTCTCCGTACAATATCTTGTTTAATATATTGTATAGGTCGCTATTTAGTAATGCCATAAGACATTTTGTAGAGATTGTCAAATTTCGAGGTATTATGAAATTTGCACTATTTAGGGTTAAAGAGCGACTATAATCTATCGCAAAAATCATATCGCGGCTTACGGTTTTATATACAAGTTTCTCTCCGGAACGGTACAATTTATCAGGGGCGACTTGTTGCAGTTTGCTCCTGTCGTAGATAATATATTTCTTAGGTGGCAATATCCTAAATGGAATGATATCTTTGCCCGTAATAATAGGCTCCGAATTTGGTACTTGCACATCGTATAGTTTGGTTTTGTTATCACCTGTTACAACGCCTAATGCAAATATGCTATCTTTTAACGATTGAGTCTGCTTTTCAAATACTTTACGTATAAGGGTAGAGCAATAACCATCTATTGGTCGTAAATAATAAAATGGAATGTCCCTTATACTATCTTTAAACACTATCTTACCGTCAAATGTAAAAGTAGATGTTTTTGACTTAGAAGATAATGTAACAGCAACAATAGGGAACATAGTGCCAGAAAAACCTGTTCCATAAGATGTTATATTCTCTATATCAACAGAGTTTATCATCCACTCTCTTAATGTCGTATGTTTTTTTACATTCAAGACACTCTCGGGCAGGATAAAGATAG
Organism: Rikenellaceae bacterium; assembly: GCA_015059685.1. Taxonomy (GTDB): domain Bacteria; phylum Bacteroidota; class Bacteroidia; order Bacteroidales; family Rikenellaceae; genus Alistipes. Next base: position 26,391 of record SUZW01000015.1, on the reverse strand, counting down.
ACTTAGTAGCTAACAACGATGCGTGCTCCACAAAATATGTTAGACTATCCTCTGTTTTAACCGTTGAGCTATATAGAGAAGATATATTTAATGTAGCACCAAATGGAGGGTTGCAAATTACATAGTCAAAATGTTGTTTATTATTTAGTACGAAATCTATAAAATCCTCACAAAAAATTTGCGGTTCAGGGGCATCATTTCCAAATTTTAGATAATAGTTGAATTTACAACACATTATGGCGATAGGATCATTATCTATGCCATAGATTTGTGCAGGATTAGATACCTTACTATTTAACAGAAGATTACCGCTACCACAAGCTGGATCGAACAATCTGTCAGAGCTTTTTATATCCAGTTTCGCAATGATATCTTCGACCATTGTCTTGTTTGTATAAAATGAGCCCTTCTCCAATCGCTCTCTCTTTACTGTTAGATACTGATATACAGAGCCCAGAAGGTCGTGTTCTTGCACAACTGAACATGGGATTTCAAAATCTAATAAAGATGAAAATGCAGAAAATTCTGCTAATGGTTTGCCAATAAGCTTTGTTCCTATGTAATATAAAATCTGTCCTATTGAGATGCCCGAAGAGTGCAATTCTAACATCTCTTTTAGAAATCTATTTGTCTCGGTAGGATGAATAATATTGTGACTCGGGATAATATGAGCCGTAGACAATCTGCACAGTTTTTCCTTATTTGTGTTTGTCCTATTACGCACAAATTTTCCTGGCTGAATTATATTTCCGAATAAGTCTTTGTTCATTTTGGCTTAACTAGTCTAATGCAAACGCTACATAAGCGCAGCGCAAAGATACAAAAAAAAAATTATAGCACAGAATTTCTTGTGCGAATAAATCACTCTAATAAAAAGAATTAACATATGCACTCTTTTTATAAAATTATTCTGCTGATTATCAGCTATTTAGCCGCTTTTTGTGGGGGGGGGTAAATTTCCCTGTTGAAATGGTATTTTTTACAAATAAATGTATATTTTTGCAGCATAAACCGAAAGAAATTCGTATATTTGTACGAGATTGTGTGAATATGTGTAGCTTTTTTATTGTTTGGAGCGTCTTACTTGGTGGGCGAAAGCAATAAAAACATAGGCACGAGCGTTATAAATTAGGGTTAGTTGGGTGATGTTGAACAGCTTGAAACATAGAGAAACAATTATAAATATCCAAATTTTTGGTACAATGAAACACTTATTTACATCCGTCATTGCGTTGTTGGTTACTTTCGCAGTGGCTGCGCAACCGGGAGCGCAACAAATTCCGGTAATCCCTGCGGATAGGGCTGTCCGTGTGGGAACACTGCCGAATGGTATGAAATACTACCTTCGTCACAACGACAAGCAAAAGAATTTGGCCGACTTCTACATCTCGCACGATGTAGGTGCTATCCAGGAGGAGGACGACCAGCAGGGTTTGGCTCACTTCCTCGAGCACATGGCCTTCAATGGTACAAAGAACCTTCCCGGTAAGATGCTTATCGAGTATCTCGAGACCGTAGGCGTGAAGTTCGGAGTAAACCTCAATGCAGGTACTTCGTGGGACTATACACAGTATCTCCTCAAAGATGTTCCGACAGTTCGCCCGGGCATCGTTGATACAGCAATGCTCATCCTTCACGATTGGTCGCACTTTATCGCTTTGCAGCCAAAGGAGATTGATGCTGAGCGTGGTGTGATTATGGAGGAGTTGCGTATGCGTGATGGTGCGCAGTGGCGTGGAACTATCCAGCTGTTGAAGGCTCTCGGCAAGGGTACTCGCTACGAGCACCGCAACCTTATCGGCTACTTGGATGGTTTGAAGTCGTTTGACCACTCGTCGCTCGAGAACTTCTACAAGAAGTGGTATCGCCCCGAGTATCAGGCTGTAGTTATTGTAGGTGATATAAATGTTGATGAGGTAGAGGCAAAGTTGCAGAAGTTGATGTCGGATATTCCTGCTTCGCCTGCCGATGCACCGCAGAAGGAGGTTATCGTAGTGCCTGACAACAAGGAGCCTATCATCTCCATCTTCGAGGATCCGGAGATGACCGAGTCGGGTGCATCGCTCTTTATCAAGCGTCAGGCGTTGCCGAAGCAGTACAACAACACCGTTATTGCCGAGCAGTTGGCTCTTATTGATGCATTGGCTGACGAGATGGCAAATGGCCGCTTGCGTGAGATTGCAATGAAGCCAAATGCTCCATTTACAGGCGCACGCTTTATGAATGGCAGCATCGGTATCTGTCCGACTTTGTCGTGCGCAGGTTTCGATGTAAACACCCAAGATGGCAAGCTCCTCGCTGGTATCGAGGCTGCATACACCGAGTTGGAGCGCATTCGTCGTCACGGCTTTACCGAGGGCGAGTTGGAGCGTGCAAAGCAGAGAGTGATGAAGATGCAGGAGGTGGCCTACAACAACCGCAACGACCGCAAGAATGGTCAGTATGTACAGCGTTACTTGAACGCATTCCGCAAGAATGCCGCTATGCCTGATGCAGAGACCGAGTGGAAGTTGGATAGCACCATTATTGCAAACTTGCAGTTGCCTATGATTAACCAGGCTATGCAGCAGTATATCACCGAGCACAATCAGGTGTTGGTGGTACAGGCTCCAAAGCGTGAGGGTTTGGTAAATCCTACCGAGGCGCAGTTTGCAGAGGTTTTGGCAAAGGTTAAGGCTGCTACAATCGAGCCTTATGCCGACAATACCGTGAAGGAGCCTCTTATCCCAGCCGACAAGAAGTTGAAGGGCTCGGCCGTGAAGAAGGAGGCTCAAAACGAGGCTTATGGCACAACCACTTGGACACTCAAGAATGGTATGAAGGTGGTTGTTAAGCCTACCAAGTTCAAGGCTGACGAGGTGCAGGTATCGATGATTGCACACTTCGGACAGTCGTCGTTGAGTGACGAGTTGTATTGGCCTTCGGCATTCCTCTCGACCTTTATGGGGCGTATGGGTGTATCGAAGTTCTCGGCTACCGATCTTCGCAAGCAACTTTCGGGTAAGAGCGTGAGCCTTCATATTTCGCCTGACGACTACGAGACAGGCATCTCAGGTATGGCTTCGCCAAAGGATTTGGAGACTTTGATGCAGCTTATCTACTTGCAGTTCACCGACCCTCGCTTCTCGAAGGAGGATTTCGATGTTGCAATGGCGCAGTTGAAGCCTTATATCGAGAATTTGCAGACCAATCCTGACTATATCTCGGCTGTGGAGCGTCAGAAGACTCTCTACGGCAACCACTTCCGTCGTCAGCAGGTTACTCCTGCATTGTTCGACAAGGTTAAGTTCGAGTTGTTAGAGCCGGCTTACAGGGCGTTGTATTCGAATGCAGCAGACTTCACTACCTACATCGTGGGTAATGTTGATTTGGAGGCGTTGAAGCCACTCGTTGAGAAGTACCTCGGCTCGCTTCCTGTATCGAAGAAGCTCAACAAGAAGGTTGATGATGGCGTACAGGCTGTTAAGGGAGAGGTTGTAAATGACTTCAAGGCGAAGATGCAGCAGCCAAAGGTTGGCGTAACACGCATCTACACCGGTCCTATCGACTACACTATGAAAAATCGTGTTGCAATGAATGTCCTCTCGCAGGTGCTTCGTAGCCGCTACACTATCTCTATCCGTGAGGAGAAGGGTGGTACTTACAGCGTAGGCGTAGGTGGTCGTGTAATGGCAGATTACAAGCCTTGGTACCAGCTTATCGTATTGTTCGACACTAACGAGCAGATGGCTGACGAGTTGAGCCAGATTGTAATTGACGAGATTAAGAAGATTGCAACCGATGGCCCTAACAAGGAGGATGTTGAGAAGACTCGCAAGTACCTCTTGAAGGAGTACGAGAACCAAATCCAGCAGAATGGCACTTGGGTTGATTGGCTCGACCTCTACAACTATCGTGGTATGGACTCGCTTGCCGAGTACAAGAAGGCTGTCGAGGAGTTGACCTACGATGATTTGAAGGCTTTGGCTGCCAAGGTGTTGAATGACAACAATATGGCGTACATCGTAATGCGACCAGAGAAATAATCAAAAAGCAGAAAGCTAAAAACAGAAAACTATTTGGAGCGAGATTTTTTCTCGCTCCTTTTTTTTTGAAATTTCTATCGTCTGTTTTTTTGTAAAGTTTTCCGTTTTTTTTGAAATTTCTCTCGTCTCTCGTCTTTCGTCTCTCGTCTTTTTACTATATTTGTACCAAAGATTGAACACAATGGCAAGAAAAAAAGGACCTATGCCCCTGATTGAGGGGCTCGAGATAACAACTTTGGCGGCCGAAGGTAAGGCAATGGGACACCACGAGGGGGTGGTAATTTTTGTACCGATGACCATACCCGGTGATATCGTGGATGTGCAGATTACAAAGTGTCACCGTCGCTTTATGGAGGGCAGGGTAGTACGCTTTGTGCATAAATCGGAAAATCGTGTAGAGCCAATCTGTAAGCACTTTGGCGTATGCGGAGGTTGCAAGTGGCAAAATCTCCCATACCAGACACAGCTCGACTACAAGACACAACAGGTGTGCGACCAGCTCGTGCGTATCGGCAAACTCGACATTCCCGAGGTGCGCCCATGTCTTGGCTCAGCGGAGCAGCTCTACTACCGCAATAAGATAGAGTACACCTTTGCCGATAAGCGTTGGCTCACCTACGAGGAGATTGCCGAGGCGGGCGACATTGCAGCGGCACCGGCACTCGGTTTTCATATTCCGAATATGTTTGACAAGGTACTCGACATCGAGGAGTGCCACTTGCAGGCTTCGCCATCGAACGAGATTCGCAACTTCATAAAGCAGTTCTGCATCGAAAACGGCTACTCGTTCCACAATGCTCGTGCGCACGAGGGTTTGATGCGAGGGATGATACTCCGCACCGCCTCGACGGGCGATAAGATGCTCACGCTGATATTCAACGAGAACGACCAGAAGCGCATATCGGCTCTCTTTGATGCCGTTTTGAAGGAGTTTCCACAGATTACCTCGGCGATATACTTTATCAACGAGAAGTGGAACGACTCGACGGGCGATTTGGCACCTATCTGCTTTGCCGGCAAAGACCATATTATGGAGGAGATGGAGGGCTTACACTTTAAGGTTGGACCTAAATCATTCTACCAAACCAACTCGAAGCAGGCCTACGAACTCTACAAAGTTACACGAGAGTTTGCAGATTTGCGGGCTGAAGATACCCTCTACGACCTCTACACAGGCACGGGAACTATCGCCAACTTCTGCGCAAAGCACTGCAAAAAGGTGGTCGGCATCGAGTATGTACCGGAGGCTATTGAGGATGCAAAAATCAACTCTGCAATAAACAATATCGAGAATACGGTATTCTACGCAGGCGACATGAAGAAGGTTCTAAACAACGACTTCATAGCCAAGAATGGTCGCCCCGATGTGATTATTTTGGACCCTCCTCGTGCGGGAGTCGATGAGCCGGTTATCGAGGTTATCCTGAATGCTGCACCCGAGCGCATCGTCTATGTAAGCTGCAACCCGGCAACGCAAGCTCGTGATTTGGCGTTGATGAACGAAATGTACCGCATCGTGGCCGTACAACCTGTGGATATGTTCCCACACACGCACCATGTCGAGAATGTGGTGAAGCTCGTGAAGCGATAGAGTAGTTGCAAAGCCGTTATTTTACCGAATAATCTACTAAAAGAGTATAATTATGAACACAAAACTCAAAACCTGTCTATTGGCAATTTTGCTCTTTGGCGCAACAAACGCCTATGGTTGGGGTACCTTGGGACATACGATTATATGTCATGTTGCCGAGCAGCACCTCACACCCGAGGCAAAGCAAAAGTGCCGCCACTATCTACAGCGCACGCTTGCCTACCACGCCTCGTGGATGGACCATTGGCGTAACATCCCGCCATATAGCGAGACCTCGTATTGGCACTGCTCGAATGCCGACGAGAATAACAAACTTATTCAGGATAAGGGTTATTGTGCAGCGTTGCAGGCCGATAACTGCTACAAGGTGCTAAAAGGTTACCGCAAACTCAACGACTCGGTGATAGAGCTAAATCTCAAACTGCTCATACACCTCGTTGGCGACCTCCACTGCCCTTCACACATGGGCTATACCGATATGAAAGGCAAGGCGATGTATGTCGGCGAGCGTCGTTACGGTTGGCACTCTTTGTGGGATTCGTCACCACTTATTGTGCATCCCGATATGTCTGCCGAAGATTTCTACCAGAAGGTCGATAAGGCAACCACGAAGGAGATAAAAAAGATATGTAAGGGTACGGCACAGCATTGGGGTGTAGAGCAAGCCCACAAAATACGCAAGGGCTATACTCTCTTCGAGCGCAATGCCCAATACAACGACCTTCCGGCCGACGAGAAGCAGGCTATAACCGAATTTGTCGATGAAAACCTCCTCAAAGCCGCTTACCGTTTAGCCTATATGTTGAACACCATATTTGCAAAATAACCGACCATGAAACGCATTTCAAGATATATACTTTTGGCGGCCCTGCTCCTCAATGCGGGCTATGTTATGGCGTGGCCTAAAATTGGCCACGAGACCGTTGCTGTTCTTGCTTCGGAACAACTGCAACCCGCTGTGCGTAAGCAGGTAGAGGCCATCTTGGGTGGCGATATAATAAGCGCAGAAGCATCGTTCGAAGCAATATGTAAGCAACCTTCGGTCGAGAGCTACCGCTTGCATCTGAACGAAGAGTTGCAACCCACAGGCAACGAGGGCGATATCTTGTGCCAAATCGAGAAATATGCCGATATCCTGCGTAACCGCACAAGCAACTCCGACTCTTTGCAGTGCGAGGCGTTGTGTGGGTTGTTGCATCTTGTAGCCGATATGCACTGTATCGCCTATGTTCATATTGCAAATGAGCCTCTTTCGGAGGGGTTCAACTTTGTATACCCAAAGATGACTTCGATTAAAGGTAAGGTCTATATAGGAAAGGAGAATTGGCACAAGTTGTGGTATGGGCGATTTTTCAAGGCTCACCTCGGTTTCACACCACAGATGTTTGCCGAGAATATCGTTATGGCATACGCCTCGCAGCGTGACACCTACGCCAAAGGCTCCCCTCGTGATTGGGCTACAGAGATGGGGTCACAAACCCATTCACTGCTTGCTGGTATGAGCGAGGGCATTGAGTTGCCACATAAGCAGGTAAATCTCTATGAAGATATCCACGAGCAAAATGTTGCCAAGGCGGCCTATCGCTTGGCGGCGTTACTGAACGAAATATTCAAATAGTAGCGACAAGAATAAAAGAGAAACAGCCTAACACTGTACGATGTTAGGCTGTTTCTTGTTGCTTTATAGGCTCTACAAGTGGCTGGCAAGTATCTTGGCATTGCCCGACAGCACCACCTCGTTTGCCGAAGCAGGAATGAGCAGTACTTCACCTGCCGAGAGGCTCTCTTTCTCGCCCTCCATATCAAGCTCGACACGACCCTCCAGACACATATATATCGTGAATGAGTCACGGCCCGCATAGTCCAACTCGGCAACACCATCCACAACCAACATATCGGTCTTAAAGAAGTCGCAATCAACGATATTAACCTCCTCGTTAGCCTTCGGTTCGTATGGTCGGCAACACTCCTCGACACCCGACTCGAAGTCTATGGCATCGACCGCCAACGCTGTGTGCAACTCTCGTGACTTGCCCTCGCTATCGACTCTGTTCCAATCGAAGATGCGGTATGTTATGTCCGAAGTCTGCTGTATCTCTATCACATTCAAGCCCTTGGCCAAGGCGTGTACCGTACCTGCAGGGATAAAATAGACATCGCCCTTCTTGACTGGTACTGCCTGCAAGATATCGGCCACCGTACCCTCGGCAACAGCCTTGATATACTCCTCGCGGGTTATATTCTTGTTCTTGAAACCGAGATATATCACCGCCCCCTCGTCGGCATCGGCAATATACCACATCTCGGTCTTGCCGAAGGAGTCGTGTCGCTCGGCTGCCAGCTCGTCGTTTGGATGCACCTGCACCGAAAGGGTGTCGTTGCAGTCGAGGTTCTTGATAAGCAGCGGAAAGTCCAGACCGAACTGCTCGAAGACGCTATCTCCAACCAAATCGCCCATATAGACCTCGATAATCTCCTGGAGATTATTGCCCTTCAAAAAGCCGTTTGCCACCTTCGATATCGAGCCCTTCACCCCCGATATATCCCAGCTCTCGCCATAGACCTTCGTCTTGTCCACAGTGCGAGGCAACTGATCTTTTTTGATTTCGAGGAGTCGTTTGCCACCCCAAATATTCTCTTTGAGTTGCGGCTTGAATTTTATTGCATACATATCTCTCTATTCAAATAACTTTTCAACCTTCGTTACCACATCTCTCTCATCAGGGTTCAACGGGAAGACAAGACTTGGCTTGAGGTAGAATATCTCCTTACCCTCCTTGTAGTGAGCCTCGCCACCACCCGTAATATTGAGCATTATGGTAGCCTTCTTATCCACATGACCGGCCTCGACCTCCTTGATAAGCGTTGCAAGAGCAACGGCCGGAGCAGGGTGAATATCTACACCCTCGGTCTCGAGGAAGAGCTGCGCAGCCTTGCGAGCCTGCAAGTTTGTAGCCTGCAACACATCGCCATTTGTCGCCTTCAGCGCATCGTACAGTCCGCCACAAATGCCGTATGGCGGCTTGCGGTTCGACAAAACCTTGGCATCGATAATCTCGACATCACGACGAGCCTTATCATCGTCGTATGGCAACATTGCTCGTGAGTCGGCACGCCAAGCATCATACATCGGCAGGAACGGAGCATTCTGCGACACCATCAGGCGCATAACATTTGTTCCGTAGTGTCCATCCTCGATAAGACGCATATTTGCCTCCCACGCTGCAATAGCTCCTGTGCCGCTACCTACAGCTTGAAAGTAGTAGTCCGGAATACGACCTATTGTCGTCACGGCCGAGAGGACTGTTGTAGCCATACCATCACGACGAGCAATATTCTTTGCACCACCCTCGGCATAGAACTTTGGCGACTTCAAGGCCAAGTTACTCAAATGGATAGCATCGAAGTAGTCACCACCCTTGGTGCACGAGATAAGCTTCACGCAGTCGTTGAGTGGAGCATCAAACCACAAAGCATCGAGGTTATCCTCAGGCACAGCCAACAAGAGTTTTATGTTGTTCTCGGAGCAGACCTTTGCAAAGGCTCGGGCGGTATTGCCGGCCGACGCTACAACCAATACCTTATCGTTGTCGGCATCGGTGCGTGCACATACGCTGTAAGCCTCAGTCTCCTTGAACGAGCAGGTTGTCATCGTGGCTCCCTTCTCGGGGAAGTAACCATTGAATGTGATGTAGAGGTTCTCCAGGCCGAGAGCCGCAGCCAAACCTTCACTCTTGTAGGTGGCGTGGGTAGCCTCGCAATGCAACATCCGCTTCATCGGAAGCCAATCACGATATTTGTATAGGCCCTTATCATCATAGACTGTAAGTTCCTTCTTGGCATAGAGCGCACGGATAAGCGATGGCTTCTCGCAGGTAGGGCAGTCGAGAGTCCAGCCTGCATCTTCGAACTCTTCGCCCGTAGCTACGCACTGCAATTTGTACTCGGTAGGAGAAAATTTACTCATATCTATTTAAGTTTTTAAGTTATTTCGATTGACAACTAAACATCTACAAAGATAACCATTTTGCCCGTAATACCAAATAGGTATAAATACCTAAAAGGGGAGCAGAAGAGTGTTATCAAAGCATCAAAGAGCCTCTTTTCGGGATATTCTCTTCTCTCAAAGAGCCAAAATAGCCTTTTTTACAATCTATTTGGTGTGATTATCACGCTCTTTCCAAAAAAATAGATTACCTTTGCACATCGAAAAAGAGAAATGTTTGAGATATGAAGAATTTTAATAGCAACTCGACACCGGCATTATCCCGCTTTGCAAAGGATAAGCGTCTGCGTACGACAAAGACGAAAGACGAAAGACGAGAGACTCCTTTTAAGACGAGAGACGAGAGACGAGAGACGAGAGATAGTTTCAAGAGCGAAAGACCAAAGCGTGCATCGTTCAATCCCAACTTCACCGACGACAACCGACCAAAGCGTAACGCAGAGAACGGAAAATCTTTCAAACCAAAGGGTGATGGCTTCAAGGGTGGTCGCAAGTTCGACAACAAGGGCAAGGGCACAGGCTACAAAGGCAAGGGCAAGCCTACGGCCGAGCGTAGCTATCCGAAATACAACCCAAACAAGGTTACGGGCGAAATTCGCTTAAACCGTTTCGTAGCACAGTCTGGACTCTGCTCACGCCGTGAGGCCGACGACTTTATAGCAGCAGGATTGGTTAGCGTAAATGGCATTATCGTGACCGAACTCGGCACGAAAGTTAAGCCTACCGATGTCGTGAAGTTCAACGACGAGCGTCTGCAGGGCGAGAAGAATGTATATCTCGTGCTGAACAAGCCGAAGGGATATGTCACAACCCTCGAGGATGACCACGCCGAAAAGACCGTTATGGAGCTTGTGCAGAACGCCTGCAAGGAGCGCATCTACCCTGTAGGTCGCCTCGACAAGAACTCGTTGGGACTTCTGCTCTTTACGAACGATGGCGACATCACACGACAGCTTACACACCCTTCGTTGCATAAGAAGAAGATATACGAGGTGACATTAGATAAACCTCTTACTCGTGCTGATTTCGAGCAACTTGCCGAGGGCGTAACACTCGAGGATGGGGACTCGTATTTCGACGAGATTTCATACCTCAAAGATGACAAAAAGTCGGTGGGCGTAGAGATCCATTCGGGCCGCAACCGCATCGTGCGTCGTATGTTCGAGCACCTTGGCTACAAGGTCACAAAACTCGACCGAGTATATTACGCCGGACTCACAAAAAAGAACCTCAAGCGAGGTGCTTGGCGTTTCCTCACCTCCGACGAGGTGGCACGCCTCAAGGCCGGCAGATACGAGTAGGGCAGAGGGCTATCAACAACAAAAAAACGGAGGGTATCAACGCTCCGTTTTTTGTTGTCTGTAGTACGACTCATCAAGCCCCAGCACAAAGCTCCCACGCCACACTATCGCCATAACTGCGACTACAGCCACAATCACCGCACCAACCACAAACGGGAACGACTTGTCGTGCAGATGAAATATCTTTTCGATAAAATCGACCACAAACGGACACACAACGACCGCCACATAGTTGGCAGTCATAACCACCGACAACGCCTTTGTAGCCTTATCGGGAGGGGCTATAATTGCTGTTTTATCATATATTATAGGCTGCAAAATGCCATATCCCACACCCGTAAAGAGTATTCCGAGCAACATCAACGGAACATCGGGTACAGTGCCTACAAGGAGCAGACCGATGACCATAGCGCACAGCGACACAAATATAGTCATCGAGCGCAGTCGTGCGATAATCTGGTTGAGCAGAAAACCAGGAAGCATTATCGAGAGAAAGAAGAGCGATATCATCACGCTCGACAAGGTCTGCGGGAAGTGGTACTGCTCGAGCAGGAACGAGAGGTAGAAGGTTATAACCAACGAAGTGAAGGTGGTAACAAAATATAGCGTCGTAAGCCCCGCAAGTCGAGCCTTATGTATCTTCGTTTGTCGATATTGGTCACTCTCCTTCGGCTCGGGCGCAGGAGCCGTATTGCGCAACGATATAATCAGCAACAGCGACACCACAGGCAACAAATAGACCGTGAAGGCGAGGTGCCAATCACGCTCGGCAAGCCAGACCACTGCTGCTGTAGCTATAACGAGCGACAGGTTGTTTATGGCCGAACTGATACCGAGTTGCCGCACTCGGTAATCACCTGTAAAATAGCGCACTACAAGTCCCGTAGAGTATGGCACGGCAACACCTGCTCCAACGCCCATAACGCAACTTGCGACGATAAGTTGGCGGATGGTTGTGGCAAAGACACACACCGCACCACTAACAAAAAAGAGTACCAAGCCCGCCATCAGCAGCCCGAGCGACTCTCGTCGTTCCGACAGCCAACCCGAGAGTAGTACAAATGGGATAATCAGCAGCGATGGCAACGACGACAGCATCTGTACCTCGAGCTCGGAGGCGTGAGGAAATATCGTTGTCAAATCCTCCAATATCGGTGACACGGCCAAGCCCGGCAGAGATGTAACGGCCGACACCGACCATATCGCAAGCAACATCACGAGCGAAATAGAGCCTTTGCCTGTTGAAATTTTCATAAAACACACTTTTTGTCAATCACGAGGGCAATCATAGTGCCATATTTGAAAAAAACTCATAAATATTTAGGGTAATATCTATTTTTTATAAAAAAATAGCTACCTTTGGCGCCAGAAAAAAAACGCACTACAACCTATTTATGAAAAAACTTCTACTCTCTGTAGTCATTGCACTACTATCTTGTGTCACAACATCTTGTACCATCGACACATTAGAACTCAACACCCCTGCCGGATATACCGCCCTCACTGTCGGTATGCCCGATAGTCGCACCTCGTTGGGCGATAAGGATGCTAACGGCATCTACGCTGTCTATTGGAGCGAGGGCGATCAAATTGTCGCCAATGGTGTACCTTCGGCTTCGTCAGTCATAGGTGACGACAAGAAGAGTGCAACATTCCTCTTCGAAGTGGGCAAAATCGAGGCTCCATACAATCTCACATACCCATATACCGAGGGCTCGGAGTGCTCGAAAGATAGAGCTACGGTGGTTTTTGCTGCCGAGCAGGAGTATATGACCGGAACTTTTGGCATCGGCTACGCCCCAATGTACGGGCACTGTGGCAGTGGCGACAACTCCGCCACAGTGAAGCACCTTGCCGGTATTATGCGCCTTGCTGTAAAGGGCTCGACAACCCTCTCGACTATCGAGGTTGTTGCCGAGGAGGGTGTTGCCCTTGCCGGTGAGTTCGATATTGATTGTCAGACGGGCGACATAAGCGCTATCGAGGGTAAGACAACCAACAAAGTGACCTACATAGTGGAGGAGACGCTCTCAACTGCCGAGGCTACAACATTCCACATCGCTATCCCTGCAGGTGACCTTGGTGTGTGCCGTGTGATATTGACCGACAACGCAGGTCTTAAGATGAATTTGAAGTGGAACGCAAGCGGTGTCACAGCGGGTGTAGTCCGCGAGTTCAAGGAGTTCTCGTTCAAGGGTGGAGCATCGTTCGAGCTACAAGCGATGACAAGCATTATCGATGGCTTGACTGTGATAGATGACCACGAAGGAGTATGGGGTTATATCAAGTATGACGATGGCACCCCTGCCAAAGGTGTTTCGGTGTCGGATGGTTTCTCGGTTGTTGTAACCAACCAGATTGGTTTCTACCAATTCAAGAATGGCGTGGATAGCCGCACCAAGTATATCTACTACTCGTTACCATCTACAGCGCAGGTTAAGGTAAACTCATCAAAACATTACATAAACATCTTCAAGAAGTACTACAGCAACACCTACCGCTACGACTTTACGCTTACAAAGATCGAGAAGGAGGAGAAATTCTCGCTATTTGTACTTGCCGATACTCACGGTGCAAGAGCGGCGTATCTTACACGCCTCTCGGCCGAGTGCGTGCCGGGCTTGAAGGTAGAGCGAGAGCGTAGAGGTGCTTCACACCCTTGCTACACCATTATTTGTGGCGATATCGTGTGTGCAAGTACATCGAGTAGTGTAACAGAGGAGCTAAAGCAGGCATCATACTATATGCCGCAGATGCTTCAGCGTTTCGATGTAAAAAATACGGCAAACACCCCAACATTCTATGTTATGGGTAACCACGACCACGATAGAGCCTATTTCGACAACCCTCCATACAGCAACTACGACGAGTTTTTGTATCACATTCAAGATGCCTACGAAAACAACTTTGGTCCTGCCAACTACTCATTCAATCGTGGCGACACACATATTATCTGTATGCGCAATATCCTTTGGCCGGAGAAGTGTATCGCTAATAAAACCAGTTTGGATTGCTATCCTGGCTTTACTGACGAGCAGTATACTTGGTTGAAAGCAGACTTGGCAAATGTACCAAAAACCAACAAGGTTATTCTCTGTGTGCATATACCAATATTTAACTACTATGCCAAGGACGCTGCGACATATAAGAATGTCAAGAATGTGATAGATGCAATATCGGTATATAACGAGCCACAAATTTTCTCGGGTCACAATCACAAAAATATAGGTTACAAAACGGGAGGACAGTATAAGATCAGCCATAAATATTCTTCACCCGTAAACGAGAAAACCATAGTTGGCAACTGGGGCACCGGCTCCACGGAGACTGAAAATGGTTTTAGTTTGAGATGCATGGGTGATGGTTCGCCATTTGGCTTCGATGTATACGATGTAAAGGGTGCAAAGTTTACTGACCACTACTTCGTAGATTGCACAAGCCAAAAGTGCCACAAGGTTAATACCGACTATGTAATGCGTGCATACCTCTCGAGCGATGTATATGGTGGAGACAGCACTGGAGATGGCAAAGTCTATGAAAGTACAACACATAAGGAGAGCCACTTGAAATACTTCAAGTTCTACGATGCGGGAGAAACACAAAGAAGACTCCATGTAAATGTATTTAATGGCGCACCTGACACTTGGACTCTCGAATTATACATCAATGGCACAAAGGCTGGTAATTTGACCTGGCACGAAGGTGTAGGTACGGCCTGGGCAAACTGCAGTCCTACTGAAATAGTTAAAGTTAAAGATAGCAATGGAAATATAACAGCGGAATATGGTCCTTTCACCTGGGAAACTGACAAACAAGGTGATGGCACCACCATAAATTCGCCTTGGTATCCAAGTGCTGCCAACTCGCAAGATTGGTGGTATATCTCTTATATTATCAACGAAACGCGTGCTACATCTAACCAAACAACAAATGGCACCTGCCACCACATGTGGTACTATGAACTGACACCAACGCAGCTGGATTATATCAACAAAAAGAAGTTCTATATCAAGGCTATCCATAAAGAGTTTGGTGTAACCAAGACATACCAAACTTCGAAGATATTTACAAAGAAGGACCATAACGGCTATATCAACTACAACGCAAAGAACGAGTAGTAGTAGGTAGTATATACGAAAAGTGTGGCAGACCTTGAAAACAGTCTGCCACACTTATTTTATATATAAAAAGCTCTGCTATCGCCACTCGATAGCGGCTGTGCAAGCCACAGCGTCGTCGCCATTGCGTATCTCAAACAGCGACACCTCACCTCGCTGCTCGTAGCCGATAGTCAGCACCTCGCCCAAATGGCACTCCTTGGCAAAGTGAATATCGAGGCGCAGAGGGCGGTTGTCGGTCAGGTACTCGATAGGTAGGGTATTGAGCATCATACGGATATAACGCATCGTATTGACATGGCGATTGAAGTCGATATCGCTGTAGCGCACCTCGTGCTTGCGCACAACTTGCGGCTCTATGCCTCGCACCTTTCGTGGCGCTTCGCAAGGCGAAGGTGCATCGCAGAACTTACCCTCGAAGAGGCTGTCAACCTCATCCAGCGCCACAGGCATACGCTTCTCGAAATCGATAACGCACCACTGCGACACAGCACGACCAAAGATCTTCGACTCGCTATCCAAAAGTTCGAAATTACGGGGCGAAACAAGTCGTGAAGCGTGAGGATTGACCCAAGTGTCGATTGCATACTCCTCGTATTGGCCGAGGTGGCGGTCTATCTCGACCGACATTCTCGACAGCACCCACGAGCGATTGTGCTGCATCAGTACATCGGCACTTATTCCCTTGACCTTGGCATCTGCACCGGCAACATTAAGTATGTCGGAGCATATCGCCTCGATGGTTGCGTGGAGTGTAAAATCGACTTTTTCGGGGGCAACCACAAAATTATACTTTGTCTTTTCTGCCATAATTCATCTTGAAATTATTAAGCAAAGGTATATATTTTTACAAAATATCGCAACCTCAAGGCCGAAAATCGGAGAAATGGAACATTTCGTGTTATATTTCGCAATCGGCAAAAAGAGAGCAAAAATTTGGAAAATGATGATTTTTTTGCTAATTTCGTTCTCGGTTAGTGAGTATTTATCTATTTTTTGAACGACTATGGCAATTATTGTAAAACTCGATACGATGATGGCTCGGCGCAGAATTTCGCTTACCGAACTCGCTGAGCGCATCCATATTACACCGGCAAACCTTTCGATTATAAAGACCGGAAAGTGCCGAGCCATACGCTTCTCGACGCTCAATGCTTTGTGTCGTGAGCTGCACTGCCAACCAAGCGATATTATCGAATATAGCGAAGAGTAAAAAAGTGCAATAATCGCTGCATGAATATGCTACAGCCTCGATTTTCAAAAAAAATTGAGGCTCTTTTATTTTTTGTTTTTGATGGGGAAATTTTGTACCTTTGCCGTGCACTGCACAAAGTGGTGCATCGTAAATGAAGAGAAAGACCGAAAGCGCAAGAGCGTTTCATACTGCAACAATCTACATCCCCTAACTCGGGGTGTAATGGCGGAGTCGTCCGCATCCATACTTTTCAAGCAGTAAAATCTTAATAAACATATACTTATGAGTAAAACTACAATGCTCATAGTGTTGCTATATGCTACACTATGTACTTTCAATGCGTTGGCACAAGAGAGGGTTGAACGAGTGCTGATGCTATCGGAAATCTACGAGCTTGCCGACTCTCACAGCAAGAGTATCAAGAGCAGCTCGGCAGCCCTTGTCGAGGCGGAGCAGGGTGTAAGAGAGGCTAAATCACGACATCTGCCCGAGGTAAATCTCTCGGTTATGGCGAGTTACCTCGGTGACGGACTTCTCACCGACCGTGACTTCTCGAATGCTATGAATGTCGATATGCCACACTTTGGCAACAACTTTGCCGTCGAGGCTGCACAGCTCATCTACGGCGGTGGGGCAGTCAGCAATGGCGTGGCAATGGCAAAACTCAAGCAAGAGATGGCTTCGGTCGATTTGGCAGAGTCGCGTTCACGAGTACGCTTTATGCTCACGGCATTCTACCTCGACCTCTACAAGTTACACAACCTCCTGCGTGTCTATGACCGCAACATCACCCTTGCCGAGACACTTATCGAGACGACACGCTCACGAGAGCGTCAGGGCATCGTGCTTGCCAACGACATCACACGCTACGAGCTACGCCTGCAGAATATCGCTCTTGCTCGTCGTCGCATCGTAAACGGCATAGAGATACTCAATGCCAATATCGTCGAGATGCTCGGCCTGAACCCAGCAACCTACATCCTGCCCGACGAAAATATCCTCTCGCAGACACCTCTGTTGCAAGGCGAAGCCCATTGGCAGAGCGAGGCGACCGAACACTCGCACGACCTCGAGCGTTCGGCTCTCGGCATAAAGATGAGCGAGGCGGGTGTGCGCCTTGCCCGTAGCGAGAAACTGCCGCACTTGGCCGTAGTTGCGGCAAACCACTTCGACGGCCCTATAACCATCGAGGTGCCCGTAATAAACAACAACTTCAACTACTGGTTTGTGGGCTTAAAGCTCTCGTGGAGCCTATCATCGCTATGGAAGGCAAACCAGGGTGTAAAGCGTGCCAAGTTTGCCACACAAGTGGCCCAATCACGCTACGACGAGGCAAAGGAGCGTCTGACGCTTGCCGTTAAGAGCGACTACATAAAATACAAGGAGAGTTTCGACGACCTCGACACCTATCGCAAGAGTCTGCAACTTGCCGAGGAGAACTACTCGGTGGTGGAGATGCGCTACAAGAACGATATGGCCATAGCTACCGATATGGTCGATGCGGCAAATGAGTTGCTCAATGCGGAGTTGCAGCTTGCCAATTCGCAGATAGCAATCTTGTTCCAATACTACAAACTCAAATCAACAACAGGAAATATCTAACACATCAAAATACCTCAACACTATGAAACACAAGACTAAAAAGCTGATTTACAATATCGTAACCTGCATAACAATCATCGTAACCCTCGTTTGGGTATGCTCCAAATTCGTGCATATCGGCAATGTCGAATATACCGAGAATGCGCAGGTTAAACAACATATCGTACCCGTAAATGCCAGAGTACAAGGCTTTGTCAAGGAGGTGCGTTTCGACGAGTACGCCGAGGTTAAGAAGGGCGACACGCTCCTCGTTATCGAGCCTGCGGAGTTCAACTATCGTGTGGCACAGGCCGAGGCTGCATATCTTAATGCCACTGCCGACAAACAAGCAATGAAGAAGGTTATCTCGACCACAAATACAAACCTGGCTGTTACCGAGGCGAGCATTAAGGAGGCAAATATACACCTTGCAAATGCCGAGCGTAACTATAAGCGTTTCGATAAGTTGCTGGCTCAAAATGCAGTTACTCGTCAGCAGTATGATGATGTCAAGACTCACTTTGAGGCGGCAAAAGCTCGTTGCGAGATGCTAAACCAGCAGAAGCGAAGCATCGAAGCGGTGCGTGCCGAGCAGACCACACGCCTTGACCAAAACGAGGCGGGTATTCGTGTAGCGGAAGCTTCGCTTGAGTTGGCACGATTGAACCTCTCCTACACGGTCATCGTGGCTCCGAGCGACGGCATCACGGGCCGTAAAGATATACACGAAGGACAGCTTGTGCAACCAGGTCAGACAATCGTAAATATCGTATCCCGCACCGACAAGTGGGTTATGGCGAACTACAAAGAGAGCCAAATTGCCAACATCAAGGTCGGTTGCGAGGTTGAAATGGAGATTGACGCTATACCTGACCACAAATTCAGCGGTGTGGTAACATCCATTTCGGGTGCTACGGGCTCAAGTTTCTCGCTTATACCGCAGGATAATTCGTCGGGCAACTTCGTAAAAATCGAGCAACGCATACCCGTGCGCATCGACTTTGCCGACAACGATGCGGAGGCAATGAGTAGGGTAGGCGCAGGTATGAATGTCGAGTGTAAAGTCCGCTACTAACGATGCACGCACCAAATCAAAAGTTCGAGATACCGCAGTTTCGCTCCTTCGTACCGGAGTGGCTACGCCCGTGGATAGTGATACTTTTTGTCATTGTTGTCCAATTCTCGGGTGGAGTATATCTTGCCGCAGCGAGTGAGATGGTAGGCTCGACACAACTTCTCAACGAGGATATTATGATGGCGGGCTACGCCTCGTTGGTGGGTATGGCTCTGTTCTTCGGAATGATGTTCAGGGTAAAGTTTGCCGTCAAACCACGCACGACACTTCTGTTGTGTGGTGCAGTGATTGTCGTGGCAAACCTTATCTCGATGAGCACCAAGAGTGTTCCTGTGTTGGTCGGAGTGTCATTTGTGGCGGGTTTCTTTCGTATGTGGGCAACCTTCGAGTGCAACTCCACGATACAACTGTGGCTCACTCCAAAACGAGACTTGTCGGTCTTTTTCTGCTATGTCTATCTCATCGTAAATAGCGCAATTCAGCTATCGGGCATAGCAACGATATTCTTCTCGGTATGGGCATCGTGGCACTTTATGCACTACTTTATCGTGGCTGCGATGTTGATTGTAATGCTTCTCGTGATGTTGCTCTATAAGGATGTCCGCACGATGCCTCATCTACCCCTCTACGGCATAGATTGGCTCGGAATGGCGATGTGGGGTATCACGGCATTGTCGGTGCTTTTCATCTGCATATATGGCGAGTACTACGATTGGTGGTACGCTTGGCAGATACGCACGGCTACACTCTGTGCTATAGTGTCGTTGGCGTTAAATCTATGGCGAGCATCGTTTATTCGCCACCCCTACATTATGCTTGATACGCTGCGACAACCTATCGTGCCGATAACTATCGCCATTATGATTATCGCTGACACGCTCCTTGCCCCCTCTCACATCTTCGAACACGCCTTGATGGAGGGCATCTTGGGTTATGATGCCGAAAATACGATTTCGCTCAACTGGGTGGCATTTTTCGCCACTATCGTTGCCGTAATATTCACTTGGCTCACCTTTGCTCGTCGCAAGTGGTCGTATCAACGAATGTTTGTCATCGCCTTCTCGGCCATAGCCTTCTACTTGGCATACTTCTACTTCACTATTGACTACAATTTGCCCAAAGAGTCGCTCTATCTGCCGATTTTTGCTCGTACATTCGGATATATCATAGTGGCTGTAGCGGTACTTACCTCGCTAACACGGCTACCGTTCCCGTTCCACTTTATGCAGGGCGTGATGATGCAAAACCTCTTTAGCGCATCGTTGGCTGGCGTTATCGGCACCACGATAGTAGCACGACTATTAAAGGTTGTGATGGCACGCAATGCCATGTGGCTCTCCGAGGGTATAGACTCGGTAGCCGTGAGCCGTCTGCACGCACCATTGCTACCTATCTATGGCGAGGTGCAGATGCAGGCCCTCTTGGAGTCGATGAAGGAGATCTACGGCTGGTTGTTGTGGCTTGCAATTATTGCGATCATAGCCCTTGGTGTGCGCTACTCGGGCGTGCGGCCGAAGGATGTTATCCATCCGACATTCAAAGGTATATCTTTGGCTGTCGGTATCGCCATACGACCGATACGGCGTTTGGTTAGGCGCAAAAACGCAATGTAACAGACAAGAAATTTTACCCATAAATCGGTTATTTTGGTTGTTTCGAATTTAACCTTTTGCCTTGCAAAATATCTTTATAGATAGAGAGGCAAACAACGAAAAGCCGAAATAACCGATTTATAACTATTGTTAAACTTTAATATTTGAATAGTATGGGTAACAAGTATCTTGTAGTTTTTGCGAAAACTATACTTTCGATTTTACTCTTTGGAGCAACCTTGAGTCTATATTCGTGTAGTGATGACTTTGCAATGACCGAAGTCAAAAAGAATGTCGATGACTCCGAGTGGCACGCCACATACAATTATCAGATTATGCACCTGTCGTTTGATGATGGAGAGTACACATTGCTCTACACCGACCAGGGAGAGCGCCACTCAACGAGAGGACTCTATACGCAGAAGGGGCTGAGCATAACCTTCCAAGAGGTTGAGTTCTCTATGGACAATACAGCCCTATTGCTCAAGAGTGGCAACATATCGCAGATTGGCTCAAAAATGAGTGTTCCAATCTACGACGCAACCACCGACAAAGTTGTGCATACGATAGAGTTTAGCCTGGAGTTTGATGACTAAACGACCATTGAAGAAAAAGAATGCCCCAACGATTTCTCGTTGGGGCGTTTTTCACTTTGTGGTCATCTCATAGACCTCGACTATCTTGTCGCACATCGCCGCCCACGAGAAGCGTTTGCGCTCTTCAGGGAAATTTTTGGCGAAGATGGCAAGGTGCTTATCGTCGAGCTCCGAGATAGCCTCCGCTATACTCTCCACGGTAGGCTCGCAGACGACGCCCACCTTGCCGTCGGCAACAATCTCGGGCAGACCTCCCACTCGTGTCACAACCATCGGCAGCGAGAAGTTGTAGGCTATCTGCGTCACACCACTCTGCGTTGCCGTGCGGTAGGGGAGAACGAGAGCCTCGGCAGCCGAGAAGTAGTACTTCACATCCTCGTCGGCAATAAACCTGTCGTGCAACACAACCCTATCTCCAAGTCGGTCGAGGGCAGCACGATACTGCTCCTTGTCGTTGTAGAACTCGCCGGCAACAAGCAGGCGTAACGACCTATCCTCGATGCGTTCAAACGCCTCCAAGAGCATATCCAACCCCTTATAATCTCTAATCAAACCAAAAAACAGCATATAGCGATAGTGGCTGTCGATGCCGAGCTTTCGACACGCCTCCTCACGCTCGACACGCTCGCCAAAGTTCTCGAACATAGGGTGTGGCGAGTACAGCATCGGTGCCGAGGTGTAAGCCGTAAGTTCGCCATGCACCTGCTCCGACATATATACAAAACCATCTACAGCACCGAGGTAGTAGCGGTTGAACGGTTTATCTATGATGTGATGTTCGTGTGGCTCGACATTATCTATCTGGCACACAACCTTTGTCTTGCCGTTTCGTCGGGCAAGGCGGGCTATGGTACCAAAACACGGAGCCATAAAAGGTGTCCAATACTTCATCAAAATCATATCGGGCGCCTCGTGGTAAAGTCTGCGACCCAAAGCTATCCAATTCAGTGGGTTACAGCTATTTACCACACGCTCGATATGCAAATCTTGTGGCGCAGGCGTATCGACCGTCTGACTCTTACCCGGGAACAACAACGAAGGGTATTGCAGCGAGAAGGTATAGACCTTAACCTCATCTCCACGACTCTGCATCTCACGAGCCATAGTCATCATTATCGTTGCCAAACCGCCACGATAGGGGTGCGCCGGACCAAGTACTACAATTCGCATACCAAAATCGTTATTTAATCTCAAAATCGAGCAGTGTTGTTCCATTCAGAGCAACCTCCACACGCTCGCCAATATGTGGCGCAAAAGGCTCGGTTGCTGCGAGATAAACGATATCGCCCGTTTTAAGTGTAAGCAACTCCGAAGCCTTTGCAAGGGCTTTATCGAGCGATAATTTAACAGCCGATAAGTCGCTATTAAGCACCGCATTACCAACCTTTATATCAAGTACTCCATTAGCCACTGCATCGGGCGAAATCGTTTCGGGCGAGAGGGCAATAGACTTGTCGAAGCAGTACGCCTCATCGCACGGTCTGCCGAGCGCACAATTTTGCTCAACAACATCTTGCGCAGTGAAGGCAACCGCCACACCCACAGCATCATAGCAGCGTGAAGCAAACTTCTCGTTCAGGCACTTTACAAGGCGTGTAACACGCAAGTAATATCCCACCGTGCAACGCATATCCTGCGAGAATGGGGGCATATAGAAGTCATCATTATTGCGCAGCACCGAGGAATCTGAGCGCACAGTCAGCCACAAATCTTTGCCACTTGCAAGGGCGTTATGTATAGAAACTATCTTCATCTATTTCAGTGAATTAACAATATCTTTTGCAGTGCGAAGGCTCGAACCCTCGCCACCCATCATTTCCTGCAATTCGGCAAAGTCGGCAAGCATCTTTGCTCGTTTCGAGCCGCCCTCCAAGATGGAGCGCAACTCCTCACTCACCGCCTCGACATCGATTTTATTTACCACAATCTCACGCACGCACTCCCTGCCGAGATTGATGTTTACAAGCGAAATGAACGGTATTTTCAGCACGATAGGGCGCAACCACTCGTAAATCTTCGGCACATGATAAAGCACAATTTCGGGCGTATTCATCAATGCCGTTTCGAGGGTTGCCGTTCCCGATGTAACGATTGCCGCCTCGGCATAAATCAGCGTGTCGTAGGTCTTGTTGCAGACCACCTTAACCTCCGAGCCTTGCAAAATCTTCTCGTAGAGTTCTCTTTCGAGCCACGGCACCGCCGCCACCACAAACTGATAGTCGGGGAAGTGGCGCGAAATGGCTATCATATCCGCCAAATTATCCTTAATCTCCGACCTGCGGCTACCTGCCAGCAGAGCCACGATAGGGCGCTCGTCAAGCCCGTTTTCGCTCAAAAACAGCTCTCGTGATGGCATTGTTGCCTTGTATTGCGCTATCGAGTCGCACAGCGGATTACCGCAGAATACTGGCTCTATGCCCTTGGAACGGAAGTACTCTGTTTCAAACGGGAAGATGGTGTAGAGCCTATCGACATATTTGCGAATTGACTTCACTCGCCACTCCTTCCACGCCCACACCTTTGGGGCGATATAGTAATAGACCTTCAACCCCTTTGCCTTTGCCCATTTGGCGATGCGCATATTGAAGCTTGGGTAGTCTATAAGTATCACAACATCAGGGTTGAACGCCTCGATATCTCGCTTGCACTCATCTATCTGACCGAGTACGGTGCGTAGGTTACGCACAACCTGCGCAATGCCGAAAAACGAAGTTTTGCGGTAGTGCTTGACAAGGTTTTCCCTGCCACCGACCTCCGCCATCTTATCGCCACCCCAGAAGCGGAACTGCGCCTCGGAATCCTCCGCCACAATTCCCTTCATCAGGTTGCTACCGTGCAAATCGCCAGACGGTTCTCCGACTATGATGTAGTACTTCATGCTTCTATTCTTCCAATAAATCCGGTCTTAAAGCCTTTGTTCTTTCGTAGGCTTGTTCGTCTTGCCACTTGGCTATTTCGGCAAAGTTGCCCGACAAAAGCACCTCTGGTACTTTCCAGCCGTTAAACTCCGCAGGGCGTGTATAGACAGGCGGAGCGAGTAAATCGTCTTGGAAGCAGTCGGTGAGTGCCGATGCCTCGTCGCCAATAGCACCCGGCAAGAGGCGTACCACCGAGTCGGTAATAATCGCTGCTGCCAACTCGCCACCCGTCAGGACATAGTCGCCAACCGAAATCTCGCGAGTGATAAGATGCTCACGAATGCGATAGTCGATGCCCTTATAGTGTCCGCAGAGGATAATTATATTTTCGAGTGTCGAGAGTCGGTTTGCCTCGTGCTGGTCGTAGCGAATACCATCTGGCGAGGTGAAGATAATCTCGTCATAGTGACGCTCGCGCTTCAACTTCTCGATGCAGCGGAACACCGGCTCAATCTTCATCACCATACCAGCCTCGCCACCGAAAGGGTAGTCATCGACCTTGTGGTGTTTATCCTCCGAGTAGTCGCGGATATTGTGGATATGTATCTCGGCAAAACCTCCCTCCTGCGCACGCTTCAATATCGACTCATTCAGAGGCGACACCAAGAGTTCAGGTACAACTGTTAAGATATCTATACGCATATTATTTAGCTTTTAGCCATTGGCCATTAGCCATTAGCTAAATTATTTTTTCTCTAACGACTCTAACGCCCCTAACGACTCTAATTATAATTTACTTCTCCGTTCAAGGCCTCGACCACAAATGGATTGTAGAGCGATTCGTGACCGATATTGCTCTTGTCACCGTGACCTGGATATATCACGACCTCGTCGCCCAACGGCAAAATCGAGCCCAAAATCGACTTGATAATCGTAGGGTAGTCGCCACCCGGAAGGTCGGTGCGACCAATGCTCTCGCGGAAGAGGGTATCACCCGTAAAGAGCGTTTTCGACTCCTCGTGCAAGAGCGACACGCAACCCGGAGTATGCCCCGGCGTAGGGATAACACGCAACACGGTATTGCCGAAGCGCACCTCTGGCGTTGTTGCAAGGTCGATATCTATCGCTTCGGGCAATGCGCCCAACTCCATACCGAACATTGCACCGCTTGCACGACCGCTTTTGAGGAGGTCGAGGTCGGCAGACGAAGCAGCAAACTTCACTACGTAGGTCATTTTGAGAAATTCAACGCCAAGAATATGGTCGAAGTGGCAGTGGGTATTTACCGCCAAGACAGGCTTTAACCCCTGCTCCTCGATAAACTCCGCCAACATCTTATCCTCGCGCGCCGAGAGGTTGCCCGCATCTATCACGATACACTCCTTCGTGGAGTCCCACACGATATATGTATTCTCCTGAATCGGATTAAAAACAAAAGTTTTAATTTGCATAGGTTAGGTATGTTCTATAAATTAGTGTTCAATTATTTTTTTATTTGGCAAGTTCCATTTCGGTCGCTTTTGAATTTATTTTGGTATATTCCTAACTTTTACGCAGTTACAATGCCCGCATTGCGCCATTGTAAAAGAATTAGAAATCTCCTCAAAATAAATTTCAAAATCTACTCGACCTAATTTATAGAACCTACCTATCTTATTTTTTGCAAAGATAATAAAAAGACGAGAGACGAGAGACGAGAGACGAGAGAAATTTCAAAAAAACGGAAAACTTTTGAATTTAGACGAGAGACGACCGCTGCGATTAAGCCGAGGGCAGAGGACAAATGTATTTGCACTTTGCCGAGGCGGAGCAGTGAAGAGCCGTGCTTGCACGGGTCAAAGACGAGAGAAATTTTGCAATTTGCGAAATAAAGTGCTATATTTGCAGTAGCAACATAACGAAGTCTATGAGTATATACTTCAAATAAGAGAAGTCAGAAATGCCTTCCTTCGATTTTTCGGGGGGGGGTATTTTGTTGATATACAATTGGTTGATACCATAAATTAGTACTATTAACAATAAACACACAAACAATTATGAAGAGAATTTATCTTATTTTATCGCTTGTAGCGATGTTGTTTATCTCCTGTGAGGGAGGTTTTGGAGAGGGCGGAAATACCGATTTCGGAAGTATCACGCTCGATGAAAATGCTACCGAACTGCTCAATCAGACGCTCGAAAGCGACGCTTTGTCGGGTGCAGGCATTACCTTTACGGCAAGTGCCGCTTGGAGCGCAACGGTACAAGAGGTACGCTCGGGTGCATCGTGGCTCACCATCTCGCCCGACCATGGCGAGGCGGGAACCTACACGCTCTCGATTACGCTTGAAGCGAATGATACGGGTGCAGACCGTGCTGCCGAGATTATCATCTCGTGCAATGGCTCGACCTTAAAGATTACAATCACCCAAAAGGCTGCCGAGCAGGTAACACCATCGCTCCCTGTTATCGAA
>SUZW01000035.1 GCA_015059685.1 Rikenellaceae bacterium | reverse complement strand
ATATGAAAAAGATAGTTTTGAATAGCTACTCGGCACCAATGGTGCAGTATTATAGTGTTGCTATCGAGCGTGGTTTCACTTTGAGCAACGGTGATGGTACCAGCCTCGAGCTCGATGGTATGGGTTCAACAACCGACGAACTCGAATAGGCGAGCAGGTAGGTAGATAAGTAATAAATATGTTGGGGACCGAGGTGGCTTTGAGGCTGCCTCGGTCTGTTTTTTCGCCTGAAAATCGACCATTGCGCACACATTGTCGCACCAAATTGCAAATTTGTTTTGTGGTTTAGAAAATAATTCTTACCTTTGCAGCCGCTAAATAGTAGCATAACATTTAATAATTAAACAATTATGAACAATTACGAAACCGTTTTCATTGTCACTCCGGTGCTCTCTGAGGCTCAGGTAGCAGAGGTTGCTGACAAATTCCAAGGGGTTATCACCGAGAACGGCGGTCAGATTGTGAATGTTGAGGCTTGGGGCTTGAAGAAGCTTGCATACCCTATTCAGAAGAAGACTACCGGTTTCTACTTCTTGGTCGAGTTCACCGGTGAGGGTTCGTTGATCAACACCCTCGAGACTCAGTATCGTCGCGATGAGCGAGTTATCCGTTTCTTAACTTTCAAGCAGGACAAGTACGCTGTAGAGTACTCGGAGAAGCGTCGTGCCAAGCTTGCTAACAAAAACAAGGAGGAGTAAACTATGGCAGAGATGAACCAGGGTGGCGAGTTGCGCTACCTCAACCCAGTATCGGTTGATGTTAAGAAGAAGAAGTATTGCCGTTTCAAGAAGCTCGGCATTAAGTATGTAGATTACAAGGATGGCGAATTTTTGAAGAAGTTCCTCAACGAGCAGGGTAAGATCCTCCCTCGTCGTTTGACCGGTACTTCGCAGAAGTTCCAGAAGAAGGTGGCTCAGGCTGTTAAGCGTGCTCGTCACCTCGCAATTTTGCCATTCGTAACCGATTGTATGAAATAAAGGAGGGCGAGACTATGGAGATTATTTTGATTAAGGATGTAGAGAACCTCGGATACGCTAACGATATCGTTGTCGTAAAGCCGGGTTATGCGAACAACTACCTCATTCCACAGGGCTTCGCAAAGCACGCTACCGCTTCTGCAAAGAAGGTTTTGGCAGAGAACCTCAAGCAGCGTGCACACAAGGATGCAAAGATCTTGGCTGATGCTCAGGCTCTCGCCGAGAAGCTTGCTAACCTCCCACTCTCGTTTGCTGTTAAGGCAGAGGAGGGTCGTATCTTCGGTACTATCACTTCGGCTGATGTCGCTGAGGCTCTCGCAGCTAAGGGCGTAGAGGTTGAGAAGAAGAACATTACCGTTGAGGCTATCAACACCGTAGGTGAGTACAAGGCTACCGTTAAGCTCCACCGTGAGGTTAAGGGTGAGGTTACTCTCTCGGTTGTAGCCGAGGAGTAATAACTCTTATTATAAAAAGATAGAAGGCTGTACATCGTTGTACGGCCTTCTGTCTTTTTATATTGGTAATGATGCAAAAAAGCTAATGGCCACCGCTGCGATTAAGCCGAGTGCAGAGGCTGCTTGCAGACTTTGCCGAGGCGGAGCAGTGAAGACCGAAGGTTAATGGCTAATGGCTAATAGCTAATTAACCAACATACTCGAAGTCCAAGAGTCGTCGTCGCAGGTCGGCACTCTTGACACGGATACGCATCTTGTCGCCAATGGTAAAGACCTTGCCTGTGGCGTGACCATAGACCTCGTAACGCTCCTCGTCGAATTGGTAGTAGTCGCCCGGGATATCACGCATAAGCACCATACCCTCGACTATTGAGTTCTCCAACTCGACATATATGCCCCACTCGTTCATGCCCGAGATATGGCCATCGAACTCCTCACCGATTTTGTCGGCCATAAACTCCACCATCTTATATTTTATCGAAGCTCGCTCCGCCTCGGCTGCCACGACCTCACGCTCCGAGCATCGCACGCATAGTGACTCGTGCATATCCTTGTCGGCCGAGCGTTTTCCATCGAGATAACGCTGCAACAAGCGATGTACCATCATATCGGGATAGCGGCGAATTGGCGATGTGAAGTGGGTGTAGTATGGGAACGCCAAGCCGTAGTGTCCGATATTGTCGGTGGTATAGACCGCCTTTGCCATTGAGCGAATGGCGAGTGTCGAGACGACATTCTCCTCGGGTTTGCCCTTTATTGTTGCGAGGAGTTTATTCAGCTCCTTTGCTGCGGCATTGCCCTTGTCGAGTGGCGATTTGAAGATATGACCGAAGCGCAAGATGAAGGAGCGGAAACGCTCGAACTTGTCGCTGTTTGGAGTGTCGTGCACACGGAACACCATTGTGCGCTCCTTGCCGTGCGCCCGTGCGCAGAACTCCGCTACACGACGATTGGCAAGCAACATAAACTCCTCGATAAGCTGGTTGGCCTCCTTCTGCACCTTGAAATATACGCCCGTAGGATGTCCCTGCTCGTCGAGGTGGAATTTTGCCTCACGGCGAGAGAAGGCTATCGCACCCTTGCGGAAACGCTCCTTGCGAAGTGTTTGAGCAAGGTTGTGGAGTGTCAAAATCTCGTTGCAGAAGTCGCCTTTGCCCTCCTCGATGATTTTCTGCGCCTCCTCGTATGCGAAGCGGTGGTCGGAGTGTATCACGGTGCGACCAAACCACTCCTGCGAGATTTTTCCCTTCTCGTCAATGTGGAAAACGGCAGAGAAGGCGAGTTTATCTTCGTGTGGTCGTAGCGAGCAGAGGTCGTTACACAACCTCTCGGGCAACATCGGGATTGTTCTATCGACGAGATATACCGAAGTTCCTCGCTCTACCGCCTCGTCATCTATCGTGGTGTCGGGCTTGACATAGTGCGTAACATCGGCAATATGGACACCGACCTCCCACTTGCCATCACCAATCGGGCGTACCGATAGCGCATCGTCGAAGTCCTTTGCATCGGCCGGGTCTATCGTAAGGGTTGGCACATCACGCATATCCCTACGCTCGGCAATATCTCGCTCGGTGATGCGACCATCTATCGCCTCGGCGGCCTTTACAACCTGCTCCTCGAACTTGTACGGAAGGTCATATTCGAGCAGAATGGCGTGCATCTCGGCATTGTTATCGCCCGCCTCGCCAAGCACATCTACCAACTCGCCCTGTGGCAGGCGGTCGCCATTGCGCCACTCAACGATGCGCACAGCAACCTTGTCGTCTTGTTTGAGGTGGGGATATTTTTTGAGCGAAATAGCAATATCGACAGGCATCTTGCGCGAGTCGGGAACTACTATCGCCATCGTCTTCGATGCTATCTCCACACGACCTGCGTAGCAACGAGGCGAACGCTCCAAGACCTTCGATATTTCGCCCTCCTTGGCTCCGTTGCGGGAGGTGTGGGTTACGATAACCTCGACACGGTCACCATTCAGGGCGTTGTGTGTATTGCGCTGATGCACAAATACATCGCTCTCCAACTCCTCGCACTGCACATACATAGCTCCCGAGGCGGACATATCGACCACACCCTCGTAGCGTGGCATTTTGCTGCGGCTCAAATGGTACTTTCCTCTGCCCTCGCACTCGATATAGCCCTGTTCGAGCAGGTGTTCGAGTATGCTCATTGTGAGGTTGCGACCTTCTCGGTCTGCTCCGCCCGATGCGGCAGCGAGATATTTTAGTGTAAACCGCTTCTCGGGCATCTCGCGAAATGCGTTTACGATAAATCCCGCACGGTCGTTAAATGAAATCTTCTTTCCTCGTTTCGTTGTTCGCTTTGATTTTCTCTCTTTCATCTTTCTTTTTTGCTTTTAGCCATTAGCCATTAGCCATTGGCTGTTTTTGTGTATTCGTCATTGCGAGAGTCATAGACTCCTTGCCAACTCCTCCATAAACTCAATGCCAACCTCTATCGCTCTCTCGTCGGGAGCAAAGGTTGAGGTGTGGCTGCGACCTGCCGATGTTCCTACTCCTAAACGATAGAATAGCGCCGGATATTTCACGCAGTAGTGTCCGAAATCCTCCGCTGTATATCGCTTTTCGAGCATCTTTACCGAAACGCCTTTCTCGGTGGCGAGGGCGATAGCCTTTTCGACAAGTGCATCATCGCTCACTACGGCAGGGTAGCCGTGGTTTATATCCACCTCGGTCGTTGTGCCAAACTTCGCATCTACCGACTGCGCTGCCGCCTCGATAATGCGCCAAACGGTGTGGCGATGCTCCTCGCTGAAACAGCGCATCGTACCTTCCATATAGACCTCGTCAGGGATAATATTTGTTGCGCCATCGGCAACAACCTTGCCTATCGAAAGTACTGTATTTTCGTCATTTACGGCATTGAGCATCGTTACAAGATGTGCCGCAGCAACCACCGTATCATTCAACTGCGCACGCATCGCTCCATGTCCGCCCTTACCTCGCACCCAAAAGCGCAGCTCGTCGTTGGCGGCCATAAACTCCCCCTTGCAGAAGCCCAACTCGCCAACCTCCAAACCGCTGTCGGTGTGTTCGCCAATCACAGCCACAACATTGTAACCCTTGAATGGCTCCTCTTGTAAAACTTTCGATGCACCGCCCGGGTTGCACTCCTCGCCCGGTTGGAAAATACCGAAGATGGTACCCTCGAAATCGGGCTTCTCGGCAAGGCGCAACAATACGCCATACAGCACCGCAGCGTGAATATCGTGTCCGCAGGCGTGCATCACACCGTAGCTCTGCGATGCGTACTCCAAGCCTGTCTGCTCCTCGATTGGGAGAGCGTCAATATCGGCTCGCAAAACGACCGCTTTCGACAAATCGCCCTTGCCCTCAATCTTTGCCAAAACACCCGTTTTGGCGATGCGGGAGTGCGAAATGCCCGCCTCGGTGAGGCACTGCTCGATATATTTAGCGGTCTGCACCTCCTCGAACGAGAGTTCGGGGTGGCGATGCAGGTGTCTGCGAAATTCTACTGCCGTAATCATTGTGCTATAATCTTAATTTCGTAAAGTTTACTCCAATTTTTGCCCGTTACAAAGATGCGCTTCGTCGCCTTGTCGTAGGCTATACCGTTGAGTACATCGGTGCGACTATCTCGTTCCTTTTCGGGGAGTATGCCCGAGAGGTCGATAACACCCTCGACAACTCCGTTTTCGGGGTTGATAATTACGATATGGTCAGTGGTATAGACATTTGCCCAAATCTTGCCATCTATCCACTCCAACTCGTTGAGATACCGCAAAGATTCTCCTCGCAAAGTAACACCAAAACGCCCCTCCTGCTTTATTGTTTCGGGGTTGAGAATGCGGATATAGTTCGAGCCATCGGACATATACAACCTCTCGCCATCGGTGGTCAAGCCCCAGCCCTCGCCCTTGTAGGTGTGGGTGGCGAGGTGGCGCAAACTCTTGCGGTCGTAGATGTGCAACTTGCCATTGAGCCAAGTGAGCTGATAAATCTTGTCGCCAAGCAGGGTTATACCCTCGCCAAACTCCTCGTCAGAGATTGGTTTTGCCTCCAAAACCTTGCCCGTAGCGAGGTCGGTGCGCAAAATTCGGGAGTTGCCATACTCGCCCGTTCCCTCCCACAATTCGCCATCTATGAACTGCAAACCCTGCGTATAACTTGTGCGCAAATGGGGGTACTCCGCCACGACCTCGTAGGTGTAGAAGGTCGGCTCGATGGCTTGCGGAGCCGCACTCTTTTTGCGCACACCACCGCACGAAACAAGCGCAGCAAAAGCTATTAGTATGGCTATAAAATGCTTCATATCTCCGCAAAGATAATAAAAAGACGAGAGAAATTTTATAATTACCTAAAAAAAAGACGAGAGACGAACCGACGCACGAAGCAAGAGGAGAGGCTGCTTGCAGACTATCCCCTGCAAGAAGGAGGAAAAGCCCACGAAGTGGGATTAAAGACGAGAGATTTTTTATTTTTTTGGCTTTTAGCCGTTAGCTTGTTAGGGGGATTAGAGAAATTAGGGAGTTTGGCGATGTGTCAATCCCTAAATTCATTAAACTCACTAAATTCTCTAAAATGGCTAAAAGCCAAAAAAATTATTCTCGAGAGTTGCAAAGTGCGCCGAGAAAATAGAGGCTATTAGCGGTAGTTAGGGGTTATTAGTAGGAATTAGAGTGGCGCAACTCTAACAGCCTCTAAATACCTCTAACAACCTTTAACAACCTCTAAAAATTGCGCCATAAAATAGCCAATGGCCAATGGCTAACGGCTAATAGCCCAAAAATTATTTTCGTTCGGCGACAATGCGTATGCCAACGGTGTTATATGCGCCCGATGGGCGTCTGCCCTCGCCACGGAACGATACTTTGCAACTCGATGATGTGGCATACCACGAGCCTCCACGAATGATATTTACCTCATCGCCCTTCTCGGCTCCATTTTGTGCAACTTCAACTGTCGATGTCCACTCCCAGCAGTTGCCCGACATATTGTAACAACCACACCAACTGATGCCATCGGCATAGGCATCTACGGCACAGGTGTTTCCGCCTGCACTGTTTATC
>SUZW01000001.1 GCA_015059685.1 Rikenellaceae bacterium | reverse complement strand
CAAGCGATGACTACCGCAACCGCTGCGCCCGTCTGCGTGGCTCGGTGATGATTGTAGGTCCGCTGTTGGCTCGTTTCGGTGTGGGTTATATTCCAAAGCCGGGTGGCGATAAAATCGGTCGCCGCCGACTCGACACCCACTTTATCGGCTTCCAAAAGCTCGGTGCAGAGTTCGATTTCGATGCAGCCGAGGCCTTCTTCACCGTCAAGGCGAAGGAGTTGAAGGGTACATATATGTTGCTCGACGAGGCTTCGGTTACAGGTACGGCAAATATCGTTATGGCAGCCGTGCTTGCCAAAGGCAAGACCACAATCTACAACGCAGCCTGCGAGCCATATTTGCAGCAGTTGTGCAAGATGCTCAACCGTATGGGAGCAAAGATTTCGGGCGTAGGCTCGAACCTCCTCGAAATTGAGGGTGTGGAGTCGCTCGGAGGCACTACGCACACGATGTTGCCCGATATGATTGAGGTTGGTAGCTTTATCGGAATGGCTGCGATGAACCGTTCGGAACTTACCATCAAGGGTGTGTCGTTTGAAAATCTCGGCATTATCCCTGCGCAGTTTGCACGCCTTGGTATCGCTATGGAGCGACGAGGCGATGACCTCTATATCCCACAGCAAGACCACTACCGCATCGAGAGCTTTATTGATGGCTCGATTATGACCATTGCCGATGCTCCTTGGCCGGGTCTGACACCTGACCTCTTGTCTATCTTCCTCGTTGTGGCGACACAGGCAAAGGGTACGGTGTTAATTCACCAAAAGATGTTCGAGAGCCGCCTCTTCTTCGTGGATAAGTTGATAGATATGGGTGCGCAGATTATCCTTTGCGACCCTCACCGTGCTGCCGTAATAGGTCAGGACCACCAGCACCAACTTCGTGCGGCGAAGATGTCTTCGCCCGATATTCGTGCGGGTGTGGCGTTGCTGATTGCAGCAATGAGTGCCGAGGGCGTAAGTACAATTCAGAATATCGACCAGATAGACCGAGGATATCGCGATATCGAGGGTCGCTTGAACGCCATCGGAGCAAATATTATCCGATTGGAGGAGTAACGCTCCTCTCTTTGCAACTTTTTTGAAAGAAAGTCGCCCAAAAAACTTTGGAAAAACTCCGTTTTTCACTATTGTTGCGGGGTTTGGATAACAGCCTACGGTAGTTATTGCAAGAAAATAGTAGTGTTCCTTTGCTCGAATAAATTCGACTCGGCTCACTACTATTTTCTTGTACCATCTCACAATGGCGCCCCAAACCCCGAGCGCAAAAAAGGATAGAGATTTTTTACTCTACCCTCTCAATTCGTAGTGAAAATCGTCAATGATTGAGCTATTTTTGTGACAAACAAAGAGCCAATCAGAACCATTCCTGCCTAAAATCGCTTATGATGAGATTATTTTTGTGCGAGGCCAGGGAGCAAAAGCGGAGCATACTTAAGCGTATGTGAGCATTTTGCTCTCCGCAGGCTTGTGCAAAAAGAACTCATCAGAACGATTTTTAGTTTAACTTTTGCGAGAATCCTATCGGCGCTTGCTGCTGCGGTATCTCGATACGACCAACATTGGTTTCGTAGCGGGCGACATTATCCTGCAACGACATCAAAAGACGCTTGGCGTGCTCGGGAGTGAGAATGATACGACTCTTAACCTTCGCCTTTGGTAAGCCCGGCAAAATAGCGGCAAAGTCGAGGATAAACTCCGATGTGGAGTGTGATATAATCGCCAAATTCGAGTAGTGACCCTGTGCCACTTCGGCATCGAGTTCAAGGTCTAATCCCTGTGATCTATTCTCGTTCATCTTCTGTAAGTGTATTTTTAAGTGTTACAAATATATATTTTTAATCGTTTTATTCCACCCTTTCCCTCAATAAGTTATCAACAAAGAGTGAATATCGGCACACTATGTGTAAAATCATAATCTGCAATATTGGCTATTGTTTGATATTTTTTTCTATCTTTGCGGTATAGTTTGCCTAAATCGCAACTAACAAGTGATATGTTTCTGACAACTATCGACATCTTGCTGCGTGGTATGACCGTAGGCCTCGCCTCTTCTATAACGGTGGGACCCGTTGCCGTATTGTGTATTCAGCGCACCTTGAGCAAGGGGCGTAGAGCCGGTTTCATCTCGGGTTTGGGTGTAGCGTGTGCCGACACACTGATGGCTATCATCGCCTTCTTCTTCTACGCAATGCTGGAGGCTCAAATCGAAAAGTATAGTTACATCATATCGCTTTTGGGTGGTATATTCGTTATCGTGGTGGGTGTTGTGATATTTTTTCAGAAGCCTTCACCTCAAATCAGGCGCAACCGTGCCGGCACAGACTCCACCTGGCGAGATTTTGTCTCGATGTTCGGCTTCACGATGGCAAACTTCGTCACAGTCGTACCATATCTGCTTGCATTTTTTGCAATGTTCGGTGTAGCCTCGCACGACGGCTCACGAGATATAGCCTCGATATCGTCGAGCCTTCTTATCATCGCAGGTTTCTTGGCCGGAGCCGTCATCTGGTGGTTCTTGCTCACACTCTTGATAAACCTCTTCCGTCGTCGTTTCCGACCACACCACATGGCAACAATAAACCGCATCGCAGGAGTTGTAATAGGACTCCTCGGTGTCATCACCATACTTACTACTGTTATACCAAATGGAGCAACCAGCTAAAAAGATCATCATCGCCCTCGACGGCTTCTCGTCGTGTGGCAAGAGCACATTTGCCAAGAGCATTGCACAGCGTCTTGGTTACATCTTCATCGACACAGGCGCAATGTATCGAGCCGTAACACTCTACGCTCTCGAGCATGGAGCCATACGCTCGGGCATAGTCGATGAGGAGGCCATAATCAAGCAGCTTGGCGATATATCCATCACCTTCCGCTTCAACCCTCTTCGTGGGGCAAGCGACATCTATGTCAATGGCGACTTGGTCGAAGGCAAGATACGCACCATCGAGGTCTCGAACTGCGTGAGCCCCGTGAGTGCTATCCCGCAGGTGCGAGAGAAGCTCGTGGCTATGCAACAGGAGATGGGGCGCAAGCGAGGTGTAGTGATGGATGGGCGAGATATCGGCACGGTGGTATTTCCGGATGCCGAGCTGAAGATATTTATGACAGCAGATGCGAAGGTGCGTGCCGAGCGTCGCTTCGCAGAACTCACGGCCAAGGGCGACAAGGTGTCGTTCGAGGAGGTGCTCGAGAATGTCGTATCGCGCGACAAGGCCGATATGAGTCGTGCCGTGTCACCTCTGCAACAAGCCGAAGATGCCATCGTTCTCGACAATAGCTATATGACTGTCGAGGAGCAGATGGAGTGGTTTGACAATGAGTTTAAGCGAGTACAAGAAGCACTCGCTTAAACTCATTGGGCTATTAGCTGTTAGCTATTAGCCATTAGCTAAAAAAATAAAAAAGCCAATGGCTAATGGCCAATGGCTAAAAGCAAGAATATGCGTGTTGAGATTGATATAAATTCGGGGTTTTGTTTCGGGGTTGTAAGGGCAATCAACGAGGCCGAGAAGGCGTT
This sequence comes from Rikenellaceae bacterium, assembly GCA_015059685.1. GTDB lineage: Bacteria > Bacteroidota > Bacteroidia > Bacteroidales > Rikenellaceae > Alistipes. The sequence continues at coordinate 164,080 of SUZW01000001.1, read as the reverse complement.
GCAAACGGGTGCTATAGCCTCGTTGGGAGATATTGTACACAACCGTATTGAGGTGCAACGACTCGAGGCATTGGGTTTACGGACCATCTCGCACGAAGATATACCAACCATAGCCGGCAAACGGATGTTAATTCGTGCGCATGGCGAGCCACCTCGCACCTACACCCTCGCCAAAGAGCACGGCATCGAGATTATAGATGCGACATGCCCCGTAGTCGCAGCACTACAACGCAAGGTCAAGGAGGCACATCGCAAGATGCAGGAGTGCGGAGGCACGGTGGTTATCCTCGGTAAGCGTGGTCATGCCGAAGTGGTCGGTCTGACCGGACAGGTCGATGAGGCGGCTATCGTAGTGGAGAGCGAAGAGGATTTGGAGCAGATAGACTTCTTGCGCCCGATATATTTCCTGTCGCAGACAACCCAGAGTGTCGGGAAATTCAATCGCCTGGCCGAGATTATGCGTAAGCGACTGCCGAGCGAAGATATGCTCACGGCCGACGATACTATATGCAGGCGTGTATCCTCACGAGAGGAGCATCTGCGAGAGTTTGCTTCGCAACACGATGTTGTAGTGTTTGTCTGCGGTCGCAAGTCGAGTAATGGCAAGGTGTTGTACGACATCTGTCGCCAGACAAATGAACGCTCCTACAATATCGAGGAGGCGGGAGAGCTGCAACGAGGGTGGTTCGAGGAAGCCGACAGCGTAGGCATCTGCGGTGCTACCTCAACACCAAAATGGTTGATGGAGAGTATTGCGGAGGCAATACTTTCAATTGAGAATTGACGAATTTGTCGTGCGACAACAAAAATGGCATTTAATGGCATTCGAGCTTTCAGCTCTGAATGGCATTCGCAGTCTGACGACTGCTGAATGGCAGGTCGGAGAAGGTTGTTATCATTCTTTGTCATTAAGTGAGCGTAGCGAACGAATGCCATTCGTTGCCATTCGTTGCCATTCGTTGCCACAAAAAGTAAAAAGCCAATGGCTAATAGTTAAAAACCAAAAATTATGAAGAAATACATTATTCGTTCGGCAAAATATCTGGTCGCCCTGTGCGTTTTATATGTAGCGATGATGGCGTTGATGCACTACTCGGAGCACTCGGTGGTAACATTCGGGCAGCGTTGGGAGTTGTTGTTCTCGACATGGAGAGGGTGGTCGATGGTGGTCGTAACCATACTTTTGGCAGCGACATATCCGATTTTCGGCTTCGCCAAGCGTAGCTTCGAGGGCAGCATCGTTGCAGACCGCGAAGAGTTGAATATGGCAGCCGAGGTGGCAGGTATGGAGTTGGTCGCGGGCAGCGACACAGAGTTGCACTACCGTGCCAAAGGGGTACGCCGACTGATAAGGCTCTTCGAAGATGAGGTGGTAGTTCGTCAGAACGGCACTCAAATTGAGGTGCAGGGTTTGCGAAGCCTCTCGGTGCGCCTCGCCTTCGATGCCGAGCGATACATCAAGAACAAGCACCGCAGAGAGGCGGGCGAGATTTAAGAATTTGGGTATTTGGGATAATGAAGCGTAAATTTATAAAATACACACTACTTGTTGCGACACTTGCTTTGGTGGTTGCAGGTGGCATCTTCGCCACACGCAACGATGCCGGTCTGGGGCGCAATATGGAGATTATGGTCAATTTGATGCGGGCCATAGCCACCGAGTATGTCGATGAGGTCGATGCCGACGAGATGATGCGCAACGGTGCCGACGGCATAACATCGAAGCTCGATCCCTACACCTCGTTTATCCCCGAGGAGGATATGCCCGACTTCGAGACGATGACGACGGGCCGATATGGCGGTATCGGTGCGCTCATACGCAAGAAGGGCGACTTCGTAATCATTGCCGAGCCATACAAGGGCTCACCTGCCGACGAGGTGGGGCTCAAGGTGGGCGACAAGATTGTAGCCATAAACGGAGAGTCGATGCGTGGAGCAAATGTCGAAGATATAAGCAAGCGACTGCGTGGTGAGCCAAACACCACTGTCAGGGTGACTATCGAAAAGCTGCTCGACAGTGCAACCGTGGAGTGTAAAATCAGACGACGACGCATCGCCATTCCGAGCATAACCTACGCCGGCTATGTTGCCGACGGGGTGGGTTATATCCGCCACGCAGACTTTACCGACAAGTGCTACGACGATATGCGGGCCGCAATACTTCGCCTACAAAGCGAGGGTGAGCTGAAGTCGCTTATCCTCGACTACCGCAACAACGGTGGAGGCCTTCTGCACTCCGCAATAAAGGTGCTCTCACTCTTTGTACCCAAAGGAACCATGGTGGTTGAGACCCGAGGCCGAGGTATGGCAACACGACAGCTCCGCACCGAGTACGAGCCTCTGCTTCCCGACACGCCATTGGCGGTCCTGATAAACGGCAACAGCGCCTCGGCTGCCGAGATCGTGGCGGGAGCAATACAGGACCTTGACCGAGGTGTGCTGCTCGGACAACGCAGCTTCGGTAAGGGTTTGGTGCAGAGCACGGCACCTCTCGGCTACAACGCCTTCGCAAAGATTACGGTGGGCAAGTACTACATCCCTTCGGGGCGTTGCATACAGGCGTTGAACTACTCGAAGGAGGGGCGTGCCGAGTCTGTGGCAGACTCGCTCATCGGAGAGTTCAAGACCTCACGAGGTCGCAAGGTCTATGATGGCGGAGGTGTTATGCCCGACAAGGTTGTGCCGACGAAGTATATCAGCAACTTTGCTGCGACGCTCTACCTTATGGGCATCATCGAGGATTATGGCGACGACTATATCCGCAAGCATAATGCCGACAAGATAGATGTGCGCACCTTCTCGATAAATGACAACGACTATGCCGACTTCGTGAAGATGGTTATGGAGCGAGATATACCGTACAAATCCGAGTCACGCATAGCCCTCGAGAGGCTGCGCAAGGCCCTCGCCTCGGAGCGTAACACATCCCTCGAGGAGAGCCTCGAGGCGATAGACCGAGGACTCAAAGACGACAAGTTGAGCAACCTCGAGACCTTCCGCAAGGAGATTATCGAGAGCATCAACACCAATATCGTACTGCGCTACGCCTATGCCGAGGGCGTTATTGCCAACTCGCTATCGGGCGACGAGGTGATAAACGAGGCCGTGGCACTCCTCTCGAACCCAGCCGAGTATAAGCGCATAACAACCTCGCAGGACACTGCACGCAAATAGCATTTGATAGATGTTGCGCCGCCTCAAAAATAGGATCTTCGAGAATGGGCGTCTTGTAATTCTCGTCATAGCTACGACACTTATCGTCGCTTCGCTCATCATGACCAACCGCATGGCCTCGGCTCTGCGGGAGAAGGAGAAGCACGATGTGGAGTTGTGGGCGGCAGCCATGGAGAGGGTAAACCGTGATGCTATGGGGGACTACATGAACGACCCGCTCATCGCAACCATCATCAACAACCGCAACAATATACCTTTTATTATTACTGACGAGAACCTCCGTGTTATCTCGCACCATCTCATCTCCGAGGAGGTCGTGAACAACGAGAAGGAGCTACACCGTGTGTTGCAACGAATGTCGAAGGACAACACCCCGATAGTGGTGAAGTTTTGGTGGACCAACGCCCACAACCACATCATATTCTACGGCCACTCCCAGACCCTGCGCACGCTCTACATCTTCCCATACATACAGATGTTTATCATCGTGGTCTTCGTCTTGGTGAGCTTCATCGTCTTTCGCTCGGTCAAGCAGGGCGAGCAGAACCGTATATGGGTAGGCCTCGCCAAGGAGACTGCACACCAGCTCGGCACACCGACTTCGTCGCTGCTCGGCTGGATAGAGTATCTCCGTGAGCAACCCGTGGACCAGATGGCCGTGGATGAGATGCAGAAGGACTTGGCACATCTGATGAAGATTGTGGACCGCTTCTCGAAGATTGGTTCCGACACCCCACTCACTGTCAGGTCGCTCAACGAGGCTGTCGGAGAGTCGGTAATGTACTTCCGCAAGCGCATACCTCGCAATGTCACTCTCGACTACAACGGCCTGGCTATCGACGAGGTGAAGGCAAAGATAAATGTCGCTCTCTTCGAGTGGGTGGTGGAGAATTTGATGAAAAACTCGCTCGATGCGCTGCAAGGACACGGACAAATCGTGGTCACCATCGGCTCCGACGCAAAAAATGCGTGGGTCGATGTTGCCGACACGGGCAAGGGCATCCCGAAGTCGAAGTGGAAGAGCATCTTCGAGCCGGGCTACACCACCAAGACCCGAGGCTGGGGCTTGGGGCTCTCGCTCTCACGCCGCATCATCGAGGAGTACCACCACGGTCGCATTGCGGTCGTGGAGTCGGAGGTCGGCAAGGGTAGCCGCTTCCGCATAACACTGAAACGGGCATAGAGAATGAACGAGCTGCAACATACCATATCGGCCGAGGAGCTTTTCGGCACGGCAAGCCACCTTGCTGCGCAGGAGGCAGCCGAAGCGTCGCTCGGCATTGCATCACTCGGCATCGCCTACCAGGTGGCGGTGGCGGTGGTGGCTCTGTTTCTGATTTTTGCCTTGGTGCGCTACTACGAGGTTTTTCTCCATATTCTGCTGTCGATAGTAAGCCCTCGCACAAAGCGACCAAGCACCCATATCTTCGCTGCCGAAATTCGTAATATCGAGATTGTCTTGGGCGTGAGTGGCGTTATTCTGCTCTCGCTGCTCGTTGTCAGATTTACAGTGCTGGAGGGTGTGCGACCGCTGATGTCCCCACTTCTGGAGTTTAACAGCTGGAGCCTCGGCATCCTGTCGGCAGGGGCGATATCGGCCACCATTCTTGCCGAGTATGGGCTGATAAATGCTATAGGTGCTGTGGGCGGAGCCAAAAAATTCTGCAACGAGATTTGGCATATCAAGATGTTGAATTTCGGTTGCACGATGTTGCTTGCCTCGCCAATTATTTTAGTTATGCTTCTCGGTGGCGATAAAGTGGCCTCTGTGGCGCTTTATGCCTTATTTTCAATATGTTCGATAACGATTTTTTTCTTCTTGAAAGAGACTTTTTTGCTCTTTCGAGCCCAAAGAGTTTCTATTTTCCATTGGTTTTTGTATCTTTGCGCCCTGGAAATTCTCCCATTGTCGCTGTTGGTCGCTCCAATCGTGCGTGGAGAGTGGTAAAAGATGGAAAATTTGAAATATGAGCAATACCGTTAGCAAAATTCTCGTTGCACAACCTGCACCGAAAATCGTAGAGAAGTCACCTTTCTACGAAATTTCACAAAGACTCGGCGTTCAGGTCGATTACAACCCGCTTATTAAGGTTATCGGCGTTACCCCAAAAGAGTTTCGTAGTCAGCGAATTACAATCTTGGATCATACGGCGGTGATCTTCACCTCCCGTACCACGATAGATAGCTTCTTCCATATCTGCGAAGATGCCCGCATCACCGTTCCCGAGACGATGAAGTATATCTGCTCGACCGAGAGCATCGCCCTCTACCTGCAGAAGTATATCGTCTATCGCAAGCGCAAGATTTCGTTTGCCGATGGCTCGTTCCAGGGCCTTATCGAGCTTATCGTGAAGAATAAGTCGGAGAAGTTCCTGCTCTCGCTCTCGGAGCCACACAAGCCCGAGATACCCGAGGCACTTACACGCCTGAATATCAACTACTCGCCAATCATCTTGGCCCGCACCGTCGCTACCGACATCTCGGCCGAGGAGCTCTGCTCCTACGATATGGTGCTGCTCTACTCGCCATGGGATGTGAAGAGCATCTGCGAGAAGGTCGCACCCGAGAATATGCCTGTCATCGCAACTTTTGGTGAGGGCACACTGAAGAAGGCCACCGAGTGCAATATAAGTGTCAAAGCCGCTGCCCCATCGCCCGAGGCTCCATCTCTCGCCAAGGCCGTGGACCTCTATATACAGAAGGTACGCAAGGGCAAGGCTGTCGAGGATGTGGTCTTCAGCAGCAACGAGGCCAAGGAGGAGTTTTTGCGCACACAGCAGAACCGCCTCGCCAAGAAGAGTCGCAAGAAGTAGCCGCAAATCCGAATAACCGAGGTGTCAGCAACCCTACATAAGTCCGAGAGGCTCCATTCATTTGGTGCTATACGCCGCCTCTTCACCGAGGGCAAGGGTGGCTTTATCTACCCTCTGCGCTATATGGTCTATGCCGAGGCGGCCGAGGAGATGGGTGCCGAGGTGCTCTTCTCTACACCCAAGAAATTTCTGAAACGAGCCAATAAACGCAATACCGTGCGCCGCCGTATGCGTGAGGCGTACCGCCTTAATAAACAGATAGTTATGCAGAGCCACGACGCTCGCTATCTGCAAGTTGCGCTTATCTACTCCTCGAAGGAGGTGCTCGACTATAAAACCATCGAAAATGCCACAAAACGAATTTTGGAGAAGCTTGCGCAGTAGCTGTCGTCGTGTCGTGGCACTCCCCTTTATCGGGCTGATACGCTTCTACCAAAGATGTATCTCGCCCTACACCCCCGCAGCGTGTCGCTACACCCCCACCTGCTCGCAATATGCGTTGGAGGCCATCCGCAAATATGGCCCACTGAAGGGGTGCTGGCTTGCCGCCAAGCGCATCGCTCGCTGTCATCCGTGGGGCGGCTCGGGGTACGATCCCGTACCGTGAGAATTACAAATTGTCAATTCGGCATTTTGCGCTTCTGCTCTCTGCTCTCAACAAAAAACACCCTCTCATAGCCCTTGTGGGGCAACTTCCTGAAAAAGAGCAAAAAAAGTTTCAAAAAAAGCTATGGAATGTGCTGTTTTTCAGCATTTTTTGCGTACCTTTGCGCCTTGGTTAGTGAGAAGAATTCGATTTTTTTATTTATTTAATACTTAACAAACTCATTATGAACAAATTAGACCTTATGAAAAACCTTGCGGAAGGGGGCTATGCCGCACCTACTGTCGAGGTCTGCTTCGTGAAAGCCGAGGCAGGATTCTTTGTGTCGCAGAACCCCGATTTGACATACGGAAATGAGGGTGCTGCGGGAGCTATTGAAAACGGTAATTCTTATGAACTCTAAAAACTGCAATGCTATGAAGAAGATTTTTACAAAAATGATGCTTTGGGCAGTTGCAGCAACTGCTCTCGTATCGTGCGAGAACAACTTTAACGACACAACCGTTAATGGTGACACAAACCTCGTAAAGGTAACCCTTACAGCAGACAAACCAACTGTTGTATCTGAAAATCGTACCGAGTTGGAGGGAACAACTCCATATTGGAGCGTAGGCGATATGATTGGTGTTTATACTGCACAAGAGAAAGATGCAGACAACTATTATTTGACTAATGATGCAACAGAGCGTGCGACTATAACAACCTTTACAGGTACTACCGCTTTGTCTAACACTCTCTATGTTTACTATCCATACACAACGAATGGTATCGCAGCTTTGGGAGCAAAGGTAGATATACCTACTCAGCAGGCTCCTACTGCAACTTCGTTTGATGGTAAGGCTGATATTATGATTGCAAAGCCTGTAACACTCGATGCAGAGGGTAACCAACTCTCGGATTTGGAGTTTGCTCGCTTGGGTGCAATTGTAAAGGTTGTATTGAAGGATAATACCTCTACTTTGGCTGGTCAGCATGTGAAAACGCTTGCTATGACTGCAGCGTCAAACCTTACCGGTCGTGTGTATCTTGATGTCGTAAATCAGAAACTCAACGAGGAAGAGGGCTTGTATTATGGAGAATCTAATACCGTAACCGCAATTTACACCGAGGCTACTCAGTATGAGATGGACAATGCAAACGCAACCTATATTATTGTTTATCCACAGACTTTGGCTTCGGGTTCAAAACTCACTTTCAATGCTCAGACCGAGGGCTATACAATCACAAAGGAGATTACTTTGTCGCAAGATATCGACTTGGCAAGGGGTAAGGTTACTACTTTGAATGTATCGCTCGACACGAATAATGTAGAGGAGATTGAGACTATCGAGTGGGTGGACAACGCCTACAACCTCGTTCCTAACATCACAGGCTTGGCCGTTGGTGATAAGGTTGTTATTGCTGCAGCGGGCTACAATGTGGCTATGGGTAAGCAGAATGGCGACTACCGCGATGCTGTTGCTATCACCAAGAACGAAAACAGCACTATCGAGATTGATTCTACCGTAGAGGTTCTCACCCTGGTAGAGGGTTCGGTTGAGGGTACATTCGCATTCCAGACTTCGGATAACAAATATCTCTATGCAGCAAGCTCGAGTTCCAACAACTTGAAGTCACAGACAACTATAGATGCGAACGCTTCGTTTGCTATCACTATTGGCGAGAATGGTGTTGCAACTGTTACTGCACAGGGTTCAAACACTCGAAACATTGTGAAATACAACAACAGTAATCCTCGTTTCTCTTGCTACAGCAGTGGTATGCAGGATATCTGCATCTACAAGCTTGTTGGCGAGTATGTTGTAAAGGATCCTGCAATCACCCTTTCGGTTGCTAATGCAGTTATCGCACACGATGCAACAAGTGGCGAGGTTGCTGTTACTACAACCAATAGCGACGGTTGGGCAATCACTGCTACTACCGATGATACTTGGGTGTCGGACCTCGCTTATGCTGATGGCAAGATTACCTTCTCTGCAACTGTTAACGAGAGCGAGACTGAGGAGCGTACAGCAACTGTAAATGTAACTGCTACAAAGGCAGACTATGAGAATGTTACTACTACATTCACTATTACGCAGAACAAGAAGCAGGCTGCTGGCGAGGTAGTGTCCGGAGAAGGAACAATATCGTTTGCAAGCACCGCACAGCGTCTTAGCCAGGATAACAACCAGCAGACTTGGTCAAATGATGGTATTACATTCGTAAACAACAAGGCAAGTGCTTCATCAAATGTAGCAAATTATTCGAATCCAGTTCGTTTATACTCTGGTTCTTCAATCACAGTTACTGCACCAAGCAATATCACAAAGATTGTATTTGATGCAAATAGCAGCTCTTATGCAAATGCATTGAACTCTTCAATTGGCACTCCAAGCGGAGCAACAGTTACTGTAAGTAGCGATAAGGTAACTATTGAATATAGTACTGCAGTTGAAAGTGTAGTAATTGCGAAACTTTCGGCTAAGGTGTACCTTGATGCTCTTACCGTAACTTATGGCGGTAGCAGCGAGGGTGGCGAGACACCAGAGACCCCTGCTCCGGTATTGGCTGTAACTTCGGCTACTACTATTAATGTTGCAGCTGCGGGTGATGTTCCAACTATCACTTATACCATTACAAACCCTGTTGTTGGTCAGAGCGTAACCGCTTCGGCTAATCAGACTTGGGTTCATGGCTTTGAGGTTAGCAGCACAGATGTAACTTTCTATGTTGACGAGAACACAGGTGCAGCGCGTGAGGCAACTGTAACACTCTCATACGAGGGTGCAGAGAGCCAGACCGTAACCATTTCGCAGGCTGCCGGCAACACCGGTGGTGGCGATGAGCCAGAGCAGGGAGGCACACACTTCGTTAAGGTTACTTCGACACCAAGTGATTGGAGTGGTACATACCTTATCGTTTACGAGACCGGCAAGGTGGCATTTGATGGTAGTCTTGCGACTCTCGACGCTGTCGGTAACACAAAGACCGTTACAATTAGCAACAATCAGATTGAGGCAACCGATGCAATGAAAGCTATTGCATTTACCATTGCCAAGAGCGGTGATGCAAACTACTCTATCAAATCGGCAAGCGGCAAATATATCGGAAGAAGCACAGACTCAAATGAACTCGATGAGAGTGCTACAGCACTTAACAACACAATTGCATTTGCAAGTGCAGACGATATAACAATTAAGGGTACTGGCGGTGCATATTTGCGATACAACTCTGCTTCAAATCAGGTTCGTTTCCGCTACTACAAGAGTAGTTCATATTCAGGACAGCAGGCAATTCAGCTCTATAAACTTAACTGATCTTCGGGTAGTGGAACAGGAGGGGAAGTAACCCCTCCTGCCACGGACCCTACCCCGGGATTAACTAACATATCGGCTTCGCTTAACGGCACTTTGGCGTGGGCGGGTTGCATGGTGGAGAGTCCCGAATATATCTCTAACGGCGATGTAACTTTCCACTTCACAAGCTCCTCGCACACAACATCTGCGACCTGCAATGTAGGCACAACGCAGACATACGCCCAAGTGAGCAATGTGGAGTTGGAGTACGACACGGCATATACCGTATATGCCTCTTGCACCGCCACAAACGGCACGGCTGTAACATCGGCTTCGACAACGCTGACAACGCCAAAGGTGATGCCAACCGAGAGTTGGCTCGAATTGCCGGCCGAGGACACCAATGGGCTCTATCCTAATGCGGTGGAGTTGAAGGTCAATGCGAGTGGTGTGCGCAACTACACCGCCTACTACGACAACTCAACCTATACCTCGATGTGGGTGGCTTATCCGCTCTCGTCGAGCCACATGGGTTCGTTGTCACGCCCGTCGAAGTGGTACTACAACCCACTTATCGACGAAAGTGAGCAGGTAAACCTCTGCGACCACTCCTACGAGGGCGACACATACTCACGCGGACACCTTATTCCAAACGCCTCGCGCAACGGAAACGAGGAGATGCAGAAGCAGACCTTCTACGTTACCAACTCGGTACCGCAGGTGCAAAACAGCTTCAACAGCGGAGTGTGGAGCAACCTCGAAGACGCATTGCAGAGCGAGGCAAAGAGTGGCGAGACAATCTACATCGTAACGGGTGTGGCGTTCTCGAAGGTGGGCGAGACAAAGTCTGTATCCTACATTCAGGCAGCCGACGACACCAAGGATGTGCCGATACCAAACTACTTCTACAAAGTAGCGTTGAAGGTGAAGACCAACAGCAGTGGCACGGTAACATCGGCATCGACAGTCGGTTTTTGGTTTGAAAACAAGGCCTACTCCGACGCCTACACCAACTACGCCGTAACGGTCGATCAGGTGGAGCAGTGGACAGGCTTCGACTTCTTCGGAAACCTCCCCGACACGGTAGAGGTAACAGCGGAGAGCAGTAATGATTGGAACGCATTTTTAGCGTTCTAAAATCGTTCTGATTGGTGAATTTCGCACCAATCTTCAATAAATCGCTCCTCACATACGCCAAGTATGCTGCGGGGCGATTTTTTTGCTTGGCACAAAGTTCCCTCAATCATTTACGATTTTCGGTGGGCGGAGTTCCATAACTTCTAAAAAAACAGGAACACACAAAGCAGATGGGTATCGAAAACGATACCCATCTTGTTTTGCTATCGACCATTGGCCATTGGCTTTTTTGTTTTTTCAATTTTATTTTATATATTTGTAGTAGAATTGAAAAAATGTAGAGTTATGAAATACAAACGAATACTTCTCAAGCTCAGTGGCGAGTCGCTACAGGGGGAGCAAAAGTACGGCATCTCGATGGAGCAGGCACGCATCTACGCCGAGCAAATCAAAGAGGCACAGGCACTCGGCATCGAGATAGGCATCGTGATTGGCGGAGGAAACATCTTCCGTGGCTTGCAGGGGGCAAAGCGTGGCTTCGACCGTGTGAAAGGCGACCAGATGGGTATGTTGGCAACCATAATCAACTCGTTGGCATTGCAGGCGGTACTCATCGACGAGGGGGTAAAGTGCAAGGTGCTGACCTCGATCCGTATGGAGCCTATAGGCGAGTACTACTCGAAGGACAAGGCTCTCGAGTATCTCCGTGAGGGTTATGTCGTTATCATAGGTGGCGGAACATCAAACCCCTACTTCTCGACCGACTCGGCATCGGCACTGCGTGGCATCGAAATCGAGGCCGACGGCTTCTTCAAGGGCACTCGTGTAGATGGCGTATATACAGCCGACCCCGAGAAAGACCCTACAGCAACAAAGTTCGACGAGATAACTTTCGACGAAATTTATGCACGAAATTTGAAGATTATGGATATGACAGCCTTCACGCTCTGCAAGGAGAATGGCTTGAATATCATCGTCTTCGATATGGACACCCCGGGCAATCTAATGAAGGTCCTCCAGGGCGAAAATATCGGAACGGTAGTACATCAATAGACGAGAGACTAAAGACGAGAGACGAGAGAAAGCTAATGGCTAATAGCTAATGGCTAAATCAAACATAAAATAATAAAAGCCAAGGGCTAATGGCTAATGGCTAAAAGCAAAAAATTATGGCACGAAGACATCAAAAAAAGAGTAATTGGATATTGGCGATGATGCTGATATTGGTGGTTGTGATAGCGGCATTTATACTGCTCTACCCTACACCCGCAGCAGCACAGCAACGCCCAACACCCGAGCAGGCTACGCTCGTAAAGGATGGTATGCAGGCTCCCAACTTCGAGGTCGAGATGTTCGACGGCTCGACCGTAAAGCTTGCCGACCTCAAAGGCAAAGTCGTTTTGTTGAACTTCTGGGCGACTTGGTGCCCTCCGTGTCGTGCGGAGTTGGCGAGAGTGCAGAAGGAGATTATCGACCGCTTCAAAGGCCAAGATTTTCTATTTCTGCCCGTGTCGCGAGGCGAAAAAAAGGCTACCGTGGCCGCATTTCGTGAGAGGATGGGCTACTCGTTCCCTATGGGACTCGACACGGATGGTCGTGTCTATGCCGAGTATGCACAAACCTACATCCCTCGCAACTTCCTTATCGACAAGCAGGGAAAGGTCGTAAAGGCGAGTGTGGGTTACGACGAGGCGGAGTTTGCAGAGCTCATCAAACTGATTGAAAAAGAGATAAAGAAGTAATCAAAAAGCCAATGGCTAATGGCTAATGGCTAATGGCGAAAAAAACTAAATTATTATACTATGGATACTAAAACAATCTTGAATGACGCAACTGCCCGTATGCAGAAGGCTGTCGATTTCTTGGAGGAGACCTTGTCGAATATTCGTGCAGGTAAGGCCTCGGTAAATGTCTTGAATGGCGTTTTCGTAGATTACTACGGCTCGCAAACTCCCGTATCGGGCGTGGCGAGTGTCACCGTACCCGATGCAAAGACTGTCCTCATTCAGCCGTGGGACAAGAATATGATCCGCATCATCGAAAAGGCTATCATCGACTCGAACATCGGACTCACACCATCGAACAATGGCGAGAGCATTCGCCTCTCGATGCCGCCTCTCACCGAGGAGCGTCGTAAGGAGCTCGTGAAGCAGTCGAAGGCCGAGGCGGAGAACGCACGCATATCGTTGCGCAACGCCCGTCGTGACGCTGTCGAGGCGTTCAAGAAGGCGACCAAGGAGGGTATGCCTGAAGACGAGGGCAAAGATGGCGAGGCACAGGTACAGAAGCTCGTCGAGAAGTTCAATAAGGCGGTAGATGCTGCTTTTGAGAAGAAGGAGAAGGAGATTATGACCGTCTAAAAAATGTTAAATAAGCGGTGAATTTTACACTGCTCTTCGATAAGCGAGTTCCTCACATACGCCAAGTATGCTGCGGACTCGCTTTCTCGTTTAGCGCAAAATCCCCTCACTTATTTAACAATTTTACTGTCGAGTATGCTGCGGGGCATTAGAAGTGGTTTGTCTAAAAACAATATACCAGAGACATTTGCCTCTGGTATATCTTTTTATTGTCGAAGTGACTATCGTACCTTGAACTCCGGATCTGCCTTCATTGGAATAGGCATAGCGGCATAGTCGCCACGCTCGAACTTCTCGCGCACAGCCTTGAAAGCGTTGATTGTGTACTCAACATCCTCCATGGTGTGAGCTGCGGTAGGGATAACTCGCAAGATAATCTCGCCCTTCGGAATTACAGGGTAGATAACTATCGAGCAGAATACTCCGTAGTTCTCACGCAAATCGACGATGAGGTTGGTACCCTCCTCGTTACCGCCCTTCATATATACAGGGGTAACAGGCGACTGGGTAACGCCAATATCAAAGCCGTTAGCCTTGAAGCCCGACTGCAAAGCACGGGTAATCTCCCACAACTTCTCCTGATACTCAGGGTGGTTACGGATAAGCTCCAAACGCTTCAACGCACCGATAACCATCGGCATAGGCAACGACTTTGCATAGAGCTGCGAACGCATATTGTAGCGGAAGAGGTTAATCAACCAGCGTGGACCCGAAACGAATGCTCCGATACCTGCCATTGACTTTGCGAAGGTGTTGAACAACACATCTACGCCCTCGGTAACACCGAAGTGTGCCGCTGTACCACGACCACCAGGACCCATAGTACCGAAACCGTGAGCATCATCAACCAAGAGACGGAAGTTGAAATCCTCCTTGGCCTTCACGATAACATCGAGGAAGCCGAGGTCACCCTTCATACCGAATACACCCTCGGTAATCACGAGAACACCACCACCCTGCTCCTCGGCGAGGTCGGTAGCGTGCTGCAACTGCTTGCGGAGCGAAGCCTCGTCGTTGTGACCATAGACGAAACGCTTGCCCTTGTGCATACGCAGACCGTCGATGATACAAGCGTGTGCCTCTGCATCATAGACAACAACATCACGAGGGGTGAGCAGACAGTCGATAATCGAAATCATACCCTGATAACCGAAGTTCAAGAGGAAGGCATCCTCCTTACCTACGAACTCGGCCAACTCACGCTCCAACTGCTCGTGATACTTGGTCTGACCACTCATCATACGGGCACCCATAGGGGCAGCCATACCAAACTCTGCAGCTCCTGCAGCATCTGCCTGACGCACCTCGGGATGGTTGGCAAGACCGAGGTAGTTGTTGAGGCTCCAGTTGAGCATCATCTTACCACGGAAGCGCATGTGAGGACCAATCTCGCCCTCCAATTTAGGGAATGCGAAGTAGCCGTGTACATTCTGCATATACTGACCAATAGGTCCACCGGTGTTTCGCTCTAATCTGTCAAAAATATCTACCATATTTAAGTTTTTTATAAGGTTTTATCCATTTTTTCCAACGCAAAGATAATAAAGAATTGAAAAACCGCAACCATTTTCATCGAAAATCGACGAAAGATAGGTATTTATACCTAACAACGCTATCACAAAAGAGTAACACTATTTAGATAGAGCTACTATTTTCGCCCCCAATTTTAATTTTTTACTATCTTTTTACTATCTTTGCACCGTTGGAAGTGTGAATTAAATAACAATCACTATAATTTCTTAAAAGACAAAACACTATGTTTGCAATTGACAATTACGATTTTAGTGGCAAGCGTGCCATTATCCGTGTAGATTTCAATGTGCCTCTCAATGGCGAGGGACAGGTTACTGACGACACTCGTATTCGTGCCGCTATTCCAACCATCAAGAAGGTGTTGGAGAAGGGTGGTGCCGTAATTCTTATGTCGCACCTCGGTCGTCCAAAGAAGAACCCAGATCCCAAGTTCTCGTTGGAGCAGATTATCCCTGCTATCGAGGCTCGTTTGGGCGAGAAGGTGATGTTCGCAGGTGACTGCATGGGCGAGAAGGCTGCCGAGATGGCTGCTAACCTCAAGATGGGCGAGGTTATGTTGCTCGAGAACCTCCGTTTCTATGCCGAGGAGGAGGGTAAGCCTCGTGGCTTGGCAGAGGATGCAACCGACGAGGAGAAGAAGGCTGCAAAGAAGGCTCTCAAAGAGGGTCCACAGAAGGAGTTTGTGAAGAAGCTCGCTTCGTATGCTGACTGCTACATCAACGACGCCTTCGGTACTGCTCACCGTGCTCACTCTTCGACTGCTCTCATCGCCGAGTACTTCCCACACGACAAGATGTTCGGCTATGTAATGGAGAACGAGTTGAAAGCCGTTGACGCTATGATGCAGAACCCACAGCGCCCATTCGTAGCTATCGTTGGTGGCTCGAAGGTTTCGACCAAGATTACCATTATCGAGACTTTGATGGAGAAGGTTGACAAGATTATTATCGGTGGCGGTATGACCTACACCTTCGCAGGTGCTCTCGGTGGCAATGTAGGTAAGTCTATCTGCGAGCCAGATATGTTCCCTGTAGCTCTCGACATCTTGGCAAAGGCCAAGGCAAAGGGCATCGAGTTCGTAATGTCGCCAGATGCTCTCGTTTGCGACGACTTCAGCGAGGAGGCAAACACCAAGACTGCTCCTGTTAAGGATATCCCTGCAGAGTGGGAGGGTGTCGATATCGCCGAGGAGGGTAAGAAACTCTTCCGTGAGGAGATCCTCAAGTGCAAGACTATCCTCTGGAATGGTCCTGTAGGCGTATTCGAGATCAACAAGTTCTCGACCGGTTCGCGTGCCGTAGCAGAGGCTATCGCTGAGGCTACACAGAAGAATGGTGCTTACTCGCTCATCGGTGGTGGTGACTCGGTAGCTTGTATCAACAAGTTCGGCTTGGCTGACAAGGTATCATATGTTTCGACCGGTGGTGGCGCTTTGCTCGAGTACATCGAGGGTAAGGAGTTGCCAGGTGTAGCTGCTATTCGCAAGTAATATTTACTACTTAATAGCGCATTGTTGTGGGTGTCCAACTGTTTTGGATACCCACATTTTTTGTTTGAAATTGTAAGTTGCGAAAGAAAAAATTGGGAGAAAAGGCGATTTTTTACAACAAAAATCATATCTTTGCGTGGAGTATTACTTATAATTTGTAAGCAATATATCCGTATTTGACGGTTACAACGAATGTAAACAACTTAAAACCAGATAATTATGTACGGAGATTTCAAAGCGCATCTCGAACAAGAGTTGCAATCTATCAAAGATGCCGGTCTTTACAAGACCGAGCGTATAATATGCTCGCCACAGCGAGCCGCCATAGAGGTTGCCGGCAAGGAGTGCCTTAACTTCTGCGCCAACAACTACCTCGGCTTGTCGGACAATCCTCGCCTCGTCGAGGCTGCGAAGCGCACGATGGACGAGCGTGGTTTCGGTATGTCGTCGGTGCGCTTTATCTGTGGCTGTCAGGATATCCACAAGGAGCTCGAGAAGGCCATTGCCGACTACTTTGGCACGGAGGATACCATCCTCTATGCCGCTTGTTTCGATGCCAACGGAGGTGTCTTTGAGCCACTCTTCACCGAGCAGGATGCAATTATTTCGGACTCGTTGAACCACGCCTCGATTATCGATGGTGTGCGCCTCTGCAAGGCGGTGCGTTATCGTTACGCCAATGCCGATATGGAGCAGTTGGAGGATTGCCTGAAGCGTGCGCAGGCACAGCGTTTCCGCATAATCGTAACCGATGGTGTATTCTCGATGGATGGCAATGCCGCACCACTCGACGAGATTTGTCGTTTGGCGAAGCAGTACCACGCTTTGGTGATGGTCGATGAGTGCCACTCGGCAGGCGTGTTGGGCAAGACCGGTCGTGGTATCACCGAGTTGTACAACCTGCGTGGCGAGGTCGATATCCTCACGGGTACCCTTGGCAAGGCGTTTGGTGGTGCTGTAGGTGGTTTCACAACGGGTCGCAAGGAGATTATCGATATGTTGCGTCAGCGTTCTCGCCCTTACCTCTTCTCAAACTCGTTGCCACCGGCAGTTGTGGGTGCAGGTATCGAGATGTTCAAGATGCTCGAGGAGAGCAACGAACATCACGACCGCTTGGTTGAGAATGTGGCATTCTTCCGTGAGAAGATGTTGGCAGCAGGATTTGATATTAAACCTACTGTATCGGCAATTTGTGCCGTTATGCTCTACGATGCGAAGCTCTCGCAGGAGTTTGCTGCTGCATTGCAGGAGAAGGGTATCTTCGTAACAGGCTTCTACTACCCTGTTGTTCCGAAGGGACAGGCCCGTATCCGTGTGCAGGTCTCGGCAGGCCACACCCGTGAGCAGTTGGAGCGTTGTGTGGCGGCATTTGTCGAGGTCGGCAAACAGTTAGGCGTACTGAAATAGTGAGTAGTGAGTAGAGAGTAGTGAGTAGTTTTCTCTAATCTCTAACACCCATAGCAATTTTTAATTTTACATTTAATTTGAAAAGCCAATGGCTAATGGCTAACGGCTAATAGCCCAAAAAATAGAGTTATGAGCAAAGAGTTATTAGATGCTACGGATAGAAAAATTCTGAAGTTCTTGGTTAAGAACGCAAGAATGCCATACTTGGAGATAGCCCGTGCGTGTGGTATCTCGGGTGCGGCAATACACCAGCGCATCAAGAAGTTGGAGGACGAGGGAGTTATCCTCGGCAGCCGTATGATTGTCGATCCGAAGATGCTCGGCTTCGATGTCTGCGCCTTTGTAAACCTTCGTATTCAGGATCCGATGATGAGTATCTCGGTGGCCAAGAAGATGAAACTTATCCCCGAGGTTGTAGAGTGCCACTTCATCACGGGTACATATACGGCGATGGTGAAGCTCTACTGCGTGGATAACGAGCACTTGATGCACACCATCTTCGACAATATCCTGCGTATTCCGGGGGTTACAAGTACGCAGACCTACATCTCGCTGAACGAGATGTTCCAGCGTGAGCCACACATCGACTACCTCGACAAGTAAGGGAGATTTTGTGATATGGCACGGATAAGACTTACCAAGGAGTTCTCTTTCGAGTCGGCACACGCCCTCGATGGCTACGATGGTCTGTGTCGAGAGATACACGGCCACTCCTACCGCCTCTTTGTTACGGTGGTGGGCGAACCTTCGCAGTGCGAGAGCGATCCAAAGCTGGGTATGGTGATGGACTTTGGCGACTTGAAACGCATCGTAAATTGCGAGATTGTCGATAGGTTGGACCACTCGTTTGTGGTGCGTGGCTCGGAGCAGAATGCAGCACTTATAGCCTCGCTCGGTGAGAAGTTCAAAAATGTGGTGGTAGTCGATTACCAGCCGACCTGCGAGAATATGCTCTCGGACTTTGCCGAGCGTCTGCAGAGGGCTTTGCCTACGAATGTGCAGCTCAATTCACTCCGTCTGCACGAAACCGCAACCTCGTATGCCGAGTGGTTTGCAATTGACAACTAAAAAATAAAAAGCTAATGGCTAATGGCCAACAGCTAATGGCTAATAATGAAAAAACTTTTCCTTGTCGATGCGTATGCGTTGATTTTCAAATACTACTACGCCTTCATCGGGCGTCCTATGCGCAATCGTGCGGGTATGAACACCTCGATTGTCTTTGGTTTCACGAAGTTTTTGCGAGATATCCAAAAACGCGAGAAGCCCGACCTGCTTGGTGTGGCATTTGACCCGAAGGGAGGCTGTTTTCGTCGTGACATCTTCCCCGAGTACAAGGCCAACCGCCCCGCTACGCCCGAGGATATCATCAAGTCGGTGCCCTATGTGAAGCGTATCGTCGAGGCGATGTGCATCCCCGTGTTGGAGGTCGAGGGCTTCGAGGCTGATGATGTTATTGGAACACTCGCCATGAAGGGCGAGGAGGCGGGCTACGAGGTCTATATGGTTACGCCCGACAAGGACTATGGCCAGCTCGTGGGCGAGCACCGCTACCTCTACAAGCAGAAGGGGGATGGCATAGAGATTATCGACAAGGAGGCTATTCGCCAAAAATATGGCATCGACCGCCCCGAGCTTGTGCGTGATATCTTGGCCCTGTGGGGCGACTCGTCGGACAACATCCCGGGTGTACCCGGTGTAGGTGAGAAGGGTGCATGCAAGATGGTGCAGAGCTATGGTGAGGTCGAAAACATCATCGCCAATGTCGATAAGATTGGGGGTAAGACAGCCACAAACATACGAGAAAACGAGGAGCGTCTGCGATTGGCAAAGGTGCTGACCACAATTCGTCTTGATGTACCTATCGCCTTTGACGAGAAGGCTCTGACGGTATGCCGCCCGAAGATAGATGCACTGCGTGAATTGTACACCGAGCTCGACTTCAAGGCCTTCCTTGCCGACCTCACAAACCTCGCCCCTGCCGAGGATCTATCCATACCGAAGCAGGCTCCGCAGACACAACTTGCAAATATGGCGAGGGCAAAGTCGGCAGCTCTGAAGAAGGCTTCGTTGGAGGGGCAGGGCTCGATGTTCGATGCTCTGTTTGCTACGACAACACCCGCAGCCGAGAGCGTAGAGGTTGAGAGCCAAGTCGAAGAGGTGATGTTTGCAACCAGCAAGACTACGGCCCATAACTACACGACTGTTCTCACGGCCGAAGAGCTACGCAAGGTTGTTGCAGAGGTGGAAAAAGAGCCACTCTTCTGCTTCGACCTCGAGACCTCGGGGCTCAACATCTTTGGCGACCGCATAGTGGGCTTATCGCTCGCCATAAAGCCACACGAGGCGTGGTATATACCTTTCGGGCACAACCAAGACAGACGACCTCGCAACGATATCGAGAGCGAATACGCCTCGATACTACGCCCGCTGTTCGAGAACGCAAAGATTGCCAAGGTCGGACAGAACATGAAATTCGATATACTCTTCCTCCGCACACTCGGTATTCGTGTTGCGGGCGAGAAGAACGACACAATGTTGATGCACTACCTGCTCGATGCCGAGTCACGACACAACATGAATGCCCTGGCAGAACGATACCTCAACTACTCGCCTATATCCATCGAGACGCTTATAGGCAAGGGGGCCAAGCAGCTCACGATGGACATGGTAGGTTTGGAACCTATATCGGAGTATGCGGCCGAGGATGCAGATGTAACGCTGCAACTCTACCACACCCTGCTTCCGCTTGTCGAGAAGGAGGGAGAGTTGTTAAAACTGTACCGCACCATCGAGGAACCTCTCATAGATGTATTGGCCGATATGGAGTGGGAGGGTGTAACCATAAACAGCGAGTCACTGCACGCCTACTCGGCAACTCTCTCGGCACAACTTAACGCTATCGAGGATAAGATACGGACCGTATCGGGCGAGCGAGAGATAAACATAAACTCGAGCCGACAGCTTGGTGAATTGCTCTTTGCCAAGATGCGCATCACCGACAAGCCGAAGATGACCAAGACCAAGCAGTTCTGCACCGACGAGGAGTATCTGCAGAGCTTTGCAGGTGAGCACGAGGTTGTGGATTTGATACTGCAATACAGAGGTGTCAAGAAGTTGCTTTCGACATATATAGAGGCTCTGCCATCGCTGATAAATCCTGCAACGGGCCATATACACACCTCGTACAATCAGGCTGTTACGGCTACAGGGCGACTCTCTTCGACAAACCCTAACCTGCAGAACATACCTATTCGTGACGACATCGGAAGACCTATTCGTGAGGCGTTCATACCAAGTGACGAGCAACACGAACTCCTGTCGGCCGACTACTCGCAGGTCGAGCTACGCATCATGGCACACCTATCGGGCGACGAGGCTCTATGCGAGGCCTTCCGTGAAGGGCGTGATATCCACGCAACTACGGCCGCCCGCATCTTCAAAAAGAGCATCGAGGAGGTGACCTCCGAGGAGCGTCGTCGTGCCAAGACCGCAAACTTCGGCATCATATATGGAATCTCGGCATTTGGATTGAGCCAACGACTGCGCATCCCTCGCAGTGAGGCCAAGGCCCTTATCGAGGGGTACTTCGACTCATACCCAAGCATCAAAGCCTATATGGACAGAGTCGTTGCCGAGGCGAGAGAGAAGGGCTTTGTCGAGACCATATTTGGTCGTCGTCGCTACCTTGCCGACATCGACTCCCGCAACGCTACGGCTCGTGCTTTGGCCGAGCGCAACGCCATAAATGCCCCTATACAGGGTACCGCAGCCGACATTATGAAGTTGGCAATGGTGGGGGTTTCGAGGCGCTTTGCCGAGGAGGGTATTCGCTCGAAAATCATAATGCAGGTACACGATGAAATCGTGGTCGATATGTTACGCTCGGAGCGTGAGGTGGTCGAGCGCATCGTGAAAGAGGAGATGGAGGGGGCAGCCACGCTCTCTATACCACTTACAGCCGAGTGTGGCGTGGGTGAGAATTGGTTAATGGCACATTAAAAAACAAAATAAAAAAGCTAATGGCTAATGGCCACCGCCGCGATTAAGCTGAGAGCAGAGGCTGCTTGCAGACTATGCCGAAGCGCAGCGGTGAAGACCAAAGGTCAATAGCTAAAAGCAAAAAGAGTTATGTTAAGTATTGCTGAAAGACACAAGTACATTCTCGACAAGTTGAACGAGTATGGATTTATCCGTATCACCGATGTAGCCGAGGAGCTGGGCGTTACGAAGGTTACAATTCGTAACGATGTTAAGATTTTAGAGAGCAAAGGTCTGCTCTACAAGGTTCATGGTAGCGCACGATTGGCCAATCCGCACATCGCAGATCGTGACCTTATGACCAAGAGCCTACTCAACCGTGAGGCGAAGGAGCGTATCGCTGCACGAGCTGCGGAGTTGTTGTGCGACAACGACTCGATAATGATATCGGCAGGCTCGACAACTTATGCTCTTGCCGAGGTTATACGCAACTCGAAGACCGAGCAGGCGATAAATGTGGTGACACCATTTTTGAAGGTTTCGGCCCTGCTCAACGAGATGGAGAATGTCAGTGTCGAGCAGCTCGGAGGCCGTGTCTATAAAAAGTCGTTCTCGACTTTGGGCGAAAATGCCAGCCTCGCACTGAAGTATATGGTCTGCTCGAAGTTCTTTGTAGGAGTAGATGGCATAGACCCCGAGTTCGGTATCACCACATCGACTATCGAGGAGGCGCAACTCTCACGCAAGATGATTGACGCTTCATCAAAGACTGTCGTGCTGGCCGACTCTTCAAAGTTTGGTCGTCGTGGCTTTGGCCATATCGCTCCACTCGAGGAGGTCGATATAATCGTCACCGACGATGGTATCTCGAAGGAGATGCGCGAGATGGTTGAGTCGATGGGTATCGAGTTGATTATCGCATAGGCCTCTCCACACCCACACGATGAGCCGTTATGCCGACATAGTTCTACCGTTGGCACAACCTGCCTATACCTTTGCCGTAGGCGAGGCAATGGAGGTTCGTGTAGGGGATGCTGTGGCGGTACAATTCGGCAAAAAGAGCGTCTATACAGGCATTGTATGGCGACTCCACGACATCCCACCACGAAGCGGAACGGCAAAGCCCATATTGGCTGTCGTGTATGATAAACCCCTGCTCACGGAGTTGCAGATGCGATTTTGGGAGTGGGTGGCCGACTACTATATGTGCTATGTCGGTGAGGTTATGCGTGTGGCACTACCCTCGACCATCAAGGCAAAGGCTCGGTGTGAGGAGGAGTTTACACCATATATTCCCAAGCGAGAGCGTACGCTACGCCTCGTAAAGGAGGCCTGCAACGACGAAGCGATGGCAAAGTTGCAACGCCGTGCGCCAAAGCGTTACAGCGTAGTCGAGGCTCTCGTAGCCGCAGGCGGGGAGATTGCCCGTTCGGCACTCGATGTCGATGCCACAACCCTCAATGCCCTCTGCAAAGCGGGCTTCACGGAGTGGGGAGAGCGTGATTTTGTGAGGGATATAGCCCGCACAAAGACTCTTCTTCCTACCCTTTCGGAGGCGCAACAACGAGCCTTGGAGGAGCTGCGCAAGGGGCTTTCGACAAAGAGCGTGGCACTACTTCACGGTGTTACGAGTTCGGGAAAAACCGAGATATACACCCACCTTATCGAGGAGCAGCTCGCCAAGGGAAACGATGTATTGTTCCTTGTTCCCGAGATATCGCTCACGACACAACTTGTGGAGCGTCTGCGCAGACTCTTTGGTGAGGGCGTGACACCCTACCACTCGAAGCTTACACCTGTGCAACGCACCAAGATATACACCGACCTCATCTCATCGAACGGGGGCAACCTTATTGTTGGCGCACGCTCGGCACTCTTTCTGCCACTCGACCGACTTGGTCTTGTCATCGTAGATGAGGAGCACGACTCGAGCTACAAGCAGACCGAGCCAAATCCTCGCTACAATGGCCGTGATACGGCTATTATGCTGGCCACGATGTATAAGGCAAAGAGTGTGTTGGGAAGTGCTACGCCTTCGCTCGAGAGCTTCGCCAACCACCTCTCCGGGAAGTATGCCTACACACATCTTTCGGAGCGATTTGGTGGTGTCGAGATGCCCGAAATTATCGTATCCGACACGGTGCGCAATGTAAAGCGTAACGAGCGCAAACGCCACTTCAACAAGGTGCTCGTAGATGCCATAAACGAGCGGTTGGAGCGAGGTGAACAGGTCATTTTATTCCAAAACAGACGAGGCTACTCACCCTATATGGAGTGTCCCGAGTGCGGTTTCTCGGCACGCTGTCCTCGTTGTAATGTCGCCCTCGCAGCACACCAACACCAGGGTCGTCTCGTGTGCCACTACTGTGGGTACTCGGAGGAGAAGGTTACGCTGTGTCCAAACTGCAAGAGCGAGATGCGCCCTATGGGCTTTGGCACGGAGCGTGTCGAAGAGGCTGTGGCAGAGCTGTTTCCGCAGGCTCGGGTGCTGCGTCTTGATGGCGACACGGCAACATCATCTACGGCCTACAACCGCATTATCGGAGCCTTTGCCCGCCACGAAGCGGATATCTTGGTCGGCACACAAATAGTATCGAAGGGGCTCGACTTTGCCGATGTCACACTCATCGGCATTCTCAATGGCGACAACCTGCTCACGGCATCGAGTTTCCGTGCCGAGGAGCGAGCTTGGCAACTTCTGATGCAGGTTGCAGGGCGTGCCGGCAGGCGTGATAAGCGAGGTGAAGTGATTATCCAAACCTCCGAACCGGAGCACCATATATACTCCTCTATCGGTGACTACGAGCAGGTGGCGACACGCCTCCTCAACGAGCGCAAACGCTACGGCTACCCGCCATACACACGCATAGTGCGTATCATGATGCGTAGCCACAACAGCGGAGTGTTGGTCGAGGCCTCGATATCCCTCGGAGAGCGACTGCGAAACCGCTTTGCACGACGAGTGCTCGGCCCTGTGACACCTCTTATCGACCGTGTACGAGGTGAGCATCGTGTGGAGCTACTACTCAAAATAGAGACCGAGGCATCCTATGCCCGAGCCAAGGCTATACTTCGTGAGGAGATTGCCAAGCTGCGCACGGATGGCAAGGCCAAGGGTGTAACCATAATCTGCGATGTCGATATTTAGCGATATTTGGAGTGTTTGCGACGATATCTTATCGTTGGTATTTCCTCCGCGATGCATAATTTGCGGTGGAACGCTCGGGCATGAAGAGCAGGATATCTGCTTTGTCTGCCTACAGCGTATTCCGACAACAAATTTCGCCAACGAGAAGGAGAATATTGTGTGGCAGCTCTTCAGCGGATATATCCCCATCGAAGATGCAGCCTCGCTCTACTGGTTTATCGAAAATAGTGATTGGCGAGGTGTGGTGCATCGCTTCAAGTACTCGGGGCAGTGGCTCTTGGCGAAGAAGATGGGTGGTTGGCTCGGCAAAAATCTCCTCTACAGCCCCAACTTCAACGAAATAGATATTGTTGTACCCATACCCCTGCACCCTCTGAGGCGTATGTGGCGCAGCTACAACCAATCGGAGATGTTGGCACTCGGTGTGGCTCGTGCGATGAATATCGAGTGTGACTCACGCTCGGTGCGTCGCTCTCGCTACAACGAGAGTCAAACCCGCAAGCGCAGGGGTGATAGGTGGAAGAATGTCGAAGATATATTCACCGTATTGCACCCCGAGAGGTTGCGAGGACGGCATATACTCTTGGTCGATGATGTGCTAACAACGGGAGCTACGATACTCTCGTGTGCCAAGTCTATCATCGCAGCCTGCGAGGGAGATGTACGCATCAGTATAGCGACACTCGCAGTATCGCAACACTCATTTAAGAGATAGGTCGAGAGGCAAGTTTTTCAAAAGATATAAACAGCCCAGAGATATACGAGAGGGCTTTTTCTGTTATAACATCTATGTTATAAACATAGTTTTTAACACTACCTCGCACCAAAGAGGTTGCACAACGCCAGAAAAAAGATTACTTTTGTTGGATAAATGTTCAACACTATGGCAAAAGAATACAATAAGCAGTCACGAAATAGTGCCGCCATCGAGGCGCTGGTACCGGAGTTGGCAGGAACGACACCGCCACAAGCCGTGGAGCTTGAGGAGGCGGTCCTCGGAGCCTTAATGCTCGAAGCAGATAAGATTACCGAGGTGCAGGAGTACCTCACCGAGGCTTCGTTCTACAGAGAGGAACATCGTCTTATCTATCGTGTCATAAACGAGTTGTCGGCAGCACAGCAGCCTATCGACCTCTATACCGTAACAAACCAGCTCAAGTCGAAGCGAGAGCTTACGAAGGTGGGTGGTCCTACCTACCTCGCACAACTTACACAACAGGTCGGTACCGCAGCCAACATCGAGTTCCACTCCCGCATCATCACCCAGAAGCATATTCAGCGTGAGTTGATACGGGCCTCAACCGAGATACAACGACGCTCCTACGACAGTGCCATAGATGTGAACGAGCTTATCGGTTATGCCGAGAGCGAGGTGTTGAAGATTACCGAGGGTTATGTAAAACGCTCGGTGCAGAATGCAAGCGACATCCTGCGTCGCACAATCTTGCAGATTGAGAAGGCCTCGAAGAACGACTCTCGCTATAGCGGTGTATGCACGGGTTTCACCGAGTTGGACAATATCACCCTCGGTTGGCAACCCTCCGACCTTATTATCGTGGCAGCCCGCCCTTCGATGGGTAAGACAGCCTTTGTGCTTACGATGGCAAGAAATATGGCTATCGACTACGAGGCACCCGTGGCGTTCTTCTCGCTCGAGATGTCCTCGACACAGCTGATGACTCGACTTATCGTCGGTGAGACAGGTCTGTCGGGCAACCTTATCCGTAGCGGTAAGCTCTCGCCTTCGGAGTGGAAGACCCTCGAGACAAACACCAAGCCACTCGGTATGGCTCCACTCTATATCGACGATACTCCGGCACTCTCAATCTTCGAGTTCCGCTCGAAGGTGCGTCGTCTGCACACCAACAACGGCATCAAAATTATCATCATCGACTACCTACAGCTGATGACCGCCTCGGGACAGGGCGACAAGGGTAACCGCGAGCAGGAGGTGGCCTTCATATCTCGTACCCTGAAGGGTATCGCCAAGGAGTTGGATGTTCCGATTATCGCCCTCTCGCAGTTGAACCGTGCTACCGAGTCGCGTGGTGGCTCGAAGCGACCACAACTCAGCGACCTTCGTGAGTCGGGAGCCATCGAGCAGGATGCCGATATCGTGGCATTTATCCACCGCCCCGAGTACTACGGCTTCACGGCAGCCCCGGGTGAGGAGCCTGTGGAGGGTCTTGCCGAGATTATCATCGCCAAGCACCGTAACGGTGCCGTTACCGATGTGAAGCTCCGCTTCCTCAAGGACCAGGCGAAGTTTACCAACTGGGACAACATCGCCACTACGGGTGGAGGCGTACAGTACGAGGAGATTGCAAGCGGTGACTTCGGTGCCGCACCATCTGCGTTGCAGAGTGCCACGAACGACGAGTTTGCCCCATTCTAACAGATTTCAAGGATGTTTGTAAGGTGTTTTGCAGGTGCCATCGTAGGCATCAAGGCGGTGAAAGTCGATGTCGAGGTTAATGTCGCAGGGGGTGGCATAGGTCTATTCCTCGTCGGACTCCCCGACAATGCCGTGAAGGAGAGTGAGCAGCGTATTCGCTCCGCCTTCGAGAACTCGCAGTGTAGAATGACAGCCCGCAAGGTTGTGGTAAATCTTGCCCCTGCCGACCTACGCAAAGAGGGCTCGGGCTTCGACCTCCCCATTGCGGTGGGTATCCTCGCAGCAACATCTCAAGTCTTGGACACACGCCTTGCCGACACGATGTTCGTAGGAGAGCTCTCGCTCGATGGTGGCGTGAAGTCGGTGCGAGGCATCCTCCCCATTGCCGTTATGGCCAAGGAGGCGGGCATAAACCGTATCGTCGTAGCTGCCGAGAGCGCACACGAGGCCGCTATCGTAGAGGGGGTCGAGGTTATCCCCGTTGCGACACTTCGAGAGGTCGTGGAGTACCTCAATGGCGATATAGATATAGCCCCTACGCACAGCACAACCTTTGCCGAGCAGGAGGCTGTTGCAGCTCCCTTTGCCGAAGATTTTGCCGATGTCAAGGGTCAGGGCTATGTGAAACGCGCCCTCGAGATTGCCGCTGCAGGAGGGCACAATGTGCTGATGATAGGCGCACCCGGCTCGGGTAAGACGATGTTGGCACGCCGTATGCCTACGATTATGCCACCGATGACCTTGGAGGAGGCTGTCGAGGCGACAAAGATACACTCCGTAGCCGGAAAGTTGAGCGACACGGTGGGACTACTCACCACACGCCCCTTTCGGGCTCCACACCACCTCACCTCACAAGTTGCACTCATTGGCGGTGGTCAGTCGCCCCAACCCGGAGAGGTGAGTCTTGCCCACAACGGCATACTCTTCCTCGATGAGCTGCCCGAGTTTGGCCGCAATGTCTTGGAGGTGTTGCGACAACCTTTGGAGGATAGAAGCATCACGATATCTCGAGCAAAATATAGCGTGGAGTATCCGTCAAACTTTACCCTTATAGCGGCTATGAACCCATGCCCGTGCGGTTACTACAACCACCCGACCAAGGAGTGTTCGTGTCAGCCATTTGCCATACACCGCTACTTCTCCCGTATCTCGGGACCTCTGCTCGACCGTATAGATATGCACATCGAGGTTACACCCGTACCTATAGCCGACATAAATGCCGAGCGACAGGAGGAGTCGAGTGCCACGATACGAGAGCGTGTTGTGGCGGCACGCAAGGTGCAACTGCAACGCTTCAACGGCACCTCGATACACGCCAACGCCATGATGAACTCGGCTATGTTACGCAAATTCTGCCCTCTGCAGGCCGATGTGAGAGCCCTGTTGGAGCGAGCTATGGAGCGACTAAACCTCTCGGCTCGAGCCTATGACCGCATAATCAAGGTTGCCCGCACCATAGCCGACCTCGCAGGCGAGGAGCATATCTCCGCAGCTCATATTGCCGAGGCGATAAACTACCGCACCCTCGACCGTGAAGGTTGGGGACAACACAAATAAATTGACAATTGACAATTAAGGCTGAAGCAATAATATATAATATATAGTATATCGTGAAAAAGATTGTTTTGATATTGTTGTTCGGAGCTACACTGCTTGCCTGCACCGACGGTAATAATGGCAATGATACAAAGTGTGTAACGCTCGACTTTGAGGGGAGCTATTGGGATGCGTTGGTCGATAGCCCTCAATATATGGGTGAGCTGCTCTATAGTGGCAATGGATACAGCTGGTATGACGAGGCAACAGACCTCGGCAGCGAACTCACCAACACCTATGGTGACAATATGTTTTGGGGCGGAGGCGTAGCTGTATCATCGTACTACACCACCGACCACACCACGGCAAATACCGCCTCGTCGCAACTTACCGTATTTACCGAAGGGGCGCACTCGGGCAAAAACTGCGTGGTATGCCACGGCTACAACGCCTATGGCGACTGTCGATCACAGATATTCTTCAAAAATGGGCCACGCCAAATTGAGAGTGCCTGGGTGGCCCACACCGCCTACTCGTATGCCATGGCCAAAGATGGACTTACCGGCACCTACCCTATTCCGGCACTGACAACCGAAGATGTATGGGTGCGTGCCACAGGCTATACACTCGATGGCGACAGCAACGAGATTGAGGGCGCTTCGCTCGATTTCTACCTCTATAGGGGAGGCAAGAGCACCTTTGATGGGTGGCAGAAGTGGAACCTCATGGGCTTGGGCAAGGTCAGCAAGGTGAAGTTCGATGTGCAGTGGAACGGCAATGGTGAGTTCCCGCATCCGGCATACTTCGCCCTCGATGATATCAGCGTTGTGGAGTAACCACAATAGGGGCCGCTAAATCAAATGCGACATAGAAGGGGCTATTAAACAGTTTAAGACCAATTAAAAGGAGGAATTTCAAGGCCTACGAATAACGAAAAAGCGGAGCATACTTTGTGTATGTGAGCATTTTTCGCTCGAGTGTAACGCAGAAATTACCCTTTTAATTGGTCTTAAACAAAAAATGAGGTCTTCGGAGGTAATTCGACTCACGAGAGAGCACCTCCCGCAGTCTTAGCGACCCATTGTCGCAACCTTCCGATTTCCTCAACCAACCTAAAACTACTAACCTAAAAATGAACCTTAAAACTTCGAGTGCAAAGGTAATGGCTTTTTTTTGATTGTGCAAGTTTTTAATTAAATTTTTTTAATTATTTTTTAGTTTTATTTTAGCAAAACCCACACTTCACTGATTTTCAACATATTATAAAAATAAAATATTTTAATAATATTATTGAATTTCGATAACACAAATCCCACCTCTCGCCTTTTTCTGTAGTCACAGGCGGTGCTAACACTCTCTTTTTGGTCGAAAAAGAGCGAGTATAGACAAAAAATACCTATATTTGTAACATCAAAAAAGCGACAACAATGCAACAGAACTCTTCTTCCGTAAGTGCAAACCGGCAGAGCATGTT
The DNA here is from genome assembly GCA_015059685.1 of Rikenellaceae bacterium. Lineage (GTDB taxonomy): Bacteria > Bacteroidota > Bacteroidia > Bacteroidales > Rikenellaceae > Alistipes. The sequence goes on along the minus strand of SUZW01000001.1, from coordinate 133,811 downwards.
GAAATTTCGATGCGCACCGATGGAGCGTGTCCGCATAGGCTTTATAGGTGTGGGGGCGAGAGGACAACTTGCGGTAAACCGTATGGCCCATATCGAGGGAGCAGAGGTAGTGGCTCTATGTGACTTTATCGACGACAACCTCGACGCTTCGGTGGCAATTGTGGAGAAGGCGGGAGGAGCAAAGCCAAAAACATACCTCGGTGAAGCGGGCTGGAGGGCGATGTGCGAGAGCGACAGCGTAGATTTGGTCTATGTCAGCACCGACTGGCTGAGCCACGCCGAGATTGCTATCTACGCAATGGAGTGCGACAAACATGTGGCATTGGAGGTCCCTGCAGCCATGTCGGTAGCGGATTGCTGGCGGTTGGTGGATACTGCCGAGCGCAAGCAGCGACACTGCATAATGCTCGAGAACTGCTGTTACGACGAGTTCGAGCTGGCATCGTTCAATATGGCCAAAGAGGGGCTTTTGGGAGATATAATTCATGCCGAGGCATCATACATACACGACCTACGGGAGCGTATATCCTCGAATGACCAGGGTCATCGTCGTTGGAAGAATTGGCAGGTGGAGTATATGGCCACACATATCGCCAACTTCTACCCCACACACGGACTTGGCCCCGTGGCACTCACTCTCGGGCTGCATCGTGGCGATAGGATGAAGAGCCTTGTGTCGATGTCGTCGCGCGGTGTAGGCAAGGCCGAAGAGTTCCGTGGCACGATGAACACCTCGGTAATAACAACCGAGAAGGGGCGCACCATTATGCTGCAGCACTGCATCGCCCTGCCACGCCCCTACAGTCGTTCATTCTTATTGAGTGGCACAAAGGGTTACATACAGAAGTACCCCGTGCCATACGCCGCCTTTGCACCAAATAGTCGAGAGGTACTTGCAGGCGAGGAGTGTCTGGTTCTTGCCGAGAGGTATCGCCACCCATTTGTCGAGGCCTACAAGGCCAAGGGCGTGGAGCTGTGTGGCACACGATGGATAGACTACACGATGGATAGCCGCCTCATATACTGCCTGCGCAACGGATTGCCACTCGATATGGATGTGTACGACGCTGTGGAGTGGTCATCACTCGTGGAGCTCACCGAGATGTCGGCACTGGCGGGTGGAGCACCCGTCGAGATACCCGACTTTACACGAGGCGAGTGGGATAGGTATCAAGGCTTCGAGTTCGCCATGGCGAAGTAGTTGGAGGAATTATTGTTAAATTACAACTTTTTATAATCTGTCCGGCTCAAAAAACCGGACAGATTATTGTTTTTGTCATTTTTATTTCCTATATTTGTGTAGGGTTGGTGGTATGGCAACTCTGTAGCTATCGATTTTTTTAATATGGTACGACTATGATCGATGCGTTCATTTCATACATTCAGGCCGAAAGACGCTACTCTGCGCTCACCGTGCGCAACTATCGGCACGACCTTGAGACCTTTGCTGCGTGGTGCGCCTCCCGCATTGGTGTCGATGTCGAGAGTGTTGATTTGTGCAAAGTGTCGTTCGAGGATCTTCGAGAGTGGATAATGTACCGTATGGACCACGACAAGATTAGTGCCGCCTCGATGAACCGTGAGTTGTCGTCATTGCGTAGCTTCTACCGCTACCTGCGTCACCACAACCACATTACACACGACATATTTACCCGCATATCTTCACTGCGCACTGCACGCAAGCTACCAAACTTTGTGCCCGAGTCACGCATGGCCGACCTGCTCGACAACATCCGCGAAAAGAGCACGAACCACGCACTGCGAGAGCAGCGTGATGCGTTAATAATTGCGCTCTTCTACAGTTGTGGCATCCGTCTTGCCGAGTTGTGTGGTATGCGTGTTGGTGATTTCTCGGACAACTACTCCGTGCTGCGCATACGAGGCAAAGGTGATAAGCACCGTGTGATACCGATACTGCCGGAGATGGGACAGCGAGTGAAGAGCTATGTGGCAAACCTCGAAGCGAACGGCTTGAGTATCCTGCCACAGTCGCCACTTATAGTGTCGGAGAGTGGCACAGTGCTCTCACGCTCCACCGTGCAACGCATTGTAAAGCGACAACTTATGGAGGCAAATGTGCAGGGCAAGAAGTCGCCCCATGTACTGCGACACACCTTCGCTACACATCTGCTCAACCGAGATGCCGATATGCGAGAGATACAGGAGCTGATGGGGCACTCGTCGCTCAAGACGACACAATGTTACACACACAATAGCATAACACAACTACAAGAGGCGTACAAAAAAGCACACCCGCATAGGTGAATTGACAATTGACAATTGACGAATTGACAATTAAACGAAACAAGTGGAGAGTGAAGAGTGAAGAGTAAAGAGTGAAGAGTGGAGAACTAAAAAAGCTAATGGCCAATGGCTAATGGCTAATTGCCAATAACAAAATTGGAGATGATTGAGGAAATTTTGTGCTAAACGAGGAGACAAACCCGCAGCATAGTAGGCCTATGTGAGGAGTTTGGCTACCGAAGTGCAGTGCAAAATTTACCAATCAGAACAATTTTAATTTATAAACCTTAAAATTATTTGTACTATGGAGGTTAACATTCAATCAGTGAAGTTCGATGCGAGCAAGCAGCTTATCGAATTTGTAGAGAAAAAGATGTCGAGATTGGAGCGCTTCGAGGATAGCGCAACAGGCGTTGATGTTGTATTTAAGTTGGATAAGGATAACGAAAAGGGTAATAAAGTGGCACTTGTAACACTCCATGTGCCGGGCAACGACATCCTTACCGAGCAGAGAGCCCGCACATTCGAGGAGGCTATAGACTTGGCCCTCGATGCCATAAAACGCCAAATCGAAAAACGACGCGACAAGTAACTCTGCCCAATCACCACCAAGCCTGCCTGCAAAAAAGTTGCCGGCAGGCTTTTTCATTGTAGGATTTTTACTACCTTTGCAGAGCACAGAAGCAAAGAGTAAAAAAATATATAATTATGGAGTTTGAAGGAATAGTATTCAAGGTGTTGCCCGAGACAAGCGGCACATCGGCTCGTGGCGAGTGGTTCCGCCAAGATGTAGTATTCGAGGTGCAGACAGGCTCACCCTACCCACGCAAGGCGTGCGTAAAGTTTTTCAACAAGCGTGACGAGGTGGCCCGCCTCGTAGTCGGAGCTTCGTATATCGTATCGTTCGATATCGACTCACGAGAGTACAACGGTCGCTGGTACACCGATATAAATGTACGCAGCGCCAAGCCAAAAGAGGTGGCTCATATTGCCGAGCAACCTACAACAAACTATGCTGCTCCGATGCCGAGTGCAGAGATGGCTCCGATGCCAACTGCAGAACCGGCAATGCCCGAGGCAAGCGGAGTTGCGGTAGATGATCTGCCATTCTAAAAACGACGCATCACAAAAAGAGGCTGTCTAACCGTAGGGGTAGTGTCCAAAAAAATTTTTGGACACTACCTTTTTTGTGGCAGAAAATGCAAAAAATATTTTCAATATTTTTGATATTCTTGATAAATCATTACCTTTGTTGGTGTGAATAGGGAGAGATTGATATTTCTAACCAACGACGACAGCTATCGTTCGAAGGGTTTTGAGGCAGCCATAGAGGTGGCACGCCACTTTGGTCGTGTTATAGCCATTGCACCCGAGGCACCACAGAGTGGTATGAGCCAAGCCATAACGATTTACAACCCACTCCGCCTCCGCAAGGTGCGTGACGAGGAGGGAGTAACGGTTTACGCCCTTAATGGCACACCCGTAGATTGCGTGAAGATGGCTTTCGACTATCTCCTCACCAACGAGAAGGTCGATTTGGCTATCTCGGGCATAAACCACGGCTCGAATGCCGCCATAAATGTCCTCTACTCCGGAACGATGGGAGCCGCTATCGAGGCCTCGTTCTACAACATCCCGAGCATCGGACTCTCGCTCACAGACCACGACCCCGATGCAGATTTCGAGGGTGCGGTGAAGTATGGCGTAGAGATTGTTGGGAAGGTTCTCGAGAAGGGAGTGTCGTTGCCTTGTTGTCTGAATGTCAATGTTCCGAATATACCTCTCGCAGAGATTAAGGGTGTGCGCATATCGAGGCAGACTCGTGGTTTTTGGCGAGAGGAGTTCTTCCTCCGCACCGACCCCCACGGCCGTGAATACTTCTGGCTTACGGGCGGTTTCCAAAATGCGGAGCCTGCGGCCGAGGAGAGCGATGAGTGGGCTTTGGCTAATGGCTATGTTGCTGTGGTGCCTATAAAGGTCGATATGACAGAGTATAGGCAACTCGAAGAGTTGGAATTGTTGTTGTAACCCCAAAAAATAGGCTTTATATGCAATTGAGTGTCGGCTTCATCATCATAATGGTTGTCTTAACCATCATTCAACTTGTTGCGATGGGGTTTGCCGTACACCTCGTGCGTCGCACAAAGTATAATGCTATATGGATATTGTGCATTGTGGGCTTCGCTGTATCCTTTGCACAGCACATCATACAGATGTTCTCTCGCCGAGGCTACACAATAGATAGCAGTCTATACATCACACTCGATATTGTCGCCTCGTTGTGTATCGTCTTGGCGGTAATCTTTGCCAACCGACTTGTAAACTACATCGACCGCCTAAACTATCAGCGTTCACTCTTCAACAAGCGCATTATGACCGCTGTGCTGCGCACCGAGGAGCGTTCACGCTCCAACTTTGCCAAGGAGCTGCACGACGGCATGGGACCTCTGCTCTCGTCGGCACGAATGTCGCTCACGGCACTTCCTACCGACAACCTCACCGACGAGCAGAACGAGATACTGCAAAACACACGCTATGTTATAGACGAAGCGATACGCTCGGTACGAGAGATATCGAACAATATGTCGCCACAGATACTTATGGACTTCGGCCTGGCGCAGGGTATCAAGAGCTTCATCTCACGCATCCTGTCGCTGCATAAGGTCTATATACGCTTCGCCACGAATATGCGCAAGGAGCGTTTCGATAGCGATATCGAGGTTATCCTGTATCGTGTTGTGTGTGAGTTGATAAACAACTCGTTGAAACATTCGGGGTGTTCGATTATAAGCCTATCGCTATCGTTTGAGGGCGATGCTCTCAAACTCGACTACTCGGACAACGGCCGAGGCTTCCGCCCAAAGGCAATGATGGATTGCGGTATGGGCTTGTCGAATATCGTATCACGCATAGACTCACTAAATGGTTCCTTCGATATCACGAGCCAAAAGGGACACGGTATGCACGCTACAGCGGTAATAGGTGTTTCGGTTCATCGTGAGGAGGTTAAAAAACAGCGTAAAAGAGGTGGCAAGAGAGCTTAAGATAGCGTTGGTTGATGACCACGCCCTATTTCGCAATGGGCTTCGCAGACTTATAGATGGTCAGCACGGCTGTCGTGTGGTTGCCGAGGCGGGTGACGGCACGGAGTTCCTCGAAAATGCCGAGGCCGTGGAGGCCGATATAGTCTTTATGGACATTGCTATGCCCCAGATGTCGGGTGACAAAGCCACGATGTTGGCGTTGGAGCGCAACCCCAACTTCAAGATTATATGCCTGTCGATGTTCGGCGACGAGAACTACTACTCCCGTATGGTCGAGGCGGGTGCCAAGGGCTTTTTGATGAAGGACTCCTCGATTGAGGAGGTCTTTGCCGCTATCGAGGCTGTGAGCGAAGGCGAGGAGTACTTCTGCAAGGAGGTTATGCAGACCCTCTCGAGCGCACTGCGTCGTCGTGACGACACCGATGCTCTGTCGGAGCGTGAGGTTGATGTCTTGCTCGGCATCTGCCGAGGTCTATCGACACAGGAGATTGCCGACTCGCTCTTCATCTCGAAGCGCACGGTCGATGCCCACCGAGCCAACATTCTCGAGAAGACAGGCTCGAAAAACACGGCAAGCCTGGTGGTCTATGCCATAAAACACAACTTGGTGGAGATTTAATTAGTGAGTAGTGAGTAGAGAGTAGTGAGTAGTTTTTAGACGAGAGATGGCGCAAGGAGGATTAGGGTCGTTAGAGGCGTTAGGGTCGTTAGGGGGGTGCGCTGAAAGTAGCGACAAAAAGCATAAACGCCTCCTCTACGGAAAAGATAACACAAAGACAACAAGTTAAAAGATAGTAAATCGCTAAATTTACAGAAAATTATGAAGGTTAATGACATTATGCTCAACCTGGAGCAGAAGCACCCAGGTGAGAACGAGTACTTGCAAGCAGTACGCGAAGTTTTGGAGTCTATCGAAGAGGTCTATAACCAGCACCCCGAATTTGAGAAGGCGAAGATTGTTGAGCGCATGGTCGAACCTGACCGCATCATCACTTTCCGTGTAACTTGGGTTGATGACCAGGGCGAGATACAGACCAACCTCGGCTATCGTATCCAATTCAACTCGGCTATTGGTCCATACAAGGGCGGCATCCGCTTCCACAAGGCTGTAAACCCTTCGATGTTGAAGTTCCTCGGCTTTGAGCAGACCTTCAAGAACGCATTGACAACCCTCCCTATGGGTGGAGCCAAGGGTGGCTCGGACTTCGATCCTGTAGGCAAGAGCGATGCCGAGATTATGCGTTTCTGCCAGGCCTTTATGTTGGAGTTGTGGCAGAATATCGGCCCTGACACCGATGTTCCTGCTGGCGATGTAGGCGTAGGTGGTCGTGAGATTGGCTATATGTACGGTATGTACAAGAAGTTGGCTCGTGAATACAACACAGGTGTCTTGACAGGCAAGGGCTTGACTTGGGGTGGTTCACTTATTCGTCCTGAAGCTACGGGCTTTGGAGCTTTGTATTTTGTTGAGCATATGCTCCACCGTGCAGGCAAGGAGTTGAAGGGCGCAACGGTTGCTATCTCGGGCTTCGGAAATGTGGCTTGGGGTGCAGCGAAGAAGGCTACCGAGTTGGGCGCAAAGGTTATCGCTATTTCGGGACCTGATGGTGTTGTTCTCAACCCTAACGGTATGAACGATGAGAAGATTGACTATATGTTGGAGCTTCGTGCTTCGAACCGCAATATTGTTGCTCCATTTGCCGAGAAGTTCTCGGATGCCACATTCGTTCCGGGCAAGAAGGCTTGGAGTGTGAAGTGCGACATCGCACTCCCTTGTGCTTTCCAGAACGAGCTGACAGGTGCTGATGCCGAGGAGTTGCTCGCAAATGGCACATGGTGCGTTGCCGAGGTATCGAATATGGGTTGTACCCCTGAAGCTATCGCAGCGTTCCAGAAGGCTCGCATCTTGTTCGCTCCGGGTAAGGCGGTGAATGCAGGTGGCGTAGCTACTTCGGGCTTGGAGATGACCCAGAACGCAATGCATATCTCGTGGTCGGCAGCCGAGGTTGATGAGAAGTTGCACTACATTATGCAGTCTATCCACGAGGCTTGCGTCAAGGCGGGCGACGAGGGTGACCGCATCAACTATGTCAAGGGTGCAAATATCGCCGGCTTCCTCAAGGTCGCACAGGCGATGCTTGAGCAGGGAATTATTTAGCAGATTGCGCTACAACACAGATAGAGGTGGAGCACTACTCCACCTCTATTATTTTGTGCCAGAAGCGATAGAACTTCGGCTTGGTCCAGCTGTGACAACCAAAAGGGAGCTTCTCGCCCAACAGCTTGTAGCAGTAGCGAGGATGTGTGTCGATAGCGAAGTGCAAGGCCTCCATAGCATCGGGATAGCGAAAGTCATGCGGTACCGTAGCCCAGAATACATCTTCGTTATAGAGGTGATGTGACTCGGCATTGAAGCAATCTATTGTCGCCTTCTCCTCCCTGCACACCCTCATAAACGAGGCAACCTTACGCAACGACAGACCGCCATTGCCGACCTTGCCATACAAAATCTGGCGTGTAGGCTTTGTCGCTCGTTTGGCTCGCCACGCCATATATTGCTTCACGAGAGGAAGGTTGTATATCGGTCGGCGCAACCATGGCGCAGCAACGCAGTCGTAGTCCCTCTCGCACCACTCCTGCAACTCATCTCGAAATATCCACGCATCGGTATGGCATATCAAGATATAGTCGTAGTCGGCATACATGGCGTAAAACTCCTCCGACAGACACATCCTATTGTAGCCCGCAATACCATTTCGTCGGCCAAGCCACTCCTCGCTGACAGCTCGGCACTCCAGCGAAGCCACACCGCCCACGAGAGCCTCTATATCCATACCTTCGGGGTAGAGAACCTCGATAGGATAGGCAGCCAATACTCGGCTTGTCTGTTGCAGCGACGCTCTCTCCAACGAAGTGAGCTCCCTATATATCGGTATAACAACCTTGACCTTCATCGTTTTACCCCTTTTAGTAGCGCACGAAGACGATATTTAATCGTCTGTGCAAATAGTTTGTAAGATACAAATTTCAGCGGATAACGAGCAATATAGTCCACAATATCGCCCCAGCTGCACACCTCGAACATCCCGTGCTGCATAACCTTACGCAACGCCTCCGCCTCGGCTCGACGCTCCAGATCCTCGCACTCACGCACCGACGGCATCGCCACATAGAGTGGCAGGAAGTCGCTCCACTTCTCGTGCATGGCGAGGTTTGTGTGGTACCAATCATAGGAGTAGGCACCCGACGAGCGATGTTTCACAAGCTGCGTGTGGCAGACATAGTTGCGGTAGCCCGCAATCGTCGTGGCAATCGTGAAATCGACATCGTAGCAGTGAAAACCTCGCAGCAGCTCATCGTCAAAGCGCACCTCCTCCCACACTCTGCGGTGCACAAAGAGGCACAAGCCATCGAGCGACACGACCTCCGAGTAGTAGGATTTGTCGGGGTTGTCATCGAAGAGGTGTTCACCCTCTCCTCGCCCCTGCACATAGTGCATCCTCACACCCCAACGGCGTGTGCAGAGCCACCCCGTAGGGTATGCCGACTTGTAGGTGCTACCCGCAAAACCTATAACGCCCGTGCCCACCTCTTCGAGCTTCGAGGCTATATCTCGACCCCAGCCTTCGCTCCGAAACTCGATATCCTCGTGGGCGAAGCAGAGCAGGTCATACTTGGCCCGTGCTGCGCACTCGTTATAGACCTCGGCAATACCCTTACCCGTGCCACGATTGTCGTAGGCTATCATCTCAAAGGGCACATCACCTATCGTCGCAGCGATATTTTGTCGCAACGCCTCCGCCTCATTTGGCCGTATCGAACATACTATTATCGAAAACATACTCCTATCTCTTTACTATCTCTGCTATGCTCTCGGCTACACGCTCACCATCGAGCGCAGCCGATATAATTCCTCCTGCAAAACCTGCACCCTCACCCGTAGGATAGAGCCCCTCCACCTCGGGATGTTGCAACGACACCCTATCACGAGGTATGCGCACAGGTGTCGAAGTCCTCGACTCCACACCCACGACCACAGCCTCATTTGTCATGTAGCCCCTCATCCTCTTGTCGAAGATAGAGATAGCCTCACGCAGTCGTGTAGCCATAAACTGCGGCATCCACTCATCCAACCTCGACGACACAAGGCCCGGTACATACGACGCCTTCGGCAACGATGCCGACCTGCGACCCGCCACAAAGTCCGCCACACGCTGTGCCGGAGCCATCTGATGCTCGGGAGCCTGCTCTCGTGCCGCTTGCTCCAGCTGCTGCTGAAAAACCAGACCCGCCAAGGCTCCATATCTCTCCGTGAGGTGAGTAAAATCCTCCGCCCTAATCTCGGTCACGAAGCCCGAGTTGGCGTATGGGGAGTTACGATGCGAAGGCGACATACCATTCACCACCGACTCACTCTCGTCGGTCATTGCCGGCACAATAAAGCCTCCCGGACACATACAGAACGAATAGACACCTCTACCACCCACCTGCTGCACAAGCGAGTACGACGCTGCAGGGAGATACTCCATATCGGCAGAACGGTGGTACTGTATATTGTTTATCAACTGCTGCGGATGCTCGATGCGCACGCCCATAGCGTATGGCTTCGCCTCGAGTCGCACACCGCTGCGATGCAACATATAGTATATATCTCGTGCCGAGTGGCCCGTAGCAATAACTACCGCCTGTGCCTCAACCTTTGTGTCGCCCACCACAACACCCTGTACCTTGCCACCCTTGACGATAAGTTCCGTGACACGACTTCCGAAGTTCACCTCGCCACCTGCGGCACGAATAGCCTCACGCATACTCGCAATGATGCGTGGCAAGCGATCCGAACCGATATGCGGATGTGCCTCGTACAATATTTCGGGCGAAGCACCGTGGAAAACAAGACGCTGCAAAGCACGGTTGTAGTCGCCACGCTTCTTGCTGCGTGTGAAGAGTTTACCATCGGAGAATGTTCCCGCACCGCCCTCACCAAAGGCGTAGTTCGAGTCGGGATCGACACCCTGATTGCGCTGTATCTGCGCTATATCCTTGCCTCGCTCGACAACCTCCTTGCCTCGCTCGAAGATTATAGGCTTCAGACCCAGCTCTATAAGCCGCAATGCCGCATACAACCCCGCAGGACCTGCGCCAATAATGATTATCTCGGGCTTACCCACCACCGACGGATAATCGAAGTGGAGGGGTGCCGGTTGCTCCTCGTTGTCGATATAGGCCTCGAGCGAGAGATTTACCTTCAAGGCTCCACGCCTTGCATCTACCGAACGCTTGACAATGCGCAACAGCGCAATGTCGCTCTCCTTGATACGCAACTCACGAGCCACCAACGGAGCATAGTGCTTCACATCGGATGCCTGCTTGGGCGAGAGTGTTAGATTTACAATCTTGGGCATGGTAATTCTCTAATATTGTGCAAATTTAGCACTTTTGTGCGAATTTTCCCTAAAAAAGAGTGAGCAAGGTTGCGAATTGTAAAAAAATGGCTACCTTTGTACCCACACAAAGGCGGATATGGTGTAATTGGTAGCCACGCCAGACTTAGGATCTGGTGCCGAGAGGCGTGGGGGTTCGAGTCCCTTTATCCGCACTTCAACCGAGCAGATTTTTCTGCTCGGTTTTCGTTTGATAAAGGGACTCGGTCAGCTTGTGGCGCCTCGGCTGACTTGTCTATGGTCGGTTGTTGTTTGCTACGCAAATACTCGTGATTGTTGTGCGATTGTGTCTAAAAAAATTTTCGCCACAGCGCCCATCAATCCCGACAATCTTCGATTGAAACAACCTCCCTTCGGTCTGCTCTCGGCTGCTGACGCCGTTCGAGTCCCTTCTTTTGTTCGATAATCTGGTACGATATTGCACTTCAACCGAATGAATTTCAACTTAAAAGCGAAGTTTCGCAACAAAAATTTGAAAAATTTTGGAATTTGGAAAAAAGTTTGTACTTTTGCAGACCGAATAACGGAAATGGTCTGATGGCCGAGTGGCTAGGCAGAGGTCTGCAAAACCTCGTACAGCGGTTCGAATCCGCTTCAGACCTCGAAAAAAATGCAGAGCAGACGACTTTTTTAAGTCGTCTGTTTGTGTTTTAGTGGGTTTGTGAGCAAGCTCCCACCCACCAAAACTCCCTCACAGCCTTACGGCTGCTGCTCTGCTACGGTTAGCGTATTGCTCACCTTTGGATGCAGGGTTGCGGGGATATTTTATATAATTGCTCGACTGCGTCTGTGCAAATAGGTATCCCCGCGAGCGCGGGCTATGCCCTTGCTTCGAATCCGCTTCAGACCTCCAAAATTGCAGAGCAGACGACTTTTTTAAGTCGTCTGCTTGTGTTTTTGGCTGCATTACCATATTTTGTAAATCTGTGAGCAAGCCCCGTTTCTTCGCAAAAGAGAGGCCAACCAAAACAACTTTTTGGTCGGCCTCATTTACAGAACTCTAATTATATTTATATAGCTCCTGTTCTAACGATGCGAAGGGTCTATTTATACTCAATCACATCGTGGTTATCGAGTTTCAAATCGTTGATGCTCTGGCCGTTTGCAAGCACCAACTTGGTAAGTGGGTTGCCCTGCAAATAGAGCGTTTCGAGTTTGAGATTGTTGCTTGCGTCCAACTCCACAAGGCGGCAATCATTTGCTTTGAGCGAGGTAAGCTCCACAAGCGACGATATATTCAACGCTGTAATCTGTGTATTTGCGCAATCTACATCAGTGAGAGCCGTATTGTTATTTATCACCAACTCCGAAATGTTGTTTCCGCCACAATAGAGGTAGTAGAGCTTTGGATATGCCGAAGTGTCGAGTGTTCCACTCAAACGATTGTTTTCGCAGTCGAGCTTCTTCAATGCCGAGCAGCCCTCGATATTGAGTTCGCTGATAAGGTTGTTTTGGCAAGTCAGCGTTGCAAGTTTCGCATTCTTCGAGAGGTCAAGCGAAGAGATATTATTGTTGTAACATTCGAGCATTTCGAGGTTCGGCAACTCCGAGAGATCGAGCGAAGAGATATTGTTCGAGTAGCAGCCCAAAGTGTACATCGCCGGCAAACCCTTCAACTCCAATGACATAAGCTTATTATTGCCCAGTGATGCAACTTTCAACTTCGGACAATCGTTAAATCTCACCTCGGTCAATGTGTTGAACATTAAATCGAAGTACTCCAAATCCTGCAAGCCACTAACATCAAGGCTGCTAATACTATTCTTATATGCCTGTAAGGTCATCAGCTTATTGCAACCATCGAGATGAAGCGTGCTGACGCTGTTCATATTCGCATACAACCACTTCAAATTAGGGCAGTTATTTAGATTAATCTCCTCAATAGTGTTGTGGCTGCAATCAACATACTCCAACTTCTCCATACCACTCAAGTCGAGCTTGGAGATGGCATTGTAGTCGCAATCGAGATTTACGAGGTTCTTGAAATTCTTGATACCGGCGAGCGAGGTTATCTTGCCATATTCGCCATTCTCCTCGTATGTGAGGGTTAGGTCGGTCACAGCTGCTGCCTCCTCGGCCGACAATGAGCCATCGTTATTCTGGTCGTAGTAGTCGAGCACAATCTGCTTGAACACCTCGCACTCGAAATTCGCATCACCATCCGACGACGACCCACCCGGAGCCACCTGCTCTACAACGATGCTCTTCTTTACAAAATCGGCTCCCTTGGTTGCTATAACCACAACCTCACCGTTACGATTAACCTTGCCATAGTAGTCGAGAGCCACAAGCGTAAGTTCCGAGCCATTGGCATAGACCTCAAGCCACGAAGTGGCGTTGGTAAAGTCCCAGCTATCTCCATTTGTTGAGATTGTAACAGCCTCAACGCCTCCCTCCGCAGTAAATACAACCTTCTCGGGAGCAACCTCGAGGGTGATATTGTTGTTGCTATCATCACCGCCGTTTACATTGTTGCAGGCTGGTGCCAACAACACAAGTGCTGCACAAGCGAGTGCTAAAAATATATTTTTCATATCTTCTATTCTCTCTATTATTAGTACGCCTTAACACATCTTACATTGTAGCCGTGGCCCCAGTTTGCACCCTGACCTGCGTAGAACATTGGATAGTCGAAGGTGAAACAGTACGAACTTTCGGCAACCTCCAACTCCGAAGACCATATCTTTACGAAACCTGTATCGTTCTGCACACTCATCAGCGAGCCCAAGTCAGCAGGGTGTGCGCTACGATAGCCCGCTGATGGATACCATACCTTTGCACCGAGGTCTGTGGTGTGCACAAAACCCTTATACTCGGTATGTACACTGTTTTCGCTTACCAAGCTAACCCACATAGCCCTACGAGGCACTTGATAACCCACTGGACACGGATCGTAGTTACTCTTTTGGAATGGGCGCCACAAATTCTTGTCGGCATCATACATCTCGTCAGATGTAAGGGTTGATTTTGCTCGCCAATTTGACTTACTGCCGGTACCTGTGTGGAGGAATGTCATAGGGTGTGCCGTAGCATACTCTATTGTGCCTATCTCATCGGATGTAGCCGTTGATACCCACTGTGCCTGCGAATATGCGCTATTGCAGATTGTGAGCTGTGAGCCATTGCCAAATGCCGGTACAACATCTTTCCAACCACCAGCCTCGGTATCGCGTTTACGCTCCTCCTGCTTATCGCCTATGAATGGGTCCTTACGACCCCACTGATAGTAGAGGCCAAATGTCTCGTAGCCACCGAGCAACTCTGCCGAAGTAGCACCGAGGTTTCGGTCCATACAGTAGTAGCCATCTGTCAAACCGCCACTCTGTGGTATGCTGTTGTTCTGGTAGTCATAAACCTCAGGCATATCGGTAAGCCAAATATGCCACGACCATACGATATTACCCTCGCCATCGAATGCGGCAATCAAGGCGTTACCCTTCTCTGCCGAAGCGGTAAAGCTGATTGTACCATCCTCATACTTCACATTCGAGATAAGAGCGTTGCCACTCTTGCCCTCAACAACCGAAACCCACAACCAATCGGCCTTGGCAATGTTGTTGATAGCGGTGTTATCCACCTTGCGAGTCTTGAAGGTGTAGTCGCCCTCCATGTGAACCATATAGCAGTTCGAGTAGCCGAGTTTGCTGAGGTTGTTGCCATCGCCCTGCGCACTCTCCCACTCAACCTTCTCCAAGGCTGCAATCTTGTTGCGCTCAACAGCGACACCTGCAAGTTCTGCCGAGAAGGTCTGTCCGTTGGCATCAACCAACGAGAGGGTAAAGCCCTCAGCGTAGTTGTCGGCAGGCAAGACGAAGCGGAATGTTGCACCACTTTCGATATTTACACCCGCAGTGCCACAATCAACAACTATATCCTTCGATGCATCCGAATTCAACGACAGGCGGGCTGTCGAGGTCGATAAATCGACAACGCCATTGCCGCTAAGACGACGATTATTCATACCTGAGAGGGTTACGGTACGCAGAATATGCGGACCTGCAACCTCAACACTTACGCCACCTGCAAGGTAGCTCAATGCCACCTCATTCGAGGTTGTCTTACCCACGGCAGGGTTTAAGGTCGAGAGAGCTGCGCCATAACGCTGCGTAGTAGGGATAGCGGTACGCAAAGCCTGACCACTCAAACCATTTGCCGAAGCCGACGAGGTCGATACATAGTAGGTGTCGGCACTCGACACAGGGCCAAACTCACCATTTGCTGTGCCTACGCCTCCTGCAATCTGTGCAGGAACGCCATTCACATACAACACCGAGTTCGACAACCAAGTGTGAGCCACGCCATCAGCGTCAGCCTCCAATGTTGCTGTAAGATAGGTCGGAGCCTCTGCATCTGGAGTGTACTCCACATTGACCGTGGCAACCTCGCCACGAGATACCTCTACTGCCGAGAGGCTCTTTGCGCTCATAACCTCGTTGTCGGTGCCATAGATTGTAACCACAAGTCCGGCATAAATATTTGCAGGCAAATTCAGATCTACCGATGCAGGAAGTGCTACGCCCTCGCCCAAATCTACCGTGATGGAACGAGCACCATCGCTACCCATCGTGACAACGGGTGAGCCCGAGAAGTCGATCTCTACGCTACCATTTCCTGCGATAGGTGCCTCGGGTGAGCTTACAATAACACGGGTAATAGTGCCACTACCCGATACCGACAGACTCAATGTTCCGAGGAGGTTCTTGAACACCAGGTTCGGTTTGGTGTTCGATGCCACCATCGGCTTTGCCATAGACAAGGCAGGGCCCTGCACAGAGGCAACCTCAAAGTTGAGCGTGGTGCCCACAATCGAGCCATTGCCGATATCGTATGCTGCGCAATATTTGTCGGCTGCATCAACATTGCCTATAATGGTGGTAGAGCTTTCACCTTCATTTACAGTGTACTTGCCACCATTTATAATCACCTCGTCGCCAATGCTCCATCGACGACCATTCTCGAGCGTTGCAACAACAGCAACAACATCGTCGCCACCATTGCCTACTCCATCATTTTCGCACGATGACACAACAAACATTGTCGCCAGCACTGCGATTGAATAAAAAATCTTTCTCATATACCAAAATAATTTATAAACCTAAATAACTTCTACTAACGGCCGCAAATTTATGCAAAAAACTCATCTCTTCGAGCCTACTCAACAAAAATATGCGTTAAAATATCAAATTATATATAAAGGTAGTACCTATAAGCATCGGAGCAACCCACTTCAGCAGAAAGACCAGCAGCCCGAAGAGTGGCGCACGCAGAGTGCCATTGTTTGAAATCTCCTTGCGGAAGTCGGCACGCTTAAACGCCCACCCGGCAAAGATGCAGGTCAGCAGACCCCCGAGTGGCATCAGCACATCGGCTGTAATCATATCGAAAAAGTCGAAAATCTTGCCCGACCACAGACACAATATTGCCGACACAACGGCTATCGCTGTTGATATGGCAGCACCCTTTTGTCGGGTGAGGTTGTGGTGCTCCTGGAAATACTCCGTGATAACCTCGTGAAATGTTATTGTCGAGGTCAAGGCAGCCAAAGCTATCAACAAGAAGAATACGGCCGACCAAAACTCCGGCATCGCCATATCCTTAAACACGAAAGGTAGTGTTTCAAAGATAAGTGTCGGGCCCTGTGTCGGCTCCAACCCCTTGACACTGAACACCGCAGGGAAGATAACCATACCCGACAGCACCGCCACAAAGAAGGTCATCAACGATGCCGACCACGCTGTAGTCGAGAGGTTTGTCCCCCTCTTAAAGTAGGATGCGAAGGTTATGAGGCAGCCCAAGCCTATCGAGAGTGAGAAGAACGCCTGACCTATGGCACTTACGATGGTTTTCACGGTAAAAGCCTTCGAGAAGTCGGGCTTAAAGAGGAACTCGTAGCCTTTGGCAGCACCCTCCATTGTTGCCGAGCGCAGAGCCATAGCTATAAGCATCACGAAGAGAATGGGCATAACCCACTCTGCCGTGCGCTCCAACCCCTTGCGGACACCTCGTGCCACCACGATATGAGTCATCAGGATAAAGAGCATCGTGTAGAACGGCTCCTTCCACGACGAGGTAAACCTCTCGAATATCGAGTGAAACTCCTCACCCGAGTAGAGCGTACCATCAATCGATGTGACAAAGTAGTAGAGCGACCAACCCGCCACAATGTAGTAGAAGCCCGAAATGAGCGTCGAAACGATGATACTGTTGTAGCCAAGCGGTTTCCACCACTTTGAGAACTGCTCGTAGGCCTTCACGGGGCCTTTGCGGGTGTGTGTGCCGATAGCAAACTCCGACAACATAACAGGTATGCCGAGTATCAACACACAAACGAGGTAGAGCAACACGAATGCTCCACCGCCATTCTCGCCTGCGATATAGGGAAAACGCCAAATACTACCCAAGCCTATCGCACTGCCAGCAGCAACCAATACTGCGCCTATCTTACTACCAAAAGAGTTGTTATTTCCTTCTCTCATTATAAACCCAAATAACCTAATCCCCCATTAACCTCGAAGTATTACGCTCACTCGCGCCACCTTACCTCCAAGCGGTGGGGCAACCTTTGTCACCCGACACTCCGTTTCGCAAATCTGCGGAAAACGCTCGTGCAGAGCATCTATGATATTTTGCGCTACTCGCTCGATGGTGTGTTGCGTGCGCCCCATCTGCTCACGCACCACCTCATATACGGTCAGATAGTTCACCGCCTTCGTCACATCGTCATCATCGGCAACCGTTCCCAGTTCGGCTGTGATGCGCAACGACACCTCGAAGTGGCTTCCTGTCTGTCGCTCCAACTCGTAACAACCATGGAGGGCGTGGAAATCCATACCCTCCAACTCGATTGTATATAATTTTGCGCTCACTACTCAACAATTACAAGATAGTAGTTCTTCTTACCTCGCTGCACCAAGATATACTTCTCGGCAATCAAATCCTCGGCAGTTACGGTGCGCTGAATGTCGGTCACCTTCTCCTTGTTGAGCGACACGCCTCCGCCCTGTATCATCTTGCGGCACTCACCCTTCGATGGGAAGATAGACGACTTCTCGGCACAGAGGTCGATAAACGAGCAACCCAACTCCTCCTTCGACACCTTGAACTGCGGAACACCATCGAAGACCTGCAACAGGGTCTGCTCATCGAGGCGATGCAACGCCTCCGATGTAGATTGTCCGAAGAGTATCTGCGAAGCCTCGACAGCCTTCTCGTACTCCTCACGAGAGTGTATCATCGTTGTAACCTCCTCGGCCAAACGCTTCTGCAAGAGTCGCAAGTGTGGTGCTTCGTCGTGCTCGGCAATCAACTTCTCAATAGTCTCACGGTCGAGCAGAGTGAAAATCTTGATGTAACGCTTTGCATCGTCATCGCTAACATTGAGCCAGAACTGATAGAACTTGTATGGCGAGGTGTAGCGGGCATCGAGCCATACATTGCCACTCTCGGTCTTGCCGAACTTCGTGCCGTCAGCCTTTGTGATAAGTGGGCAGGTGATAGCAAATGCCTCCGCCTCCGAGCCGAGTTTGCGACGAATAAGCTCCGTACCCGTGGTGATGTTGCCCCATTGGTCTGCTCCACCAAGCTGCAACTTGCAGTTCATAGTCTGGTAGAGGTGCAGGAAGTCGTAACCCTGCAAGAGCTGATATGTAAACTCGGTGAACGACATACCATCGCCCTCGCCATTAAAACGCTTCTTGACCGAGTCTTTGGCCATCATATAGTTTACGGTAATGCACTTACCGATATCACGGGCGAAATCGAGGAACGAAAACTCCTTCATCCAGTCGTAGTTGTTCACCATCACGGCTGCATTCTCGGCATCCGAGTCGAAGTCGATAAGACGAGCCAACTGTGCCTTGATAGCCTCCTGATTGTGGCGCAAAGCCTCCTCGTTCAGCAGGTTGCGCTCCTGCGACTTACCCGAAGGGTCACCAATCATTCCCGTAGCACCTCCGACCAAGGCGATTGGGCGGTGTCCGCACATCTGCAAGTGCTTCAATATCATCACGCCCACCAAGTGACCGATATGCAGCGAGTCTGCCGTAGGGTCAATACCAAGGTAAGCCGTTGTCATCTCCTTTGCGAGTTGCTCCTCGGCACCGGGCATAATCGTGTGGATCATACCTCGCCACTGCAACTCCTCTACAAAATTCTTTCTACTCATCTCTTTTCTAACTATATTTTGTTGTTTAACTTTCTACTCGTTCATCGTGTCAAAAAGCTGTGCCAAGTAGCCCATCTCGGGGGCCAACTTGAGGATGTGAGCCTCACGATCCTCCAGCTTCACGGGTTTCAACTTGAACTCTATATCCTTGACCTCGATAGTCATCTCGAGGATACCCTTTATCCCCGCTATCTCGACTATAGATTTCAAAATCTCGAAACGCATACCGAGCAACTCGTCACGCAAGCCATCTGTCGGTACCGCCAAAATCACGGTGTTGCCCTCGAAACGGATATTCTCGAATGCCGACACAAAGCGTGCTCGCTCGTCGCACATACGCTTCACAATCTGCTCCTTCGCAGCGTTGAGTTTTGCCTCACTCTCGGGATCTATCATCACCTCCAATGGGTTACCTTCACCCTCCGTTGGAGCCGACACCTGCGCCATTATATCCTGCAACGACCCACCCAAGCGACTTGCTCTGCGTTGTGGTGTCGATTGTGAGGTTGGTTGCGATGCGGTCGGAGCAACAGGCTCTGCGATAAGCTGCGATACCGGTTGTGGTGCCGGTTGTGGTGCCGGTGCCTCCGATTTAGCCTCGGCTTGTGGTTGCGCCTGTGGTTGCGCCTGCGTGGTTGGCGTTGCGACAACCGTCACCTGTGGCGCTTCGTTTAGGTTTGGCAGCTGATAGGTTGTCTGCGTGGGCAGCTCTAAATCATCGTTTTTTTTTTGGCCGAGCGCTGCAATCTTCATCAGCGTGAGCTCAACCAGAAGTCGTTGCGATGTTGCCGTGCGAAGCTTCGAATCGGCCTCGGTAAGCAACGATATAGCTCCAAAGAGGAAGGCTCCGTCACACTTTGCCGCCTGCGTACGATACTTCTCGAGCAACGAGCCCGTATATTCTATAAGCGATATACCCGCCCCTCGTGCCATCATCAGGTCACGGAAGTGTTGGTTCAAGCCCGCCATAAATATCTGGCCCGAGAAGCCCTTTGTAAGCACT
The DNA here is from genome assembly GCA_015059685.1 of Rikenellaceae bacterium. Classification (GTDB taxonomy): domain Bacteria; phylum Bacteroidota; class Bacteroidia; order Bacteroidales; family Rikenellaceae; genus Alistipes. Next base: position 113,915 of record SUZW01000001.1, on the reverse strand, counting down.
GCATCATACTCCAAGAGAGCATTTACATAATCGCCCTGCAGGAGCAACTCCGTAAAATGGAAATATGTTTCGTAATCGAGAACATTCAAGGTCGCTGCCACAGCCTTGTACTCCAACTTCGCACCGCAGAACGACACCGCCTTGTCGAACATCGACAGAGCATCACGCATACCGCCATCGGCCTTCTGTGCGATAAGGTTGAGCGACTCCTCGTCGGCCTCCACACCCTCACTCTGGGCGATATAGCGGAGATAGCCCACTGCATCCTCCACACGAATACGATTGAAATCGTAAATCTGACAACGGGAGAGGATGGTTGGTATAATCTTGTGCTTCTCGGTTGTGGCGAGGATAAATATGGCGTGCTGCGGAGGCTCCTCCAGCGTCTTGAGGAAGGCGTTGAAGGCTGCTGCCGAGAGCATGTGCACCTCGTCGATGATAAATACCGAGTAGCGACCTATCTGTGGCAGAACTCGCACCTGCTCAATAAGAAGGCGGATATCCTCGACCGAGTTGTTCGATGCAGCATCAAGCTCGTGGATATTGAGCGAGCGATTTTCGTTGAACGAGCGACACGAGTCGCACTGATCACACGCCTCGGCACCATTTGGCGAGAGGCAGTTTATGGCCTTCGCAAAGATGCGGGCGCAAGTGGTCTTGCCGACACCTCGGGGTCCGCAAAAGAGATAGGCGTGTGCCAACTGACCACGCTCGATGGCATTCTTGAGCGTCGAGGTGATGTGGTTTTGGCCCACCACGCTTGCAAAGGTGGCAGGGCGATACTTTCGAGCCGATACGATAAACTTCTCCATAATTGGCCACAAAGTTAATAAACTTTGTCTATTTCTTGCCAACTTTCAGCCAAAATGTCGCCCTTGTGTCACAATTTTTGCCACTTGTGTCACCTCAAACCGCCAAAACGGCACCCAAAACCGCTTGGCAAAAGATTTGATAGTTCGGAAAACAGAAAACAAAAACAAAGCTAATAAATTATGAACAATCAAAAACACGAGGCTCTATCACGCTATGCGATAGACCTCAACGAACAGGCACAAAAGGGTAAGTTGGACCCTGTAATCGGTCGTGACGAGGAGATACGACGAGTGTTGCAAATCCTCTCCCGACGCACAAAAAACAACCCAGTACTCGTAGGTGAGGCGGGCGTAGGAAAGACCGCCATTGCCGAGGGTATAGCCCACCGTATTGTCGATGGCGATGTACCCGAGAATTTACGCACCAAGCGACTCTTCTCGCTCGATATGGGCGCACTCATCGCCGGAGCAAAGTACCAAGGTGAATTTGAGGAGCGACTCAAGATGGTCGTACAGGAGGTTATCGAGAGCGAGGGCGAGGTGTTACTCTTTATAGACGAGATACATACTCTCGTGGGTGCAGGTAAGACAAGCGGAGCTATGGATGCCGCAAATATCCTCAAGCCTGCCCTTGCCCGTGGCGAGCTTCGCACCATCGGAGCAACAACACTCGACGAGTACCAAAAGTACTTCGAGCAGGATAAGGCCCTCGAGCGTCGTTTCCAAAAAGTTATGGTCGATGAGCCTACGATGGAGGATGCGATATCCATCCTTCGAGGTCTGAAGGAGCGATACGAAAACCACCACAAGGTGCGTATCAAGGATGAGGCAATTGTCTCGGCCGTGGAGCTTTCGCACCGCTACATCACCTCGCGACACCTGCCCGACAAGGCTATAGATCTGGTCGATGAGGCGGCATCACGACTGCGCCTCGAGATGAACTCCGTGCCCGAGGAGCTGGACAACCTCGACCGTCGTATCCGTCAGCTCGAAATCGAGCGTGAGGCGATACGCCGTGAGGGGGACAAGGAGCGTATCAAGAACCTCGACAAGGAGATTGGAGAGATGAAGGCGAAGGCCTCTTCGATGCGTTCCAAATGGGAGAGCGAGCGTGATATCTTGCGCCAAATACAGCAGAAGAAGGAGCGTATCGAGCAGCTCAAAATCGAGGCACAGCAGGCCGAGCGCACGGGCGACTACGGCAAGGTTGCCGAGATACGCTACGGCTCGATAGTCGAGGCGGAGCGCAATATCGCTGAATTAAAAGGCCGATTGGAGGAGGCGACAGCCAACGGAGGCTCGATGATAAAGGAGGAGGTCGATGCCGAAGATATAGCCGAGGTTGTATCTCGTTGGACAGGTATTCCTGTGTCGAGAATGTTGGCCTCGGAGCGTGAAAAACTGCTCAATATGGAGCTGGCCCTCCACGCCCGAGTCGTCGGACAAGAGCAGGCTATAGCCGTGGTATCCGATGCCGTAAGACGCTCTCGTGCAGGGCTCTCCGATGCTCGACGACCTATCGGCTCGTTTATCTTCCTCGGCTCTACGGGTGTCGGCAAGACCGAGTTGGCTCGAGCCTTGGCCGAGTTCCTCTTCAACGACGAGAATATGATGACCCGCATAGATATGAGCGAGTATCAGGAGCGACACGCTGTATCGCGCTTGGTTGGTGCGCCTCCGGGATATGTGGGCTACGATGAGGGCGGACAGCTCACCGAGGCGGTGCGACGCAAACCATACTCGGTGGTGCTGCTCGACGAGATCGAGAAGGCTCATCCCGATGTCTTTAATATATTGTTGCAGGTGCTCGACGATGGTCGTCTGACCGACAACAAGGGGCGCACGGTCGATTTCCGCAACACGATAATCATAATGACCTCGAATATGGGCGCACAGCTTATTCAGGAGCAGTTCTCGAGGGCTATGGCAAATGGTGGCGATGTTACAACCGAGGTTGTCGAGCAGACCCGTCGTGAGGTTGTCGAGATGCTGAAACGAGAGCTGAAGCCCGAGTTTTTGAACCGTGTCGACGAGATTGTGATGTTCGAGCCTCTCAGCGAAAAGAATATCGCCGAGATTGTCGATATACAACTCGCCAAGGTCTATAAAATGCTCAAAGATGTGGGCGTGGAGATGCGTGTTACCGACAACGCCCGACGCTGGATTGCCCACGCAGGTTTTGATGTAGCTTATGGCGCACGACCTGTAAAGAGAGTCATTCAGCGAGAGGTCGTAAACGAGCTGTCGAAGCGTATTCTTGCCGCCGTAATCGACAAGTCGAAGCCGATTATCATAGATGTTGCAAAGGATAAGCTCTCGTTCAGCAACTAACACATATCTACCAATATATCAACATATTAAACAGCCTATGCAATTTGTTTGCATAGGCTGTTTTGTGGGGTAAAACAACCTCTATAACCACTTTTTGAGTTGTTGTTGCCTGCGATACTCGCTTGGCGAACACGCAAAGTACGAACGGAAGATGCGGGCGAAGTGTGAAGGGCTGTTAAATTCGCATATTTCGCTTATCTCCGATATCGAACAGGATGAGCCCGTCAGCAGCGACTGCGCCTTCTCGAGGCGTTGTTCGAGGAAGTAGTGGTAGGGAGATGTGTCGTAGTGCTTGTGGAACAACTCCTTGAAGCTGCTTCGTGAGCAGTGGCACTGCTCGGCCAAATCATCGATAGTTGCATGTCGAAAGCGGTTGTTGCGCACCACATTGTTTAGGAGGAGATTACGGCTGTCGAGATTGCTTAACGCCACACGCAGAACCATGCCGTCGGTATAATCCGACAGCATCTTCAATATGCCTTGCCGCTTGGTAAACGAAGGCGGGAGAGGGCTTTGGCGGAGAGCGTTGAAGATACCGAGTACAGCCGCATCGGCCTCGCAACCGGCAACGGGTCCTATGTCATGCGCACTTTGGCGCAACCTATTATCCGCAATAAGGTCATTAAACCAAGGAGTTAGTTGCTGCAGCTCCTCAAACGAGAAGGTTATAACAACCTCTTTGTAGGGGTAGTGCTTCGATGGGATATTTTCAACACGGCAACACTCCCGCCCTACACAAAAGAGGTCGCCCGAGGCAAAACAATACTGCTTGCCTCGGCAATATACTCTCTTTGTCCCCTCATAGACTACACCTATCGTGAAGAAGACCTCTTCATTGGGCACAACACCAAATGACACAACTTCGTTGTGCAGCAACATAATTTCATCGGGTATAATTTGTTTGCAAAATAATAGCCCGAAAATGGGCTCTCTTTCACTAGAAGCAAAGGTAGCTATTTTATTCATAAAACCAAAATCTGATAGGCCTAAAATTGGGTTTTAATAGCAAATAAATTAAAAAATTAAGTAATTACTTTTGAAGTTGCAAAAAAATCCATATATTCGCAACTTGTTATAGTAGATAGAGTTACAAAATCTATTTCAAGAAAAACAGCGTAATGCGTTTTAGGCGGATTATCCTTAGATAATCTTTGGGCAACATTTTAACAAGTTAAGAAACATCAAATTTACTAATACAAATCTATGAAAATCAAGAATTTACTCTATGTAGTACTATTTGTTGCGTTTGCCGTATCGTGCACGCCTGACAGTGGTACAGAGGAGCCAAATGGTGGGGGGGGGAACACAGAGGAACCCTCTAATCCAACCACCCCAACCGAGCCGGCCTATATCAAATTTGGCAGCAACTATGTTGTTGCGGACTACGATGGTGCCGTGGAGAGCGTTGTCGTAGATGTCAATCCCGACTGGGAGTGGGAGATTACCACCTCGGGCGAGGAGTGGTTTTCGGCCGAGCGTTCCAACAACAACTTGGTTGTAACCTTCAGCGAGAGCATCGACAAACTCGAGCGCAAGGGGTCGATAACCGTAAAAGTAGGCACAGAGGAGAATGTTGCCGAGGCCTCGATTAATGTGTTGCAGATTGGTACCGACACCGAGGAGCTTATCTACGAGGTTGAGACCACCGAGGCAAATCAAAAGGTTGTTGCTGCACCAATCTTGACCTACCAAAATGGTGGCAAGATGACCGTAGATTGGGGCGATGGCAGTGAACCTGCAACCTACGAGAGTCAGCGAGTATATAAGGAGTATGCCGAGCCGGGTTTGTACACCATTGTCATCTCGGGCGAGGATATCCACAACCTCGAGTTTGCCTACGAAGATAGTATCTGCCCCGAGCTGAAGCGCATCCACTCGTGGGGCAAGATGGGCTACAAGAATGCAGCCAATATGTGTAAGGGCTGCATCAACCTGGAGTCTATCCCTGCCGATGTTGCAGGCTCCTTCGAAGATGTAGGCTCGTTTGTGGCGGCATTCCTCGGTTGCGAGAAGCTAAAGTCTATCCCCGAGGGGTTGTTCCAGCACGCCAAGGAGGCCAAGAAGTTCTCGAACTGCTTCCGCTACACCGCCTCTATCAGCGAAATTCCCGAAAACCTCTTTGCCAACAATCCGTTGGCAGAGGAGATGTACTTTGCTTTCTACGGTACGGGAACAGACTATAAGATTACCAACGAGGCGTTGAAGATAAACTCGGGCAACTACCTTAACAGCTACCCTGCCAACCTCGAAAATTCCAACGCTATCTCGAATGGAAAGCTTCGCTCTGTACCTGAGAAGTTGTTTAGCAACTGTCCGAACATCACAAGGTTTGAATATATCTTCGGAACTACCGCTATCACCACCGTTCCGGAGAAGATTTTTGCCGAGAACAGCGCAGCTACAAACTACGAAGGTCTATTCTTCGCTTGTACAAACTTCAAGACTATCCCTGCAAACTTTATGAAGGCTGCCACCTCGGCAACCAACATTAAGTATATGTTCTCGGGCTGTGTATCGCTTACCGAGATACCTGTGGCGATGTTCGAGAACTGTACCAATGTAACCAACTTGGAGTATCTTTTCAGCCTCACTGGTGTTCAGAGCATCAAAAAGGGCATCTTCAAAGGTTTATCGAATGTTAAGACCGTCGGCTCTGTCTTCCACACCTGCACCTCGCTTACCGATATCGAGGCGGGCGTTTTTGAGGGCTTGACCGCAGCAAAGTCGTTCCCTTATTGCTTTACCGACTGCACCTCGTTGCGCACCATTCCTGCCGGCTTGTTGGCAGGTATGAAGGCAGCTTACGAGTTTGAGTATATGTTTGCCAACACCGCTTTGGAGAGCGTTCCTGTGGAGCTGTTCGACGAGGTACGAGATTACGACTTGGCGAACTACTCCTACCTCTTCTCGGAGTGCAAAAACCTCAAAACCGTGCCTGCTACCCTCTTCGATCATGTTACGGAACTTGCATCCGACGGTATGGATTGTCTTTTTGTTGGCTCGGGCATCGAGAGTATCCCTGCGGGTCTGTTCGTTACCTGCACAGAGGCCGACTCAACATCTTTCGAGGGTGCTTTCTATGGTTGTCCCGAGTTGAAGAGCGTTGAAGGCTCTATCTTCCCCGAGGTAACAACAATTACAAAGATGACACAACTCTTTGCGTTCTGTCCGAAGTTGGAGAGTATCCCTGCCGATTTGTTCAAGCCGCTGGGTGCAGCGAAGTTGCGCTTTACGCAGACCTTCGAGGGTTGCACATCGTTGAAATCACTCCCTGCGGAGTTGTTCGCACACAACACCGCAACCACACACTTTGCCGGCACATTTACCGGTTGTACTGCATTGGAGAGCGTGCCTGAAAATCTTTTGGCTTCGTGCGCAAACCTCGCTTATGTAAATAGGATGTTCTCGGGATGCACTGCGCTCAAAGCCGTTCCGGAGAAGTTGTTTGCAGGCAACCCTAAAATTCAGACCTTCGAGGAGGCATTCTTGGGCTGTTCCGCACTCGAGACCTTGCCCGAAAAGCTATTCTCTGCTATCGGCACAACGACCACAAGCGTAACCTTTGCAAATTGCTTCAAGGGTTGTTCGGCATTGACGAGCCTTCCTGCGGGATTGTTCGACACGGTGTGCCGTATTAGCTCTATAAACGGTTGCTTCGAGGGCTGCAAGTCATTGACAGGCGAGAGCCCTTACACCGTTATTGGCGAGGAGAAGGTTCACCTCTACGAGCGAGTACAGGGTGAAGATTTCCCTCGTGTACCAAGCTCAAAGAGTGCTCACGCAGCTTGTTTCAAGGGCTGCACAGGCTTGACCGACTACGCCACAATGCCTGACGAGTGGAAAGAGTAGGCTACAAAACAGACACAAACTTAATTATAAATAAATTTTAGGTTAGTTATGAAAAAATTATTACAAAACAGGTATTCAACTCCTGCGATAGAGGTCGAGGAGTTGGAGGTTGAGAGGGGCTTTTTTCAGAGCTCCGACTATGGTAACATCGGTGAAGCAGGACAAGGCTCCAGCTACATCAATGATGAAGTTGAACTCTAAAAAATTTATTGGACTATGAAAAAGATGATGAAACTTTTGACCGTCGTTGCAGCAGCTGCAATGGGTCTTACAGCATGCCAAAATAGTTTTGAGGAGGTCACAAACGAGGACATAAAGAGTAGTGTTGTTATCAACTTTATCTCCGACGAGGCACGAACATCGGTAGATACTACGGGCGACACACCACTATTTTCGTGGAGTGAGAACGAGGATTTTGTCGTTCTCGAGCAGACCGAGACACTTGCCGAGGCTACATCGGTAGAGTACAGCAAGGTTGATGAGAAGGCGTATATCGACGCTACATTCAACATCAACCCTGGCAAAGCAGAGTATAAATATGTTGCTGTCTATCCAAAAGCAGCTTTTGACTCGGCAACCAGCCTCGGCGAGGCAGTTCTCACTTTGCCTGCAGAGCAGAACGCAGCAGCGACCTCTTACGACCCTAACGCCGACCTTATGGTGTCGATGCCGGTTGTAACCGACGCACAGCCTACCGAGGCACAGCCATTGCGTTTCACCCGTTTGGCTGCTATTGCCAAGATGACTATCAAAAATCTCCCCGAGGGCGAGCAGGTCGAGAAGGTGATATTTACAGCCGATGGCAAGAACCTTGCAGGTAGCATCAGCGCAAACCTCGAGGACCCACACGCATTTAGTGTAAAGGAGTGTGTTAGCACCGTATCGGTTGCTACAACTTCGACCGATGTATATTTCACCGTGTTGCCCGAGACTCTTGTTGCAGGCAACACTTATAGCGTTGTTGTTCTTACCAATGAGCATCTCTTTGTTAAGCAGGGCAGTATTGCCGAGGGCAAGTCGCTTGTATTTGAGGCGGGTATGGTTACCCTCTTTAGCGTAAATTTGGAGGGCGTAGAGCCAAGCGGGAAGTGGGTACTTGTTCGTGATGCTTCGACACTTGAAGCGGGCGATGTTGTAACTATTGCAGCGAAGAAGAACAACTTTGTTTTGGGTTGCAACAGTACAACTACTTTCCTTTACGCATCGTATACTACCGATATTGTTAAGGTGGGCGACTACCTCTACCACCCAGTCGTTACCGACAAGAGCAAGTATTCGTATATGGTACAGCCGTTGATACTCTCGAAGCAGGATGCAAGCAAGGCTGCATTCGACTTCTACAATGGTGTAGATTATGAGGGCGATACAAAGAATGGATATCTTACTAACGCAGGGACCGACAACTATCTCAAACTCTCGGCATATCCATCGAAGAACTCGGCATTCGAGATTTCGGTTACTGATGGTGTAGCCACTATCGAGGCAAAGGAGAGCGAGTTTGATAATGTATTGTTGAAATTCTACCACTATAATCCTAACAATACAACAAACCAGGGATATCGTCGTTTCGTTTGTATTGACGCTGCAAATATTGACGCTGCAAAGCACGATGATGTCTGCATCTACAAGTGGGTAGGCAAGAAGGAGACTGTACCTACTGCTGACGCTGTAATCTCTGTTCCTGATACAGAAGATAAGGCTGATTATGTTGTAGTTCCGATAGGAGGAGTTGCTGAGGCTCAGGAGTTCGAGGGCGTTGAATTTACCTATGTTGGCGATTGGGCTATCGAGGTTTCGAGCAGTGCCGAGTGGCTCAAACTCAACTATGCAGATGGCGTTCTCAAATACACAGCAGATGCAAACCCTAACGAGGTGCGTTATGCAACTGTGACTATCCGAGCTTCTCACGATGGCGAGGAGACGCAAGAAAAGACATTCAATGTTGTTCAGAAGGGCGCACCTGTAAAGGTTACCGTTGAGCAGTTTATCGAAAAACCGGTAGATCCAAATGTTGAGTACGAGGTTACGGGTATTCTTACCAAGAAGGCAACAAGCGAAGCGGGTAGCACCACTATTGCTGATGCTAACGGCAATGTAGCAACCTTCAAGTATATTGATATGACCAATGGCTCTCTATTCATCGAGAATAGCGATATCGAAGTTGGCGATGCTGTTACTATTGTAGCGGCTGTATCTGGCGCAAAAACTGGTGGTTCGAGCAGCGCACGCGCTATCTGCAAGGGCTACTACAACTTCTCGGCTACCGCAGAGAAAGACCTCGTTGGCTATGAGGGTGGTAGCGTGAAACTTACCCTCACAAAGCGTGGAACTTTGGAGCCTGCCGGCGATATCTCTTGCTCGGTGGTTGGAAGCGGAGCAGAGGTGGCATACACCGCTAACGCAGAGGAGGCAACACTCACATTCGAGGCTAACGATGGCGCACCTCGTCAGGCTATTGTAACCTTCACCGATAACATTCTCTCAACTTCGGTTACCGTTGTTCAGAGCGCAGACACCACAAAGGGCAACACTTGGGAGTTGGTTACTGACGCTTCGACACTCGAGGCTAACGACCAGGTAATTATTGCTGCCAAAGATTACGATGTGGCAATGAGTACAACTATTTCGAGCGACCGTCGTAGTGCAGTTGCTGTTACCAAGTTGGGTAACTACTATATCACTCCAACTGCCGATGTTCAGACTTTGGTGTTGGCAAACGGCTCGTCAGTGGGTACATTTGCGTTCTACGATGCAGTTAATAAGGGCTTCCTGCTCTTGAACAAGACATCATCGTATTACCTCAAAAATCAAGCCTATGTCAATGCTGATACATCGTTTGCAATCTCAATTGAAGATGGTGTGGCAACTATTGGCGATACGGACTACAAGATATACTACCGTGAGCCAACTTCCAACTACTTCTATAGTGGCGAAACTGCAAAGCAGGCTGTTTGCCTCTATCGTCTTGTAGGCGTTAAGGGCGAAATACCAGTAATACCTGCCGATGTAACCGTTCCGAAGAGCGTAGTTGTTCCTGAGCAGGCTACTACTGAGGCAACCCCTATCGACACAGTTGAATTCAACTATGTAGGCGATTGGAACATCTCGGCTGTGGCTGTGGATAATTGGATTTCATTCGAGTTCGATAAGGCTCAAAATAAATTGACCTACACCGCACTCAAAAATGATAGTTCCGCACGCGATACTACCGTTACCATTACCGCCTCTATGGAGGGACAGCCTTCAAAGACTTGGACATTCAATGTAGTCCAAAAGGGCAAGCCAGAGGTGATTACTTGCGATGCATTGAACGACAAAGAGCAGAATGTGAATGTATCTTATCAACTCACCGGTAGAATAGTTTCTATTCCATCCTCTGCCTCGGGCGATTTCGTTCTTGACGATGGTTCTGGCAGACAGGCAAAGGTTTCCTGCCTCTACACAGAAGACGATAGCAAGGCGATGTATAACAATGGTCTTGCGGTTGGTGATGTTGTAACCGTTACCACTATTGTTTATACAAAGGGTAAGGGTGGTAATACCAACTACCACTCAACTTACAAGGGCCACTACCGCCTTACTGCAGAGGCTGACACCAGCCTCGTAGCATATAGCGGTGGCACTGCAACCTTTACAATTTCTGCCGAGAGTAGCTCTCCTGAGTTCGCTCCTGCTGATGGTGTTATCAAGGGTGCAATGGCTGAGGCTTACGATTTCGTAACCTTCGATTACACCGACAACGCTACAACCGCTACCGCAACATTTGCAGCAAACGCAGGCGCACCACGCAATGCCGAGTTTAACTTTACATACGGTTTGACTTCGGTATCTGTTACCGTTGGTCAAGAGAATAACCCTGCTGTAAAGGTTGGTTGGTACCTTGTTAAAGATTTGAGCGAGTTGGCTGTTGGCGATAAGGTGATTATCGCTGCAAAGAACCCAGATGAGACTTTGAACTACTCTATGCAGACTTGGACAAGCACCAGCAGCGCATCTACCGCTATGGAAATATCTGTGAATGGCAACTATATTCCAGATGTAACCGGTATTCAGCAATTTACCATTGCAAACGGAGCAGAGGCTTATCCTGGCACATTTGCTTTTGTGCGCACCGACAATAGATATCTCTCCAATTCAAGCGGTTCGTTAAAGACCAGCACAATCATTAACGAGTACTCTTCGTGGAGTGTAACGATTGACTCGGCTAACGGTGCTACCACATTAAAGTGTTCGAAGGCATACAACAGCAAAAATACTATTGCATTCACATATACGGCATATAACAAGATTTTCAGTCTTCAAAAGCCTACTGACCTCGATGGCAAAGGCAAGATTTATATCTACAAAGAGTACAAATAGTAAGTTATGAACTTTTTGAAAAACATACTCCGAATGGCTATGGTGGCATTTGCTGCCATAGCCGTTACGGCTTGCGAGCCAAACAACGGAGCAGAGGACGACAACACCGGCAATGGCGACAACACCGAGACCGTACAGCCAACTGCGCTCTATGCGGAGTGGATGGGTGTTTGGGTGATAAATGGCGACAACAAGATTGCCAACGATGTTGTGATATCGGCCAAAGAGGTAAACAAAAGCATCGAGCTGACAGGTCTTATGGGGCTTCCATTCTCGATTGTCGGCGAGTACTCTACCGAGCGAAACGATATTATCTTCTCGGCACAAGTTGTGGAGAAGGAGTACGAGTTTAACGGTGGCGAGGTCGGTGAGATACAGCTGCTCGGCTTGGACCGTGATAACAAATACTACGGCATAGATAAGAATGGCAACTACGAAATTGCTATTGCGGGCGTTATCGATGGCGGTCAGCGTGCTATCGTGCGCTATGGCGTAAATCAGGTGGGCTACCCCAAGTTTATGGCTATGTTCCTCACGGCAAAGATTGGCGATAAATACTACGATATCGGCAACGATATCCCGACATTTAGAGCTATCGCCACAATCGATGCCCCTGCGACAGCATCGGGCGTAACCCCTGCGCAACTATCACTCGGCCGAGAGATAACACACCTCGTTCACTAATAGATTGAACACTCTGTAAGACAAAATCCCACTCCGACCGAGTGGGATTTTTATGCAAGGGGGTGACTTGTGCAAAAAGAACAGCATAGTAGGCCTATGTGAGCATTTCGCTCTCCGCAGGCTTGTGCAAAAAGAACTCGTCAGAACAATTCCTGCACAAAAAAATCGTAAATGAACGAGGAAATTTTGTGCAAGGCTAGGCGACAAATCCGCAGCATAGTAAGCCTATGTGAGGAATTTGGCGACCGACGACTTGTGCAAAATTTACCGTTCAGAACGATTTTTTACTCGAAGAGGTGCAATGACCGTAACCTATAATTTCGTCGGTCGAGAAGCAAAAACTCCACAAAAAGAAGGATAACGGCTATCCACAAAAGCCAACCGAACTGCTCGTTATACTCCTCGAAGTTGAGCGTTGTGCGCTCGCTCTTCTCCATCGAGGCAATTTCATCGACTATCTCGTCGAGACCAAAGGCTGCATTTGTAGCACGAAGGTAGCCGCCATTGCCCTTCTCGGCAATATCTTGCAGAAGTTGCTCATTGAGGCGTGATACCACAATCTCGCCCTTCTCGTCTTTGATTAACTCGCCACCAATCTTGATAGGTGCGCCCTCGGGGGAGCCGATACCTATCGCAAAGATGCGGATGCCTCGCTCGGCAGCCCTCTCGGCCGCAGCCACGGCACCGCTATCGTGCGCCTCGCCATCGGTTATAAGCACCATAACTCGGCTTGCGCCATCCCTATCCGAGAACGACAACGATGCAAGGTCTATGGCCTCACCAAGCTCCGTGCCCTGCACGCCAACCAAGTCGGTCGAGAGGCGTTTGGCGAAGCTGCGGGCCATACGGTAGTCCGAGGTTATAGGTAGTTGCACCTTTGCCTCACCGGCAAAGACAACGACACCGACACGATCCTGATTGAGCGACGAGAATAGTTTATCTATGGCGTAGCGTGTGCGGTCGAGGCGGTTGGGCAGAAAGTCCTCCGCCATCATCGAGCGTGACACATCGACAACCAGCATCATCTCCACACCCTCGCTCTTCTCCTCACGCAGCTTGGCACCAAATTGTGGGCGTGCCGCAGCAAACACCACAGCCGTATATGCCGTTACAAAGAGGATGAATTTGGTGTGCACCCTCCACGAAGAGACATCCCGCAAGAGCGATTTCACGGTTGCAAGATTACCGAAACGACTCAAATTGCGCCTACGCAGTCCCAAGACCACCGCAAAAGCGACAATCATCACGGGCACCAAGGCAAGGAGCCACAATAGATGCGGGTTGGCAAATCTGAACATTACGGTATGCGTTTTAGGATGATATACTTAACCAAAAATTCCATCAAAAGCAGAGCGATTGCCACCAACACAAAGAGCAGATACTCCTCGTGCACATGGGTTATATCGACCTTCTCGACCTTCGACTTCTCCATCTTGTCAATCTGTGCATAGATGCGCTCCAACGAGGTTTTGTCGGTTGCACGGAAGTACTCTCCGCCCGTCTTATCGGCTATCTCACGGAGCATCTTCTCGTCGATTTCGACCTTCATATCGACGGTGTAGAGTTCTCTGCCTCGCTCGTCAAATACGGGGTATGGTGCCGTGCCGTTACGGCCTACACCAATGGTATAGACCTTAATATTCTGCTCCTTGGCAATATCGGCAACTGTCAAAGGTGCTATCTGTCCTCGATTGTTCACGCCATCGGTCAGAAGTATCACAACCTTCGACTTCGAGTCGCTCTCGCGCAGACGGTTGAGTGCCGTAGCCAAGCCATTACCTATGGCTGTGCCATCCTCCACCACACCACTGCGCAAGCGGCCGAGCAGAGTCTGCAACGATGATTGGTCGGTCGTGAGAGGGGTTTGGGTAAATGCCTCGCCCGCAAAAACCACCAAGCCGATGCGGTCGCCCTGACGATTGGCAACAAACTGCGATGCCACCTCCTTGGCGGCGGTCAAGCGGTCGGGTTGGAAGTCACGAGCAAGCATCGAGCCCGAGATATCGACCGCCAAGACGATGTCGATACCCTCTGTATTGGTCTTTGTTTCGTGCTCAACGGATTGAGGTCGAGCCAACGCCACGATAAGTAGCACCAGTGCCACAATGCGCAACACGGCAGGCAGATGACGCAGGTAGTAGCGCACAGTATGAGGTGCTGTGCGGAGCGAGTCGGTGGTGGATATAAGTATCGAGGCCCCACCCTGCATCGAACGCCACACATAGTAGGCCACAAGGAGCGGCACCGCCACCAATAACCACAATATTTTAGGATTTGCAAACTCCATACTCCTCTATCCTCTGCTTTTTCTCTCCTCTACTCTACCTTTTCTCTACTCTACCTTTTTATCGTTGCTCCTTTTTCACCTCTGCTCTACCAGCTCTTCGAGCCACGAATTATCACACCGGCCTTCTCCTTGAGCTTCTCCTGAGTCTTATCCTCCTCGGCCTGTATAGCCTGCAACATAGCCTCCTGCTGCTCCGGGCTCATCGCACCCTCCCTCGGTTGCTGTTGGCCCTCGCCCTCCTTCTCCTCTTGATTTTGAGGTTGTTGCTGCTCCTGTTGTTGCTCTTGTTGCTGCTTATTCTGCTCGTTTTTATCTTGCTGACCCTGCTGGTCTTGCTTATCTTGATTTTGCTCTTTGTTATCCTGATTTTGTTGCTGCTCCTGCTGTTGTACCAGTCGTTTGGTGAAGGCGTAGTTGAACTTCGCATCCTCGTCGTCGGGGTTGCAACGCATAGCGTAGCGGTACGACGACAGCGCCTCCTTGTACTTCTGCTGTGCAAACTGCGTATTTCCGAGGTTGTAGGCCACCTCACCACGCTCACGCTCCGTGCGGGTCGTGTCCTGCACGATGGAGCGCAACAACTGCTCGGCACTATCGTAACGCTCGGTGCGATACATTGCCGAGGCGAGGTCATATTTTGCCTCAAACGAGGTCGAGTCGTGCTGCAGAGCTCGCTGATAGAGGTCGGTGCTCTTCTCGAAGTGTTCGCGTTTGAATTGGCGGTTACCACGGCGCACCAAGCCACGCTCCGGCATCCTCTGTGCCGTAGCCTCGCCAACCGCAACAAGCAGTATGGCCACCACGATATATCTAAACACCACTCTCATCGCACTTCGTTTTTGGTTGGCTCATCCTCCTCCTCGACGACCTCCACAGGTTTTGTGTTCTCCACAAAGTAGAAAGCCTTGTCGTAGGCGAGTTCGTTATCGTTTGCCTCGGGTGTCGCCTTGGCGAACTTCACAAGGTCGGCATCACGCAACACCGACAGCAGATCCATCTTCGACTTCTGCTCGATATCCACCACACGTAGTGCCTCGGCAATCTCGTCGGTGGTCATCTCCATCGCCCCCACCTCGAAACGACCTGCGAGGTAGGTACGCAAAATATCGCTCAACCCCGAGTAGTAGAGTTTGTGCTTGTTGTTCTGCCACAACTTCTCGTTGCGCAACTTCTCGAGAGCCTCGATAGCCACGATATGTGGCGGTGGAGGCGGTGTAGGCCTAAAGAGCGTTGAGATATGCTTGCCACGGCTGTGAAGGTAGCGCACCAGCAGATACAACACACCTGCAATAAGCAACACCACAGCGAGCGATATGCCCACATACCCCGAGACCTCGCCAAAGCGGAACGAAAGCGTCATCTGCGGCTTCAAATCTCGCACCGTGGTCATCGTCGAGTCTATCTGGAAGGTCTTGACAACCAACTTATGCTCCTGCTCGGCATAGAGTGTATCGACAATGTTTTTGCCAATGTAGAGTACCTGCGCACGACCCATATCGTAGATACCCTCATCATATACGGCCATCTCGTAGCGTTTGCGGATATGCTGCTTGCGCCCCTCCAGGGCTATGGTGTCGGGTGCAAAGTCGGTGATAACCTCGATGCTTGGCTCCGACTGCGCACGCTCCTCGTCGGCCTGCTTGAAGTCGAATATCGGGAAGATGATGTTTTGCATCATATCCTTCTCGACCTCGACCGTAAGGGTTACCCTGTCGCCAATCATAACCGTATCGGCCGAAAGGTGCGAAGTTATCTTTGGCGATGACTGCGCCACCGCCACCGCACCCACCAGCACAAGCACTGCCATAATTGCTATTTGTCGTAGAGTTTTCATCTTTGTTTGAATAGCTTTATCAACTCCGCCACATAGTCCGAATTGGTCGAGATATCGGCTACATCTATGCGGTTGTGGCGCAGCATATCCAAGCACTTTGCCTCACGCTCCGCCCACGCCTCGGCGTAGTGGCGACGCACCTCGCTCGACGAGGTATCAACCCACACCTTGCGCCCTGTCTCGGCATCCTGCAGCTCCACAATACCCACATCGGGCATCTCCATCTCACGAGGGTCCGAAACCTTCAAGGCGATAATATCGTGACGAGATGTGGCAATTTTGAGAGCATTCTCCAACGCCTCACCATCACGCTTCGAGTTCAAGAAGTCGGACAACAAAAATGCCGTGCAACGCTTCTTGTTTACACCCGTAAGGTAGCGCACCGCCTCCGAAATAGCCGTACCGTTCGACTCGGGGACAAAGCTCACCAACTCTCGAATTATCATCAGGATATGGCTACGCCCCTTCTTCGGAGGAATAAACTTCTCGACCCTATCCGAGAAGAAGATGCAACCCACCTTATCGCCCGTCTGCGAAGCCGAAAAGGCAAGCACTGCCGCCAACTCGGTGATGATATTCTTTTTGAGGTAGTCCGTTGTACCGAACATTCGAGAGCCGCTGACATCGACCAAGAGCATCATTGTCAGCTCTCGCTCCTCCTCATAGACTTTAATATGCGGTTTGCGTGAACGAGCCGTAACATTCCAATCGATATCTCGCACATCGTCGCCAATGCGATACTCACGCACCTCGGCAAAGGACATTCCACGCCCCTTGAATGCCGTATGATACTTTCCTGCGAAGATCTCATTCGACAAACCTCGTGTCTTAATCTCGATTTTTCGGACACGCTTCAAGATATCGTTCTCGGTCTGCTCCACGCTCTGCTATTGAGAGTTGTCCGATTAAGGCACAATCACATTATTCAAAATCTCGGTAATGATATCCTCCGAAGTAATATTCTCCGCCTCCGCCTCGTAGGTCAAGCCGATACGGTGGCGCAGTACATCATGACATACGGCACGCACATCCTCCGGGATAACATATCCACGACAACGAATAAAGGCGTATGCTCGTGCCGCCTTGGCCAACGAGATACTTGCACGAGGCGAACCTCCGTAGGCAATGAGCGACTGCAACTTCTCGAGGTTGTAGGATGCCGGCTCACGGGTTGCAAAGATGATATCGACGATATACTTCTCGATCTTCTCGTCCATATATACATCCTCGACCACCTTGCGGGCCTTCACAATATCCTCTGGAGAGATAACCTTATTCGGCTCGGGCATACCTGCGCCCGAGAGGTTCATACGCACGATATCTCGCTCCTCCTCTTTGCGAGGGTAGGAGATCTTTGCCTTCAACATAAAACGGTCCACCTGCGCCTCGGGGAGTGGGTAAGTACCCTCCTGCTCCAACGGGTTTTGAGTAGCGAGCACAAGGAATGGCTCGGGCAACTTGTAGGTGTTGTCGCCAATAGTCACCTGACGCTCCTGCATCGCCTCCAAGAGTGCCGACTGCACCTTGGCAGGGGAACGGTTAATCTCATCCGCCAACACGAAGTTTGCAAACACAGGTCCCTTCTTCACGGTGAAGTCCTCGGCCTTCTGCGAGTAGATTAGCGTACCTACAATATCGGCAGGAAGCAAGTCCGGTGTAAACTGAATACGGGAAAAATCCGCATCGACAGCCTTTGCCAAAGTTGTAATTGCCAAAGTCTTTGCCAAGCCCGGAACACCCTCCAACAAGATGTGTCCGTTGGACAAAAGACCAATCAACAGCGTATCGACAAGGTGCTGCTGGCCCACGATAACCTTGCCCATCTCTGCACGCAGTGTATCCACAAAGAGGCTCTCACGCTCGATGCGCTCGTTCAGCTCTTTGATGTTGATAATTTCGCTCATATCTCTTTCGGTTAATTTTTGTCAATAACTTAACGCAATACTCTCTCTTTTATTGCTCTTGTTGCTCCTGCTCCTTGCGCAGGCGGAGGAAGCAGTGGCGACATACGGGCTCGTAGGTATCCTTCTCACCGAGCATCACGAGCTTCTCGCTCTTTGTCAAGCGATGCGAGTGCTGTGCAGGGTTACCGCAATGCACACATATAGCGTGAACCTTATCCACATACTCTGCGATAGCCATCAACGCAGGCATAGGGCCAAAAGGTTTGCCCAAAAAGTCCATATCAAGTCCCGCCACGATGACACGCACGCCACGATTTGCCAACTCACGGCAGACATCGACAATACTCTCGTCGAAGAACTGCGCCTCATCGACACCGACAACATCGACCTCCGACGACATCAGCAAAATCTGCTGTGGCGACTCTACGGGTGTCGAGCGAATTGTCGAGTGATTGTGCGACACAACCTCGTCCTCCGAGTAGCGAACATCTATCTGCGGCTTGAAAATCTCGACCCTCTGGTGTGCAAACTCTGCACGACGCAGGCGACGAATAAGCTCCTCGGTCTTGCCCGAAAACATCGAGCCACAAACCACCTCAATCCAGCCTTTCTGTGTACAATTTTCCAAAAACATCTGCTTCTATATTTTGTAGGTTAATATTTCTCTTTTGCCAAATAAAGCCAAACGCAAAGATATAAAAAAGCCTCTGTTTCTCAAAATTTTATCGACACAAAAAAGGGGCAGACTTTACCAGCCTGCCCCAATGCAAAAAGGTGAAGCGGAAACTATTTATTCTTCTGCTCCTCTGCGTATCCGTCGAGAGCCTTCTGTACGCCACCGTACTTCAAGAGCAACTCCTTGCACTCCTCGTAAGGCAAGCCGAGGTAGTCAATCAACATACGAGTACCACGATCTACGAGCTTCTTGTTCGAGATGTGCATATTAACCATCTTGTTACCCTTAACACGACCCATACCGATCATGATACCGTTGGTAATCATGTTGAGGATAATCTTCTGGCTTGTACCCGACTTCATACGAGAGCTTGCAGTGATAAACTCCGGGCCCAAGTATGGAGCGATATCAACATCTACGATCTGTGTCATTGGCGAACCTGCGTTGGCAGTGATACAGCCTGTGAACATACCGATCTTGCGAGCCTCGGTCAAAGCACCCATGGTGTATGGGGTTGTACCCGAAGCAGCGATACCTACGATACAATCCTTTGGAGTTGGGTTGTACTTCAAGATATCCTTCCAGCCCTGATCCCAATCATCCTCGGCACCCTCAACAGGGAAGCGGATAGCAGCGTCACCACCGGCGATAACGGCGATAATCAAGTCGTAAGGCATACCATAGGTTGGTGGAACCTCCGAAGCATCAACAATACCGAAACGACCGCTCGAACCCGAACCGATGTAGAACAAACGACCACCGTCCTTCATACGCTTTGTAGCCTCGATAACAAACTTCTCAATCTGTGGGATAACCAACTGAATTGCATCAGCAATCTTGTGGTCCTCCTTGTTCATGCACTCCAACACCTCGCGTGGAGTCATCTTGTCAATGTCCTGATAGATTGACGGCATCTCCGTAACCTTCACAAAATCTTTGAACTCTGCCATAGTTTTAATTTTTTAATAGTTAAACAAATGCTTTTATACTTATTTTATTCTATTTACGAAACTCATAGATAACGGTCGAACAAGCTGGTATGGTAATATCATACTCCGACTGTGGCTCACCCTCCTGTGCCTCTCCGTTCACATAGAGCTTATACTCTCCGCAAAGCCCCATCTCCTCGAGGTCGATAGCAAAACTTGTGGTGTACGGCTTCTCGTCGATATTTACGAATGTGAGCAATACATTACCTTCCTTGTTCTTCCACGCTGCCGAGTACAACATCGGAACGGTCTTTTTGAGCGGGAAGAGTATCTGCCCTGTGCCAAGTGCAGCACCATAGGTCGATGTACGGCACAAATCTATCTCACGAGCAGCATCATTCTCAAACTTCGGTGCACGGAGCATCGTTCCATACTGCAAATACTCCTTGTATGCCTTGCGAGTCTTGATAAGGTGAGCACAGAACTGCAACAGCTCGGCTCTCTTGCTGCGCACCTCCGAATGGTAGTTTACCAACATCGGCTGAATACCCCAAATAAAGGTTCGAGTCTGCTCCAAACGCATCTGCATATCGTAGATTGCCGGCAACAGGGTCTCGGTAAGTGGTGAGCGATGCTTCTTTGGCCAAAACTCGTCATACGCAGGATAGGTGAAACCACCGAAGTTTCCATACGAGATGGCACTCTCGTGATATACCGCAGTGAAGAGTGGTATAACCTCGCTTGGTGTTACACCTCCGGCACGCTCTGCACTTGGCTCCAATGCGAGGAAGCCGTCGTGATGACAGAGCAGATCTTCGCCTGTACCTTCACCTGTAAGAATAGGGTTTTCAGGGGCTGTAGCCTCACGCACACGCTCCACAAGACGACGATAGCCATCTGCCCAATAGGCTCCGCCACCAACGCTATGGCCGTGATTTGGGTTGTAGCACAAGATATCCAAGTTCGACTGGTCCATATATACACCCGAGCAGCCATACTCATTTACCACCGTATGACACAGAGCAGAGTATCTGTCGTACCAAAACTCCTGCGACATACACATAGGTGTAATAGGATTTTTGGTAAAGATGTTATAGACATGTGCATAGGTCGAACCATCAGCCTTACGAGCCGAATACTGCGAAATATTAAGCTCCTTCCACGACTTGCGCGATTCACCCCACTGAATAGAGTTCATATACGGAGTCATATTGATACCATTGGCTCTCGCCTCGGCAACGGCAGCCTTGAACGACTCCACGCCCTCACGAGGAGGCAAAAACTCCGGAAAGGCATCATCGTATGGGCCATTGTGCCACCAGTGCCACAATACGCTGACATTGCAGTCGCCAAGATACTCCTTCAAGTCGGCAGCCTCGGTCAGCACATTGTTCGAACGACCACGGTTCCACAACCACACATCTGTTGCAGGGAGCCAAGGGTTTATCTTACCGCTGGCCAGACGACTATTCTTGGTCCACTCCTGCTGCAATGCCCACTCACGATAGATTTGCGCAGCATCGAACCAATCACCTTCGAGTACTCCGACCGACACATCGTACGGAGCAACGAAGTGACTCTCCTCGGCACCCATTGGGAGATGATATGTCGAGTTGTAGTGTGTTAATTTGTCACTAAACTCGTACTTGATACCCTTGGTATAA
This sequence comes from Rikenellaceae bacterium, assembly GCA_015059685.1. Lineage (GTDB taxonomy): Bacteria > Bacteroidota > Bacteroidia > Bacteroidales > Rikenellaceae > Alistipes. Next base: position 92,586 of record SUZW01000001.1, on the reverse strand, counting down.
GATTTCGTATCGTTCGAGCTGAAATATAGACCAAACTCATCCTCTGCGCCATATATGGCCGAGAACTGCATCGTCGGACGCATCATCACAAACTCCTTATCATAGGCCTTCTTTGTTACACGAGGGTTGTGGTGTAAAGCACCCGTCCAAGTTGGGGTAACAAGCTTCTCGTCGTCGAAAGCCTTGATGTTGGCAATACGAGGAAAACGCAACGCCTTTGTCTTGGCTCCATCATATCCGCACATCTCAACCGACCAATACGACATCGCCTTCTCCTTGTCGAGGCGCACCTTGGCGGTAATCTTCAAATCACCCTCTGTGCCCCATACAAGTTTTACCGAGCGGAGGCCTGTGCGACAAACTTGCACACCCTGCGGAGTTGCGAGCTTCTCATCCTTCTCAAGAGCCACAAGCTCATAGAGTGGTAGCTGCTCTGCCTCGGTATCGAGATACTCGTAGCCTCGCTCCACATTCTGCATTGAGACGAGATTTCCACTCACACGGTCAAAGACAAGGCGCAACGCACCGTTGTCCAACACCACCTGCTCCGAGCAAGCGCAGAGCAGCGGTAGCACCAACATTGTCAACAGAAATTTCTTCATAGTTTCATAGTTACAGGTTCGCTCCGATTAGGCACATGCCCTACTTCGCCGCCAACTCTGCCGTAAGATTTTTAACAAGGCAGTCTATCGGTGAGCGCACGATAACGCCCTTTGTCATTCCGTACTTCTCGAGCACCTCGGTCAAGAAATCCTCAAACACCGCAGCCACCGAGCCTACGAAATTGACCTTCAGGCGGTCGGTGTCGTACTGTTTTAGACTGCGTGTTGCCAACATCTCGAAGTTGTAACGCACGATGCTCTGGCAATACTCCTCCTCGATATGCTTCGAGAGGAACGGGGTAAATTTACCAAAGAAGCGGTTTGCAGCGGGTTTATGGTAGGTATTCTCGACAATCTCCGGCACAGTTATACTATACTCCTCGTTAAAGAGCTTTGCGATATGCGGAGGCAGCTGGTTGTAGATAAAGTCCGACAACAGCATCTTGCCCATCACCGTACCGCTACCCTCATCACCGAGGATATATCCCGGACCGGGCAGACGCTTCACACACTCGCCACCCTCGACCTGCATCGAGCTTACACCTGTACCCAGGATGCAGACGATACCGTTACCATCGGCACAGCACGCCTTGGCTGCGCCATCTATATCCGAGCCGACAACAATTTCGGCATTCGGCAGATACTCCGCCAGCACGCCCTTAACAATATGGCCCGCCATACCGCAACCTGCACCATAGAACCAGATGTGGGTTATATCGTAGCGTGAGGCCACCGGCATAAAGTCGCGACCTACAACCTCACGGATATGCGCTTCGGGTACCGAGAAGGGGTTTATACCCTCCATCTTGAAACGCTCGACAATCTCTCCATTTTCGACAAACGCCCAATCGCACTTGGTTGCGCCGCCATCAGCTATTACTATCATAGTTTTATTCGTTTTTAGGTTTCATATTTAACGATGCCAAGTAGAGGCCCAAGGCTGTAATCGTAGCGTTGAGTATCAGCAACTCGAAGCCAAAGCGGTAGCCTCCGAACCACGCCTCGGAGTTTTTGTCCAAAACGAAGCAGATGATAGGCGATAGTATCGCAATCAGAGGTACATATTTATCTCGCACCTGACGCTTTGAGAATATTCCGAACGCAAACATACCGAGCAGTGGGCCGTAGGTGTAGCCTGCAACACCATAGACGAGGTTGATAACACTATCGTTGCTCCACAACTCGAAGGCGATAATGGCAAGGCTCATCAGCACCGCCATTGCGATATGTACCCAACGGCGTATCTTGCGCAGACGCTGCTCCTCGAAGCGACTCTGACCCTCGAGAATATCGACCGTAAACGAGGTCGTCAAGGCTGTAAGAGCCGAGCCTGCGGCAGCGTATGTCGAAGCGATAAGTCCCAAGACGAAGATTATGCCGACAATCATCGGAAATGCCGAAGAGGTTGCAACCGCACCAAAAAGATTGTCGCCACCCTCGAACACAAGGTTTGTGCGCTCGGCATAGATGTAGAGCAACACGCCCAACATCAAAAACAAGAATATCACCACGCCCTGCAGTACGCCCGACACAATCATATTGCGCTGCGACTCCTTTGCCGAGCGGCTACTCAACACCTTCTGCATCAAGTCCTGGTCGAGGCCCGTCATCGCCACAACCATAAACACACCTGCCAGAAACTGCTTCCAGAAGTAACGCTCGTCGTTCACATCGTCGAAGAAGAATGTCTTGCTGTATGAGTGCGATGTAATCTGCGAGAATGTCTCCGATGCAGAGTAGCCAAGCTCCCGCACCACATACACGATACACAACACGACACTACTTACCAAGAGCACTGTCTTGAACGCATCGGTCCACACAATCGATTTCACACCGCCCTGCTGTGTATAGAGCCACACGAGCGCCATCGTAACAAAGGCGTTCAACCAGAATGGCAGGCCGAGGGGTGCAAACACAAGGTGCTGCAATACCGTGCAGACCACAAACACTCGCAACGACGCTCCCAAGACCTTCGACACGAAGAAGAGCCACGCTCCTGTCTTGTGGCTGCTTACGCCAAAGCGGATATTGAGATACTCGTAGAGTGACACCACATTCAGGCGATAGAATATCGGAATAAGCACGAAGGCAATGACAATATAGCCCACCACAAATCCGAATATCATCTGCATATAGGAGAATGAACTTGTCGCTACGGAGCCAGGTACCGAGACAAATGTAACACCCGAGATGGCTGCTCCAATCATCGCCAAGGAGACCACAAGCTGCGGGGAGCGACGATTGCCCGTAAAGAAACCATTATTGTCGGCATTGCGGCCTGTGATGTGTGCTATCAAGAGCAGAATTGCCATATAGGCTGCGATCGTAGCAATAATTACAAAAGGACTCATTTTTTTAGGTTGTTTTTTAGGGTTTTAGGTTTACGAGTACAAAGGTACTAATTTTTTATGAATAAAAATATATCTTTTGCGCTATTTTTTACAATCTGTCCAAAACCGAGCGTATAATCTCGACACTCTCGACAATCTCATCGTTCGAAATTACAAGCGGAGGCGATATTCTGAAAGCTGTGGCACAATAGAGGAACCAATCGCTCAAGATACCCACCTCTTTGAACAGCTCCATCGCCTTGAAGAGTCGCTCCTCCGAGCCGAGCTCCACCGCCAACAGCAGGCCACTGCGACGAATTTCAACCACGGCAGGGTGGTCTTTCAACAACTCCTCGTACAGAGCACCCTTGCTCTCGACCTCCGCCACAACATTGTGCTTTTTGAGGTAGCGGAAGGCAGCCAAACCCGCTGCGCAACATACGGGGTGACCACCAAAGGTGGTGATATGGCCGAGTGTCGGGTTCTCCTGCAGGGAGTCCATAATATCTTTCGAGGCGACAAAGGCACCAAGTGGCATACCCCCGCCAAAAGCCTTTGCAAGGCAGACGATATCGGGTGTGACACCATACTTTACGCAGGCAAACATCTCGCCCGTGCGGCCCATACCTGTCTGTATCTCATCAAAGATGAGCAGAGCCCCAACCTCACTGCATCGCTTGCGCAGAGCCTGCAAGTAGCCCTCTTTCGGAGGTCTTACACCCGCCTCGCCCTGCACCGGCTCACACAAGACACAAGCGGTGCGCTCGGTAATCTTCTCTAAATCGTCAAACGAGTTGAAATCCAACGCCTTGCAGTCGGGCAACAATGGGCGAAAGGCGTTTTTCCACTCCTCGCCCTCGGGCTCACCCATCATACTCATAGCTCCGTGAGTAGAGCCATGATAGGCTCGGCGCATCGAAATCATCTCGGTACGCCCCGTATATCGCTTTGCCAACTTCAAAGCCCCCTCGACCGCTTCAGCTCCCGAATTGAGGAAATAGATGCTCTCGAGTGGCGCAGGTAACGCCTCGGCTATCTCCACGGCATACTCCACTTGTGGTCGCTCGACCATCTCGCCATAGACCATGATGTGCATATACTGCTCGGCCTGTTGTTTCACAGCCTCGACAACATCTCGATTGGCGTGTCCTACATTGCTTACCGACACTCCCGACACAAGGTCGAAGTAGCGTTTCCCCTCGGGGGTGTAGAAGAATACACCCTCGGCACGCTCCACCTCGACCAACATTGGCGATGGCGAAGTCTGGGCTACATTTGCAAGAAATTGACGACGAAGAATTTGTCTATTTGTCATAACACTCTTTTTTTGCTATGCAAAGATATGAAATATCTCAAGAAAATTACTATCTTTGCGAAAATAAACTACTATTCCTTTTTTGTATGAAACGCATTATCTTTACCCTCATTGCTCTTGCAACGCTCTTCTCTTTGTCGGCACAAACCCCCGAGGCGATACGGGAGTCTATCCTCAAACACCCGAACCTTGCCATTCCTACCTTCTCGACATACCCTTGTATGCCTCTCGAAAAGGTAGCCGAGGCACCAAAGGGTTTCGAGCCATTCTATATGTCGGTAGTGAGTCGTCACGGCTCACGCTACGAGCAGGACGATAAATATTTCCGCAAAATAGTAAACATCTTCGACAAGGCAGACAACCTCGGCATTTTAACCCCCGAAGGTAAACTTATCCACCAGAAGATGACCAAGATTTTGGAGGAGCAGCAGGGTCGCAACGGCGAGCTCACCTCGCTCGGCTACGAGCAGTTACGACTCGTGGGAAATCGTGCCTACAACAACTTCCCTGCTATCTTTAGTGGTGAGTGCAGCGTGGACGGTCGCTCGAGCACATCGCTCCGTTGCGTATTCTCGATGGTGGCATTTGTGCAGGGCCTCAAGGAGAACAACCCCCTCATAAAGGTCGAGCAGCAGGCTCGCCGTGAGGAGCTGCCCGCAATACGCCCGCTCGTCGATAACAAGGAGCGCTCTCCAAAGATTTTCCAAAAGCACCACAAGGAGTTTGTCGATAGTGGCGAGGGTGCCGAGGAACTCAAGGCGTGGAAGAGGGAGCAACGCACTCCCGACTTTATGAGCAAAATCACCACCGACCCCGAGCGTATGCTCAAGGAGTGTGGCGGTCGCTACGACTTCAATGTTATGCACAACACCCACAAAACACTGCTCTTCGCTGCGAACTTCTCGATGGATTGCAGCCAACTTATCGAACGCAACTTCACCACAGACGAGCTATACCTGTCCTATATCTACGCAACTTACAAGTGGATATACAACTCCATAAGCGTCGGCAACGACATCGTCGAAACCCGCCTCTCGTGTATGCGACCTCTGGTCGATGATATTATCGAGCGAGCCAACAAGGCCATCGAGGGCAAGAACCCGCATGTTGCCGACCTGCGCTTCACGCACGACTCCTATGTAGCACCATTGCAGGCATATATGGGCTTCGACAACCATCGTGGCACATATAGCCTCGATGTCGAGAAGGCAGCCACATCCTTCAACTTCTCGCCTATGATACCTATGGGTGCAAATGTACAATTTGTGCTCTACCGCAACAAGGCGAGCAAGGTGTTGGTACGCACACTTATAAACGAGTGTGATGCAACGATGCCTATCGAGTGCAAAACTGCACCATTCTATCCATGGGATGATTTTTGCAACTTCGTAACAAAGAGTATGGATAAGTTTGAAGCCCCTCGCAGCAGGGTCCTCGAAAGTTTACAATAAGCAAAGATGGTTGAGAATAGTTCGGTGGAGTACATCACCAAGATTTTAGAGGCGCAACACGACTACTTTCGCAGTGGTGCAACTCTCGATGTGGAGTTTCGTCGCAAGATGTTGCAACGACTCTACGATGGTATTCAGAAGTGGGAGAAGAGGCTGACCGAGGCCTTGTGGCAAGACCTTCACAAATCCTACGAGGAGGCCTATCTCACCGAGATAAGCATCGTGCTTGGCGAGATTAAAAACCATCTGCGCCACCTCTCATCGTGGGCAGAGCCACAGAAGCAACACTCTCCGCTGAAGATGTTTCCATCGAAATGCAAGGTTCTTGCCGAACCTCTCGGCACGACCCTTATAATCGCTCCTTGGAACTACCCCGTGCAACTGCTCCTCAACCCACTTGTCGGAGCTATCTCGGCCGGTTGTACAGCCGTGTTGAAGCCCTCGCCCTATGTACCTACCGTGTCGTATGTTCTCGAGCAACTTATCGACGAGGTGTTCGAGGAGCGATATATAGCCATCGTGCAGGGAAATCGTGAGGTAAACAAGGTGCTGTTGGAGCAGCGATGGGATTTGATATTCTTCACGGGTAGCCCCGCACTCGGTCGTGAGGTTATGGCCGCAGCTGCCAAGCACCTTACACCCGTGGTGCTCGAACTCGGTGGCAAGAGCCCCTGCATCGTCGATAAGGAGGCCGACATCGAGCGTGCCGCCAAGCGTATTGCGTGGGGTAAGTCGCTCAATGCAGGTCAAACCTGCATAGCCCCCGACTACCTCCTCGTGCATCGTGATATAAAGGGGTCCTTTGTCGAGGCTCTGCAAAAGCAGTTCCGTTCCCTGCTCGGCAAAAATCCGAAAAAGAGTCGCCACTTCGTGCGCATCGTAAACGAGAGGGCTTTCGACCGCTTGGTGGGTTACCTGAAGTGTGGCACAATACTCTTTGGAGGTGACTTTGACCGCGAGGAGCGATATATCGCTCCAACGGTGTTGGATGATGTGTCGCCATCCTCTCCGATTATGCAGGAGGAGATTTTCGGACCTATATTTCCTCTCCTCACCTTTGACACCACGGAGGAGGCTATCGCCTTTGTTGTCGAGCGTGAGAAGCCCCTCGCACTCTACTACTTCGGTTCAAAGAGCAAGGGGGAGCGAGTCTTGGAGCGCACCTCGTCGGGCGGAGCCTGCCTCAACGATGTCATCATGCACATAACAAACGAGAATATGCCGTTTGGTGGTGTTGGAAATTCGGGTATGGGCTCATATCACGGCAAGAAGAGTTTTGACACCTTCTCGCACTACAAGTCGGTCGTCACAACGACCACAAAGATAGACCTTCCGTTCCGCTATATGCCGTATAGGATATTTTCGCTGGTGAAGAAGTTGCTGTAAATGAAGGGAGTTTCTAAAAATTTGATTTTTTAGCACTCCCTTTCTGTTAGACAGCTTCTTAAAATATCTTCTCTTTGACTCTCTTGGCTCGAGCCATGCCGACAACCTCGGCTATCTCCTCGAGCGAGGCTTTGCGGATATTGGATATGGTGCGGAAGGCTCGCAACAGCTCTGTTGCGCTCTTTGTGCCGATACCTTCAATCTGTTCCAACTCGTTGGTAATAAAATTCTTGCGACGCTTATTGCGGTGATGTGTTATGCCGAAGCGGTGCGCCTCGTCACGAATGTGGCATATAACCTTCAACGGCTCACCCGTGCGACTCAAATAGTATGGCATTGGGTCATTCGGATAGAACACCTCCTCGAGTCGCTTCGCCAAACCCACGATAGGCACCTTATCGGCTATGCCGAGCTCCTCAAGCACGGCATAGGCGCTCGACAGCTGTCCCTTGCCACCATCGACAACAATAAGGTCGGGCAACTCCGCCCCCTCCTCGAGCAGTCGGGTGTAGCGGCGTGACAAAATCTCACGCATCGAGGCAAAGTCGTCGGCCCCGACCACGGTTTTTATATTGAAGTGGCGATACTCCTTGCGTGAAGGCTTGCCGTTGCGGAACACCACACACGAAGCCACAGGGTTTGTACCCTGAAGGTTCGAGTTGTCGAAGCACTCGATATGTCGAGGCTCTCTGTCGAGTCGCAGCTCCCTTCGCATCGCCTCCATAAGGCGGTCGGCATGACGCTCGGGGTTGTGTATCTCGAGGTTTTTGAGCCTCTCGGCACGCACGGTCTTGGCTGTGCGCAACGAGAACTCCAGAAGGTCGTGCTTTTCGCCTCGCTGTGGCACCACAAACTCTACCCCCTCGAAGAGTGCCTCGTGTGGCAGGTGCGACACCAGCACCGTCGGAGCGAGCTTCTCGGCTATATTTTCGACAATATGTTGTATGCCGAGGGTTATGAGCGACTGCTCGTCACTGTCGATACCCACCGAGAGCGTTGCCGTATGCACAGCCGTTATCGAGCCGTTGCGCAGACGCAGGAAGTTGCAGTAGGCCTCGTCGCCATCCACCAAGAGCGAGAAGCAGTCGATATCACCAATCTTGGCACTCACGATAACCGAACGACTCGAGTAGCGGTCAAGGGCCTCCAATCGAGCCTTGAACTGCCCCGCCTCCTCGAAGCGCAGCTCTCGTGAGGCGGCCATCATCTCCCCCTCGAGATAGGAGCGCACGGGGCGTAAATCACCCTTGAGTATAGAGGTTGCCAATGCGACATATTCGACATATTTTTCTCGACTGCAATGCCCAACACACGGACCGGCACAGTTGCCGAGATGGTACTGCATGCAGACCGAGTGACGACCTCGGTCGATACTCTCCCGACTCATCTTCTGACGACAACGACGCAGCGGTATCGTCGTATGTATCGACTCCAAAACTGCCTTCTGTGCCGATATCGAGCCATACGGTCCAAAATACTGCGAACCATCTCGCACGAGTCGTCGAGTCGAGATTATGCGAGGAAACTCCTCGGCCGTAATGGCTATCCACGGGTAGGTTTTGTCGTCCTTGAGCAGAATATTATAGCGAGGCTGCAACGACTTGATAAGCGAGTTTTCGAGCAGCAGTGCATCCATCTCGCTATCGACCACAATATGGCGCAACGAGGCTATCTGTCGCACCATAACACGCACCTTGGCCGAGTGCTCCTTGCTCTCGACAAAGTAGGAGCGCACACGATTACGCAGACGCTTGGCCTTGCCGACATAAATCACCTCACCTCGGTTGTTCTCGAAAAGGTAACAACCGGGCAAAAGTGGCAACATTGCAACCTGTTCCTTGAGAGATATTTTATCCTGCTCCGCCATATATTTCCCTCAAAGATAACGAAAATTTGTGAAAAATATTTGTTTTCTACGGATTTGTGCTTATATTTGTGGTGTTAATCTACCGAAAATCAACAATTTATCGAAAGACAATATGAAAAAGTTGTTTATCCTCTTTGCGTGCGCATGCGTTGCGCTGTGCGGGTGTATAGACCGCGACTTCAACATCGCCGATGTCTCGGGTGAGATGACCGTTGGTGGAGAAGAGCTCGTTTTACCGCTCGCCACAATCGACAAAATCACGCTCGATCAGCTTCTGGCCGAGAATGAGATGATTAAGCCGGGTGATGATGGTGTCTATACCATCATGTTCTCATCATTTGGTGACGACCCTACAAAGTTCGAGAAACTTACGGTTGAGGGCGTAAGTATCCCCGACATCACGGGTCTCTCTCCGGAGTTAGAGCCTTTCAGCTTCTCGATGCCGCAGCTCCCTGCAACTCTAAATATGCCGGGCATAAATAAGAGCACAAAGATTAACTACCCTACAATCAAAGATGCCGTGGTGGTAGAGGAGATAAATATCCAGCAGGAGATTTCGCTCGGATTACCACTCTCGGGTATGGGTACCCTGAACGAGGTGACTGCAGCAATGATACCTGCATTGACCTTCTCGCACTCCGACGAGTTGTCGTGGGATGCCGACATCACCATCGTCGATGGTATTAAATATATCGACTTTGTCGAGTTTGGCTGCGACATTCACCCATTCGGTGCACCTATCGAGGTCGATCTCGACCTGCGAGGCATAGCCAATATCAGCGGTGGCGGAACACTCGATGTAAGGGTAGAGTTCCCTGCGGGCTACTACCTTCGTGACAAGGATGGTAACGACCTTCCGGAGGCTACCCACAACATTATTAACCAGTCGCTGACACTCAACAAGAAGCAGGGCACAGCGAAGATTTTGGTATATCTCCACAAGATTGACTACGGACACAAGGAACTTGTGGACGGAAAGCTCGAAATTCACGACAAGTTCCAATACCACCTCGACCTCAACCTCTCCGCAACAAGCGGTGACTACGATATGTCGAAGACTCCGATATTCTCGGTGTCGTCGGCTCCGGAGTACAAGGATGTGGAGGTTGTTGTAAACCACTTCGATATTGCCCCCGTATCAACCCCTATATCCTACGCATTCGATGGTTTGAGCTCCTCGGTAGCCGTTGAGAAGATAGCCTTTGAGAGTGCTCCGATGCGAATTACGATGTCGGGCTTGAATTGGCTCAGCGCAAATGCGGGTGTGCGTATGTCGTTCCCTTCGTGCATGCACTTCGGCAACATAAATGGTGCTTCGATGCTCAACAACAGCGAGAACTCCATCCTCACGACAATCCGAGATTTGGAGCAGGGCATAACCCTCGACCTCCTCTACATCGACTGCACGGACCCTTCGTGCCGCCAGGAGAACTCACGACTTGTTCTCAATGGCGAGATTACCGCAGCTCTTGACCTGACGCTGTTGGATGGTCATGTTGTGTTGCTCTCGGAGCTTACACCTCCAACCAGCGAGGTAACTATTTCCGTAAATGTGGACGAGACGATATTGGCCCTCGACACCACAAACTCGGTTGTCAAGGTCGTAGGCGAGAATGTCTTTGACTTCAAGTTTGAAGAGAATGTACCGAGCCTCTCGGAGGTGGTAGAGGTACCATCGGTAATTGCAGATATCGACGAGGTGAAGATATGCAAGGCCGGCTCTACTACAGAGGAGCCTGTAGGCTTGGACTTCTCGGTGGCGGCACACAATGGCCTCTTCCCTGTTGGAGCCCTCGACCTCAACCTCACCGTAAATCTCGGTAAGATGTTGCGCCCAACCAAGGCGACTCTCGACTCGGGCTTAATCACCGTGGCCGAGAATGGCGACTACCTGCTCACTATTATCAAGCAATGGGACACCTCAACAACCCTCTTGCAACGATTGGAGTTCGAGGCGTTGCAGAACCTTCCAAATATTGTAGATGGTAAGATTGCTATCAACCAGTCGTTCCCTGTTACGGGTACAGTATCTATCGCAAGTGGCGAGACCGTGGACCTCTCCAAGACTTCGGAGGCGGCCGTAGATATAGACATCAAGGTCGATGACATCACGATGAGCACCTTCACCGGTAGCCTCAACCTCGAGGTTGCTCCGGAGCCTATGGTTGTGGAGTTGGGTGATTTGGGCGATTTGGGCGTACATGTTGGCGCTATGTCGCTAAACCCTATTATCAAGCTCAACCTCAACAACCCTTCGGGTGTAGCGTTCCGTGCGGATGCTGTGTTGAAGTTGTGCGACAAGGATGGCAAGGTAACTTCGACAATAGCTGTGCCTACGATAGATATAGTGGGTACGGGTATGACAAATCTTGTTATCTCGACACCGAAGAATGCTCCTGCAGAGCCTACCGATGGTGTAACTTTTGTGTCGGTACCTGAATTGGCAACGATCCTTCAGGGTGGCTTCCCTTCGAAGATACTCTTCGAGTTGAAAGCGGCAACAGACACCACCAAGTCCTACACCATAGACCTCACCGAGGCGGCCAAGGGCTACGATATCGAGTACCAATACGAGGTTACAATCCCTCTCACCTTCGATGGCGACCTCAACCTCTCTTACGAGAGCTCCATCACCGGATTGAACGAGACCTTTGCAAACCTCGCATCGCAGGCCGCAGGCTTGACTATCAACGATGTGAACCTCCTCGTGGAGTTTGGCTCGAACATACCGTTCAACATCATCCTCTCGGCATACCTCATCAACAAGGATGGCACAACCGAGAATATAGATGCCATGCTCGACCTCAAGGAGTGTGTCATAAATGGCTACACACCGGAGTATGGCGAGAAGCGCACATCAAATATCGTTATCCACTTCGACCTTGGCGAGACCAAGACCCTCGAGGGGCTGAAGAATGTTGATGGCATACGCTTCAACTTCTCGCTCTACGACACGGGCGTAGGCTCCTCGTCGTTGAGCAAAGACCAATTCCTCGATGGTACGGTTAAGTTGTGCGTGCGCAACGGTTTGTCTATTGATATCTTTGAGTTGTTGAACATTGAAAAGGAGGAGTAACAAGATATGAAACGAATTTTAATAATATTGGTCGTACTTTTTGGTAGCGTAGCTACATCTGTGGCACAGATGCGCACGGCATACTTTATGGAGGGTTCCTACTTCCGTACCGATATGAACGCTGCGCTGGCACCGACCCGAGGATATATTATGTTGCCTGTAGCAGGACACCTTGGCGTGGACTTTAGCAACAACTTCTTGTCGGTAAACAACCTCTTCTTCAAGCGAGATGGCCAACTCTACACCTTTATGAGTGACAGAGTATCGGCCGACGACTTCCTCCGCAACATCCCCAACAAGGGCAAGTTGAGCGCAAATGTGAACACCTCCATTATCGGCTTTGGTGCCCACACCAAGAAGCTCTTTTGGAGCTTCGGCTTAAACCTTCGTTCCAACACCGAAATCACCCTCTCGAAGGATATGTTCGTCGCCTTGAAAAACCTGTCGAATGGTTTTTACGACTTGGGCGACACCCACATCTCAAACCGAGAGTATTTGGAGGCAGTCTTGGGCTTTGCTATTCCGATTAAGGAGTTTATGACCTTCGGCTTCAGGGTTAAGGGGTTGGTTGGTTTGGTCGATTTGTCGATGCAGGCCGAGAAGATGTATCTCGACATCAACGAGAACTATGTGCGTGCGGAGATGTTGGGACACATCCGTGGCAACAGCCCTATATTCAACAACCACTACACCCCGGGCTCACCATTCTCGGTGGATGGACTTCTGCAGACAGACTATATGCAGGCCCTCAAAAATATTAAGAGCTGGGGCTTGGGGCTCGACTTCGGCTTCGAGTTCCGCTTCTTGGAGGACCGCTTGAGGGTTTCGGTGGGTGTGAACGACCTCGGCTTTATGAGCTGGAACGGCTGTACTACGGTAAATGCTTTGGGTAACGCAGGCTTCTCGTTTGAGGGTATAGACCTCGAGACTACCGAGCCAAAGGCCGACGGCAAATTCGAGGCTATAATGGACAAGCCTTCGGGCTCGTACCTCTCACGCCTGTCGTGTTCGCTGAATGCCGGTATCGAGTACAACATCCTGAAGAACCACATCGCCTTTGGTCTCTTGTCGCACACGGAGTTCTGCCAGAACTTCAACCGCACGGAGCTCACCGCATCGGTGAACTTCCGCATCGGTCGCTGGCTCTCAACTTCGGTGTCGCACACCTTCCTCAATGGCAACCAACCGGGTGTCTTGGGCTGGGCGTTGAATATCCACCCTACGGGCTTCCACCTCTTCCTTGGTGCAGACTTTATCGACACTCGCTTTGCCGTATATAACAACATCCCTGTGCCAAAGATGATGACCTCGGCAAATGTATATGTCGGTGTGGGCTTCAACCTCGGCAAGTCGAAGTATATGCCTTCGATGCAACCTAAGACCAAGGGACAAATTCGTCGTGCCGAGAAAAAGGCACAGAAGCACGGTGGCAGCGGCTCAACAACCGCAGCAGAGACATCAAAGAATATCTAATATCCAGAGTGCGTTAACAACAAAAATCGTCGAGCGAATGCCTGACGATTTTTTGTTGGTGGGGACTCTGACCCTTGTCAAAGCGCAACAAAGATGGCATAGAATGGCAAACGGGCTTCGCCCTTAATGGCAGCGCAGTCTATCGACTGCTTAATGGCAAAGCGCAGAAAGCTATGACAAAAAAGCGTAAACGCCTGCCATTCAGCGACCAACGGGAGCGATTGCCATTCAGTGAGCGTTAGCGAACGCCTGCCATTCAATGCCATTACACCTGCGCCCCGACCACCTCAAGAGTTCCGACAACCTAAAACCCTTAAGCGCACCCCAAAAAGCTGACTAAAAGTCAGCGTCCCCACCAAGCGACCATCGGGAGCGCCCCCACATAGCCAACTTGTTGGCGTCCCCATCTTCCTTGCGCCCTGCCCGCCTCCAGAGTTCCGACAGCCTAAACCCTCTAGCACACCCCTAACCGACGCTGCGGAGCGAGAGCAGAGTGCAAAAAGAACTCATCAGAACGATTTTCACAAAAAACATAGAGGGCAACCTAACGGCCACCCTCTATGTTTAATGGTGTCTCCACCAATTAAGCGTACTTGAAAGTCGATTCGTCGGAAACGGTCAACTTCTTACGACCCTTTGCGCGTCGTGCAGCCAACACCTTACGGCCATTAGCTGTTGCCATTCTCGCACGGAAGCCATGCTTGTTGATGCGCTTGCGGCGCGATGGCTGGTAAGTTCTCTTCATTGCCATAATTGTATCCTTTTTATTGTTTTAGCCTTAAACAATTCGCACAAAACCTCTTTATGCGGAGTGCAAAGGTACAACCTTTTTTCAAATATGCAAAACTTTTATCGGAAAATCGTTCTGATTACTCAATTTTAGACCTCTGCAACCCGTTGTGTGGTGGAAGGTTAGTTCAGTTTTGTGAGCTTGGCGAGTTTAGCGAGCAGGGTCTTCTCCTCGCCTCCATCGAACCGTACGACGAGTTTGTGGTCGGTAGCCAACGGCTCGACACGCACCACCTCACCCTTGCCGAAACGGGGATGTTCGACTCGCTCCCCAACGCTGTAGGCACAAGGCGTTGCTATGGTCTGCCCTATGGTCGAGGAGGCAAGACGACGCATACCCGACACATCTCGTTGCGGCTTGCGCACCTCGCCACCAAGCTCTCGCACACGGCCATTTTCGTAGCCTCGCTCGGCATAGTAGCCCCTCTGCCCTCGCTCCGCAGGGTTGGTTCGATGCTCATCTCTCGTCTCTCGTCTTTCGTCTCTCGTCTTATTCTGGTATCTCACATCGAAGCGACGACGCAAAACATCCACTGCGCTGCCCTCGTCCTGCTCACGGCGATGTTGCGAACGGCTCTTTTTGAAGTCGATATCGCTATCGACATATTGTTCGTCTATCTCGGCAAGGAAGCGGCTCGGTGTGGAGAACTCCATACTTCCCCACTTGTAGCGCATATCGGCACACGAGAGCGTAGCCAAACGCTTGGCACGGGTTAGGGCCACATAGAAGAGTCGTCGCTCCTCCTCAATGCCCTCGACGGTCTCGAGCGCACGCTGCGAAGGAAATATATTCTCCTCGACGCCCACGACATATACATATTCGTACTCCAAACCCTTGGCCGAGTGTATGGTCATCAAGGTGACACGATTTTTATCCTCCTCGTCACCCTCATTGTCCATATCGGTCATCAGCATCAACCCCTGCAGCCACTCCTCTATTGTTGCACTATCGAAGCTCTCACGCTCACCGGCACGAATTTCGGCCTCGACCTGCTCGTTGAACATCTGCATAGAGTTCAGCACCTCCTCGATATTTGTCACTGCAGATTGGGCCTCGACACTATTTTGCAGGCGGTAGAACGGCAACAGGCCACTGCGCACCGCCACCTCCATACCGAAGTCGTAGAGCCCCTTCTGCTCACGCTCGAGCGACAGTGAACGGATAAGATTTACAAACTCCGTAACCTTTCTTATGATTGCACGCTCGACCGCATCGACCTCCACCTGCTCGACAAGGGTGTCTATAGCCTCCCACATCGAGACTTGTCGCTGCTGGGCTATAAGGGCGATACGCTCCACCGTGGTATCTCCGATACCTCGAGCCGGTGTGTTGATGATGCGCTTGAGTGCCTCGTCGTCACGAGGGTTTACCACGAGTCGGAAGTAGGAGAGCAGGTCCTTGACCTCCTTGTGGTCGTAGAAGGAGCTGCCGTGATATATTCTGTAGGGGATACCCCTCTTGCGCAGGGCATCCTCGAGCGCCTGCGACTGGCTGTTCATACGATAGAGTATCACTGCATCGCTCCACTCGCCCGTACCCTCACGCACACGGTCACGCAGGTCGCATACCACCAGCTCCGCCTCCTCACGATCGGTGAAGGCCTTGAAGATGCGTATCTTATCACCCTGTGAGCCCTCGGAGAAGCACTGCTTCTTGAGGCGACGGGAGTTCTTCTCGATTACCGAGTTTGCGGCATCTACGATGGTGCGTGTCGAACGGTAGTTCTGCTCCAGCTTGAAGACCTGCGACTGCGGATAGTCACGCTGGAAGGAGAGGATATTTTCGATTTTTGCACCTCGGAACGAGTAGATGCTCTGTGCATCGTCACCCACCACGCAGACACGAGAGTGCAGCTGTGCCAAGCGACGAATTATTATGTACTGCGCATAATTTGTATCTTGATACTCATCGACCAAGAGGTATTGAAAACGCTCCTGATAGCGTCGCAACACATCCGGATGGTCACGGAAGAGGATGTTTGTCTGCAACAACAAATCATCAAAGTCCATCGCACCGTTTGCCTTGCAACGACGGCAGTACTCGGCATAGATATTTCCGAACTCGGGTATCTGCATCTGTCGATCCTCGGTTGCAAAGATGCTCTTTTGGATATATGCACCCGGGGTTATAAGGCTGTTTTTTGCAGTCGAAATACGGGATGCAAGGAGGTTTGGCTTGTACTTGTCGTCGTTGAGATTGCGCTCCTTGACTATGGTCTTGAGGAGATTTTTTGTGTCGTTAGGCTCGTATATGGTGTAGCTCTGCGGATAACCCAGCACCTCGGCATTTTCACGCAAGATGCGGGAGAAGACCGAGTGAAAAGTACCCATACATATATATTTGCTCTGCGGACCCACCATCGCCTCGATACGCTCACGCATTTCGCGTGCCGCCTTGTTGGTAAAGGTGAGGGCGAGAATGGTGTGTGGTGCTACCCCCTGCGCCAACATATAGGCTATACGGGTTGTGAGCACTCGGGTTTTGCCCGAGCCGGCACCCGCAATTATGAGCGAAGGCTCATTATACGCCTCAACAGCAGCCCGTTGCGCAGGATTTAACCCCTTCAAGATATCTTCATTCGTCATAGCGATTGCAAAGATATAAAAAAGACGAAAGAGGAAAGAGGAAAGACGAGAGTTTTTTATTACCTTTGCAAAAAGATTTGTTGCCACCAAAAAAGAGGTTTAATAAAACTTCTCCCAAAAGGGCTGAAATCGGAGGCGATTTACATAACAACGAGCATCTTCCCAGAGGGTGAAATCGGAGGCGATTAGGCTATTTTTGTGCTAAACGAGGGAACGAAAGCGCAGCATAGTAAGCCTATGTGAGCATTTCGTTATCCGAAGAGCAGTGCAAAAAGAGCCAATCGGAACGATTTACATAACAACGAGCAAAAACATTACAAATAGATAACTATTATGGATATAGCACAACGACGACGAAAGGAGAATATTGCAGAGTATATTTTGTACTTGTGGCAGTTGGAGGATCTGTTGAGGGCGTTGCAATTCTCGCCCGAGGCGATACTCTCGACACTCGTGCGACCTCGTGAGTTGAAGGCCGAGGAGGAACAGCTGCTCTTGGCGTGGTACCTCGATATCGCACAACTTTTGGCCGAGGAGAAGAAGGAGGAGAAGGGCCACCTTGCCCATACGCTTCACCTTATCCGTGACCTGCACGATATGCATCTTCGCCTGCTCAAGGAGCCCGATGCAGAGCCTTACCGAGCTCGCTTCGCCCTGCTCGAGCCACACCTGCCGACTCTTCGCAAGCTGCTCGGCAACGAAAATGTCAGCGACACCGAACTATGCTTCCGTGCCCTCTATGCCGCTATGCTCTACCGCATCAAAGGGGCCGGCGAGAGTGCCGTGGCAGACACTTTGGCTGTCGTTTCACCCGTGGTGGCTATGCTCACCGACTACTACCACAAGGTCGAGCGTGGCGAGATATCACTATCCGAAGAGCAGTAGTTTTTGACTATGACACCCCTTGTTTCGGTCGTTGTCACGACCTACAACCACGAAGCCTATATTGCCAAGGCTCTCGATGCTATCTTGGAGCAACGATGCAACTTCGGTGTGGAGATTATCGTGGGTGAAGACCGCAGCAGTGATGGCACACTTGAGGTGTGCAAAAGTTTTGCACACCGCCATCCCGACGCTATAAAACTTATTGTTTCGGCCGAAAATGTGGGTTGGCGCAAGAATTATCGTCGTTGTGTGGCAGCAGCGAGTGGAAAGTATATCGCCTTCTGCGATGGCGACGACTATTGGTGCGACGAGAGCAAGTTACAGACGCAGGTCGATTTCTTGGAGGCGAACCCCGAGTATGGAATGTGCTACACCCGTTCCGAGCGTGTAGATGAGGCAAACCAGACAAGTACAACATACCCTCCGCAGGGTGGTCACGAGGATTTCGAGTCGATGCTTCGACTCAACACTGCCGAGAATTGTGCAACATTGGCAAAGAGGTCGCTCGTCGAGCAGTACTACTCCGAAATTCGCCCCGACCTTCATCCCGAGTGGCTTACAGACGACCTACCTATGTGGTTGTGGTTTTCGGCCAACACACCAATACACTTTATAGATCGCACGATGGTTGTACACCGCATCTTCTCGCACAGCGTAAGCCATAGCACCGAACTCGAAAAGAGGCTCGCATTCAGCAACTCGCTGTCGAACATAAAACTATGGTATGACGAACATTACAACCACTCGAAGCAGCGAAAAGAGATCCTGCGCGAGCGAATGAATACTACCCTGTGGGTCTATTCACACATAGGCTCGGTAGGAGATTTTGTAAGGCACTGGCTCACAGAGATAAAAGAGAATAAAATGGGGGTATGCAATATTGTTGCATACGGTCTGTTTGTAAAGAAATTGTTTCGTAAATTAAAAAAGCTAATGGCCAATGGCTAATGGCTAAAAGCAAAGTTATGAGAAGAGAGGAGCGATACAGGGCGATAATCGACTATTTTGAGAAGGCTATGCCCGTGGCCGAGAGTGAGCTCAATTTCGAAAATCCCTATCAGCTGTTGGTGGCGGTGATATTGTCGGCACAGTGTACCGACAAGCGGGTCAATATGACCACACCGGCACTCTTCGAGGCCTATCCTACACCCTACGACATGGCAAAGGCCTCGGCCGAGGAGCTATACCAATATATTAAGAGTATATCCTACCCCAACAACAAGGCCAAAAACCTCGCAGCCATGGCGAGGATGCTTGTGGCGGAGTTTGGTGGTGAGGTGCCAAGCGACATCGAGGAGATGATGCGCCTGCCGGGCGTGGGGCGCAAGACGGCAAATGTTGTCGGTGCCGTGGTGTGGAACAAGGAGGTTATGCCTGTCGATACCCATGTCTTCAGGGTTGCTGCCCGTATAGGCCTGTCGGTTGGTGCCAAAACCCCTCGTGCCACGGAGCTACAGCTCGAGAAGTATATCCCTTCGCACCTTCTGCCGAAGGCGCACCATTGGCTTATACTGCACGGTCGCTACACCTGCATAGCCCGCAAACCAAAGTGCGACAAGTGCGGCATCACGCAGTGGTGTAAATACTTTGCAAAAAGCAATAGATAAAGGCTTGCGAAGATTGAAAAAGCGCAGCATACTTGGTGTATGTGAGCATTTTTCAAGCAAGCGTAACGAAGAAATTACCCTTTATTCTCCGCCGACAAGAGTCCGCAGGCCGCCTTTATGTCTTCACCTCGAGAGGCTCGGATAGTGGTCATTATACCCTTGGCAGTCAGGGTATCACGGAAGGAGAGCATCTTCTCGTCGGAGGGCGAGAAGTATGGCGAGTCGGGTATCTTGTGGAAGCGGATAAGGTTGATGCGGCACTTCACTCCATCGAGCAATCGACACAACTCCTTGATGTGGCGTGGTGAGTCGTTCAGACCACTCATAACTATATACTCGAACGATACTCGTCGTTGGTGCGTAAAGTCGTAATCACGCAAAATATCTATCACCTCCCGTATCGGATAGGCTCGCTCGATAGGCATTATCTCCTCACGCTCCTCGTGGAACGGGTTGTGGAGCGAAATGGCGAGATGAACCTGTGTCGAGTCGAGGAAGCGACGCAGTTCACGAGCCACACCTGCCGTAGAGAGTGTGATGCGTGTGGGCGACCAACCAAAGCCCCACTCCGAAGTCAAAATCTCGAGCGCACGCAATACATTCTCCATATTGTCGAGAGGCTCACCCATACCCATAAAGACAACATTCGTAAGACGCTCTCTTTCGGGCAACGAAGTTATCTGATTGAGTATATCGCAGGTCGATAGCGAGTGGCGCAAGCCAAGTCGTGCCGTAGCGCAAAAACGACACCCCATGCGGCATCCTGCCTGCGACGACACGCAGAGCGTAGCACGCTCACGGTCAGGGATATATGCCGACTCTACAAACTCGTTTTCGGAGGTACGATAGAGATATTTTTTGGTGCCGTCGGCCGACTCATCGACACGCTCCGGAAGGCGCAACCCGAGCTCGAAACGCTCGGCAAGAGAGGCCCTTGCACTCTTCGACAAGTTTGTCATCTCGTCGATGGAGCGCACCCCCTTGCGATAGAGCCAATCGGTCATCTGCTTTGCCACGAAACGGGGCAGTTGCAGCTCCACGCAGAGATTCTGCAACTCGGAGAGAGTTTTGCCGTATAGATACTCTTTGCTCATTCTTGGTGTCGATAATTCTCTGCAAAAATAGAGAAAAATCACTATTTTTTAGAAATTCCTGATATTTTTTGAAAAAATATACCTATATTTGTCGTTGATTAGGTCTTGACTGGACAAAATCGTAAAGAGAAAAACAAAAAATTTAGATAAAATGCAGATTAAGAAAAACCCTAAAGTAGATGTCCAGAACATTCGAGGTCTCTTGCTCGAAATTGGTTTGGCAGTTGCGTTGTTGATCGTTATCGTAGCATTCCTCTACACTCCTCGAGAGTATCGTATCGAGCAGGTGGATATGCAGGTGGCCGTAGTCGAGGAGGAGATTACCGAGATTACCCGTCAGGATCAGAAGCCACCGGAGCCTCCAAAGCGTACCGAGATTACGGTTATCACCGACATCCTCAACATCGTGACTAACGACGAGAAGATCGAGACAAGTGTCGATTTCGCAGAGTTTGCCGAGGATGTAGAGATTATCCAGCAGGTAGCTGTAGAGGAGGAGAATATCGAGGACGACCAGCCATTCGTTAAGGTAGAGCAGATGCCATCGTTTATGGGTGGTGACCTGATGACATTCCGCAACTGGGTACAGTCGAAGGTGCGTTTCCCACAGATTGCACAGGAGAACGGCATCTCGGGCCGTGTGCTTCTGATGTTTGTCATCGAGCGTGATGGTACCCTCACCAACATCCAGGTGTTGCAGACTCCGGATAGCTCGCTCTCTGACGAGGCTATACGAGTTCTCAAGACTTCGCCAAAGTGGACTCCGGGTAAGCAGCGTAACCAGTCGGTGCGTGTGAAGTACACGCTTCCTATCGATTTTAGAATTCAAAACTAAAATATAATACACTTATAGTAGTGTAGAAAAGCTAATAGCTAATGGCTAATGGCAAATAAAAGCCGAGCGAACATCTTTTTGCTCGGCTTTTGTTAAATAACGATGATAATGACTGAAGAGAAACAAGATAAAAAAGAGAGGGGCGTAGTTGTCGAGGAGCAGCGTGAGGAGCGAGCTGTGCTTGTAGCCGTTATCCGAGATGGTCAGGAGCCTCGCCAGGCCGAGGAGTTTCTCGATGAGCTGGAGTTTCTGGCCGAGACTGCAGCTATAAAGACCGAGCGACGCTTCACGCAGCGACTTTCGCAACCCTCGTCACGCATATATGTCGGCCCGGGAAAGCTGGAGGAGATTGCCGCATACTGCGCTGACAACGAGATAAATGTGGTGATTTTCGACGACGAGCTCTCCCCTTCGCAGACACGCAATATCGAGCAGGCTATGCCGTGCCGGGTTATCGACCGCACACGACTCATCCTCGATATCTTCCGTCAGCGTGCGCAGACCGCCTACGCCAAGACACAGGTCGAGTTGGCGCAGTGCGAGTATATGTTGCCTCGTCTGGCTGGTTTGTGGACCCACCTCGAGCGTCAGCGAGGAGGTACGGGAACCCGTGGCGGAGCCGGTGAGCGTGAGATTGAGACCGACCGTCGTATTGTCCGCAACCGCATAGCAAAGCTGAAGGAGGATCTAAAAAAGATTGATAAACAGATGGCTGTGCAGCGCTCCAATCGTGGCGGTATGGTGCGTGTGTCGTTGGTCGGATACACCAATGTCGGAAAATCTACCTTGATGAACCTTATCTCGAAGAGTGAGGTCTTTGCCGAGAACAAACTCTTTGCAACGCTCGACACTACGGTGCGCAAGGTTGTTTTCGACAACCTGCCATTCCTCTTGTCCGATACCGTAGGTTTTATCCGCAAGTTGCCTACCGAGCTTATCGAGTCGTTCAAATCGACACTCGACGAGGTGCGTGAGGCGGATTTGCTTATCCATGTTGTCGATATCTCGCACCCACAGTTCGAAGAGCAGATAGATGTGGTGAAGCAAACCCTGCAGGATATAGGTGCGGGCGAGAAGCCTGTATATCTGGTATTCAACAAGATAGACGCTTACACCTACACCCCGAAGGACGAGGATGACTTGACCCCTGCGACAAAGGAGAACCGCTCGCTCGACGACTTGCGCCAGAGCTGGTTTGCAAAGCAGAACACCCCTTGCATCTTCATCTCGGCAGCCGAGCGCATAAATATCGAGAAGTTCCGTAGTGACCTCTATGGTATGGTACGAGAGATACACTGCGGCCGCTATCCGTTCAACAACTTTTTATACTAACCCCGAAAGACTAACAGCCTAAATTCTTACCGATTATGTTGCATATTTTAGACAAGGAGAACTCCATCATCAACAAGTTCTTGGCAGAGCTGCGCAGTAGAAGTGTGCAGAGGGATTCGATGCGCTTTCGTCGCAACTTGGAGCGTGTAGGCGAGTGTGCTGCCTACGAGCTCTCGAAGTGCTTGAACTACCACCCCGAGGAGGTTACCACACCTCTTGCCACAGCGACCGTAAACACCATTGCCGACAAGATTGTTTTGGCAACGATTTTGCGTGCAGGACTGCCTTTGCACCAGGGTTTGTTGAACTACTTTGACGATGCCGAAAACGCCTTTATATCGGCCTACCGCAGCTACACCAGCGAGAGCGAGTTCGAGATTAAGGTCGAGTACAACGCCTGCCCATCGCTCGAGGGTAAGACCTTGATTTTGGTCGATCCGATGCTCGCCTCGGGAACCTCTATGATTGCCGCATTCGAGACACTCTGCGCCCGTGGTGGCAAACCTGCACATACCCATATCGTATCGGTTTTGGGCTGTGATGAGGGTGTAGATTATGTGCTGAAGCACACCAACTCGGAGGAGGTCGATTTGTGGGTTGCTACGGTGGACCCTGTGCTCAACCCGCACAAATATATCGTTCCGGGCTTGGGCGATGCGGGCGATCTCTGCTTCGGCGAGAAGCTGTAGCGAGGGCCTCTAACACGATAAAACAGGAGGGTGTAATACAAATTTATTTGTATTATGCCCTTTGTTATATACTTTTTTCGCAAAAATTACTACCTTTGTGGCAATTAGGTATAATGATGAATATAGAGAGAGAAAAAATTGGTGCGTTGGGCGAACTTCTCGCCACGCCAAAAAAGATTGTTATTGTGGGCCACACCAACCCCGATGGCGACGCCATTGGCTCATCGTTGGCCTTGGCAGAGGTGTTGCGCAGCAGAGGACACGAGGTGTTGTGTGCCCTGCCAAACAACTACCCATACTACCTGCGATGGATACCTTGCTCCGGTGACCTTGTGATATATCGTAACGACGAAGAACACCGCACCGATGCCGCTATCGAAAAGGCCGACATCATAGTTTGTGCCGATATGAACGCCTTGACTCGTGCCGATGCGCTCGGTGAGGCAGTGGCCAAAAACACCACGGCAAAGCGAGTACTTATCGACCACCACCTGCAACCGTCGGAGGGTTTCGATGTAGCCTTCTCGTACCCCGAGTCATCGAGCACAGCATTTTTGATGTACACGATTATCGTGGCACTCTTTGGCAAGGAGGCCATTACGGCTACGGTGGCGACACAACTCTATGTCGGTATTATGACCGACACGGGCAACTTCGCCTTCTCGAACCTCACACCCGAGCTCTTCGAGTGTGTTGCAGCACTATCGGCTACGGGTATAGACATCCCGACGATTTACAACAATGTCTATAACTCCTTCACCGAGGGTCGTGCCAAGCTCTTTGGCTATGCCATACATCGCAAGATGAAGACCTTGCTCGGTGGTCGTGTGGCCTATATGTCGCTCACCGAGGAGGAGATGCGTCGTTTCTGGTTCCAGCAGGGCGATAACGAGGGCTTCGTAAACTACCCGCTCACGATAAAGAAGATGAAGATGTCGGCAATGTTTACCGCACAAACGGGCTTTATCCGTGTGTCGTTGCGCTCGAGGGGTGATGTCGATGTCGATACCTTTGCTCGTCGCTACTTCAATGGCGGAGGCCACAAGAATGCGGCAGGTGGTAAGTCGTTTGTCTCGATGGAGGAGACCATAGCCCACTATATCAAAGCAGTAAAGGAGTACCACGAGGAGGGTAATGTTTAATAAAAATAGAGAGCCGTTATGCTGAAAACCTATATGCGCTTGTTGGGTTTTGCAAAGCCCATAAGCCGATATGCAGTTCCATACTTCTTCTTCGCAGCGTTGCATGCCGTGTTCAACACCTTCAACTATGCGATGATTATCCCTATCCTGAACGCAATGTTTTCAGAGGGGTACTCGTTCCAGCCGATATATGAGACTCCTGCCTTCGCCTTCAACGAGGAGGCAATATCGCAGTGGGTGAGCTACATCTATACAATGATCTTCGGGGCAGAGTTCTCGACAACCAAGATACTCTCGATTTTGGCGGTTGTGCTTATTGCAATGAACCTGCTCTCGAACCTCTTTCGCTACCTCGGTGGTTACACCGTGGAGAATATGCGAGTGCGCACCGTGCAGCGTATGCGTAACGAGTTGTTCGACAGCGTAATAGGTAAGGATGTCGGTTACTTTGCAGGTCAACGCAAGGGCGATATCATATCGCGCATAACATCCGATGTTATGGTCGTGCAGTTCTGCATAACAAACACCTTGCAGGTGGCGTTCCGTGAGCCTTTCCTTATCCTCGGCTACCTTGTGCTGATGCTCAATATCTCGTGGGAGTTGTCGCTCTTTGCGGTCTTCTTCTTGCCATTTGTCGGTTTTATCATAGGAGGCATCGTGAAGCGTCTGCGCCACCCCGCAAGTCGCAGCCAGAGGCGTATGGGTGACTTGGTGAGTGTGCTTGACGAGTCGTTGGGCGGTATCAAAATTGTTAAGACCTACACCGCAGCCGACTATATCAAGGAGAAGTTCCACGCCCTGAACGAGAACTTGGCACAGACCCTCCTGTGGATGGCTCGTCGCCAGCAGCTGGCCTCGCCAATGAGTGAGTTTTTGGGTATCACGGCCGTAGCGGTAATCTTGGTGTTTGGTGGCTTCCTCGTTATGGAGGGGTCGATGAGTGCGGCAGGCTTTATCGCCTTCATCGCAGCCTTCTCGCAGATTACCCGTCCCGTGCGAGCCTTTATCGACCAATTTGCCAATATCAACCAAGGTGTTGCTGCAGGAGAGCGTCTGTTTGAGGTGCTTGATGCCAAGAATGATATTAACGACAAGAGCCACGCTATCGAGTTCGATGGGTTGAAGGAGAAGATCGAGTTCTGCGATGTTTCGTTCTCGTACGACGATACAAGAGAGGTTATCCATGGTGTATCGTTCGATGTACGCAAGGGCGAAACGGTAGCATTGGTAGGTCCTTCGGGTGGCGGAAAATCGACATTGAGCGAGTTGGTAGCCCGCTTCTACGATACTTCAAAGGGAGATATTCTGATAGATGGTATCTCGATACGCAACTACAAGCAGGAGTCGCTGCGCAAGCGTATGAGCCTTGTGTCGCAAGATACGGTACTCTTCAACGACACCATCCGCAACAACATCGCCCTCGGTCGCACCTCCGCAACAGATGAGGAGGTTGTCGAGGCGGCAAAGATTGCCAATGCCGACACCTTCATCCGTGAGTGGGATGAGGGCTACGACACCAATATCGGTGACCGAGGTGGTAAGCTCTCGGGCGGACAGCGTCAACGCTTGAGCATAGCCCGTGCGGTGCTGAAGAACCCCGATCTGCTGATACTCGACGAGGCGACATCTGCCCTCGATACCGAGAGCGAGAAGCTTGTGCAGGATGCCTTGACAAAGGTATTGAAGGGTCGCACCTCGATAGTCATCGCCCACCGCCTCTCGACGATTATGAATGCCGACAAGATTGTGGTTATCGACGATGGTCGCATTGTCGAGCAGGGCCGACACGAGGAGTTGTTGGCTCGAGGGGGAGTATATGCCAAGTTGGTAGAGTTGCAAAATGTGAAATAACAAAGACATAAAAAGATATGGAGAGAGTAAAAGTTTTGATTATCGGTAGCGGACCTGCGGGTTTCACCGCTGCCATCTATGCAGCTCGTGCTGCGTTGAACCCAGTGCTGTACGAGGGCATTGAGCCGGGCGGACAGCTCACCACAACAACCGAGATTGAGAACTTCCCGGGCTACCCGAATGGTGTGCAGGGAGGCGAGATGATGAACGATATGCGTGAGCAGGCCAAGCGTCTGGGCGCAGATATCCGCACGGGCATCGTCACCAAGATTGACCTCTCGTCACGCCCATTCCACCTTGTCGTAGATGGCGAGAAGGAGGTTGAGGCAGAGGCTGTTATCGTGGCTACTGGAGCCTCGGCAAAGTACCTCGGCTTGCCTTCGGAGAAGAAGTTTAGGGGTATGGGTGTAAGTGCTTGTGCCACTTGTGACGGCTTCTTCTACCGCAAGCAGGATGTTGCAGTCGTGGGTGGTGGCGACACCGCTTGCGAGGAGGCAACATACCTTGCGTCGCTCTGCCGTCAGGTATATCTCGTTGTGCGTAAGCCATATCTTCGTGCATCGAAGGCTATGCAGGAGCGAGTATTCAATACACCAAATATAAAGGTCTTGTTCGAGCATAACACCGCCGAGGTGTTGGGTGACGAGGAGGGTGTTACGGGCGTTCGCCTCCGCAAGGGCGATGGCTCGGAGTATGAGCTCGCAATTTCGGGCTTCTTCCTCGCTATCGGACACCACCCGAACACGGAGTTGTTCGACCGACAGCTCGAACTCGACGAGCAGGGCTACATCGTAGTCGAGCCGGGAACATCGAAGACATCGGTTGAGGGCGTTTTTGCTGCGGGCGATGTGCGTGACCCACACTACCGTCAGGCTATCGTAGCCGCTGGCTCGGGCTGTATTGCTGCGCTCGATGCAGAGAGATTTCTTGCTTCGCAGAAATAGACGAGAGACGAAAGACGAGAGACGAGAGTAAACCGAGAACCTTAAAATTGGAGGTGATTGAGGAAATTTTGTGCGTTACGCAGTGGCGGAAAGCGAAGCATACTAACCGTATGTGAGCATTTACGACGCAAGTAAGGTGCAAAATTTACCAATCAGAACAATTTTAACTATGATTAGTGTAACAATTCTAGGTGCTGCATCGGCCAAACCGACTGCAAACGGACACCCCTCGGCACAGGTGGTGAACTGCAACGAGCAGTACTACTTGGTCGATGCAGGGGAGGGTGTGCAGCAGCAGATGTTCTGCTGTGGCATCAACCCGTTGCGCCTGCGGGCAGTCTTTATCTCACATCTTCACGGCGACCATGTTTTTGGTCTGTTTCCGCTAATCTCTACGCTCGGTCTTTATGGTCGCAAAACACCGCTTACGGTCTATGCGCCACGCCCCTTTGGCGAGATTTTGGAGTACCATCTGCGCTACTTCGACAAGGAGTTGCCATACGAGGTGCAGTGGGTGGAAGTCGATACCACGAAACACCAAATCGTCTTTGAAAATCGCTCGTTGGAGGTGTGGAGCATACCTCTTCGCCACCGAGTACCAACCTCGGGATACCTCTTCAAGGAGAAACCACTGCCACGCAATGTGGATAAGTTTGCCATTGAGCGTTATGGCTTGACCATAAAGCAGATAGTTGCAGCCAAAGAGGGAGAGGATATCGAGTTGGAAGATGGTACCGTTTTGCCGAACTCGAAGATTACTTTTGTGGCTCACCCTCCGCAGTCGTACGCCTATTGCTCCGACACAAATCGTTCGGGTGCAGTAGCGAAATATGTTGCAGGGGTGGATATGCTCTACCACGAAGCAACCTATGCCGCAGCCCAGAAGAAGGAGGCGAAAGAGCGAGGACACGCCACCTCGGAAGATGCCGCAAAAACGGCCTTGGCTGCGGGTGCAAAGCGTCTTTTGATTGGTCACTTCTCATCTCGCTACAAGGATAAAGAACCATTGTTAGCGGAGGCAAGAGCCATATTTCCCGAAACTGAAATTGCCCACGAAGGCGCAATCTATAAAATATAAAAATAATGGCTAATGGCTAAAAGCTAATAGCCCTAAAAATATGATAACACGAGCCGAAATAGTTGATATTAAATCGCTTGCGACCAAACAGGGTCGTGAGGAGTTGGGTGCGTTTATCGCCGAAGGAGAGAAGTTGGTTGGTGAAATTCTCAACTCTTCGCTACGCATTCGTCGCATCTTGCAGACCAAACCGATATTCTCGGATGGCGAGATGATAAGCGAGAAGGAGATGGAGCGCATCTCACAGCTGAAAACCGCAAATTCGGTCTTGGCGGTGGTTGAGTTACCACGCCATTCGCTCGCAAAGGCACAACCTGCGAAAAACCTCGTTTTGGCGCTTGACCGTGTGCAAAACCCGGGCAACCTCGGCACGATTATTCGCCTGGCCGATTGGTTTGGCATCAGCGATATTGTCTGTTCGGAGGATACGGCCGACTGCTTCAACCCGAAGGTTGTACAGGCGACAATGGGGGCTATTTTGCGTGTGCGAGTACACTATACAAACCTTTCGCAATGGCTTGCAGCGCAGCACAATACAAAGATTTACGGCACATTCCTCGAGGGCGAAAATATCTACTCGGCCGAGCTCGAGAAGTCGGGCGTTGTTGTTATGGGCAACGAGGGGCAGGGTATATCGGCCGAAGTAGCCGAGGCGGTTACGAACAAACTGCTTATCCCGCCCTATCCGGCAGACCGCTGTGGCTCGGAGTCGCTGAATGTGGCTGTCGCTACGGCTGTTATATGCTCGGAGTTCAGACGAGAGACGAGAGACGAGAGACGAGAGAAATGCAAAATGCAAAATTAAAAAAGAACTATGTTACTGC
Source organism: Rikenellaceae bacterium (assembly GCA_015059685.1). Classification (GTDB taxonomy): domain Bacteria; phylum Bacteroidota; class Bacteroidia; order Bacteroidales; family Rikenellaceae; genus Alistipes. The sequence goes on along the minus strand of SUZW01000001.1, from coordinate 63,430 downwards.
AAGATAGACTCAAAAATTACCGCCTTATTCTCGCCTCGGCATCACCTCGTCGTCGTGAGCTGCTCGCCTCGTGCGATATCGACTTTACCCTTGCCGAGAAGTTCGAGTGCGAGGAGTGCTACCCTGCCGACCTCGAAGCCGAAAGGGTTGCCGAGTACCTCTCGCAACTAAAAAGCGAAGCCTACCCACAGGCACTCACCGAGGGCGATATCCTGCTCACGGCCGATACGGTGGTTATTGCCGGTGGCGAAATTCTCGGCAAGCCGAAGGATAGGGCCGATGCCGAGCGAATATTGCAGACCTTGTCGGGAGCGACACACAAAGTTGTAACGGGCGTTACGCTCCGCACAACAACACAGCGCATATCCTTCTCGGCAGAGAGTTTGGTTACTTTCCGTCTGCTCGAGAACGAGGAGATTGCGTACTATATCGAAAAGTACCACCCAATGGATAAGGCGGGGGCTTACGGCATACAGGAGTGGATAGGATATGTCGGCATCGAGCGTATCGAGGGGTCGTTCTACAATGTTATGGGACTGCCCGTACAGCGACTCTATGTCGAGTTGCAACGGCTGATAAAAAACCTCTAACTTGGAATAAATATTCCAAAAACAATGTTTTTTATTGAAAAATTTGTGAAAACGGGCGAAAAAATATACTTTTGCGAATAGAAGACACTTAATATTTAATTCTAATTTATACCATTATGAAAAAATTACTCTACACTTTGGCGGTAGCTACACTCGCACTCTTTACGAGCGTAGCTTGTACAAACGATGGTGGTGTAACCTCGTTTGAGTTGGCTCAGCTCGAGGTTGAGCTCGACTACGAGGCGGGCAAAGCTTCGATACCTTACACCCTCGAGTCACAGGAGTCGGATGTAAATGTAGTCTTTGGCGAGCCATCGGCATCGTGGATCCACGACCTTAAGGCCGACAAAGCAAAGGGCGAGATCACATTCAAGTATGACTCAAACTGCTTCTTCACCGCTTCGACAGCAACCCGTGAGGCTTCGTTCACGGTGAAGTGCGGCAACAGCGAGGAGCTTACCGTAACCGTAAGCCAGGCGGCTCTTCAGAAGGATCCATTCAACCTTGCTTGGAGCAATGTAACCCCTACATCGTGCAACTTCACCTGCACACCTGACGACCCAACCGAGTTCTACCTTATCCAGCAGGTCGAGAAGAGCACCATTGAGTCCGCAATAGGTAAAACCTGGGAGGAGAAGGTATATGCTTGGGCCAAGATGATGGTTGATGCGGACTACGAGTCGTGTGTGAATGGCAACTTCCCAACAGAGGCCATATTGGAAAAAACTCCGGATATCAACACAGCCTACAAGGCAGAGGTTGAGATCTATGTATATGTTATTGGTTGCAACCTCGATGGCGTACCTTTCCCTAACGCTATTGGTCTCTACACCCCTGTATTCCCGGATGCTCCAACCCTCACGCTTGCTAATGATGCTGTCACTATTGATTGCGAAGCATCACAGGGCTTCATGGAGCTTACTGTCGAGAATGGCGGTGACTTTGGTAGCGTAGTAGTACGCAGCTCCGAGACCTGGCTCACCGTACAACACAACCAGGAGTCGAAGGGCGTTGAGTTTACTGCTTCTCGAAACAACTACAACCGCACTCGTTCGGCTCGTGTGGATGTTTCATACGAGAACGAGAAGGGAGATGTCTTTGCTACAACTTCGTTTGTGGTATTCCAGGAACCGGATACCACAGCCGAGAAGTACACCTTCGAGTTGAAGGCGGTCGAGACACACTGGAACGGTGTTGTTCTCTCGGTTGTTCCATCGAACAAGAGCGTGAAGTATATTGTTGGTGCAATTCAGTACAACTCATTAGTGGGTACCTATAGCGAGGACTTCAACGCCCTTGCAAGCGGAGTTTTGCATAGCCAAAACAAGATCGTTCTTTCGGGTGACCAGGCGAGAATTTCTATACCTATAAACACCAACTATTACAGTCTGGAAAATTGGTACTTCTATGTATATTCAATCAACGACGAGGAGAGCGAGCCTTCGTCGGATGTAACCACTATCTTCGTTGAGAAGCTTAAGAACGACAAGCCGGAGCTTGCTTGGGCTGATGGTGAGGAGGTTCGTGTACCTGCTGCGGGTGGAACCCTTGTTTTGGGCTACAAGTTCGTTTCGGTAGACGATCCAGAAGGCCTTACGACAACCATCGTTGAGGGCGGTGCCGTACGCCTTAACACCTACCCTGTAGGCGGCCCTATCGATGACCAGTGGGGACTCTTGAAGAGAAACCCACCTGTGATTGACGAGGTTAATCGCACCGTAACTCTCGAGATTAACGAGTATGATACATCGAAAGATTACCATTGGGTTCGCGTGGGTATTGTCTATTACAACAAACTGACCGATGAGTCTTATGGTGCAACATCTATAAAGATTGTACAAGAGGGACCGGCTCAATAGCCAATAGGCCAACCTCGATTTAGAAGAGGCTGTCCAACTCAATGGGGTTGCGACAGCCTCTCTTGTTTTATGGGGGGGGGTGTTTGGTGCGGGGATTTCAAGGCGGACAAGACGATAAATCCGCAGCATACTAATCGTATGTGAGGAATTTGTCGCTCGCAGTCCAACGCTGAAATCACCCACCAAACAACAAAAAAACAGGGGCGGAGTTTCACAACTCTACCCCCTTCGAAATAATGCTTATGAAAAAATTGGTTAGTTAGGTTTCATTTAGATTTTTTATATGGCTTTCAGCCCGTAAATCGGCGATGATGAGATTATTTTTGTGCGAAGCAAGGGAGCGGAAGCGGAGCATAGTAAACCTATGTGAGCATTCCGCTCTCCGTAGATTCGTGCAAAAAGAACTCATCAGAACAATTTTTACTCCTCGTCGGTGTCAGTGTAGGCCTTCAACAGCTTCTCCTGAACATCACTTGGCACCTGCTCGTACGAATCGAACTTCATCGTATATGTTGCAGCACCCGAGGTGAGCGACGACAATGTAGTCGAGTAGCGATAGAGCTCTGCCAACGGAACTCGTGCGTTGAGCTTATCGAAGCCCTTGTCGGACTCCATACCCATAATCATGGCACGACGGTTCTGCAAGTCGCTCATAACAGAGCCCATATAATCAGATGGTGTCAAGACCTCGACATTGTAGATAGGCTCCATAATCTTCGGACCTGCGTTACGGAACGCCTCCTTGAATGCATTGCGGGCAGCGAGCTTAAACGAGATCTCGTTCGAATCTACCGGGTGCATCTTACCATCGTAGATGACAACGCGGATATCGCGAGCATACGAACCTGTCAACGGACCCTCGTCCATCTTCTCCATCACACCCTTCAAGATTGCAGGCATGAAGCGTGCATCGATAGCACCACCGACAATCGAGTTGTAGTACTGAAGCTTACCACCCCACTCGAGGTCGTACTCCTCCTTACCCTTGATGTTTACGGTAATCTCCTTGCCGTTTACCTTGTACTTCGAAGGCTCCTCGATGCCCTCGTAGTATGGCTCGATAACCATGTGCACCTCACCAAACTGACCTGCACCACCCGACTGCTTCTTGTGACGATAGTCGGCTTGAGCAACCTTGGTGATGGTCTCACGATACGGAATCTTCGGTGCGAAGAACTCCATGTCAATCTTGCTGTCTGCCAAGACACGGTTGCGGAGGATGTTGAGGTGGTGCTCACCCTGACCCTGGATGATGGTCTGCTTCAACTCCTTCGAGTACTCAACGAGAATTGTAGGGTCCTCGAAACGAGCATCGAGCAGAACCTTACCGAGCTTCTCCTCGTCGGCCTGTACCTTTGCCTTCACGGCAGCACGGTAGCGTGGCTCAGGGAATACAATAGGCTCCAGAGTCACAGGGGCATTGGCAGCGGCCAAAGTGTCGTTTGTGCGAGTGCCCTTCAGCTTCACGGTGCAACCGATATCACCTGCCGACAGCTCCGAAACCTTGATACGGTTCTTACCTGCTACGGCAAAGATCTGTGTCAGCTTCTCCTTGTTGCCTGTGCGAGAGTTTACAAGCTCCATACCCTCGGTCAGCTTACCACGAACAACACGGAAGTAGTTAATCTCACCGATGTGGCCCTCGATCTGGCTCTTGAATACGAAGAGAGCTGTAGGTGCAGTCTCGTCAGCAACAACCTCGTCGCCATCAACGGTTGGGAATGCAGGGGCTACAGTTGGACCAGGGGCAACATTTATGATGAACTCCATCAGACGCTTTGTACCGATATCCTTCTTACCGCTTGCGCAGAATACAGGCATAGCCTTACGCTTTGCGACACCAATCTTCAAACCCGAGCGGATATCGTCTTGTGTGAGCGAACCCTTCTCGAAGTAGAGCTCCATCAGAGCGTCGTCGTGCTCGGCTGCAGTCTCAACCAGCTCCTGATTGAGAGCCAACGCCTTCTCCATTTCGCTTTCAGGGATATCCAACTCCTCACGAGTACCGTTCTCGTCGGTGAAGCGATACATCTTCATCATCAAGACATCGATGAACGAGTCGAAACCAACGCCCTGATTTACAGGATACTGCACAACAACCGGCTTAACCGAAGCCTGCGCCTTCATGGTCTCGAGAGCGTTCTCATACGAAGCCTTCTCGGTGTCGAGTTGGTTCACAACAGCGATGAGTGGCTTGTTGAGGATGCGGGCATAGCGGCCCTGGATAACATTACCAACCTCCCAGCCATTCTGTGCATTTACGAGCATCACGCCCACATCACCCACCTTGAATGCCGAGAAGAGGTTACCGCAGAAGTCGTCGGAACCCGGGCAGTCGATGATGTTGAGCTTGCGGCCCATAAACTCCGTGAAGAGTGTTGTTGCATAGATTGAGCGCTTGTATTCGTGCTCGATGTCGGTGTTGTCCGACAAGGTGTTGTTATTTTCGATACTACCTCGGCGGTCGATGACCTTGCCTTCGTAAGCCATAGCCTCTGCCAAGGTAGTTTTACCCGAGCCCGGGGCGCCAATAAGAACGATGTTCTTAATCTCTTTTGGTGAGTAATTTTTCATAGTCTTATAAGTTTTAAGTGTTCTACTTTTAGTTTCAAGTCTTAAAATCGTTCTATAAAATTACGAAGTTTTTTCTGAACTGCAAACTCTTTGCTGCATTTTTTTCACAAAACCACCATTTTTTACCAAAAAACCGAGGGTGTTACAGCCGACAAAAAGAGTGGGAGCCGACAAAATCGGCCCCCACATTTAGCGTTAAACCTCGAAGGTTACTCCACATCTGCCTTCCACAAGCCGTGCAGGTTGCAGTACTCATATACTGCCACCGGCTTATCGGCACATACGCAGAACTCGCACTCGGGCTTGTCGGTCAAATCGACACGCTGACCGCCATGCTCGGTCTCGAGATAGACGAAGGCTATATGGTGCTCGGGCAACATAGGGTGTGCCACACTTCCCACCTCAACCTTTATTCTGCAATCGTTGAGCTTTGTAACTACAGGTATATGCTTCTCACGGCTTGCATCTACCGTACCGGCTACCAACTCCTCCATCTTCTCGCCGCAGCAAACTACCGCTACGCCCGAATCTACGCACTTGTGTACTACATTTCCGCAGTGCTTACAAACATAAAACTTTGTTGCCATAATACTATATTTTAATTATACATTACTGACTGCACATACAAATATAGTGTTTTTTTACTGTTTTGCAAAGTTTGGAGGCTCCTTCTTAATTTTTAAGTCTTAATTTTTAATTCTTAACCTAAAAAACAAAGTTTTTTCTTATCTTTGCGTGATATTATGCGCATATAAGCAAAAACACTATCATATATGAAGTTCAAAGAGTATAAAAATCTCGATTTGAAGGCGGTGGCCGATGAGGTACTCGCCGAGTGGGACAGCAAAGATACCTTCCGCAAGAGTGTCGAAACTCGTGAGGGTGCGCCATCGTTTATATTCTACGAAGGACCCCCTTCGGCAAATGGTATGCCGGGTATTCACCATGTCATGGCCCGCACCATCAAGGATATCTTCTGTCGCTACAAGACACAGCAGGGTTATCGTGTAAACCGCAAGGCGGGTTGGGATACTCACGGCTTGCCCGTAGAGTTGGGTGTCGAGAAGACTCTCGGCATCACCAAAGAGGATATCGGCAAGAAGATTACCGTCGAGGAGTACAACCGTCGTTGCCGTGAGGATGTGATGAAGTACACCGATGTGTGGAGCAACCTCACCCGAGAGATGGGCTATTGGGTAAATCTCGACGACCCATATATCACCTACGACAACAAATATATCGAGACTTTGTGGTATCTCTTGAAGCGACTCTATGACAAGGGTTTGCTCTATAAGGGCTACACCATTCAGCCATATTCGCCTGCCGCAGGTACGGGTCTTTCGACTCACGAGTTGAACCAGCCGGGTTGCTATCGTGATGTTAAGGATACAACTTGTACGGCACAGTTCCGCATCGCACGCAACGAGAAGAGCGAGCACCTCTTCGAGGGTGCCGAGGGCGAGTTGTTCTTCCTCGCTTGGACCACCACACCTTGGACACTCCCATCGAACACTGCGCTCTGCGTAGGCCCTTCTATCGAGTATGTTCGTGTGAAGTGCCAAAACCCATACACCGAGGCTCGCCAGACTATCATTATGGCGAAAGAGCTCGTAGGTTCCTACTTCGGCAAGAAGCAGGAGGGTACTTTCGAGGTTGAGGAGCAGACCTTCAAGGGCAAGGAGTTGGAGGGCATCGGCTACGAGCAGCTTATCCCTTGGGTGAAGCCTATGGGCGATGCGTTCCGTGTTATCGTGGGCGACTATGTAACCACTTCGGATGGTACAGGTATTGTTCATATCGCACCTACCTTTGGTGCTGATGACGACCGTGTGGCTCGTGCCGCAGGTATTGCACCACTCTTTATGGTCGATACCGCAGGTAAGAACTGCCCAATGGTGGATCGTTCGGGCCGTTTCTTCCGCTTGGAGGACTTGGACAAGGAGTTTGTTGAGAAGTATGTTGATGTAGCACTCTACAACGAGTGGGCGGGTCGTTATGTTAAAAATGCCTACGATGCTGCGTTGGCAGATAGCGATACAACGCTCGATATCGACATCTGCGTAATGCTCAAAGGCGAGAGCAAAGTCTTCAAAATCGAGAAGCACACCCACTCCTACCCACACTGCTGGCGTACCGACAAGCCGGTGTTGTACTACCCTCTCGACTCGTGGTTTATCCGCACTACGGCACTCCGTGAGCGAATGATGGAGTTGAACGACACAATCAAGTGGCAGCCTGAATATACAGGTTCCGGTCGTTTTGGCAAGTGGTTAGAGGGCTTGGTAGATTGGAACCTCTCACGCTCACGCTTCTGGGGTACGCCTCTCCCAATATGGGCTACCGAGGACTACTCGGAGATGAAGTGTATCGGCTCGGTTGAGGAGCTCATGGCCGAGATTGAGAAGTCAATCGAGGCGGGCTTTATGACCGAAAATCCATACAAGAACTTCAAGGTGGGCGATATGTCGGCCGAGAACTACTCAACCAACAATATCGACCTTCACAAGCCGTATGTCGATAATATCGTGTTGGTGTCGTCAAAGGGCGAGCCAATGCGCCGTGAGAGCGACTTGATAGATGTTTGGTTCGACTCGGGTGCTATGCCTTACGCACAGCGTCACTACCCGTTCGAGAATGCCGACTGCTTCGACAAGTTGTTCCCTGCGGACTTTATCGCCGAGGGTGTGGACCAGACTCGTGGTTGGTTCTTCACCTTGCACGCTATCGCTACAATGTTGTTCGACAGCGTGGCGTTCAAGAATATAATCTCGAACGGTCTTGTCCTCGACAAGAATGGCAACAAGATGTCGAAGCGTTTGGGTAATGCCGTAGATCCATTCGAGGTGCTCAACAAGTATGGAGCAGATGCCACTCGTTGGTATATGATCGCAAACTCCGACCCATGGGATAACCTCAAATTCGATGTTGATGGAGTGGATGAGGTACGCCGTAAGTTCTTCGGAACACTCTACAACACCTACTCGTTCTTCGCCCTTTACGCCAACATTGACGGCTTCACGGGCAAGGAGGCGGAGGTGCCAATGGAGCGTCGTCCGGAGATTGACCGCTGGATTATATCGTTGTTGAATACCCTCGTAAAGGATGTTACCACATCGCTCGAGGACTACGACCCGACACCTGCGGCTCGTGCTATTCAGGAGTTCGTGGGCGAGAACTTGTCGAACTGGTATGTACGCCTCAACCGCAAGCGTTTCTGGGGTGGCGAGATGAACGAGGATAAACTCTCGGCTTATCAGACCCTCTACACCTGCCTCGAGACCGTTGCGAAGTTGGCTGCACCATTTGCGCCATTCATCTCGGACCGCATCTTCTGCGACCTCAACGCATTGAGTGGTCGCCACACAGAGGAGTCGGTACACCTCTCTTCGTTCCCGAAGTGCGACGAGTCGCTTATCGACAGCCGTTTGGAGGATATGATGGCCATGGCACAGCAGGTATCGTCGATGGTGCTCGCCTTGCGTCGTAAGGTCAATATCAAGGTGCGTCAGCCGCTTGCAAAGGTGCTAATTCCGGTGCTTGACGACACAACCGAGGAGCACTTGTTAGCGGTTAAGTCGCTTATTCTCAACGAGGTAAATATCAAGGAGATGGAGCTTATCCGTGAGACGACAGGTCTTATCACCAAGCGCATCAAGCCTAACTTCAAGACCTTGGGACCTCGCTACGGCAAGTATATGAAGCAGATAGCTGCGATGACAGCCGAGTTCTCGCAGGAGAAGATTTCAGAAATTGAGTCTTCTACTGAAATCGTACTTGATATGGGTAGTGAGCAGATCACCGTAACCCCTGCCGACTTCGAGATTACATCGGAGGATATGCCGGGTTGGTTGGTAACGAGCGAGGGCAAACTCACCGTTGCGCTCGACATCACCCTTACCGAGGCGTTGTTGCGTGAGGGTGTGGCTCGAGAGTTGGTGAACCGCATCCAAAATATCCGCAAGGAGTCGGGCTTGGAGGTTACCGACAAGATTGAGGTCGAGATTGAGGATATCGAGGCGGTACACGCAGCCGTTGCCGACTTTGCGCCTTATATCGGTCAGCAAACCTTGGCCGTAAGTGTCAAGACCGCCACCGAGCCACAGGGCGAATTCGTTGTGGCAAGCGATGTGAACGAAATAGCTCTCAAAATCGCAATCAAGCGAGCATAGCAGTCGCTATAGATATTAAAAAAGAGTTGCGCCAGCTTATCGGAGGTTGGCGCAACTCTTTTTTGCCTCTGGTAAATTATGTGGGGTACTATTTAATATAGAACTCCGACAACGGCTTGTAACCTCGCTCCTGCATAAGCTTATCCCACGCTCGAGGCAACTCGATAAATTCGGTCTGGAAACCGCCACCCGGCATTGTCTGCACCTTATTGCGGCTCTCATCGCCCGTGATGATAAAGGCTGTCATATCCTCCTTCATCGCAGGGATGGTCATCATCTCCGCCTCGGGCGAGTCGTACCACACAGGGGTCGAGGTCATCGAAGCCCCCTCGGTGCGGGTTAGATGTCCTCGCCAATTGCGGATAGGATGACGCTCCTCGGGGTTGCTGCCCGGGTTGGCGTAATAGTTGGCAAAGACACGCTCCTTGAGCGAGCGACGAGCCGTGCGAATTAGGTCTTGTTCGAGGGCAAACGGGGTGCGATACTTTACCGCAAGGTTGCGTGCAATAGGTTTTGTGAGCAGGATGGTGCGAAAGGTAAACTGCTTGCCACTACCGAGAGCAAACTGACAACGCTCCGTAATATCCCACGCCAGAAGCTCCATAATCTTCTGCGGATTGGTGGTCGAAGGTGCCATATTGTTGCCCCAAAGGAGCGTTGAGCAGGTGGTTATGGTGTTGTCATTCATCTGATATCCGAGTCGTGCGTGGTAAGGCTTCCAGCCAATTTCACGACACGCCACCTCGTCTTCGACCAAGCACCAAGGCAGAGGGTAGCCAAAGGTTCCCATACGGTTTTGCTTGATGTAGTAGCCCGCCAAATTCATCAGCGCAAGGCTCATAAAGCGACCTATCGCAACATTTGCCGCCTCGTTTATCTCGCCCTGACCGCAGTCGATGCCGAGTTGTCGTGCCACAGGGCCGTTCAACCAGCAGTAGGGTACCCAGGCATGTGTACTTGCCAGCGTGCGACGGAACGAGCCTGCTCCCATAGCCTTTGTCATAGCTATAAGGATAGGCATATACTCGGGTTTACAACCCGCCATAACACCATTTACAGCCACATGCCATACGGTGGTGTTGCGATGAGCCACAGGCAGCACAGCAACGGTTTCATTCCACGCCTTATCGGTAAAACGAAGGAACTCGCTCACTCGCTCGAATGTCGGTGGCACGATTGGCAGACCGTCGGACCAATTCATCTCTCGGAAGTGGTCGTTCACCTCTTGCAGAGTACCGTAGAATATATCGTCACGGATGTCGCCCCTGTCTCTGCGGGCGCTACGCTCCAACTCCTCGGCAGATATCGGGGTTGTCAGCGCCTTCACGATTTGAGGCCACAACACCTCACGGGTGTTCTTTATGAGCTCATCGGTCGTATGCGAAGCGAAGGCTCCCGGGTACTCGGCAACTCGTGGCGCAGGCACGCCATTGTTTGTCGAGGTGTAGAAGACCTGCTCGGTGAAGGTTGGTGCAGCAATGGCCACCGCAGGGATACCGATATACTCGGCAGCGATACAGGAGCCCACCTCCTTCGGTGTGCAGAGTCCGCAACCGCAGTTACCCGAAATTACGGCATCGACACGCATCGAGCGCAGCTTCGCCTGAAACTCCTCCTTCGAGCGACGAGTAACGCCAGGCGCAGGATATACACCCGCCGAGCCTATCTCGTCGAGCAAGATAACACGAGATGTGGGGTAGTGTTGCTCGATAAGTCGTTTGATTTCGGGGTGGGTGATGCGAGCCATAAAACTGCCACCCACAACGGCAATTGTCTTACCCTCGAGCGAGTTGAGGCGGGGTGCCATCTCTATCATCTGCACCGTACCACGACCTACGGGCGACACCACAGCAAAGCCATCTCCTTTGACGGCCGTAGCCCCCGACTCGGTTTTGCAGCTCTCGTCGCACACAACTCGTGTCGCCTGCGCCATGACCACTATGGGCGCAATTACAAGTAGGGCTATCAACCCAAAAACTCTCTTCATAACTTCATCTTTTTGATTAACAACTGTATATATAGAGAGCAAAAACCTCGAAAGGTTAAATTTTATATAAAAAAGGTGGGCAATATCGCTGCCCACCCATATAGACACATTTTGATTTGTTTAGAAGTGCTTAACCTCTGCGCCTACAACCGCCGAAAGCAGATTGTTGGCAGCCGTAACTAATCTATTTTCAGTGTTAGTTATCTCGTTTATTTAAATAACTCTCAATTCGTTTCTTCGCATTCTCGCGGATGTTGTAGTAGTACAACTTGTAGTCGCTACCGTGCAATGCATACTCGCCGATGCCTTGTTCGTCGGCTGGCTGTTCTGGCATACCAACAATCAGCACTTCGTATTTTCGGGCAGGGTCGTACATTACTTGGGTGGAATATCGCTCACGAGTGTTTAAGGCTCCCAAGTGGCGCGAGTCGTCGGCCTCTACCTTTTCATAATCGTGCTTCCACGATACCGGGTTGATTGACAATGCCCCCTCGTGGCACACCAGGTTGTAGGAGCCGAACTTGCCATCCTCCATACGCTCACAATTCCACGAGACGACCACCTTCGTATCGGTCTCCCCCTCGGCAAACTTCAAGTGGGTGTACTTCGCGAAATAGTCCTTGGCATAGGAGTATCCCAGCGGATAGGCGGCAATCATACGGCTATACACTTCGTGATGCTTCGCCATATAGTCCGACAAGAGGAACTTAATCACATTGGAGCCTTGCGAGTGTCCCGCCAAGATAAACGGACGGCCATTGTTGTAATGTTTCAGATAGTATTCAAATGCCGCCAACGCATCGTGGTAAGGCACATCGGCCACCAACTGCTCCTGCTCCTCCAACGAGTAGTTCAACGACTTCATAGCGTTGAGTTGGCGGTAATATGGCGCAAAGACATTCGCCACGCCCTCAAAGCAAGAGGCCTGCTCGGCATATACGCTGGGGGCTTTCGCACGCATTGAGGCATTGTCAATGGCGTTTACCAGCCCATCTGTCTCGGTAGGCTCCCAGCAGGTGGGATAGAGGTAGAATACATCCACCGCCTGCTCCACCGCAGGAATTTTCAACCAATTATTCGCATTGACATAGTCTATTTCGTATGGTTGTTCGTTACCGCTATTACTCTTGTTCTCGCAACCACAAAGGCATAGTGCAACACCCACTAAACCCAAAACGGAATATCTAAAATACTTCATATATACCTTTTTCTACTCCACAGCGTTAATTTCATTGCGCAGAGCCTCTATATCCTCAACAAATCTCCACACGCCATCTTTGATATGGAGTCCCGATTTGAGCCAAGCACCATTTGAATCGGCAAGACCGACGATGTACTCGTGTCCGACAGAGTTGCCGTTGTATTGTGCGACAAGGCTCTTGATAGCCTCACTCCATACAGCTTCGGCATTCGGTATCAACTCCTCTTCAAGGCGAGCGCAGACACGCAAATCTTCATTGCAGAAGTGTTTGTAGTTCACATTGCCCTGCAACATAGCCTGCAAGTTGGACCACGCCGACGAATCGGCATAGGAATCGGAGTAGTATTGACTCGGAGTGTACTTCTCAAAGTATCTGCTAACGGGGTCTAACACCACAGAGGCAGCTGCAATATCAACCTGCTGCGTATGTTGATTGACCTTCCAAGGGGTGCAAGCCTCCGAATAGAACGAGTAGTCCACATCAAGATAGAGAGCAAGGTTCTGCGTACCCAAATCTCTTGCATTATCCACCTTGAATGTTAGAGCCTGTGTGTAAGATGCGTATGTCTTGGTAATCTCCGGTGCTGTATCAAGATATTTACCATTGAAACCCCAAGTGTGGCGGTAATAGTCGTATGCACCTTTGTAATATGCCCATTTTGCACCGGTTGAGCCCTCCTTCGAGAAATCGAATGGGTTGTCCGCAGTAGAGATTGTTGTGGAGGTCGATGGAAGGGTGTATTTCATAGAGAAACCTACGGCGCCGCCACCTTTAGTGCTTATCTCTCCGCCAAAAGTCAACTTGCCTGGGGTATGCGTAGTTTTAATGGTGCCACCTTCAACGATTGGGGACATCTCGTGAACGCTTGTCGGCTTTGCTATGGCAGAGCCATCTTCATTGACAAGGCGGTATGTTGCTGTTGGGCCTAAATAGCCAAAACCTGTGGCCTTGTAGTGATATAGACCGCTTATGTCAAATATACAATCTTCAAAACCGAATGTCTCTTGTGCGGGAACCTCGCTGGTTACCACCACATCGTAAACATCGCACATATCCTCGCAATTGTCGTTAAAACCGCTCAACACATCTATCGTAAGTGTAGCAGTAGTGGATCGTGTCGCAATACTCTTTGGGTAGTGGTCGTCAAACTCGTGCATAAAGTCGCAATTGAGCGTTACCAACTCGGCGTGAGTAATCTCTTGCGATGTCGGCGTCAGTGCGTCATCGCTGCGTGTCATCGCCATATTTGCCATAAGTGGCGATTTCTCCTCTTGTTGCTTGTTTGCCCAATCGCAGAACGCCTCTGCAACCAATCCCCAAATGTAGTCGTTTGGCTCAATTGTAACCCTCTTTTCATCCGTCTTGCTCTCGGTGCTGCCATCATTGCTGTCGGTGATGATATTGCTGGTGTAGTGGTTTCTCTCGTTGTCAAACGAGCGATAGAGCATACTCTTATTGTCGGCCTTTGTGATAAAGATATTCAGGTCGTTCATATATTGCTTGCTCTCGTCGGAGATGCCTGATGCAGCGTTGAGTTGCGAGCCGGCACTCTTCAATGAGCGTAAGAGGGCAATAGCCTTTTCGCCCGGCTTTACGAAACCAATCGCTTTGTTCTGCAACCAATAACTGCGGATCTTACCGTACAACGCCTCGTCTGCGAGGATTTCGGCAGCCTTTGACTCGTTGAGCAAGACCAACCGCACATCGTCATCATAAGAGGTTGTTATGTTCTCAAAACGCTTTGCCAAAAATGGATCCAAAGTGGCATGTCCACCCGCAAAGTAGAGTATCTTGCCCGCAATTCGGGTCTTCACAATATCCTCTCCGGTTGGTGGAGTATAGATAGGAAGGTCATTGTCTTGCATATCGCCGCCCATATCGTCGGTTGTGCAAGCACTCAAACCGCAAAGCACAGCAGCCATCACGACTGCACCAATCATTCTGAATCTCTTCATTGTTGTTGTGTTTTAATGTGATTAATAGATATACAAAGGTATCGGCACCCGAATAGATTGGCAAATTTTCGGTATTGCAATTTTACAAAAGTGCGTTGCAATTTTACAAATAACAGAGAAATAGCCCGTTTCGCATTGAAACGGGCTATCTGCTTATTGTTTTAGACTATCAACAAACTCGGTCGGTGTTATGCTCATTATCTTATGGAAATTTCGCCAAGCGGTAGAGCGCTGACGATAGCCGACATAGTTGAAAAGTTTTTGAATATTGGCATTTGGGTTTTGGCACAACTGCTCCACGACATAGTCAATACGGCGGCGAGTGATATAGTCAATAAATGTTGTCCCAACATTGCGTTTGAATGCCTCGCTGACATAGGTGCGGTTAGAGCCTAACTGCTCCGACAGAGAACTCAAACTCAAATCGGGACTGCGCCACTTGTCGTTGCAGTCCAACAGTATGAGCGTCTGCCTCCAAAGTGTATCGTTTATGGCATCATAGGATTTACCGTCTTGTGGTTCCACCTCTGACAAAGGCACCAGAAGACGCTCTCTCAACTCGTACCAGGCAACCGCAATGAAGAATGTTATCCACACCACCTGATGTGCAAGCACAAGCCAATAGGAGTGTGATACCTGTATAGATATATGTAGTACCCCTATCAAGCAGAAGCCCAATGCGTAGCACAAGATAAACTTACGGTCGGCACTGCTCTGTCGCCAATCGTACGGCACCAAAAAGAGCGAAAAGCAGTAGAGCGATATCACCGCAAGGGCAAGGAGTCGGAACCACACATTGAACTCCCCGATATGTTGCCACAGTTCAGCGTAGGAGTGAATGGTGGTATATTTGATGCCGGCATACATTCCCACGAAAACCAACAGTAGCAGCGGAACGAAGAGAAGCGCATAGACCTTAACTCGGCTTATGGAAGGACGAATAACCTCCAATGGATAGAGGAAAAAGGCCATCTGAAAGAGGATAGGCGCAAATATATGCTCCGGCTCAAAGAGTGCGCTATCTGCCGTAGTGGTTTCCGCCCAAGTACGAAGAATGAAAGTCAGGGCAAAGAATGCCGACACCCAACTAAACACCGCCTGAATGGTGCGTGAGTAGTCATTTGGCTCATTGCGCCTCCTCCACAGAAGAACTCCGCACACAACAAGCGCTACGGTCATCAAGGACAAAAAGATGGTGGCGATATAGTGCATAAATAATATATGTTTTGTCTATGCAAATATAGGCCTATTTTTTTAAGACCTGCAAACATTTTCCCTCTTTTAACAAATTCGGCGGTGAAATTCACCGCCGAAAAAGGGTTGTTCCACAGGATACACCTCTATTATTATTGTAACTTCTTGTTAGAAGTGCTTAACCTCCTCGCCCAACACTGCCGAAAGCAGATTGTTCGCTGCCGACGACGCTCCGATACGGAACAGGTCGGTTGTGAGCCACTCCTTGCCCAAAATCTCCTCGACGATGGTGTAGTACAACGCTGCATCCTCGGGTGTGCGAACACCTCCCGCAGCCTTGAAGCCAACCTTCGTGCCAGTCTTGTCGTAGAACAACTTGATGGCACGGCACATTGCAACCGCAGCCTCTGGTGTAGCTGCAACATCTATCTTACCCGTCGAGGTCTTGATAAAGTCGGTACCCGCCAACATAGCCAACAACGATGCGTTGTGGATAAGCTCCGAGCTCTTCAAAGCTCCCGTCTCGAGGATAACCTTCAGCACGGTGTCTGTACCCATCTCTTGACGAATAACCTCGACCTCGGCCGCAGCCTCGTCGTAGTGGCCCTCCAGCACCTTGCCTACATTCATCACGATATCGACCTCGTCGGCACCATTCTCGATAGCCATAGCCACCTCCAACATCTTCACCTCGAGGAAGGTCTGCGAAGCAGGGAAGCCCGCAGCAACAGAGGTGATACGCATAGGTGAACCATCCACGGCCAAGCCTACGGTCTCGACAAACGATGGATAGACGCATATCGAGGCAACATTTGCCAAATCGGGATATTTCGCATAGAAATCTACGGCTCTCTTTGCGAACGCAGATACAGACTCCACCGAGTCATTGCAGGTCAGCGTGGTCAAATCTACGGCCGACAAAGCAAATGCATAGACCTCCTTGCGGTGGTTGCGTACCGACAACTCCTTGATGCGTGCAACCTCTGCGGCAACCTCCGCTTCGGTCAACGCCGGAGCAAACTCCTGTAATTTATTCTTGTACTCCATAAAAAATTATTTTAGGGGCGTTAAAGTCGTTAGGGGCGTTAGGGAGAGTGCAAAATCGTGTTTTTCTCTCGTCCCTCGTCTCTCGTCTCTCGTCTAATTTATTTAATTCCTCTCACATGTTTCTCCCAAGCCCAAGCCGAGCGCAGCGTATCGTCGAGATCTCGCTCCGCCTTCCAGCCAAGCTCCTCGTTTGCAAGCGAGGTGTCTGCCCAAATCATCACCACATCACCCGGGCGACGAGGGGCAACCTTGTAGTTGAGCTTCAGTTCGTTCACACGCTCGAACGAGTTTACCAACTCCAACACAGATACTGCACGACCTGTGCCAACATTGAAAATCTCGTAGTTCTCCTTGTTCTTGCCCTCAATCATTCGCTTGATAGCCGCAACATGGGCCTTCGCCAAATCGACGATGTCGATGTAGTCACGCAAGCACGAGCCATCCGGAGTGTCGTAGTCGTCACCAAAGACCGAGAGGCACTCACGCACACCAGCAGCGGTCTGCGTAATAAATGGTACGAGGTTCTGTGGCACACCTCGAGGCAACTCGCCAATCAGAGCCGAAGGGTGGGCACCAATTGGGTTGAAGTAACGCAAAGCGATACCCTTCAAACCGCTGTATGCTGCCACCGAATCACGCAAGATATCCTCGCACATCTGCTTCGTGTTGCCATACGACGAAGTCGCAGGCTTACGAGGTGTCTGCTCCGTAACGGGCAGCTCGTCCGCCTCGCCATATACGGTAGCCGACGACGAGAATACGAGGTTGTGACGGTCGAACTCACGCATCAGGTCGATGACATTCATAAACGAGAGAAGGTTGTTGCGGTAGTACTTCATAGGGTCTGCCACCGACTCACCCACAGCCTTGAAGGCAGCAAAGTGAATTACCGAGTCGAACTCATACTCCTCAAAGACCTTGCGGAAGGCCTCCTTGTCGCAACAATCGACATTCACAAACGGAACATCTACTCCCGTAATCTTTCTCACACCCTCGACACCCGACATATCCGAGTTCGAGAGGTTGTCTGCTACAACGACATTCAACCCTGCGTTGATAAGCTCTACGGTGGTGTGTGAGCCAATATAGCCACCACCACCCGAGACTAAAACTGTACCTCTTTTCATAATATATAGTGGTTTATTATCTACAAAATCTGCACTCTTATCGCAAAGATAATAAAAATATGGTTAATTTACTCATAGAGGAGCAATAATTTCGCCTAACACAACATAATAACGAAAACGAAGCCGACTCAAATTAACATTTGGTCGGCCTCGCCGTATTTGTCGAAACAGACTCTACTTCTTTGTGTATTTCTCCTTTGCGGCAGCCCCTGCAGCAACAGCCTGGTTCTTGATGCTGGTCCAATTGTAGTTGCGAATGAGCCCCGTGATTGTCGCATAGAGCATCAAGAAGCAGCTCACGGCACAGAACACAAGTGCTGCAGCCACAAACAAGCCAACCTTGAGTGCCAAGCGTGCAGGGCCCGTACCATCATCCTCGCTGGTAGTCGAGCCATCGCTCCACTTGGTGACAATATTGACAAAGCCAATGCCCATACCAGCAGTAAGCAGACCACCCGAGAGCCACAAACCAATCTTCTCGATCCAACCCAAGCTATCGGCCTCGAGACGATAACGGCTGATGGTGTAGCCACGAGGGCGTGCAGCGAAGATATATACCGGAATGAGCAGCAAGAAAAAGATGTTCCAGAACTTGACAAAGCCTGCATCCGACCTCTTCTCATCGACCAAGCCCTCAGCCTCCTCCAAGGCCATCTCCTGCACCTCTTCAAAGTCGGCTTTTTGAAGCTTCTCAAAGCGTTTGTGAGCCCTCTTCATCTTCTTTTTGTTGCTCTTAATCTGATTCTCGTAGAACTCTTCGAGCGTTTCGCTAAGGTCCGGCTTTTTGAGCTCCTCCTCGTTGTAGGCGATACTCTCGACGGCAGTATGGTAGTCGTGAGCCACATTGCGCTGCTCCCTATCGTACCACACCTTCAGCGAGACAAACGGGTTGTCGCGAATAACAAACGATTGACCCTTAAGGTCGTCGAGATTTAGCCTATCAAGTGGCTCCTCTTGCCAATTCTTGACCTGCTCCAGCTTATCCTCGGCCTTGCTTACATCGCCCTGCTTGCTATCGACACACATCTGCAAGATAAACACCGAGAGTATAACTCCGACAATAACCCTCCAATTAAGCTTCCAATGGCGCTTGCGTGACCACTCGACAATCCCACGCAACTCGGCTACTCGAGAGCTAAATTCGGTGTTAGGCTCCTTGAGGGCAGCCTCGGCCTTGTTGATCAACTCCTCCATACGCTCAACCTCTTCGGCTGTTGTCGGATAGATATTGTCACCATCGGTATGTCCACTCGCCTTATCCGCATCTTTCACATGCGAAGAGACACATGTAGCCTCCCACAACAGTTCGTACGCCTCATCATTGGGGTCCCCCTCCTGGGTTGCATTTTTCAACTCCTCCGGGTCAAAAGAGATGTATCCCTCCTCTTTGTGGTTTTTTGTCTTCTCTTTCATAATTAAAATTGTTTAGATTAGTAGTAACTTTATATCAACAACGCACCAATAGTGCGCAACAGACTATCTTACAATAATATATTGCAAGAACAAAGTTAGACAATTTGATTGAATTACCAAATATTCTCGAATTTTATTCGCAAATTATGTGAATAATTATCGAAAAACGACTACTCGACAAAGAGGTGCGCCACAAAGAGGGCCAACAATATCCAATAGGCGATTGTGGAGTCCCGTGTCGGAAGCAACGACAACACAAAGCTGATAAGCACCGCACCCACAACAGCCGCTACGGGCAGCAGCGACAGACCGCAATTCGGCACAAAGAGCATTGCCGCCATAACCACCGCCAACAGCACAAAGAGGTAGAGAGTTCGTCGCAACCTTGCCACCAAAAACATCTTGTTTGGTTTTAATATCGCATAGACTATACCCCATACGCCCATTGCCACGACCCACACCGACAGCACTATCGCACCAAATGGTATATGTGTCATTGCAAACTCTCTCGGCATCGTGAGTTGTGCGGTGATGTTTGCCGCCACATCGTCGATATCTCCACCACCGTACCACACCACATACGAAGCCAGAAACAGCGGCAGCAGATAGCCCACCACGGCAATAAATATTTGACGCATATTCAGGGTAAAGAGCAACGCTACAAGAGGTATTGCCACAACCAAGATAACGAAGATTGGGTCAAACAGAGGCATTGTACCAAGCAGGACACCCCCCACAAAGACCGAGTTCCGCTCGTCGGTACGATTTATTGAGCGGCACAGCAGCAACAATGCCATTGCAAATAGAAGAGCCACCACCATCGAGGAGAGGATCTGCGGTGGCACCGCCACGCCCCACGCCAATATTCCGAATATAGGTATCGGCAGGGTGCAGAAACTCTTGCTCAACCCCGTACTCATAAAGAGTCGCCCCACCGCCAAACTTGTTGCAAGAAGCAGCAGGAAGGCACAAATCACCGATATTGTGCGCTCCCGAAACGGAGTCTCTGCAATCTCCATATCGTAGGGTGCGCAGGTCATTCTCACCAACGCTGCCACAGCCACCACAACCAAGAGCAGAATTGCCGGCAGGCTCGATTTTCGTGTTATAGCATCTATTTGCATAGCACAAAGTTATCGTTTTTCATCTAAAAATTGTACTTTTGTAGAAATTTTTTGCAAAAAGCTATGTTGGAGAACTCTTTTCAGCACGCCCTTCTCGAGGCGGGATGTGACGAGGCCGGGCGAGGCTGCCTCGCAGGCTCGGTCTTTGCTGCGGCTGTAATACTACCACCCGACTTTTACCACCCTCTGCTCAACGACTCGAAGCAGATGAGCGAGCGTAACCGCTACATCCTGCGTGATATAATCTGCCGTGAGGCTGTGGCGTGGGCGGTGCAGGAGGTGTCGGCCGAGCGTATCGACGAGATAAACATCCTCAACGCCTCGTTCGAGGGTATGTCGCTGGCGGTGGAGCAACTCAACCCACAACCACAGTTCCTCGCAATCGACGGCAACCGCTTCCGCACAAAGTTGACGCTCCCCTTCGAGTGTATCATCAAGGGTGATGGCAAGTATGCCAATATAGCGGCCGCCTCGGTGCTTGCCAAGACCTTCCGTGACGACTATATGTTGCGCCTGGCCGAGGAGTACCCGATGTATGGATGGGCAAAAAATAAGGGGTACCCGACCAAAGAGCACCGTCTTGCTGTGCGAGAGTTCGGCCTATCGCCCTACCACCGCAAAAGTTTCAATCACGAGATAGACCAACTCGAATTGTTCTAAAAGAGAGGGGAGGGCATTTTTGAATACCCCTCCCCTCGGTTTGTTTTTATAGACAAAAACTTTTAATACTTCAGCCATCGCCACAAATCCTTAAATGTAGGCTTTGTGCCGTGCATAAAGATACCCACCTTGTATATCTTTGCTGCCGCCCAGATGCAGACCACAAAGGTCGCATAGAGCAAGGCCAT
This sequence comes from Rikenellaceae bacterium, assembly GCA_015059685.1. GTDB lineage: Bacteria > Bacteroidota > Bacteroidia > Bacteroidales > Rikenellaceae > Alistipes. The sequence continues at coordinate 42,341 of SUZW01000001.1, read as the reverse complement.
CGACAACGCTATCTCCCACGCCGGAATACCACTCGGAATACGGGCAACCATAACGATTGGCGAGGTGAAAGGTATCATCGAACACCAGAATACCACGGGCGAGTTCGGGTCCTTCATTACCAACATCGTAACGATAAATGCAGCGATAATAGGGAGCGTGATAGGGATGGTGAGCTGCTGTGCATCTTGCGCCTCATCGACACTCGCACCCACCGCCGCATAGAGCGAAGCGTAGAGCAGGAAGCCTCCCACAAAGAAGAGCAGCACCGTGCATATTGTCGTCGCTATGCCACCGGCATCGAGTGCCGAAGCCAAGGCTGTAAGCATCTCGGGCGACACATCCTGCTGTGCAGCAAGGGCGGCAACATCGCCTCCGGCCTGCACCTGCGTTACACCCTCGAGGATATTTTCAGGCAACATGGCAGGCACAATCACCGCACTGAAGAGGATTATCAGCACACCCCACACCATAACCTGCGTAGCAGCAACGGCCGCCACGCCAAGCACCTTGCCCATCAACATCTCGAAAGGTCGCACGGTCGAGACCATAACCTCCAAGATGCGGGAGGACTTCTCGTCGATAACGCTCTGCATAACCATCGAGCCATATATCGCCAAGAAGAAGTAGAGCATAAAGCCCAAAATCAAACCCACGAGCGACGAGGCAGCAGCCGACGATGCCGACGACTCCTCCTCCTTATCGGTGCGGAAGGTTGTGAGATGTACCCGAGCCTTAACCTTCTCGAGTATCTCGTCTATGTTGTCGATATTGTAGGCCTTCAGTCGCTCACTCTCTATCACCGACTCAATCTGGTCGGCAATAGCCTCCTCGAGCATTATCGACGATGACGACGAGGTGTAGAGTCGTGCGTCGTTGGGGTTGGCCACGATATCCTTGCCGATATGCAGCACACCAAAGCTCTCCTCGTTCTGCGACGCCTCGACAAGAGCCTGTTGGAGGTCGCCCGTTGCCGCCTCGAATACAATCTCCTCGTCGGAGGTGAGCTTCGGAGCAACGATACCGCTCTCATCAATTACGGTAATCTTCTTGGTTTCACTCTCGGCAAACTCCATTATGAGGGTTGGAGCAGCACCCATAGCAATCATCAGCAGCGGCATAACAATAGTCGTAATGAGGAACGACTTTTTGAATACACGCTCACGATACTCTCGACCTATTATAAGTGATATGTTTCTCATTGTTCTCTGCTTTTAACCGTTAGACACACTACAAAGTACCATTTACGGCACGAATAAAGATATCATTCATACTCGGTATCATCTCGGTAAATTGGCGCAACTCCACAGCCTCGTTTATGGCTGCCACCACGGCACGCACATCCTCGTCGTGCGGGATATGCACCTTCAGTGTCGAGTAGCCCATCTTGCTATCCTCGCCCTCGAGAACCTCGCATAACGCCTTCACACGCTCCTGCAACAGCGTAGCGTCACCTCGATAGTGCGCCGTGAAGGTGTTGCCACCATGCGCACGACGGATATCATCGACCTTACCCGAGAGGATGTTTTTCGACTTGTTGATAAGGGTTATGTGGTCGCAAATCTCCTCGACCGACGACATGTTGTGAGTCGAAAATATCACCGTTGCTCCCTCGTCACGCAGTCGCAAAATCTCCTCCTTGAGGAGGTTGGCGTTGATGGGGTCGAAACCCGAGAATGGCTCGTCGAAGATAAGCAGCTCGGGCTTGTGAAGCACCGTAACTATAAACTGTATCTTCTGCGCCATACCCTTCGAGAGGTCATCCACACGCTTGTTCCACCACCCTTCGATGCCGAAACGCTCGAACCACTCCTTGAGTCGCACCAGCGCATCGTGGCGAGACAACCCCTTGAGTCGAGCCAGGAAGAGAGCCTGCTCACCCACCTTCATCTTGCGGTAGAGGCCTCGCTCCTCGGGGAGATAACCTATGCGATAGATGTCCTGCTGCGTAATGGGCTTGTCGTTGAAGAGGATGCGACCATTGTCGGGCAGCGTTATACGATTTATAACACGAATAAGCGTGGTCTTACCCGCACCATTCGGGCCCAAGAGTCCATAGACCGAGCCTCGTGGTATCTCGACCGAAACATCGTCGAGCGCAGTGTGTGCCGAGAAACTTTTGGTGATATGCTCGGCAGTGATTATATTGCTCATACCTTATTGTATATTATTGACTATGCAAATATACAAACAAATTATTTAGCTTGGCCCTGGAGCGCCCCACAATTTGTAAAAAAATTAAAAATATAAAGCATTTTAGCCGTTTTTTATTATGATATTTTTGATTTTTGCGAATTTTTCTAAAAAAATATTACAAAAAGTTTGGAAATAATAAAAAAGGGTGTACCTTTGCAATACAAATGTGGGGTTCTCCCACTTGCTCATTAACCTAACTAACCTAACATCGGGTGTCCGAAAGTTTCCCAGACCTTCGGACACATTCTTTTTATAGACCAAGTGGATAGAGCTCCCACAACAACCCCTAAATCATTTGCGCTGTGTTTTGGGGGCGCACCTATGGTGCTTTATGGGGGCGGGCGTTCCGCCCTTAATGGGGGCGCAATCAGAGATTGCTTTATGGGGAGGCGCAGAATGCAGAATGCTGAATTGACAATTGACAATTGACAATTGACAATTTTTTAGACGAGAGACGAAAGACGAGAGACGAGAGATGGCGCAATCTGATAAGGGTCAGTAACGGCCAGTAAGGGTATAGCGCCTTCTTTACTAGCCGTTACTAGCCCTTACCAACCCTTAATTCACTTGCGCCACAAAATTGTTTTAAGGAGGTAGAACAATTTTTCAATTTCTTGCGAGAAGCCGTGAGATGTGGTGCATCACAAAAGAAAGACCTTCGGGATAGTACAAGTAGTACAGCCCGAAGGTCTTTACTTTTAGGGATGTGCCACAGATTGCGGCTTATCACAAGAAATTACTCGGTTGGGATGTCCTTATTTACATTCTTCGAACCAATCAAAGCGTAGTAGAGCATATAAACAAGGCCTGCAGCGATTACCCAGTAGCTTACGAGGTAGTTACCGCCTGTCCAGTCCACAACTGCGTTCTGCAAGAGAGGGAGGATACCACCACCGCAAACGAGTGCCATAAAGATACCCGAAGCCTTCTCGATATACTTACCAAGACCATCAACAGCGAGGTTGAAGATACCACCCCACATTACCGATGTGCAGAGACCGCACAATACGAGCAACGCTGCATTTACAGGAACTGTTGCCATACCGAAGCCTGCTGTACCCTTGAATACAGGGAGATTAACAACGGTCTCCGGAGAGAGGAAGATAGCACCCAAAACAAGGCACAAACCTACTGCCGAAACGGCCGAAAGCATAGCCTTTGGCGAAACCTTTGCACCAAGAGCAACGCCGAGAAGACGGCCTACGAGCATAAGCAACCAATATGTTGCGGTAACGGTTCCTGCGATAGCCTCGGCACCCGACTCAACGCCCAAGACACCCGGGAACTGCAACCACTTCTGCAAAACATTTGGAATACCAACCTCGATACCTACATATACGAAGATTGCAACAGCACCAAGAACGAAGTGGCGGAACGACAATGGACCATACTGCGACTTCTCGCCAGCCTTTGCCTCAACAACAGGGTTCTCCGGTATCTTGGTGAAGAAGATTACCACGAAAGCTGCTGCAAAGATTGCGAGTGCGATGAACATCAACGGGAAGACCTGGCTAATCTGCGCCTTAACGATGTTTGGAACGAATACACCTGTGAGGAAGATAACCAATGTACCCATCAACGAGTTGAACGAAGCACCAATCTGCACGAGCTGGTTACTGCGGTTGCCACCGCCACCGAGCTTATTCAACATAGGATTAACCACGAGGTTGAGCAAGCACATCGAGAAACCTGCAACAAAAGCACCGAGGAGATATACTCCAAAGGCTGTGAGGCCCGACAAAAGACCTGCGATGGTCTGAATACCAACGCCTACAAAGCCGACTGCTACGGCCAAGAGAGCTGTGTACTTGTAACCTCGCTTCTGCAAGATGTTACCACCGGGGATACCCATTACAGCGTATGCAATAAAGTTGCACAGCACACCGAGTGTTGCCATCCAGTTAGGAATAGCAATCTCCTGACCTGCAAGGTAGTACTTCAACACATCACCCATTGGAGAGGCGAGGTTGGTAACAAACGAAATCATACCGAAGAGCAATACGCACATAACGATTGCCGGCATTGTCGAATTTTGTTTTTGTGACATAAAATTTTAGTTTTATTGGTTAAAAAAGTTTATCTTTTTGCTATTAGCCATTGGCCATTAGCCATTAGCTTTTTTTAGTTTTTTGTTTTGCGGACTCTCGCCCTTGTCACGGCGCAGTTTTTTAGAGGCGTTAGGGGCGTTAGAGGCATTAAGGGTGCGCTTTAAGTTTTTAACTCCTAACTACTCTCTACTCACTACTATCTATCCCTTTCCACTACATACTCGCATAGTGCCAACAGCGACTTGCGGTACTCCGACTCCTCGCAAACAGACAGAGCCGACATTGCTCGTTGCAGGTAGGCCTGCACCGTCTTGCGAGCCAACTCCACACCGCCATACTCCTCGACCTTGCCTTGGATGTAGGCTACACTCTCCTCGCTCTCGGCACAGAGTGGCAGGTGGCGCAAAATCTCGGCCTTCTCCTCCTCCGACACTCGCTCCAGCACCTCGATAAGCGGAAGAGTTATCTTGCGCTCACGGAGGTCGTTGGCAACGGGCTTGCCCGTGTTGTTGTTTGGCTCGTAGTCGAGGATATCATCCACAATTTGGAATGCCATACCAAGCATCTTGCCAAAGGTGCGCATCGCCTCAATACGCTCGGCCGAAGCACCCACCGACATCGCACCCACCGAGCCACACACAGCAAATAACGATGCGGTCTTCTTGTATATTATGTCGAGGTAATTTTCTCGTGAGGTGTCCATCTTCGAGGCGTGGTCGCTCTGGATAAGCTCGCCTTCGCAGAGTGAGGACATGGCACCGATAATATGGGTCAGAAGGTCATATTGACCACTCTGCAGGCCGATATTCATATTTCGGGCGAGGATATAGTCGCCTATAATCACGGCATTGCGTGACTGCCAGCGGGCATTTACCGAGGCACGACCACGACGAAGGTTCGCCTCGTCGATAACATCGTCGTGAATAAGTGATGCCACATGTATCATCTCCACAAGCATTGCCGCCAACATCGTGCGCTTGCCGAAGTTGCCCGTAGCCGAGGTTGCTCCCGCAGCGAGCATAACGACGACAGGGCGGAGGCCCTTGCCTCGTGACGAGAGGACATAGTCGAGCATATCGCCGATAAGCGTACCCTTCGTTTCACTAAAATTTTTGCGCACGAAGGCGTCGAACTCCTCGATATTTTGCTCTATCGGGCGACGAATATCATCAAGTGTTACTACCATAAAAAGTCCTATATCCGAACAAAGATAGTAATTTTTCGAGAGAGTAGCCCCAAAAACGCAAATTTTTTCTAACTTTGAGCGTTATTTATGTGCAAAGGATATGAAAAATTATAAAAATTTGTGGCAGAAGATTGCGCCCGTATTGGTGGCAGTAGCCCTGTTTGGGGTAGTTTCGATTGTGGGTTTTGCCCCGCAAATCGAGGGTAAGGTGTTGCCACAACACGATATCGAGCAGTTCGATGGTATGAGCCGCGATATCCGAGAGTGTCGCACCGAGTTCGACGAGGACCCGCAATGGACAGGGGCAATGTTTTCGGGTATGCCCGCCTACCAGATAAACATAAAGTATCCGACACAGATACTCAAGCGCACGACCGATTGGCTCTTGTCGCTCTTTGCGGCACCCGCATCGTTGATATTCTTTGCAATGTTGGCGGCATTTGGCGCAGCGATACTTATGGGTATGTCGGCATGGGTTGGCATCATCGTAGGTCTGGCCTACGGCCTTTCGACCTACTTCTTCCTGATTATAGGTGCAGGCCACATAACGAAGATGTGGGCGTTGGTATATGCACCGCTATTCCTCGCCTCCGTGCATTTCACCCTGCGACGCAATATGTGGCTCGGAGGGGCTCTCACAGCCCTCTTTGCCTCGCTGGAGGTGGGGGCAAACCATCCGCAGATAACCTACTACTTCACGCTCGCTATTGCTGCATTGTGGGTTAGCGACCTTGTCTTTGCCCTGCGAGAGAAGCGTGGAAAAGATTTTGCAAAGCGCACCGCAATTCTCGGTGGTGCAGCCATCTTGGCCTTTGGAGCGTCGTTCTCGCCACTCTACTATACGATGCAGCACACCTCTGACACGGTGCGTGGTGGCAGTGCGCTCGAGGCCAAAGGGGAGCGCAAAGGGTTGGATATAGAGTATGCCACAGCGTGGAGCTATGGAGTAGATGAGAGCGCAAACCTTCTCGTGCCGAACTTTATGGGTGGCTCTTCGACCGACACCTTCTCGAAGGGTGGCACCGTGGATAAGGCGTTGCGACCATTGGGGCTGTCGGGTGTGGCTTCGCAGCTGCCAACCTATTGGGGCGAACAGCCATATACGGCCGGCCCAACCTACCTGGGCGCTGTGGCCATATTTCTTGCACTGTTGGGTTTGCTGCTTGCCGAGGCGAAGGATCGTTGGTGGGTTGTTGCAGCCGTAGTTTTGTCGCTTCTGATGTCGTGGGGCTACCACGCTATGTGGTTTACAGAGCTGTGTTTCAACATCCTGCCTCTCTACAATAAGTTCCGTGCCGTATCTACCGCCTTGGTGGTCGTGGAGTGGTGTGTGCCACTCTTGGCGGGCATGGCGTTGTGGCAGATATACAAGCAGTGGGGCGACAAGAAGCGTCTTACTCGTGCCGTGGCTATTGCGGCAGGCGTTGTAGCGGGCATTTCGCTCATCTTGGCAGTCGGAGGCGAGAGCCTCTACGACTTTGGCCGTGAGCGTGATGGCGAGATGATGAGCGAGCAGTATCGCTATATGCTTGGTGGCATGGAGGGTGGCGAAGAGTATATCGCACGAGGTATGCACGCCGAGTTGGGGTGGCAGACGGCCGATGCCATGGCCGAGGAGCGTGCCGAGATACTCGCAAAGGATGCTTGGCGCAGCCTTCTCTTCGTCATTGTTGCGGCACTCGTCATTGTAGCCGCCATTCGTCTCGACGGAAGGTGGCGAGGTGTGGCACTGGCGGTTTTGGCGATGATGATTGTGGTGGATATGTTGCCCGTAAATCTGCGCTACCAGCCGCACGAGCGATTTGTAGAGAAGCGCACAACAAAGGTGCGCCCAACCGAAGCCGACAAGCAAATTATGGCAGACAAGGAGCTCGGATATCGTGTCCTCAACCTCTCGGTGTCGCCATTTAACGACGCCACAACCTCGATGTTCCATCGCTCGATAGGTGGCTACCACGGAGCAAAGATGGGGCGTTATCAGGACCTTATAGACCACTACCTTCTCAAGCTCGACGAGGGTGTTTTAGATATGCTCAACACCAAGTATATCATAACCCAACAGGGCGAGGTTGTAGAGCGCACGACAGCCAATGGCGCAGCGTGGTTTGTGCAGAATATAGATATCGTCGCCGGTGCCGATGCCGAGTTGGCGGCACTCTCGGAGGTAAATCTCAAGACCACCGCTGTAGCCGAGGAGGGGGCTCCTCGACCACAAATCGAGGGCAGCGGAGTTATCGAGTTGAAGGAGTATCGCCCAAATCGCTTGGTTTACGACTACACACTCACGGGTGGTACGGGCGTAGCCGTATTCTCCGAGATATACTACGACAAGGGGTGGCAGGCCTATCTCGACGGCGAGCCGTGTGACTCGTTCCGTGCCGACTACCTGCTCCGAGCCATGGTCTTGCCCGAGGGAACACACACCGTGGAGTGGCGTTTCAAGGCTCCAAATTGGGGTTTCGCATCTACGATAACGCTTATTTGCTCAATTTTGATTATCTTCGCACTCGTAATAACCACAATTTATAGTTGCTATGGCTTCCGCACAAAGAAAAATATCGAATAAGGTGCATCGCTCCTACATCGTTTCGACCATAAGCATCGCCCTCGTGCTGTTTCTGCTCGGCTCGATAGGCTTTGCAATGGCAAACATCTACACCTCGACAGAGCGTATGCGAGGTAGCGTGACGATGATTGTAGAACTCGACGACACCCTCTCCGAGGCGGAGCGAGATAGCGTGGCGGTACGCCTTGCCGAGAGCGATATGGTCGCATCGCTGAAGTTTGTGTCGAAGCAGGAGAAGCTCGAAGACAAGGAGTTTCAACGAGTCTTTGCCCTCGACATAAAGGACGCTTTGGGCGAAAACCCTCTGCCCGACTCCTACGATGTGACACTTTCGGCCCTCTCCTCCGACAAAGCGGCCCTCGAGGCCTTTGCCGAGGAGGCTCGCAAGATTAAGGGTGTGTCGATGGTGAGCTACCCCGAAATCTTGCTCGACGAGATGCACTCGGCATTAGACACGATGCAACTTGTGATGGCGATATTTGGTGTGGCACTGCTTGTTGTTGCCCTCGTATTGCTCAACAACACGGTGCGACTTGCGGTGTACTCCGAGCGAGAGCTGATAAACACCCTCAAGGCTGTTGGTGCGACACGCTGGTTTATAATTCGCCCATTCTTGGGGCGTGGAGCCCTGCAGGGCCTTATTGCGGGTCTTGTTGCTACACTTCTGCTCGGTGGTGCGCTCTATGCGCTGAACGACTCGTTCCCTGAGTTTGGACTTCTGTCACAGCTCGAGCTTATAGGTGTGGTTACGGCAGCAATGGTTGTTATCGGTATTGTTGTTGCAGTGTTGTTTACACTCCCTGCCGTGTTGAAATTTGTAAATATGCGTTCCGAAAAGATACATCTCTACTAATATGAAAAAGTTTAACGACATCAAGGACCAAAACGACAAGAATATGCCCCTCACCATGCGCAACTATATCCTTATTGCGATAGGTTTGGTGGCGATAGTTATAGGTTTTGCACTTATGGCCGGTGGCACGAAGGCTACACCCGAGGAGTTCTCCTACGACATCTTCTCGTGGCGTCGCATAACCTTGGCACCAATAGTTGTGGTGGCGGGTTTTGCCTTCGAGATATTTGCCATTATGAAGCGTTTTGACAAATAGGGCTCTACGCCAAAACACACACAGAGAGGGGTAGCGTTTGTGCTACCCCTCTCTCTTGTTATGGTATCAAGACCTCTATTTCTTATACTCCTCGACACCCTTGCGCAAGAACTCCACAAAACCCTCAACCGAGAGGTCGTAGCCTCGTGGTTCGCCCAAAATCTTACCGCCCTTGCCCTGCAGGACATAGTATGGTTGCGCATTTACACCAAAGCGTGTGAGGGCATAGTGGGCATTTACCTTGCCCAAACTCTTCAAGACCTTACCGCTATCGGTAGTCACCCAATCACTCTCGGGCAGCGGCATCTTGTCGTCGGTATAGAGTGCCACGATAACATACTCGTCACGCAAAATCTGCTGCACGGCAGGATCCGACCACACTCTCGCCTCCATCTCACGGCAATTCACACAGCCGTGACCCGTGAAGTCGATAAATATCGGCTTATCAACCTTTGCGGCATAGGCCTCCGCCTCCTTCATATCGAAAAAGCCCTTCAAGCCGTGTGGGAGGTGCAAGACATCGCTATATTTTGCGTTGTTCACATCAACCGTGCCCGTGTTCGATGCGGCAGGGGCATACTTCTCAATCACAAAATCCTGCGACGAGAGTGGTGGCAAATAGCCCGACAACGCCTTCAAAGGTGCGCCCCACATACCCGGGATGAGATATACCACAAACGAGAATACTCCGATAGCCAACGCCAAGCGGCCAACGCTGATATATTTAACCTCGCTATCGTGTGCAAACTTAATCTTGCCCAAAAGGTAGAGGCCAAGCAACGAGAACACCACAATCCAAATTGCGAGATAGACCTCTCTGTCGAGCAAGTTCCAGTGATAAACCTGGTCGGCAACGCTGAGGAACTTAAATCCGAGAGCCACCTCGACAAAGCCGAGCACAACCTTCACCGAGTTGAGCCAACCGCCACTCTTTGGCATCTTCTGCAACAGCGATGGGAAGAATGCACAGAGCGTAAACGGCAAGGCAAAGGCGGTCGAGAATGCCAACATCGTAATGATTGGCGACCACACCTCACCCGAGGTCGATTTGATAAGCACCGAACCTACGATTGGGCCCGTGCAAGAGAACGACACGAGCACCAAAGTTAAGGCCATAAAGAATATACCTCCGATACCGCCCTTATCCGACTGCGCATCGCTCTTGTTCACAAGCGAGCTTGGCAGCGTAATCTCGAAAGCACCAAAGAAGGATGCCGCAAAGACCATAAAGACGATGAAGAAGATGATATTTGGCAACCAATGTGTCGCAAGCCAGTTGAAGATATCTGCCGTCACAGCATCGCCACCCACGACACGGGTGATGACGATTAGCGCAGCGATAGGCAGCGTATAGAGCAACACGATAAACAAGCCGTAGAGCGAAGCGTTGATACGGCCTCGAGCCACCGAACCGCTATTTTTCATAAAGAACGACACGGTCATCGGTACCATCGGGAAGACACAAGGGGTGAGCAGTGCCGCAAAGCCCCACAACACGGCCTCGATAATGAGCGACCACAACGAGCCGCTACCCGCAGCATCTTTAACCGCCTTGACCTCGGCCTGTGGTGCTGCCGAAGCCTCGCCCAACGCCACTACAACCTCCTCGGTCTCGGGTGTTAGACAACTTCCAACATTGCAAGCTTGATACGAAATAGCAACAGCGACCTCACCGCCCTTACCATCGGCTTTGAAGTCCTGCTCGAAGATGGCCTCCTTCTCGTAGTGGCCAATCTCCATCATCATTATATCGTCGTACTCAACCTTCGCCTGCGACAACAGACGCATCGCACCCTCGGCTGTAACACCCTCACCCGGAGTGAACTTCAACTCCGTAGGATTAAACGCCTTGGCCGGGTCTGTGACATAGATGTGCCAACCATCTGCAATATCGGCCTTGATGGTTACGGTATATAGCCCATCACCCTTCTCCGTTACCGAGTGCGACCACTTAACCTCCTTTGCCACAGCTGTTGTAGCGACAAAGAGTGCCGCCATGGCCAAAACAAATCTCTTCAAACTATTCATACTCTTTACTACCATTTATTCCCTCTCTTCGGGTGCGGAAATAGTGTTCATTCCGCTAAAATTACAACTCTATCGCTTCAACAGCTTCTCCAACAACCACTCTCTACGAGCATCACGCTGCTCCTGGTAGGTGTAGTGGCGAGTCTGCGGAACGAGCAATACCTCCTTTGGCGCAGTTACAACATTGTAGCAGGCCTGAATAGATGTCGAGCAGACCACCAAGTCATTATAGCCGTAGGTGAACCATATCGGCTGTGTGAGGTGGCGTGCAAAATTCACCACATCGTAGTATCCGCAGGTCTCGATACGCTCCTTTGTGGCACCCATCTTATCCTTGAAGAGGTGTGGCCACGAGTCACCCTGGTCGTAAAGTCGGCCTGTAAGGTCGCACATTGCAGGGTAGATCGAAGCTGCAAACTTAACCTTCGGGTTGAGATACGAGGTAACGATTGTCAGCGCACCGCCCTGGCTCCAGCCTGTTACAGCTATACGCTCCTCGTCCACAAAGTCGAGCTGTGCCAAGAAATCCACAGCACGAGCGCAGCCCACAAAGACACGACGATAGAAGCATGTTTCACGGTTGTCGAAGCCATTTTTGTAGCAGTTCCACAAACCGCCACCCTTCAAACCGCTATATACCTCGGGGTGATCGTAGAGTGTCGTTGGCAGACCGTGTATTCCTATCTCGAGAGTTACAACACCCTGCTCTGCCTCTTTCATATAGCCCTCACGAGCGCGACAACCTGCTCCCGGAACAATCAAAATTGCAGGACACTTCTCCGCACGCTGCTTTGGCACACACATCGTTCCGTAGATATAATAGCCCTTCTTGAAGCTCTGGAAACGAGTTAAATAGACATCAACCTTCGATGTGCAACGCTCGGGAACAAGCGTCATCTGTGGCAACATCTCAATCTTCTCGTTTGCCTTCAACGCCTCGGCCCAGAACTCCTTGAAGTCGGCAGGAAGCACGGTCTTTGGCTGAATTTTATCGACCGAGAAGCCTGCTGCTGCGCACTCCTCGTAGGTCTTACCACCAACCTTTATCCAGGCTCTGCAACGCAAGAAGCCCGGCTTCTTCATTGTGTAGCCCTTCACTGTAGCCTTGCCATTTTTAAGGGTTATATCGCCCTTGGCAAGCGGTGGCAACATATCCTCCGACACCTCGAAGTAGATATCTCCCTCGACCGGAGCGTTGCTTGCTGTGCGTACCGAGATGTCGAACTGCGGCTTCTCGCCACACTCATACAACCAATCTGCATGATCGGGTGTAACCTCGACCTTTATGAACGAAGCCCTTGGCTGCGCCACAACAACGATACTGCAAAGCAGTACCACTACGCTTAAAAATAATCTCTTCATAACTTTTCGAATATCAGTTTCTTTAACTTATCTTCTTACGAAAACTTCGGCTCAAATATAGCGATTTTATTTTGATTTGCATACCCACCTGCGCTATTTTTTGACTCTTAAGCGTTGATTTTTACAGTTGCTTTTCTTACCTTTGCCTTTGCTTTTTGAGAGTTTTGTTATGACTGCACACGAACACGATCAGATTATCGACCTTATCAAACGAGAGGTCATCCTCTCGATAGGTTGCACCGAGCCTATGGCCGTATCACTCTGCGTAGCCAAGGCGTGCGAGACACTCGGCACCACGCCCGACACTGTGGCCGTGGAGTTGAGCGCCAACATCTTCAAAAACGCCATGGGCGTAGGTATCCCCAATAGCGGTATGACCGGCCTGCCGATAGCTATAGCCCTCGGTGTGGTTGCAGGTCGCTCAGAGTATGGCTTGGCCGTACTGCAGGATGTCGATGCCGAGGCGGTCGAGCGAGCAAAGAGCTTCCTGGAGCAGAGTAAACCTTCGATAGATATTGCCGACGAGAGCAAGGGTCTGCTCTACATTCGTGTCGTTGTAACCCACAACGACAACACGGCCGAAGTGGTTATCTCGGGGACACACACCAACTTCTCGTCTATCCGCCTCAATGGGGAGGATATATCCGTAGGCGAGAGTGTTTCGAGCGACACCAACCCGCAAAACGAGAACCTCGAACTATCGCTTCGCAAGGTCTATGACTTTGCCGAGGAGGTGCCCCTCGAGAAGATTGAGTTTATCGGCAAGACAGCCGAGAAGAATGTGGCGGCAGCCGAGCTTTCATTCACCGGCAACTATGGCCACGGCCTCGGCAAGATGCTCCACTCGGGTAGCGCAAAGGCTATATTTGGCGATACGCTGTTCACAAATATCTTGGCCCACACAAGTGGTGCCTGCGATGCCCGCATGAGTGGCGCCATGGTGCCCGTGATGAGCAACTCGGGCAGTGGCAACCAAGGTATCTCGGCCACCGTTCCTGTGGCGATATTCGCCCTCGCCAACGATGTGAGCCGCGAGAAGATGCTGCGAGCCTTGGTCTTGAGCCACCTCACCGTGATATATATAAAGGAGAGCCTCGGCAGATTGTCGGCACTCTGCGGTTGTGTGGTCGCAGCTACAGGCTCGGCCTGTGGCATCACACGACTTATGGGCGGAGGCTTCGAGGAGGTCTCGGGAGCCGTGAAGAATATGGTTGCCAACCTTACCGGTATGATTTGCGATGGCGCAAAGCCGAGCTGTTCGCTGAAGGTTACAAGCGGTGTTGCCACAGCCGTGCTCTCGGCAACCCTTGCGATGAACCACTGCGTGACAACCTCAAACGAAGGTATTATAGATGATGATGTGGATCGCTCGATACGCAACCTCACCGAGATTGGTCGCCAAGGTATGAGCGAGACAGATCGTCTTATCCTCGATATTATGACCTCGAAGCAGAAGGCCTGATGCCTCCCGCTAACCAATCTTTACCATAGCCTCGATAGACTTCGAGGCCTTTTTTCGTATCTCCTCGTCGAGTTCTATCTCGGGCGACTCGTTTTCGAGGCACGAGATGATATTTTCGAGTGTTATCATCTTCATATACTCACACTCGTTGCACGACTTACCCTCGATAGATGGTGCCGGGATAAACTTTTTCTGTGGGTACATTCGCTCCATCTCGGCCAAGATACCCGGCTCGGTAACAACGATAAAGGTGTCGCAGTCGCTCGCTCCGCAGTAGGACAAAATACCCGCCGTGGAGCCACAGTAGTCCGCCAAATCGGCAACCTCGCCACGACACTCGGGGTGGACAACAACTTTAGCTTCAGGATGTTGCGCCTTGAGGGCAACGACACCCTCCTTCGAAAACTTCTCGTGAACATGGCAGGCACCATTCCACAAAATCATATTCTCACGGCCCGTAATCTTTCGGATGTACGAACCGAGGTTTTTGTCGGGACCAAAGATTATCGGTTGCTCCACCGGAACAGACTCCACAACCTGCAAGGCATTCGACGATGTACAACAGATGTCGGTCAGAGCCTTTATCCCCACCGTGGTGTTTACATACGACACGACAAGTGCCTCGGGGTGCTGCGCCTTGAAGGCTGCGAACTCCTCCACAGGGCACGACTCGGCTAACGAACAGGTCGCCTCGGCAACGGGTATCAACACCTGCTTTTCGGGTGAGAGAACCTTGGCGGTCTCGCCCATAAAGTGTACTCCGGCAAAGAGTATCGTCTTCGCCTCGATATCTCGAGCCTTAACCGAAAGGGCGAGCGAATCACCCAAAAAATCGGCCACTTGTTGCACCTCGGGGCGTGTGTAGTAGTGTGCCAATATCACGACACCCTTCTCTCGTTTCAACTCCTCGATGCGGCGTATAAGTTCTACCTTGTTGCTCATTGTTTTGTAAAATTTGTTGTGCAAAAGTAGTAAATTTTGGAGAGATTTTCAACCTCTCGACCTATATATCTGCTTCGGATGTTTTATACAACAATCTATCCGATAAGTTTAGGGTGTGCAAAATTTTTGCACAGCCCCAAAACCCTACTCCCAGAAGTGCTTTTTTCTGTAGAGGTTTGCGATTGAGGTCGCATATTTCTTAACCTCCTCGCGCAGCTCCTTTGGCTCTAGAACCTCTACCCAATCGCCCTTGGAGAGGAGCTTGCCCGTAAGCTCTGGGGTGAGATTGAGGGTATATTCAAAGTCGCTATATTCATCGCCATTTGTAGCAATTTCGTGCTGCGATGGGTGAAGCGGCACGGTGCGCATATACTCGGTCGAAACGCCAAAGGTTCGCAGCACAACTCGTTGTGGCTTCAGTGCCTCATTAACGAAAATACCCACCGTGTGCGAGTAGTAGTCGTGCGCATCGAAATCCTCGGGCAACGAGAACTCCTCCTCGGTAATCTCCATACGCAGAATACGGTCGAGAGCGATATTTCGTATCTTGCCACTCTCTTTGAAACGACCGATCACATACCAACGCTGATTGTAAACACGCATCGCAAAAGGCTGCAGATACAACTCGAATTTTTCGCCCTTAAAAGGTTTGTAATCAACAAATAGTACTCGGTTTTGCTGCATCGCATCGACTACCACCTGCGCAAACTCTGCGCCACTCGGTATCTCCTCGAAGAGGATGCGCTCCTTCATATTGCGCCCCGCCTCGATGGTGTTTGCGATGGCAAACGAGTTGAAGAGCCACTGCTGCGCAGCACCGTTTTTAAGCTCCTCGAGCGAAGCGATAGAGTATTTGTAGGTGTTCGAGTCACAGACAATCTCCACGCCAAAGAGCTCGGCAATCGCCTCTCGGTGTTGATGGAAAGTTCGCAACGCCAACGGCTTGCCGTCAGTCAAACTGCTCTTGTCCCAGAGGTCACAAATCTCCTTAAAGGTTAAACTTTTGCGCTGCATCAAAGTGTTGATGAGCCACACATAACGGTTAATTGCCTTACTTGCCATATATATTTGAGTTTTTAATTTAATAAATTACCCCTAACGCCCCTAATGCCTCTAACGCCTCTAACACCCCTTAAAAATCTTTTTGCAAATATAATAAAACCTCTGCAATAATTTTGCATACCCACAAAATTTTTTCAAAAAATCAAATTTTACAACATAAATGCTGTGATTTATTAAAAATAGACTATTTTTGTAGTGGCTTTGCAAAATTTGATGCGAGAGCCATACATATTGTTGATATTTATTGACAGTTCTTCCGTACTAAAAACTTGGCCGTTTAAGAGTCTTTCGAAGTACTGCAATGAGATGTCCACAAGAGATGTTTTGTACACAATGTTGTGTTTTGGCGCAATATGTGTTTGCATACATCTGGCGTGGACTATCTGTGTTGCTTATTCGAAAGACGGGTGGCCAAGACCTTAGTGCGGGATAAGTAAATTCAGTAGCCTGCGCTTTTTATGGACTCGCTTGGAAATATCGATTTGTGGGAACGCCATCTTGTTGCCTTCTTTGCTTCTCGTACAGTTACACCCGAAACCGAAAGTCGGTGCATTGCTTGGGCAGAATCGATATGCGGAACCGACTCCGTTGTTATTAGTGGTTTTCACTCGCCACTCGAAAAGAGAGTTCTTAAAATCCTACTCGAACACAAACACCCCGTAATACTCTTTCTCGGTCGTGCTATGTATAAGCGAATCCCAGCGGAGTACCAAGAGGCAATAGACGAGGGGCGAATATTAATTGTTTCGGTGCGCAATAATTGTCGCCATAGCAACGACTCTGCCGAAACCCGTAATTGGAATGTGGCAAGGTTTGCCGACGAGATATTTATGTCGCCTTTCGACAGAAATAGTCTGCTATCGACAATGTATTACACATACACTCATTATAGCAAAACTCCGATAACGATTTTGTAAATTTGTTAGTGAAAAGCGAGGCAAAAACCTCGCTTTTTTCGTGTAAAATAGCCCCCAACCACCGACTAATGGCTAAAAGCCATAAATAAAATTAAAATTTCTCTCGTCTTTTTACTATCTTTGCGGTATGGATATCAACTTCTATACAGATTCGTGCAGCTACCGCCTGCCACAAAAGCGACTTATGCGCCGCTGGTTGCGTGAGGTGGCACAACAGGAGGGCGGCTACGAAATTGCCGAGATAAACTATGTTTTCTGCTCGGCGGAGCGTCATCGTGCGATGAATATCGAGTTCCTCGGCCACGACTACTTCACGGATATTATCACTTTTGACGACAGCGACCTCAAAGAGGGCTATATCGCCGGCGATATATTTATCGATATCGAAACAGTGCGTGATAATGCCCGATTGTATGGCGCAACGGCACGCCAGGAGATGCTCCGAGTGATAGTTCACGGCGTTTTGCACCTCTGCGGTCAGAAGGACAAAACTCCTCGTACGGAGAAGCAGATGCACAAGAAGGAGGATAAGTATCTCGCTTTGCTCGATAAATTAAGCCATTAGCTATTAGCCATTGGCCATTAGCTTTTTTAGAGAAAATAGGGAGCGTAGCGATGCTATTCTCCCTATTATCGTTAAATGATTTATGCCCCTTACTGCAAGGGTATCGTTTTCGATACCCTACGGCATAGTATGACAACAAATAACGCCAAGCCGACAGCAAAGCCTGCAAGCAACCTCTGCTCTCGGCTTAATCGCAGCGGTCATCTCTTGTCTAAAAAATCTCTCAACTTTTTTGAAAAATCTCTCGTCTCTCGTCTTTCGTCTCTCGTCTTTTTATTAACTTTGCCCCACAAAACCTAAAATCGGAGGCGGTTAGGCTATTTTTGTGCGTTACGCAGTGGTGGGAAACGCAGCATACTTGAGCGTATGTGAGTATTCACACCGCAAGTAAGGTGCAAAAAGAGTCAACCGGAACGATTTTCAAACAAAGAGAAATGGTACAAGAGTTCGATGTTATTGTCATAGGTGCTGGTCACGCTGGCTGTGAGGCGGCTTCGGCGGCGGCTCGCAGAGGGTGTCGCACGCTCCTCATAACAATGGATATGACCAAGTTCGCCTCGATGTCGTGCAACCCCGCAATAGGTGGCGTGGCAAAGGGACAAATCGTGCGAGAGATTGACGCTCTCGGAGGAGAAACAGGCATCGTTACCGACCTGACAACCATACAGTTCCGTATGCTCAACCGTTCGAAAGGCGCCGCTATGTGGAGCCCACGAGCGCAGTGCGACAAGGCCGCCTTCTCCGCAGAGTGGCGACACCGCCTCGAAAACCGCGAAAACCTCTTTATTTGGCAAGATTCGGTTACGGAGATACTCTTTGACACCGAGGGCGAAAAACCGCGCGCAAAGGGGGTAAAAACACAAATGGGCGTGGAGTTCAGGGCAAAGGCCATCGTACTTACCGCAGGAACATTCCTCTCGGGTTTGATGCACTGCGGTCGCAACAATGCCGGCGGTGGTCGTGCAGGCGATGCAGCATCGTACGGAGTAACGGAAAGTCTTGTAAATCAAGGAGTTGAGGTTGGCAGAATGAAAACGGGAACACCCGCACGACTCGATGCTCGCACCATCGATTTCTCGATTTTGGAGCAGCAGCCTGGCGATGAAAAGCCATCGAAATTCTCATTCTCTGACGAAACGGAGGCGGTACGAGAGCAGATGCCGTGTTATCTGGTCTATACCTCGCAGGAGGTGCACGACACGCTCCGCACGGGCTTCGAGGATTCGCCACTTTTCAACGGCACAATCAAGGGTATAGGTCCTCGCTACTGCCCGAGCATTGAGGATAAGTTGCGAACCTTTGCCGACAAGGAGCAGCACCAGCTATTCCTCGAACCAGAAGGTCGCTCGACAAATGAATACTACCTTAACGGCTTCTCTTCATCGTTGCCTTACGAGGTGCAACTCTCTGCCCTTCACCAGATTAGGGGCTTGGAGAATGTTCACGCCTACCGCACCGGCTACGCTATTGAGTACGACTACTTCCCCCCAACGCAGTTAAAGCACTCGCTGGAGAGCAAACTCATTGATAATCTGTACTTTGCAGGACAAGTAAACGGCACAACGGGATACGAAGAGGCGGCAGCACAAGGTCTGTTGGCGGGTATCAACGCCTCGCTCCGTTGCGAGGGTGCCGAGCCGATAGTTTTGCAGCGAGATGAGGCGTATATCGGAGTCTTGATTGACGACTTGGTGGTTAAGGGTGTCGATGAGCCATACCGCATGTTCACCTCTCGTGCCGAGTATCGAATTCTGCTCCGACAAGATAATGCCGATCGCCGACTCACCCCGCTTGGTTACAAATTGGGGTTGATTTCCGACACTCGCTACCAAAAATTCAACGAAAAAATTTCGCGCGTAGATTCGCTTATTTCGTACACTCGTCAGCAAAGCGCAAAAATATCGGAAATTCAGAGCTATTTAATTTCGCTCGGTTTGCCCGAAATTTCGCAAGGAAAAAAGATTTTTGACCTCGCTTTGCGCAACGATTTAACCCTCGCAGGTCTTGTTAAGGCATTGCCAAAACTCTCGAAATTTGTCCGAGAGAACAACATTACAGCACAAGACATCGAGGAGGCGGAGATTGAAATTAAGTATTCGGGCTATATTGAGCGTGAGCGTCAAGTTGCCGAAAAGCTACATCGCCTCGAAAATATCTCAATCCCCGAGGGCTTCGACTACAACTCGATGCAGTCGCTAACCATCGAGGCACGCCAAAAACTCAACCGCATACGCCCTGCCACCATTGGTCAGGCATCACGCATCCCGGGTGTTTCGCCTGCCGATGTAAATGTGTTGTTGGTTAAGTTTGGAAGGTAGGGGCGTTAGGGCAAAAAAGGATTGTTCCACGAGGAACATTAAATAAAAGGCTGTTAGCCATTGGCCATTAGCCATTAGCAAAAAGGATTGTTCCTCGTGGAACAATCCTTTTGTATTGCGCTTATAATCAACACTTTATTCGACCACAACACACCAATTATGAATATCGGGAACTCTGCCGTATTGCACATCCTGGAGTGACTTGTAGAGGTCCAACAATACCGGCCCAACCTCGTCGCCATAGTGAATTTTCTCACCCGAAACGGGGTCAAAAATATTGCCGAGTGGGGTAATTATTGCACCCGTACCGCAAGCACCACACTCGTCGAACTCTCGCAACTCGGCAACATCAATAGGTCGCTGCTCCACCTCAAAACCCTTATCCTCAGCGAGTTGCATCAACGAGTTGTTGGTTATCGAAGGTAAAATTGAAGGTGATTTTGGGGTAATATAGGTATTACCCTTTATTGCGATAAAGTTCGCAGCACCACACTCCTCGATATAGCGATGCTCGATAGACTCGGTGTAAAGCACGGCACTATACCCCATTTCGTGCGCCTCCTCGTACGAAAGCATGCTCGAGGCGTAGTTACCACCAACCTTCACATCGCCCGTGCCGAGTGGTGCAGAACGGTCTTGGTTGCGATTTACAATAGCATCAATCGGTTTTATACCATCCTTAAAATATGGGCCAACAGGTGTTGCAAAGACACAAAAACCCGCCTCTCCCGATGGTCGCACCGTCAAACGAGGGCGAGTGCCGAACAACACAGGGCGAATATAGAGCGCAGCCTGCGACTCGTATGGTGGCAAAAACTCAATATTTCTGCGCACGATATCCACGCACGCCTCTACAAATTCATCTGCCGAAACCATTGGCAAACAGAGCTTTCGAGCACCCGAGGCCATTCGTGCTGCGTGGGCATAAGGGCGGAAAATTCTCACCTTGCCATCAACGCCACGGAACGCCTTGATACCCTCGAACGCTTGCAAACCATAGTTCAAACAGGCCGAACACATGTGAACGGGAATATACTCACTTGTGGTATATTCGGGTGCAGACCATTTACCATCTTTATAGTATCGGCGAAGATTCTCTCCTCCGGTCGAATTAAAATCGAAACTCAGTTCGTCCCAATTCTTCTCCATCTTCCTATTTTTCAATCTATTATACAATTGTTCCACGAGGAACACACCGCCAAAAAGATTGTCCTATATATCTATATATCAGATGGGTATCGAAAACGATACCCATCTAACAAAGACTTGGGGCTAACCCACCATTGCACCGTTGTTGGTCTTTTCGTTTGGCTGCAACAGTCGCAAAGCACCCGTAGCATCCTCCGCCATAAGAATCATACCCTGCGAGGTGATGCCCTTAAAGTCACGAGGAGCAAGATTTACAAGCACCAAAACCTGCTTGCCCACCAACTCCTCGGGCGAGAAGTGCTCGGCAATACCCGAAACGATTGTGCGCTTGTCGATGCCCGTGTCGATGGTCAATTTCAAGAGCTTCTTGGTCTTTGGCAGCTTCTCTGCCTCCAAGATGGTCGAAACACGAATATCCATCTTTTGGAAGTCGTCAAACGAACACTCCGCCTTCTGTGGCTCGGCTTTAACCTCGGCCGCCTTGTTCTGCTTTGCAATCTCGGCGAGGCGGTCTAACTGCTTCTGTATCACATCGTCTTCTATCTTCTCAAACAAGAGCGATGGCTCACCAATATGGTGTCCTGCAGCGAGCAGATCCATCGCACCAAGTCGCTCCCAACCGAACTTCTCGCACGCCAACATATTCAAAATCTTGGCTGCCGAGAATGGCATAAATGGCTCAATTGCAATAGCGATATTTGCGGTAATCTGCAGCGCAATATTCAAGATTGTCTTTACACGCTCGGCATCGGTCTTAATCAACTTCCAAGGCTCCGAGTCAGCGAGATACTTATTGCCGATACGGGCAAAGTTCATCGCATCTTTCAACGCCTCACGGAAGCGGTAATTCTCGATATTCGACTCCAACGAAGCCTTGATTGACGACAACTCTGCGATTGTATCACGGTCATAATCAGTGAGTTCGCCACACGCAGGCACCTCACCATCGTAGTACTTTTTGGTAAGTACCAACGCACGATTTACGAAGTTTCCAAGCACTGCAACCAACTCGTTGTTGTTGCGAGCCTGATAGTCCTTCCAGGTGAAGTCGTTGTCCTTGGTCTCGGGCGCAGTAGCGCAGAGTGCGTAGCGCAAAACATCCTCCTTGCCCGGGAAGTCTTCGAGATACTCGTGCAACCAAACAGCCCAATTCTTCGAGGTCGAAATCTTGTTGCCCTCAAGGTTTAAGAACTCGTTGCTTGGCACATTCTCTGGCAGGATATACTCGCCGTGCGCCTTCAACATCGAAGGGAAGACGATGCAGTGGAACACGATATTATCCTTACCGATAAAGTGAACGAGCTTGGTATCCTCGCTCTTCCAATATTTCTCCCAATCGGGCGTAAGTTCCTTTGTAGCAGATATATAGCCGATTGGCGCATCGAACCAGACATACAAAACCTTACCCTCGGCACCCTCAACCGGAACAGGGATACCCCAATCGAGGTCACGGCTCACGGCACGAGGCATCAAGCCGCCATCGAGCCAGCTCTTGCACTGACCATAGACATTCGACTTCCACTCCTTGTGTCCCTCCAATATCCACTCACGGAGCATCTGCTCGTACTTGTCGAGTGGCAAGTACCAATGCTTTGTTTCACGCTTTACAGGGGTTGCACCCGAGAGCGTTGAGCGTGGATTTACCAACTCGTCAGGCGAGAGGGTCGAGCCACACACCTCGCACTGGTCACCGTATGCTCCCTCTGCACCACATTTAGGACAAGTACCTACGATATAGCGGTCTGCGAGGAACGATTTAGCCTCCTCGTCGTAGAACTGCTCGGTAGTCTGCTCAACGAATTTGCCCTCGTCGTACAACTTGCGGAAGAATGCCGAGGCGGTCTCTGCGTGTACGGGCGACGAGGTACGAGAGTAGATATCGAACGATATGCCGAGCTTCTCGAACGACTCTTTGATTATGGCGTGGTAGCGGTCCACAACCTGTTGTGGAGTTATACCCTCCTTCTTTGCCTTGATTGTGATAGGCACTCCGTGCTCATCGCTTCCGCAGACCGAAATAACATCACGACCACGCAAACGGAGGTAGCGAGTGTAGATATCCGACGGGATATATACGCCAGCGAGGTGGCCGATATGCACCGGACCATTGGCATACGGCAGTGCCGAAGTTATGAGATATCTCTTAAAATCCTTTGACATAAAACTTTGTTTTATCTGTTACATTCTTAACTAACCGACAAAGATAAAGAAAAAAGTTGAGAGTTGAAAAATAAATTTTTCTTCACTGCTCCGCCTCGGCATAGTTCAAGCAAGCTTAACTCTGCCCTCGGCTTAATCGCAGCGGTGAGAGTTGAGAGTTGAGAATTTTTAATTTTTCTTACGGCTTTTAGCTATTTGCCATTCGCCATTGGCTATTTTTCACAAAAAAAGAGGGGCAAAAACCTCTCTTTCGAACCGTGTTTATAAGATTGTTATAGGTACATCTTTGTAGTGAGTGTATGTGTAATGCATTGTCGATAGCAGACTATTTCTGTCGAAAGGCGACATAAATATCTCGTCTGCAAATCTTGCCACATTCCAATTACGGGTTTCGGCAGAGTCGTTGCTGTGGCGACAATTATTGCGCACCGAAACAATCAACATTCGCCCCTCATCTATTGCCTCTTGGTACTCCGCCGGGATTCGCTTATACATAGCACGACCAAGAAAGAGTATTACGGGGTGTTTGTGTTCGAGAAGTAGGCGGAGGACTCTCTTTTCGAGCGGAGAGTGAAATCCGCTGATAATCACTGAGTCTGTTTTGCACACCGATTTTGCCCAAGCAATACAGCTATTTTCGGCTTCGGGTGTAACCGAACGAGAGGCGAAGAAGGCAACAAGATGGCGTTCCCACAAATCAGTATTTCCAAGCGAGTCCATAAAAAAAGCGCAGGCTACTGCTGCTTATTTCGTACTCTGGCCTTCGCTACCATAACCCAAACAAGCAAACAGGTAACCCACGCCAAGTGAACATCTACACACACTGCGCCAAATGCGCAACGGCGTAAAGACACCTTTGTGGACATCCTGTTGCTGTTTTGCTGGGTTATTTCAAATTTGCGAAGTTTGAGTACCGCAAAAACAACTATAAAATGTCTATGTAACGGCTCGCATATTTTGCAAAGCCACTACAAAAATAGTCTATTTTTAATAAATAGTAGCATTTATGTTGTAAAATTTGATTTTTTGAAAAAATTTCATAGGTGTGCAAAAGTTTTGCACACCTATATTTTTGACAACTAATCTGATACAAAAAACTCCAAACAGAATTTTGGTGTTTTATTTTGTTTTTATACTTTTGCTGTGAGAAAACAGATAAAAAATGAAGTCTGCAATCAAAAAACTAATCTATACACCAACCTTCGGTGAGGAGGTTGCAAATGCTGTTTCGCATGGCGTAATGACCGTTTTGATGCTGCTGGCACTACCCTTCTCCGCTGTTTGGGCATACGCCCACGGGGGCGACAAGGCCACACTCGACGCTGTGGGCGTTTCAATCTTTGTGATAAGCATCTTTCTGATGTTTCTCTGCTCCACGCTCTACCACGCAATGCAACCCGAGTCGAAGCACAAGGCAGTATTTCATATCCTCGACCACATAATGATTTACTTCGCCATTGCCGGCTCTTATACACCAATTGCCCTCTCGGTGATTGGCGGTTGGCAAGGAGTGCTAATTGTTGTTATTCAGTGGCTTATGGTTTTGTTCGGCATATTCTATAAGTCGCTATCGAAGCGTTCAATACCATCGGTCAGCCTGACGATTTATCTGATTATGGGCTGGATGATAATAATCTTCTTCCCACTCTTTTGGAAGAGTGCCTCCGCCCCACTTTTGGCGTTGATTGGCGCAGGCGGAATATTCTACACTATCGGTGCGTGGTTCTATGCCAAGAAGGGATTTCGATATCACCACCTTGTATGGCACTTACTGATAAACTTGGCTGTCATCTGTCACTTTGTCGGCATTGTGTTTTTCTTGTATTAAACAAAAAGCGACCGCAAAATGGCAATTTGCAGTCGCTTCGAGGTTTAACCTCTACCTAAACTAAATCCTTTTCAGGGGGATTACTCCTTTATCACGGTAATATCATCAAGCGCAAAGTATGCCGGATGCATAAACTTATCGGCACCACCTTCGCCATTCCACTGCACATCGAACTTCACCTTATTAACCAAACCGAGAGCCGACAAATTCCACTGCTTCCAGCCGTCGAATGAGGCTTTGCCGTTCTCATAGAGGTAGAGAGTTACCGAGTTACCCTCAACCTCATTACCCTCGCCATCGAGAGTATAACCCGTTGCGACTATCCAAATCGACTGCTCGGCGGTCAAAGCGGGAGTTTGGTCGTTAAGTCCCCCAATAGCCGATGAGTATGAGTAACTAGTATGTGCAACCCACGCACTCTCGATAAAGCCTGCCTCGGTCTTGAATTGGAGTACCGAGCGAGCATCGCCCATCATATCACACTTGTAGCCATTATGCACAATGCAGTTATTGCCCGAATGAGCCCCCTCGGTAAAGACTGTGAGTTGCTCCTCAAAGGTTGTTGCAGTGGTGTAGTCGGTTGTGTAGTAGTTCGATACCGCCAAGCCGCCATTCCAATAAGCTGCGGTGTACCACAACTCGTTCACGGTGCTGTAGAGGTCGGTTGCCTCGTCGTACCACGAATAGCCCTCCTCCTGCTTGTAGAGCAGTTCGCCATTGTACTGCGGTGAGTCAATCAGCGAAGTCCAATAATCACCCTCGAAGTCGAGCGTAATACGGTTTTTGCCATCGCCAGCACCATCGTTACCATTGTTGTCGGGCGTACATGCCGCCACCATTGCGCCAAGCGCAAGAGCAAAGAAAATCTTTTTCATAGCGTTTTAGTTTTTTAATTGTTAAACAAAAAGTGTTAAAAAAGTACATCCGTCGCATACCGATTTTCGGCTTTGCGTACGGATACAAACAACAACTAAAAGGCTAATACGCCCATAGAAAAAGAATCAACGAGGACCTATTCCTGCTCTTTTTTCGGCTCCCGAAAAAGATTACAATGGATAAGTTCCGGTGATTTTGCCCATCCGTCGCAGGTCGAAAATCCAATAAATGCAGAGGCAGGTCTTCTGACTTGTTCCGTTCGTGCGGCCTTCCCACCCTTGTCGGCAGTGACCATAAAGATTGCACGAACATATAAGAACTTACAGCAGCGAGGACTGTCCGGGATTTGCACCCGATTCCCTTTTCATCGAAACGCCAAAATGGGTCGTTCCGAACCTTTGCTGATGCAAAGATATAAAACTTTTCAGGAAAATAGCACAAAAAGGGGGAAGATTTTTACCCTCCCCCACAAAAAACAATCTGTTTAAGATCTTATCTTAAAATTTTGCGCACCCGCTTGGCGTGCTTGGCAAACTTTTTATCTATCTCGGCATTGAAAGCCACAATATCTTGAGGCAACTTGCTCGGCATTTCGCATACACTCTCCACCTGCAGCACCCTGTTTATAACAGGCTTGTTTAGCTCGAAGTTGCGCTCCGGAAGCTCCGCATATACCCTCTCTCGGAACTCATTACCCAACTCCAACATTGCTGTGCCACTCACACAGCGTGGCAGAGCCGTCTTGGCCTTGACATACACAGGCACAGCCATTGTTGCTGCCGGATGACCTACCAAAACCAACATTCGAGGGTTGTCTGCGTCGCAAACCATAACCGCCGAGGCTGCCGAGGTGTAGCGGGCGATAGTGGTGTTGTCCAAAACAATATTCCCAGGCTCGTCAAGAGGACAAGCACCCTTGTTGCTCATATAGTTACGAGAGTAGTCTATAAATTCATACGGTGTATAAACGCTCTTGCCCTTCATTTGCGCCATCGTGATATCGTAACGCATCTGGCTTGTACCACGAGGCTTGTCTCCTGCAAACGAGAAGTTTGAACGAACATCAAAGCCCTCTTCTCGCTTGGCTACATCATACCTTGTATAGCCCATTTGATTAACCTCGAAATAGGCTACCTCGCCTGTGCTATCGCCTGCGGCATAGTTTGTAACATAGCTTCGCTTGCCGTTTGACGCTTTCAGCCACGCTTCAAACTCCTCGACCGAGCCACATTTGCCAAGAACTTCTCCCATCAGCTGTACGGCAATCGGAGATTTTATGCTTTTATCCTCGCACGAGGTGTTTGCGCTTACGGTATTCATCACCGCAAAACCCTTTTCGTTGATGCCACAGAAGGTTTTGTGGTGAGAGAGCGACACAATAGCCGTATAGGCAAAGCGCTCACCCTGTATATAGGCCACGTTGCAGTCCCACTCCTTCGAGTCACGGTGCTTCCACAACATGGGCACCCCCTCGCTCGACTTTGCGGCCGAAACAATAGCCGAGGTACACGCCAACGCCTCTCCGCAGAGAAGGAGCAACGCAAAAATCAAGGTAAAAAATCGTCTGTTTTTCATTTTTTCAGTGATATTTAGGTTGTTTTGTTCCACAAATATACAACTTTTTTCTACCTTTGTGAAAGAAATTGGTTTTTATTAAAGGTTAGTTATTATGAAATTTTTTAAGATTTTTCTGGCTACCCTGCTCGCAATGGTTGTGGGTACGGTTTTGTCGTGGGTGCTGTGCTTGGTGATTTTTGTAGGCATGGCAGGCTCAATGGAGGGCACAACACAGGCGGTGATCACTCCGCAGACAATTGTTAAGATAGATTTGGCAGAGAATATCACCGAGGCGCCAACCAAAAACCCTATGGCGGGTTTCGACTTCGCCACAATGACAATGGCAAAGAGCACCCATCTGTTGAAGGTGTTGCAGAGCATCGAGGCGGCAAAGGGCGATGCCAATGTCAAGGGTATCTACCTCAACTTCACAGGTTTGGGCGGTATAACCACCGGAGCCATGGAGGAGGTGCGCGCAGCGTTGGTTGATTTCAAGCAGAGTGGAAAATTCGTTGTGGCATACAACGAAACCTACTCGCAGGGCGGCTACTACCTCGCATCGGTGGCGGACAAAATCTATCTTCACCCCGAGGGCGGTTTTTCGTGGGTTGGTTTGGCGCAGAGCTCACTCTTTATGAAGGGTGCGCTCGACAAACTCGGCTTGAAGGCTGAGGCGTTCCGCCCTACGGCTTGCAAGTATAAGAGTGCTGTTGAGCCGTATATCCGCAAGAACTTCTCGCCCGAGAATCGTGCGCAGTCGCAGATGATGGTCGATGATATGTGGAGTGTTTTGGTTGGCTCGATTGCCGAGAGCCGCAACCTCGATGCAAAGAAGCTGATGCGTCTTGCCGACAAGTTAGAGGTGTCGCAACCCGAAGATGCCTTGAAGCACGGCTTGGTCGATGCCCTTATCTACGAAGACGAGATGGAGGCGAAATTTGCCGAGTATGGCGTTGAGAAGGGCGCAGATGGCAAGTTCAACATCATCTCGCTTGGCGAGTATATGACTCTTTCGCCTGTGATGGCGAAGTTTGGCGCACCGGCTGTCGGTATCGTATATGCCGAGGGTCAGGTATTCGATGGCGAGGGTGAAGATGATAATGTTTATAGCGTAAATGTGTCGAAAACCCTTCGCAAGGCTCGTGAGGATAAGGATATCAAGGCTGTGGTCTTCCGTGTAAACTCTCCGGGAGGTAGTGCCTTGGCAAGCGATGTTATCTGGCGTGAGGTGGAGCTGCTCCGCAAGGAGAAGCCGGTGATTGTTTCGATGGGCTCGTATGCTGCAAGTGGCGGCTACTATATCTCGGCAGGTGCTGACGCTATCGTTGCCGACCGCCTCACTTTGACAGGCTCAATCGGCGTATTCGGAATGTTGCTCGAAGGCGAGGATATGCTCAACAAGAAGCTCGGCCTGACCACCGATGTTGTGAAGACCGGCGCAGCGGCCGACTTTGGCGCAAATGTTATGGGCGTGGGCGTTCGCAAGATTACCGACTTGGAGCGCAAGACCTTGCTTCGCTCGGTGGATAAGGTTTACGACACCTTCACCACAAAGGTTGCCAACGGTCGTAACCTGCCAATGGATAAAGTTTTGGAGTTGGCGCAGGGTAGAGTATGGTCGGGTACTCGTGCCGTGGAGTTGGGCTTGGCAGATGCGAATGGTGGCTTGCGTGAGGCTATTGCCATTGCAGCAGATAAGGCGGGCGTTGTGGAGAACTTCCGTGTTACCGAGGTGTTGGAGGAGTTGTCGCCAATAGCGCAGATGATGCAGCAGTTGAATATGCAGGCAAAGGCGTATTTGTTCGATGCCGAGACCTTGGAGGTTGCCGAGTACTACAACTCGTTGAAGCGAGAGTTGGCACGCGAGGGGGTACAGGCGTACTGCCCGTATAGCTTCGCTATAAATTGATAATTGACAATTGACCTTTGGTCTTCACTGCTCCGCCTCGGCATAGTGCGCAAGTGCCCTCTGCTCTCGGCTTAATCGCAGCGGTGACGAATTGACAATTGATAATTAAAGGTATCGCCTCGCAGTTGGTTCTGCGAGGCGATAGTTGTTTTAGCCATTCTGCTCTTTTGCTGCTTCTTCAAGAGTTTTTAGAATTTCTGCGTGTAGTCCTATTATTTCAGTATAGTGGTCAATATCATTAGGAATGTTGATATTTCTAAGTTTGGGCAACTGTCCTGATAATGCTTTTCTCTCCGCATAACTAGCGTTTTTAATATTGCCAAATAGAGATTTATATCTATTTAATGTCACAAGCGCATTATCCGTTTTAGGAACATCGCAAGCAATAGATGTAATATCTGCAAGACTTCTGATCACCTTATTTTCTGATAGAGCAGATACTAAAACAGAGATGCTAGACAGATATGTTCGAACCTGTTCTATATCTTTTCGTGTTTCATCTCGTTCGGCTTTTAATTGTTCTAATTGCTTCTTTGTAGCGTGTATATCAAGATGACTCGCTATTTGAAAGCCTACCATAATGGTTGTACATGCCCCTATAAAAGATGCTAATATGCCAACATAATCATCATAATATAATCCTATGCTATTGTTTGTATTTCCACAAATGGTTGCTATTGTGCAAACAATAGTAATCAAAGCGCAACTTATAACTGCAATAATACATTTCTTCATAGTTATAATGTTCTTTTACTCAAAATCATAAGGTTCAATGGTATAGTTTTTCCAACAAATTGCTGATTTGTAAGATTCAACAGAGGTGCTTGGGACATATATTTTTATTCCAGTTGGGAACATAAAATCGTTTCCACTTGGAGGTGTTGTTGATTTGCAATAAACCTCTGTTAAACAAGAGCAGCCATCAAATGCACACCATCCAATTGAAGTAGTACCTGAGATTGTAACTTTCTTTAAACTGTAGCAATTAGAAAAAGCGTAACGACCTATTTCAGTAACACTATCAGGAATGTAAAGTTCTTCTACTGCTCTACTTTGATAAAATGCAGCTTCTCCTATCGTAGAAACATTGTTGCCTATGGTTATTTTCTCAAAATAATTATCATGGAACCAGCCATAAACTCCCGCATTATGTGAATGGATATTACAATTAACTACTAATTCTTTAGCTCTACAGTCTACAAATGCATCATTATATCCGTAACTTGCCTTATTAACATTGACACCTTTTCCAATAACGATAGAGCCTTTTATTGTAGTCTGATTAAAAGCATATTCAGGTATTTCTACATTGTCGGGAATAATAATATCTTTCAAATTACATCCAGCAAAGCCTCCTATTGCTGTGATTTGTTTAGGCAATGTCACTTTCCATATGGAAGAACCTCCAAAATCTGGTGATGATGTTAATCCAGTAAAGTATTGCAATTCCGTGAATGCTAGAATATTGGTGTTATTGTAAAATTGTTCGATCATATTTTCACAAGTTGTTACCGCTGCCGCCTCGGCATAAGAGAGTTCTCCATCGTTGTTGGTGTCCCAATTCTTGCAACAGATTGCCTTTACTTGCAAATCCTCAAATTGGATATTCTCCTTGTCGTGCTTTGGCAAAGTAATCATCGTGCCGTCTGCCAAGTTGAAATAGACATATTCGTCATCTTGGGTTACGCTCTTGAAGATGCTATCTCCGTCCTCGCCATCAGCACCGTCACTACCGTCTGCACCATCGTTGCCATCTTGACCGTCTTTTCCATCTTCGCCCGTTGCCTTGCCAAGTTGTACCCAAGTTGCACCATTGTCATACGACACATACCAATAGTCATTCTCGATTTTGAGTTGCGGAGTGATACCGTCTTTTCCGTCTGCTCCATCTTTGCCATCAGTTCCGTTTGTTCCGTTCTGTCCATCTTTTCCGTCACTACCATTTGCACCATCTTGTCCATCTTTACCGTCTGCACCGTCAGTACCAACTGCCTTAATCTTATTGCCCTTTGCATCGAGCAGCCATTCTCCATCGAGGGTCCAATAGTAAATGCCGTCAGTATCCTTCATTACTCCAATCTGCGGAGTGTAACCGTCTTTGCCGTCGGCACCATTTGCTCCGTCTTGTCCGTCTTTGCCGTGGTAGATTGTAATGGTGTCGCTATAAGCAAATGAAATGGTGTAACCGATAACCTCTCCATTGCTACGCACCTCCGAAACATTGGTTACATAATCACGCTTTTCGAGCGCATTGACAAGAGTCTGCAATGCCTCGATATTGGTGTTCATCTGCTTGCATAACTCTTCGAGGGCAGAGATACGCTGTTCGTGGTCTTTAATCGACTGACCATACTCATCAAGTTTACCCCAAATGTCGGAATCATCAAATTGGCACGATGTAAGTGCCAATGTCGTTGCAAGAACGACCGAAAGTAAAATCTTTCTCATAACAGTAAATTATTAAAGTATTAAACAATATGTGTTTGCGCTGTTATGACAAAAAGAAAGTGTGAGGTTTTATATTAGTTTACTAAATAGAAGGTTGTGGTAAAACCCAAATCGGAGTAAACGATACTATGCCCCACACCTGTATATAGCAATATATTGGCACAGAGCGTACCAATAGCATATATACAAGAAATGAGTGCTATTCGTTGGTCCCCCGATTTATGAAAACTACCACATTTTCTATTTAGGGCTCGAAAAACACTTTCTAATATGTCTGCAATCCGAGGACTGCAATGCAAATTTAGAAATAATTTTCCATTATCACAAAGTTGCGCTAATAAATAGTGGCTATTAGCGGGGGTTAGGGGTTGTTAATGGGAGTTAGGGTGGCGCAACTCTAAAATCTCTAAATACCTCTAATATCCTCTAACAACCTCTTATAAAATTGCACCACTAAAAAGTTTCTCGTTTTACGCTTTTTTGCTAAATTTGCAGTAGGAAATATTGAATGGCAAATGGCAGTCGCTCGTTCCACTCGCTGAATGGCAAGTAAACAAATTATTATATGTCATTCAGCACTCTGCGAGTGCGCATGCCATTAAGGGCGTAGCCCGCATGCCATTAAATGCCATAAACTAACTATTATGAGAAACAGAATAAAAGAGCTTCTTCACGGTGTTTTTCACCCCGAATTGGAGCAGGATATTGTAACGGCAGGTATTTTTGAGGGTGCCGAGATTGAGGGGGAGAAGGTCGTTGTGTCGCTTATCTTCCGCAAGGCGCGCGATCCGTTTGCCGTGAAAATCAAGAGCCGAGTAGAGCAGACCATCGCTGCGGCTTACCCCAACTACAAGGTTGTTGTCGTTATCAAAGAGGGTGAGAAGAGCGCAGAGCGTGCTGCCAAAAATGCCGCTATCGAAGAGATGCACAACTTCTCGACCACCGCAAATATCAAACATATCGTAGCCGTTGCTTCGGGCAAGGGTGGAGTGGGCAAATCGACCGTTACCGCCAACCTCGCCGTAGCGTTGGCAAAGGAGGGTTACAAAGTCGGTGTTCTCGATGCCGATATCTACGGTCCTTCGCAGTCGAAGATGTTCGGTGTGGAGGATTATCTGCCCGATGCAAAGCAGATTGACGGCAGGGATTATATCGTACCTGCCGAGGTGGGTGGAATAAAGCTGATTTCGATAGCGATGTTTATCCGCAAGACCGATGCTTTGTTGTGGCGTGGCACGATGGCAAACAGCGCTTTGCGCCAACTTATCCACCAAACCGAGTGGGGAAATTTAGATTTTTTACTAATTGACCTTCCTCCGGGCACGGGCGACATACATTTGTCAATAATTAACGAATTGCGCATTGGCGGAGCGATTATTGTTTCGACTCCTCAGCAAGTGGCTGTGGCAGATGTAGTTCGAGGTGTGGAGATGTTCCGAAATCCGAATGTAAACATACCGGTTTTGGGTGTTGTGGAGAATATGGCGTGGTTTACGCCTGTCGAATTGCCGAACAACCGCTACTACATTTTCGGCAAGGGTGGCGCAGCACGATATGCCGAGGAGGTAGGTGTTGATTTATTGGGCGAAGTGCCTATAATTCAAGATATTATGCAGGGTGCTGACGATGGAGTACCGGCAGTAAACACTGTTCCGCAGGTTGCTGAGGTGTATCAACAAGTGGCGAGAAAAGTTGTTGATAAGATGGAAGAAATGTGTTGATAAGGGGTGGAAAACTTTTGATAAGTTGTAATAACTTTTGAGGTTTTCAAAATTCCCCCGACTTATTAAAAATTGTTGTTGTTTTTATTGAGATTATTTTAATAGAAATTGTTAAAAATAATCAATGTTAATTTGTCAATATCAATTATAAACATTTGTTGAAAAGTGGGGGCGAAATTGGCTCTATCAGGGTGTTAGCGCAGAGGTTTGTAAAATTTTTCAAAAACGAAGGTTAGTAACTTTTTTCCGAAAAAATATATCAACACTTTCAACAGCTATTATTGTTGTTGTTTAAGATTTATATTTTAATTAGTATTTAATTTTAATCAACAATAATAACAGTTGTCGGAAGGGTGTTTTGGTTGTCGGGAACTCTGGAGGTTGTCGGGGCGCAGGTTTATTAGTGTCGTTAGAGGCGTTAGAGGCGTTAGGGGTGCGCTGAAAGTAATTGTCAATTCGTCAATTGTCAATTTATTTTTCTGCGCCTCCCCATAAAGCAATCTCTGATTGCGCCCCCATAAAGGGCGGAACGCCCGCCCCCACAAAGCAGTCGCAGACTGCGCCCCCAAAACACAGCGCAAAAAAAGATGGGGACGCCAACAAGTTGGCTATTTGGGGACGCTCCCGATGGTCGCTTGCTGGGGACGCTGACCTTTGGTCAGCTATTTGGGGTGCGCTTTAACTCTCGTCTCTCGTCTTTCGTCTCTCGTCTAAAAATTGTCAATTTGCCCATCGGCCACCCCTCACCTCTCTATATCCACGCAGTTGAGGTTATTGTCGAACTTGAGTTCCGTGTCGCCCTGGAGTTTCACCTCGTAGCCCTGCCTGTCGTGTTCGATTTTTGTGATATGCGAGGCGGGGAAGTGCTGCTGCACAAATTGCGCTATCTGCGTAGGTATAATACCTTGGGGTATCTTACCCCCTTTGTGGGCTACTGACTCCCAATTTCCCTTGTTGTCGAACTCTATCTTTGAGCCGTCGTCGAGAAGAGCCGTGTAGTCGGTGTTGAAGATGTTGCGATCCTGGCTTGCCACAACGACTTTGTGGTTGGCATAGTGTGTGTGGATAAAGCTGCGAGCTGCGGTGGGGAGCTGCTGCTCGGTGATAGCACGATCGTCGGCCGAGGCAACAGCAAAGCCGAGGAGTGCTGCGATAGTAATAAAGATCTTTTTCATAACAATTATATATTGGTATTTGAGATGTTGTGGAACAATAGTTATGCCACAAATAGAGAGTATAAAAGAGTCTTTTTGCACTATAATTTAGCACACAATTTGCATAAATGAAAAATTCTACTTAACTTTGAATAATCAAAGGCGTAGAATAGAGCGCTTTTATATGGAAAACTAAAAAATGATAAGATTATGGCACAGCAGGAGAAAACCCGTTATAGCGACGCCGAATTGGCCGAATTTAAGGAGCTGATACTTAAGAAATTGGAGCAGGCTCGCAGCGATTACGAGGAGCTGCGCTCTACAATAAGTCGTGTGAATGGCAACGACACCGAGGATACCTCACCGACATTTAAGGTGTTGGAGGAGGGTGCTACCACGCTCTCGAAGGAGGAGTGTGAGCGCCTGGCTTCGCACCAGTCGAAGTTTATACGCAACCTCGAATTGGCGTTGGTGCGTATCGAGCATAAGACCTACGGTATCTGCAAGACTACAGGCAAACTGATACCTCGTGAGCGTCTGTTGCGTGTTCCTCACGCTACCGAGACTATCGAGGCAAAGGAGGGCCGCAAGTAGCTCGAGAGGGAGGGGTATCCTACCGTAAAAAGCATCCAAGGAGGAGTCCGAATGGGCTCTTCCTTTTCTATTTGGATAAATAGAAAAAAAAGCGTAACTTCGCCTATCAAAAGTGATATAAAAACAAAATTATTATGGCAGTTTATAACAGATATCGTTCGATATATTCGCACGATGAGTTGATGGAGCGTTTGCGCAAGCTGAAGCACTTTGCGCTCGACATGGATGGCACGATATATCTCGGTGCTACACTATTTCCCTATACAAAGGGTTTCTTGGGCGGTGTCAAGGAGATGGGGCTACGCTACTCCTTCTTGACAAATAACCCTTCGGCAAGCCTTGACGACTACCTCGCAAAGTTGGCAAAGCTTGGTGTCGTAGCCGAGCGTGAGGAGATGTACACAACTTCGATTGCTACGGTCGATTATATCAAGACTCACCACCCCGAGGCAAAGCGGCTCTTTTTGCTCGGTACCCCTTCGATGATTTCGGAGTTCGAGAAGGCGGGCTTTGTATCGACAGCCGAGTCGGCCGACGATGTACCCGATGTTGTGGTTGTGGCCTTCGACAAGACCCTGCAGTATGACCGCCTCTGCCGTGCAGCGTGGTGGATATCGCAGGGAGTGCCTTATATCGCCACAAATCCGGATAGGGTATGTCCTACCGATCAGAAGGTGGTATTGGTAGATTGTGGCTCGATATGCGAGTGCTTGGCGCACGCTACGGGCCGTCGCCCCGATATTACCCTTGGTAAGCCCGATCCAAATATGTTGTCGGGAATATTGAACCGCTTTGGCTACGAGGCCGACGAGGTTGCTATGGTGGGTGACCGCATCTATACCGACATCGAGATGGCTCATAATGCCGGAGCCTTTGGTGTGTTGGTATTGTCGGGCGAGACAACCCTCGAGGTGTGCGATGCAGCACCGAAGCAGCCACATCTCGTCTGCGACAGTATCGAGGTCTTGGGAGAACTCATAAAAGAGGCTCACGGACTTAAATAAACGGAAAACTTTTTAGTGGCGCAATTTTATAAGAGGTAGTTAAAGGATGTTAAAGGTAGTTAGGGGTTATTAGAGTTGCGCCACCCTAACTTCCCCTAACAACCTCTAACCTCCTCTAATAATCTAAAATAGTCAATGGCTAATGGCTAATGGCAAAAAGCAAAAAAAACATGGATGCTCAAACACAGAAGAGATTTAAGATTTGGCAGTGGCGCACCATATTTGCTACGATGATAGGCTACGCACTATTCTACTTCGTGCGTAAAAACTTCTCGTTTGCAATGCCGGGTATGGCGGCAGAGTATGGTATTTCGAACACCTCGTTTGGAGTGCTTATGACCATCGTGGGTATGGTCTATGGCTTCTCACGCTTCTTCAATGGTGTGATTGCCGACAGAATGAATGCCCGCTACCACATGTCTATAGGTCTGTTTGCCTGTGCGCTTGTGTCGCTCGCCTTTGGTTTTGCACCAATGGTGTTGGGTGTGGAGATAGGTGTGGCACCTCATATCTTGATAGTTGCATTTGCTATATTGTTGGTGCTGAACAACATCTTCCAAGGCAGTGGCTTTCCCCCTTGCGCCCGTCTGCTGACACACTGGATACCTCCGCAGGAGCTGGCTACGAAGATGTCGATATGGAACACCTCGCACTCGATAGGAGCCTCGTTGTTGGCTATCCTCTGTGGCTTCATAATGGGTACGATGGGAAAGAATGTATCGAACGATGCGGCTGCGGTGGATAAGATGACCTACAACTATGTATCGACAGCCTTTAAGGATGATATCAAGAAGTCGGATATCCGTATCGCCAAGGTCAATGGAGTGAAGGTTGAGAAGGATAACGATGGTTACCTTGTCTATGGCATCTACACCTACAAGAGCAACTTCGAGGATGGTCGTC
The DNA here is from genome assembly GCA_015059685.1 of Rikenellaceae bacterium. Taxonomy (GTDB): domain Bacteria; phylum Bacteroidota; class Bacteroidia; order Bacteroidales; family Rikenellaceae; genus Alistipes. Next base: position 5,279 of record SUZW01000001.1, on the reverse strand, counting down.
GTGACACCACCGTGTACGACTTCTCGCGCAAGAACTACCTTGCCGTGGAGCGTGCGGCAGCTACACATGTCGGAGCCTCGATAGAGGAGTTGGCCGAGCTTACAGAGCTGCCCGTGGTGCAGGTTAAGGCTTCGCAGAGCATCGCCTCGAGAGCTTCGCATACGGGAGCTTGGCAGTGGGCCTTCTGGATACCGGGCTTGTTGGCGCTGGTGGGCGCAGTAGGACTCTTTGCGCTGTTGCGAGATACACCGAAGTCGGTAGGTCTGCCGGAGCTTGAAATGGCAAAGACCTCGATAGATGATGACGAACATACGGACGCTGCGGCACGCCGTGCTTTTGTGCAGAAGATGGTCTATAAGAACCCTATAATATGGGCTTTGGCGTTGGCCAACTTCTTCGTCTATGTGGTGCGCTTCTCGGTGCTCGATTGGGGACCAAAGTTCTTGACCGAGGCTTGTGATATGGCCTACTCCTCGGCAGGCGCAGCCGTTGCAGTGTTCGAGATACTCGGTATTATCGGTATGTTGGTGGCAGGATGGGTTACCGACAAACTCTTTGGCGGTCGTGCACACCGCACCTGCTTGTGGTGTATGGTCGGAGCAGCCCTATGTATGGCGGGCTTCTACTACTTCTACCTCTCGCCAACCGAGGAGCCGGATGCGTTGCTGATAGGAGTGTTGGCTATGGCGGGCTTCTTTATCTATGGCCCGCAGGCTCTTATCGGTATCGCTGCAGCAAATCAGGCTACAAAGAAGGCGGCAGCTACGGCAAATGGCCTGGTCGGCATATTTGGCTACCTCTCGACCGCAGTGTCGGGCCTTGGCGTGGGCTGGTTGGCCGACAACTACGGTTGGAGCTATGTCTTTATGGGCGTTATCGCTATGGCGATAGTTGGTGGCGTGGTCTTCCTTGCAATGTGGGGAGCCAAGCGTGATGGATACGATAAGGCGTAAAAAAACAAGGCGAAGATGAAGAGAGTATTTTTATTTGTGATGGTTGTCTTGATGGCAACAACGGCTGTGCAAGCACAGAAGATGCGTGTGATGAGCTTCAATGTCCGCAACTGCAAAGGTATGGACAACAAGTTCGACTTCGACCGTACAGCCTCGGTTATAAACGAGGCGAAGCCCACTTTTGTGGCGGTGCAGGAGCTCGATAGCATGACCACTCGCAACAACCACTATGTCTTGGGCGAGTTGGCTCGCAGAACGGGATATAACGACTACTACGCTCCGACAATCAACTTCCGTGGCGGAAAGTATGGTATAGGAGTGTTGTCGAAGGAGAAGGCGTTGTCGGTTGAGCGCTATCCACTACCTTGTCGTAGGGAGCCTCGAGCAATGATTGTTGTGGAGTTCAAGAGCTGTTACCTCATCTGCACCCACCTCTCGTTGAACAAAGAGGATCAGTTGAGCTCGGTGAAGATTATTCGTGGTGTGGTTGAGAAGCTGCAGAAGCCGGTATTTGTCGTAGGTGACATAAATGCAAAACCCGAGACTCAGACCATCACCGCTTTCAAGGAGTTTATGGAGGTGTTGAGCGACTCGACACAATTTACATACAATAGCGTAAAACCATCGAGATGTATCGACTATGTATTTGGCTGTGGTGCAAGATTTGTGAAGCCTCGTACAACGGTTGTGGATAATAGGGAGGCATCGGATCACCGACCTCTCTATGTCGATCTGAAGATGAAAAGAAAGAAGCGATAGGGTATGGCAGACGATTTTCTCGGCCGCAAGATGGAGGAGTATTTTGCCCGTAAGGCGACACCTCAAAAGCGATACAGGGTGTCGCTCATGTCGTTGCTCGCAAAAAACCGAAGCCACCGAGCCTACGACAGCTCATTTTGTGTGCGTGAGGAGCAACTACGACAACTCGTTGAGGCTGCTCGTCTGACTCCGTCGGCTCGCAATCAGCAGGTGCTGCGCTTTCGTTTGGTACAGGGCGAGGAGGCAAGGTCGTTGTTGCCACACCTTCGTTTTGGCGGAGGCCGACTCGAGATGCACTATCCACCCGAGGGGCAGGAGCCAAACGCCTTCGTTGTGATATGCTCGAAGGAGCAGGGACACAATGTCTATATAGATACAGGCATCGTGGCACAGACAATGCTGTTGCGTGCTGTGGAGATGGGGTTGAACGGAATATGTATCGGAGCCTTTGACAAGGTACGGGTGAGGGAGATGTTGGAGCTGCCTATGGAGCCACTGCTTGTTGTGGCTATAGGCCGAGGTGCCGAGCAGGTCGAGATTGTAGATATTGGCGAGGAGGAGCCTCACGCCTACTATTGTCAGGGCGAGCGACATATTGTGCCAAAGGTACGAGTGGAGGATCTAATTATAAAATAGAACAAAGAGATGAAGATTGCTGTTCCTACAAGAGACGGCGTGGTTGATGACCACTTTGGACACTGCCACCACTACACCATATACGAGATAGAAAATGGTGCGATAGTAGATATCGAAGAGCTGCCCGCACCGCAAGGGTGTGGTTGCAAGTCGGGCATTGCACCGCTGCTGGCCGCAAGAGGTGTCGAGGTTATGTTGGCGGGAAATATGGGCGATGGCGCAAAAAATGTACTGAACAAGTGCGGCATCAAGACCATCCGAGGCTGCTCGGGCGAAGTAAATAATCTTGTTATAGAATATCTTTGGGGCAATATCGAGGACTCGGGCGAACATTGCGACCACCACGACTGCCCAACCACCAAAAGCGACTATACGGGGCTGAAATTGGATCTATAACACCCACTTCAACGCAGGCAGGAAACCGTCGTATTTAAGAAATAGCGGCTCGCAACGGAGTGCAATCTCTGTTGCGAGTGCTTTTTGTGATGGGCGCTCCGAGGCGATATCTTGCAGATAGTTTTCGTCAGCCACGACGCTCTCTGCACCAAGTACTTCGCATAGTGGGCGATGGCGGCGCAAAGAGGCCGCTTTTTCGGTCGAAACAACCCCCGTGCGGACAAACTCTGCCAACGCCTCAATAAGCGGTCTAAAAGCCCCCTTATCGCCCAAATCGGGCAGTATCTCATCCAAACACTCCCACTCCTCCAAGGCGAGATAGCACAACGCCAATTGAGGTGTCGCCTCGATATGGTCTTCGCTGTCACACTCCAACAGAAGCTCCAACTGTGCGGCCGACAACTCCACATCGCCAGCGAGGAAGTTATCTACGGCCGAGCCATAAACAATCTCCATGGCAGCACGGGTGTTGGCGTGCGAGAAGTCCAACTCGACAACCTCATCCTCGGGCAAAACCTCTACAATCTGCTGAAAGGCCTTGTAGCGAGTGTTGCACGCCTCCTCAAAGGCCCCCTCACCCTCTTGGTTGTGGGCGAGGTCAAGCTGCTTCGAAAAATCTCCACCGAGGAGTATGAAGTTCTGGTTTTCGGTCGGTTTAAGCGTTATTTTTGCCATGCTTCTTGCTATTTTTCACTAACATATATATCATGTACGAGGAGAGTGCGATGGTTACCACGCCACCCCAAATATAGGCCATAGGTACAGCACCCATACCGACAAACTGCCCCGATACGAAGACAAACGACGAGCAGATGTAGGTCATAAAAATCGCAGGGATAAGAGCTACCCAGTAGTTGCGCTGCTCACGGTGCAGATAGACAACAATAGACCACAATACAACCGACGCCAAAGCCTGATTAGACCAAGCGAAGTATCGCCACACAACATCAAAATCAACAAAGGTGAGAGCTGCGCCCACAGCAAAGATGGGCAGGGCTATGGCAAGACGCTTCCACTTGGTGCGCTGCTCGATGTGGAACACATCGGCAATGATAAGGCGAGCCGAGCGAAAGGCCGTATCACCCGAGGTGATGGGGGCAGCTACGACACCCAAAATAGCAAGAATGCCACCCACAACACCGAGTGTCGTGTTCGATATTTCGTTTACCGCCCATGCGGGGGTGTGGTTTGCCATGACAGCCGAAACACCACCATCGTCGTAGAAGAAAGCCATCGAGATAGCCGCCCAGATAAGGGCAATAACCGACTCGGAAATCATCGAACCGTAGAATACAAAGCGACACTCTCGCTCATTGTTTACGCAACGAGCCATAAGTGGTGACTGCGTGGCGTGGAAACCCGAAATAGCACCACAGGCGATGGTTATAAAGAGCGTTGGCACCAACGGAAGATTGGCTTTGTTTGCGTGGAGGTTCTCGAGAGTCATCGCAGGGATAGTGTAGTCCCCGAAGATAAGGACACCTAATAGGCCGAGAGCCATTGCCACCAAGGCAAAACCAAAGAGAGGGTATATCTTGCCGATAAGTTTATCGACCGGCAGAAGAGTGGCGATAAAGTAGTAGGCGATGATTATTGCGAGCCACCAGTTTTTGGATATTACATCAAATTTTGCCGAGAGGATGTCAGCCGGGCTAACAACAAAGACCACACCCACCAAGATGAGTAGCACAACCGAAAATATACGCATAAAGGCTCCTGCGCCCTTGCCGAGGTAGCGAGCGACAATCTCGGTAATGCTCAAACCGTCGTTGCGCACGAGGATTACACCCGAGAGGTAGTCGTGCATGGCACCCATGAAGATGCCGCCAAAGGTTATCCAGAGGAAGGCTACGGGACCGTAACAGGCTCCGAGGATAGCACCGAAGATAGGGCCTGTGCCGGCTATGTTGAGCAGCTGAATAAGGAATGTACGCCAACGGGGCATAGGCACATAATCAACACCGTCGTAGAGTTTTGTGCTTGGCACTTCGGCTTTTGGGTTGATGTTGCAGACCTTTTCGAGATACTTGCCGTATGTGAAGTATGCGGCAACGAGCAGGACAAGACAACAGAGGAAAGTGGTCATAATCGGTGAGTTTTAGTTTTTTAGTGAATGCGAAAATACAAAATTTTTGACGAAAGTTGCACAAATAGAGAAAAAAATTACGATATTTGCACCTGCTAAACAGAGAGTTTTGTTGCCGATTTAGCTCAGCGGTAGAGCACTTCACTCGTAATGAAGGGGTCTCGAGTTCAAATCTCGAAATCGGCTCACCCACAAGGGGGGGGGTAAGCGAAGAGTAGTTTTTACACCCCAACGACTATTTTTTAGCAAACGGCCTGGTTCCGTAGCTCAACTGGATAGAGCAACAGCCTTCTAAGCTGTAGGTTTTGGGTTCGAGCCCCAACGGAATCACTGAAAGGGAAAATCGAAAGGTTTTCCTTTTTTGTTTTATATCAACAAGTTACAAGCGCAACGCGCATAACTCTCTGAAACAGCGCGATTTAATTTGTCGCACTTTTGTCGTGCTTCTG
>SUZW01000014.1 GCA_015059685.1 Rikenellaceae bacterium | reverse complement strand
TATGCCAATCGTATAGATGTAGTCTTACCTGTATTTTGATTTCCCTTAACCACAATAATTTTCATGGTTTTCTTCTTTCAATGGTTAAAAATTATATGGTTTGATGTAATCAGCATAAAATTTCCAATCAACTGCTGATTTGTATGCTTCTACTGATTCGGCTGGCACATAAATTTTACAAGGAATTACAAAATCAGGACTGCCATCCCCCGGGTAGTAACCAAAACCACCACCTCCTCCTGTAGGCGGTATCGTTGGCTTACAATAGACAGTTGTCAACCAAGGGCAATCATAGAATGAAAGCATAATCGAAGTAACGCTACTACCTATCGTTACACTTATTAGCCTGGAGCAATAAGAGAATGCGTAATTTCCAATCGAAGTAACGCTATCAGGGATTGTTACGCTTGCCAAGCTACTGCAATCACGGAATGCATAGTGCCCAATCTCAACAACGCTATTAGGGATTATAACACCTGTCAGGCTACTACAAGAACGGAATGCATACTCTCCAATTGAAGTAACGCTATCAGGGATTGTTACACTTGTTAGGCTACTGCAACCAGAGAATACAGAATTTCCAATCGAAGTAACGCTATTGCCAATTGTAACACTTGTCAGCGAGGTGCAATCACAGAATGCACAGCCTCCAATCTCAACAACGCTATTAGGGATTATAAGACCTGTCAGGCTACTACAAGAACGGAATGCATACTCTCCAATTGAAGTAACGCTATCAGGAATTGTTACACTTGTCAGGCTACTGCAACCATAGAATGCCTGATTTCCAATCGAAGTAACGCTATCGGGAATTGTAACACTTGTCAGCGATTTGCAAATATCGAATGCACTATTTCCAATTAATCGAGTTCCCTCTTTAATCTACATATGTTTTTGTGGCACTCTCGGCAAAGCCAGCCGAAAGGTTTGGTAAAGATTCGGTTTGAGTTAGTGTATTAACTTCATTTACTGCGCAACCGCCCATTATAGATGCAACAAGGGTTGCTAAAATTGCTATTTTTCTCATGATTTTATTGTTTTTTTATGATTTTACCACTCGATTTCTTCATTCTCTCCGCCAATTTGCTCCATATTAGAGAGAGCAAATCCTTGTTCGACAAAGACGCTCTGCACTTCGATTTCTGGGGGAAGATAGCCCATAGATTTTTCCATTAGCATAAGCTTATTTTTTGTTTTGCCGTAGCAACTCCTATGCGGTGGGTTATTTACAAAAAAAAAGAAAGTGTGGAGTTGATTTTCGTCTATTAATCTGAAGGTTGTGGCTAACCCGAATCCAAATAAACGTTACAATGCCCCACACCTGCATAGTATAGGACAACAAGGCATAAGATATGCCATACCCTATATATACAAGAAATGAGTGCTGTCCGTCTTCCCTAGATTCGTAGAAAATTGCCACATTTTCAGATTAGGAGTGCGAAAAACACTTTCTATATGTCTGCAAATCTTTCGACTGCAATGCAAATATATAAATAATTTTCTATACTTGCGGTATTGTGCGCAAAAATTTTTACTTTTGCGGAAAGTTGCGCCAACTATGTGGCATTTAATGGCATTCGGGCTTACAGCCCTTAATGGCATTTAATGTCAGCGCACTCCAAAGGAGTGCTTAATAACAGGCGCTTTGCCATTCAGCGAGTGAAACGAGCGCATGCCATTCGTTGCCATTCAGCGAACAAAGTGAGCGCATGCCATTTTGCTGCGCCAAAATAACTGATAGCCAAAAGCAAAGAATTTATGGAAAAGCTTGACCAATACATCGAGGCGATGTCCTCGCCGCAAACAGAGTTGTTGCACGAGTTGGAGCGTGAAACATACTTGCGTGTTATTAACCCACGAATGATTTCGGGGCATATTCAGGGAAAACTCTTGGAGATGCTTGTGCGTATGTTGCGCCCACACCGTATCCTCGAAATAGGCACTTTTACGGGCTATTCGGCTATCTCGATGGCGATGGGTTTGGAGGAGGGTGCTTTAATCGACACCTTTGAGGTTGATGACGAGTTGGAGATGATTGCAGCCGACTTCTTCGAGCGCAGTGGCGTGGGCGACAAGATTCGCCAGCACATCGGCTCTGCCCTCGACCTCGCTCCGCAGTTGGGCGAGAAGTACGACCTTGTATTTATTGATGGCGACAAGAGGGAGTATCGAGCCTACTACGATATGCTCTTCGAACACGATATGGTACATCCGAACACCTTTATCTTGGCGGATAATATCCTATGGTACGGCAAGGTTGTCGAGGAGGTTGCCCGCAAGGATAAGCAGACGCAGGAGATTATCGCCTTCAACGAACATGTGCTGAACGACAGCAGGGTAGAGAGCGTAATTCTCCCCCTTCGTGACGGCATAAACCTTATAAGAGTGAAATAGAAGGGGAGGTGCAATCTGCTCAACCAGATGTAACCACCCACTAAAAAAGGAGCCTCGAAGGCTCCTTTTTCTACTTTACTTTCAACCACTTATGGTTTTCGGCTATGTGCTTTTTGAGGTGCACGGGGTAGTCTGTGCAGTGGATATCTGCGCCTAACGCCCAGGCACGAATAATTGTGTCGTCGCTACGACCAGGCCACAAATTCACCTTCATACCCCTCTCGTGGGCATACTTCATATTTGCTTGCGAGGTCTTGTCGAGTCGTGCTGCAATACGCTTCACGCCCAGCACCTCGGCAATGGTTACAGTCTCCTTGGTGCAGCCATTCTTGGTGATAAGGCCAAGGTCAGCCGTAGGGTAGTGCTCCTTGATATAGCGCAATGCTCGTGTGTCAAACGAGGTCATTGCGTATGTTGAGCCCTTCGGTGTGCCTTTTAGCACCGCCTTGGCAACCTTGTCGAGGTAACCCGAGCCGTAGAGAAGCTCATCGCTATACTTGCGACACTTCATCTCGACCTCGATAAAAAGCCCCTCGTGGCGGCTCATAAGCTCGATAAACTCATCGAGAAACATCAGCTTCGAGCCATCTTTGAGTCTAACCTCACGCAACTCCTTCTCGGTCATATCCTCGACCGAACGGTCTATGCCCGCAGTGCGACGAAGCGTGTCGTCGTGTTGCATAACGATTTTGCCATCTTTGGTGATGCGGACATCAATCTCGAAAGCTTTGATGCCTGCATCGAGGCTGCGTTGGAATGTGCCGAGTGTGTTCTCCATACCCTCGCCACAACCTCCACGGTGTGCCAAGAGGATAATTTCGCCCTCCTGTGCCCACGCAGCAGCGGGCGCAACCATAAGGAGAAGTGCAGCGATAATACTCCTTAATGTCTTCATAATATTCTTGTTTTGTTTGTCTATTTTAATATCTCCCAGCGACCGCCCTTGCCAAAGACCTTCTCGACCAACTCGTCGTAGAAGCCCCCTCGGTGTGCGAGGTCCAATAAATTCATACGCCAACGCATCAACTGCACGAATGGCAACATATCCTTCAGCTGCTGACGAGTAACCCCTATATCGGCAGGGTCTGCGGGTGCGCCCACCTTGCGGAAGCACTCCTGCATCTTCTCGAATGGATAGACCTGCTTGCGGTACTGCTCCTTCAGCAACGGCCAGTGACGCTTGAATGTGAGAAGCTGCTCACGCACGATATCTTTGTCGTTGTATTTGGTGGTAATCTCCTTATAGCCGAGCTGTGGCGAGACGAAATCTTTGAATATCTCGAGCGCACGCTGCTGCTCCTCCTCGAGCGAAGGCCACGCCTCCACGCACCTCTCGACATCGAGGTTGCATAGGTCCATTTCGAGGAAAGCATCAAAGAATGCACACATCGTAAGCGTTCCGATAGCGACCTGAAAGCCGTGCGACTGCAACTTGCCGTTGAAGGTGTGGTGCGTCATATCGAGGTAGTGGCTAAAGAGGTGGTCGGTACACGATGCCGGACGACTCGAACGAGCCGCCTGCATAGCAAAACCGCTCAAGGTCAAGCCCTCAAACAGGGCTGCAATAGCCCTTTTGTCGCCCGAGGCAACGCCATCGGGGTTAGATAACTGCTCGTCGAGCACATCCTGCAACAGATGCCACGCCTCGGGGATGATAGGCTCGGCACCCATAATGTCGGCAATCATCCACTCCGCACCGCACGGTATCTTGGCTGCGAGGTCGGCATAACCTGCTGCGGTCATCTCCTTTGGTGCTGCGGCAAGAACCTCCACATCGGCCAATATCGCCACGGGCGCAGGGCACTCGAAGGTCCGCTTCAACCCCTCGTAGCTTATCGAGGCTCCAAACGAAGAGTAGCCATCGACCGATGCTGCAGTAGGTATGGTGAGATACTGCTGCCCGAGATGGTGCGATGCAAGTTTGCAGAGGTCGTTAATAACGCCCGAACCCACCGCAACGATAATCGCTCCAGCCTCTTTTGCGGCCTCCTCGACCTCGACGACATAGCACCACTCGGCATGGAACTCATCCTGTCGGATAATATGTTCCGAAACCTCGATTTTTGCATCGACAAGGTATTTGAAAACCTCTTCGCCCGCTACACGCCAAGTGTTTTTGTCGGCAACGACGATAGCTCGTGCATTGCCAAACTGCTCCTTGAAGATGGCGGGTGCTCGATGAAGTATATTGCTATCCATCTCAAAGACCTTGGTGTCGGTTGCGACAGCCAAGGCCTTTGCTATGCGTTCTTTTGCAATCATTATAATACAATATATATTATATGAGCTTGAGCTCCGCCTTTATGGCCTCAATCTTTGCATCAAGCGCAGCCTGCACCTCGTCGAACTGCTCAACCGAAGGCAACTCCGCCTTGACACCGAAGTAGAACTTAATCTTTGGCTCCGTACCCGAAGGGCGCACCGAAACCTTCGTGCCATCCTCGGTGATCCACTGCAAAACATTGCTCTTATCCTCGATACCCGGAATAGGGGATACCTCGCCCGTTATGGTGTTCTTCAACTCCAAAGTCTTGTAGTCGTAAACCTCTACGACCTTTGAGCCGAGAATTGACTGTGGAGGGTTGGCACGATACTCGACCATCATATTCTGGATAAGCTCTGCACCATCCTTGCCCTCACGAACAACATTTACAAGACCCTCACGGTAGAAACCGAACTTCACATAGAGGTCCTGCAACCACTCGTAGAGCGTTACACCCTTGGTGTCTCGACACCAAGCAGCAGCCTCGGCAGCCAACGAACAAGCCGATACTCCATCCTTGTCACGCACATAATCGCCTGCGAGGTAACCGAACGACTCCTCGCCACCACCGATGTAGTTGGTCTTGCCCTCGTTCTCACGGATAATCTTTGCGATATACTTGAAGCCCGTGAGGCAGTTGTAGCACTTCACGCCATAAGCCTCCGCTACGGCATCAGGCATCATCGAGGTTACGATGGTCTTAACGACATAGTCGCCATCCTTGATGCGGCCTGTCTCTGCCCAACGGGTGAGCTGGTAGCACATCAAGAGCACCAAAGTCTGATTTCCGTTCAGGAGAACATACTCGCCCTTCGAGTTGCGCAACGCCAAACCGATACGGTCCGAGTCGGGGTCTGTTGCCATTGCAAGGTCGGCCTGCTCCTTCTCCGCCAAGTCGATAGCCATCTTCATTGTCGGGCGGTTCTCAGGGTTTGGCGACTCCACGGTAGGGAAGTTGCCGTCGAGAACGGTCTGCTCCGGCACGGAGATTATATTCGTGAAACCGAAGTTCTTGAGCGAAGCAGGGGTAAGACGCACACCGGCACCATGGAGTGGGGTGTAGATAATCTTCATATCGTGGAAACGAGCCACGCTGTCGGCCGAGAGTTGCAACTTCTTAATCGCTGCGAGATACTTCTCGTCAAACTTCTCGTCGAGGATGGTGATATTCTCGGCATTCTTGCCTGTCAATACCTGCGACACCTCGGTAATCTTCTCCACCTCCTTTATAATATTAACATCGTGCGGAGAGGTAACCTGCGAACCATCGCTCCAATAGGCCTTGTAGCCGTTATACTCCTTCGGGTTGTGCGAAGCAGTCACCATCACACCCGACTGGCAATGGAGTTCACGAATTGCAAACGAGAGCTCCGGTGTAGGACGCAACTCGTCGAAGAGGAAGACCTTGAAGCCGTTTGAGGCGAAGATGTCGGCCACACGCTCTGCGAAGGTGCGAGAGTTGTTGCGTGAGTCGTGCGCAATGGCTACTCGTATCTCTTCCCCGGGGAAGTTGATTTTGAGGTAGTTAGCCAAACCTTGCGTAGCAAAACCTACGGTGTAGTTGTTCATACGGTTTGTACCTGCACCCATGATACCACGCAAGCCACCTGTGCCGAACTCCAAATCTTTGTAGAAGCTCTCGACCAAGTTTTTAGGGTCGTTGTCGATAAGGTTTTGCACCTCTTTGCGGGTTGCCTCGTCGAACTCAGGACCGAGCCACTTTTCGGCCTTCGACATTACTAATTGTTGTAGATTGTCCATAGTTTTTTAGTTATAGGTTTTTCTTATAGTTTTGTAAAATTCTATTCTTATTTTTATCTACGCAAATATACAAAAATTATTTCTAAATGTAGTCTATCAGCGAATTAAATTTTTGTGGCGCAGAAAAGAAAATTTCTCTTATAACACAAAATAATTAATAAACAATAGTTGGACCATTTTTTTTTAAACAATTTTATTTCCACCTTTGCAATGTCAATCGAAGGAGAGATATAATCGTTACGGTTGATATTAACCCAAATAGTTTATAATCAGAAAGTTATGTTTGTAGGCGCAACTACATATAATGATGCTTGGCAAAATTGCCTCAATGCAGTGAAGGCTCAAACTTCCGCCGAGGAGTTTGATAAATGGTTCGTTCCTGTCGAGTTCCTCGAATTCGATGGAGAACGCTTGCGTATCAAGGTGCCTGATCGTGACTTTGCGAAGGTGATTGAGAACAACTATAGTCAGGTGCTCAAACCTATCATTGCCGAGCTGTTTGGTAGCTCGACACGCCTCTACTACGCTATTCCAAAGAGCGATCACCAGATTGCTGTGCCATCCGAAAGCGATGCTACAGCAACCGATCATAAGTTTAGTGCGCAGACCGACACCTCAAATATACGAAATCCTTTTGTAATTCCGGGCATAAATCGTATAAGAATTGAACCGCAGCTCAATAAAGAGTACACCTTCGACAATTTTATCGAGGGCGAGTGCAACCGTCTGGTGCGCTCGGTGTCGATGTCGGTGTCGGTAAATCCGGGTAACCACACCCCGTTCAACCCTCTCTACATCTATGGCGACTCGGGTCTCGGTAAGACCCACCTTGCACACGCCATAGGCAACGAGGTGCGCCAGCGCTTTCCGGAGTTGCAGGTGCTCTATGTTGCGATGAATAAGTTTCAGGCGCAGTTCCAGGCCGCAACCATAAATAAGGAGATACCGAACTTCATCAACTTCTACCAGATGGTCGATGTCCTTATCCTCGACGATATTCAGGAGTTGTCGGGCAAGGTCGGAACACAAAACGCCTTCTTCAACATCTTCAACCACTTGCAGATGGCAGGTAAGCAGCTTGTGCTGATATCGGATAAGCCGCCTGTAGAGCTGAAGGATATCGAGGAACGACTCCTTACCCGTTTCAAGTGGGGACTGTCGGCCGAGATACGCATCCCGGACTACGACACCAAGGTCAAGATTATCAAGGCCAAGGCCGAGCACCTCAATGTCGAGATACCCGAAGAGGTGGTGAAGTATTTGGCGGAGCATATATCGGCAAATATCCGTGAAATCGAAGGTGCAATATCGTCGCTTATAGCCAATGCAACCTACATGAACAAGCGCATTACCATATCGCTTGCAAAGGAGATATTGAAGGTCTATGTGTCGCTCTACCAGAAGGAGATAACTATCGACCACATCATAGATGTTGTCTGTGCCGAAATGGAGCTCGACAAGGAGCGTATGAACTCCTCGGAGCGTACCCGTGAGGTCGCCATAGCCCGACAGCTGGCCATGTTCCTCGCAAAGAAGCACACCAAGCAGCCACTCACAACTATCGGTGCTGCTATAGGTGGCCGCAACCACGCCACGGTGCTTCACTCGTGCAAGACCATATCCAATCTTATGGACACCGACAAGATGTTCCGTCAGCAGGTGGAGCATATTGAAAAGGCAGTCCTCGCTTAAAAATCGTTCATTTACGATTTTTTTGTGCAGGAATTGTTCTGACGAGTTCTTTTTGGTGCAGGAAGGCGCAGATAATTTTGGGGGCGCACCTGCGGTGCTTTGTGGGGGCGGGCGTTCCGCCCTTTATGGGGGCGCAATCAGAGATTGCTTTATGGGGAGGCGCAGAAAGCTGAATTGACAATTATTCGGTGTAAGGTGTCAAAGCGCAACAAAGATGGCATAGAATGGCAAACGGGCTTCGCCCTTAATGGCAGCGCAGTCTATCGACTGCTTAATGGCAAAGCGCAGAAAGCTGCGACAAAAAAAGCGTAAACGCCTGCCATTCAGCGACCATCGGGAGCGATTGCCATTCAGTGAGCGTTAGCGAACGCCTGCCATTCAATGCCATTACACCTGCGCCCTGACAACCTAAAGAGTTCCGACAACCTAAACCCTCAAGCGCTCCCCTAACGCCCCTAACGCCTCTAACGACCCTAATAAACCTGCGCCGTGATAACCTCGAGAGTCCCCGCCAACCTAAAAAATCTCTCAACTCTCTACTTCTGTCGGAAGTAGATCTGGATAGGCACTCCCGAGAAATCCCAATGCTCTCGCAGGTGGTTCTCGAGGAAGCGTCGGTAGTTCTCACGAATATACTGCGGAAGGTTGCAGAAGAAGACAAACTGCGGTGTTGGGGTAGGGAGCTGCATAGCATACTTGATGCGGATATACTTACCCTTGGTTGAAGGTGGCGGTGTCTCCTCGATAATCGGCAACATATAGTCGTTGAACTCCGAAGTCGGAATACGACGGGAGCGTGACTGATAGACTCGTATTGCGGTCTGCAACACATCGAGAATGCGCTGCTTGTTGAGTGCCGAGGTGAAGATAATCGGAATATCGTTAAATGGAGCAAGGCGTTTCTCGATAGCCTCTTTCCACTCCTTCATGGTGTTGTTGCCCTTCTCGATTAAGTCCCACTTGTTCACCACTATAACACAACCCTTGCGGTTGCGGACAATGAGGTTGTGGATATTCAGATCCTGCGACTCGAGGCCCTGCTGCGCATCGAGCATCAGGATACATACATCCGAAGCCTCGATAGCACGAATTGAACGCATCACCGAGTAGAACTCCAAATCCTCCATCGTCTTGCCCTTCTTGCGCATACCTGCCGTATCGACAAGGTAGAAGTCCATGCCGAACTTGTTGTAGCGTGTGTGGATAGAGTCACGAGTAGTACCAGCAATGTTGGTTACGATATTGCGGTCGGTACCGAGCAGAGCATTCGTAAGCGATGATTTGCCGACATTCGGGCGACCAACAATCGTGATACGAGGGAGGTTCTCCATCTCCTCGGCCTCGCAATCCTCGGGGAGCAGACGAAGTATCTCGTCCATCAAATCGCCCGTACCGCTGCCCGACATCGACGAGATGCAGAATGGGTCGCCAAGACCGAGCGAGTAGAAGTCGTTGGAGGAGTATATGAGGTCGTAGTTATCGACCTTGTTGCAGACAACGATAGTGCGCTTCTTGGCACGGCGTAGCACCTCGGCCATCATCATATCAAGGTCTGTGACGCCTGTGCCCACCTCGACCATAAAGAGGATAACATCTGCCTCCTCGATGGCGAGCATCACCTGTTTGCGTATCTCCTCCTCGAAGATGTCGTCGCTATTTACAGCGTAACCACCCGTGTCGATAACCGAGAACTCGCGGCCACACCAGTCGGTCTTGCCGTAGTGGCGATCTCGTGTTGTACCTGCCGTGTCATCGACAATTGCTTGTCGGTTGCCTACAAGGCGGTTGAAGAGGGTACTTTTACCCACATTAGGGCGACCTACGATTGCTACTAAACTCATAACTTTATCTCCTTTATCCTTAATTCCTAATTTTCCGGCTGCAAAGGTAGGTAAAAAAATAGTTTTTGGCAATAGCTTTAATTATTCAAAAATAATTACTATTTTTGGGGATTGAAAGGATATGCAATGAGTATGAAGATGAATATTAGATGTGCGATATTGTTGTTGAGTACTGCTTTTACGCTCTGCGTGGTAGGAGATGTAGTGGCGCAGGGTAGTGCTGTGAGGCAGTCGGAGGCGGAGCTCAAGGGTAGCTACTCTGGTGAGTCGGCTCCCAAGGTCAAGAAGCGCAAGAGCGTGCAGATCACGACCGAACTCGGCTTGGGTGTAGGAGCGCACTACAACTGGTTCTCGGTGCAGCCGTTGGAGGAGATGTCGGCACAGCTGAAGATGACGATGTCGTATGGTGCAGCTCTGCAGTTTCGCCTCAATATCGGCAAGGTCTTCGGCATACAGCCCGAGGTGACCTACTCCTATGGCACAATCCGTATAAACGACGAGCCGCACAACTTCTCGACCAAGGCTCGTTTGAACCTGGTGCAGGTGCCGTTGCTCTTGTCGTTGCGCATAGCGATGTTTCGCATAAATGCAGGTCCTGTTTTTACACTTATGGATACCCCCTACTACAATATCGCTCTCAACGATAATATCGAGAAGTGCTACCTTGGGCGTATCTATCCTACGGTGACCTATGCTGCAGGTGTGTCGGTGAAGTTTGCCAAGTGTATGATGTTGGATTTGCGCTATGTCGGTCAGTTTATGGAGAAGAAGGCGCACTGCGAATACCTCTATTCACTTGACGAGAATATACAACCCAAGGCGCAGAAGTTTAA
Organism: Rikenellaceae bacterium; assembly: GCA_015059685.1. Lineage (GTDB taxonomy): Bacteria > Bacteroidota > Bacteroidia > Bacteroidales > Rikenellaceae > Alistipes. Next base: position 39,955 of record SUZW01000014.1, on the reverse strand, counting down.
TAACAAAATCGGCAATATACAGCTGCGCTTCGGATATGTGTTCTAAACTTTAGACAAGAGACGAGAGAAATGTAAAATTAAAAACTACTCACTACTCTCTACTCACTACTAACTAAAAAAGCCAATGGCTAATGGCCAATGGCTAAAAGCTATAAAATCAGATGACCGAAACAACAGGAAAAGAGATTATAATCGAGGGTGTCGATACCCGAGAGTTGTATGGAGCCAAGGAGTGCTACCTGCAACAGATTGTGGCGATGCACCCGAAACTCAAAATCGTGGCGCGAGGCTCCTCGTTGAAGGTGCTTGGTGCAAAGGGTGATGTGGAGCGTTTTGAGCGCCAGATGGCGGGCTTAATCGCCTACTACGACCGCTACGGCCACATCTCGAAGGAGGTTATTGAGCAGTCCTTCTCGGTGGGTTTTGCCGAGGCGGCAGAGAAGGCTCACCAGAGCGACAAGGAGGTTATCGTCTATGGCAACAACGGCATAATCGTGAAGGCTCGCACCGCAAATCAGCGCAAATTGGTCGATTTGTACGACAAGAACGACCTTATCTTTGCGACAGGCCCTGCGGGTTCGGGTAAGACCTATACCGCCATTGCTTTGGCTGTTCGTGCTTTGCGAGATAAGCAGGTGCGTCGTGTGATACTTACTCGCCCTGCGGTAGAGGCAGGCGAGAAGTTGGGCTTCCTGCCGGGCGACTTGAAGGATAAACTCGACCCCTACTTGCAGCCGTTGTACGATGCGTTGAACGATATGATACCGCCTGCGAAGTTGCAGAAGTTTATGGAGGACGGCACGGTGCAGATTGCTCCACTCGCCTATATGCGTGGTCGAACTCTGGATAACGCCTTCGTGATACTTGACGAGGCGCAGAATACCACGCTTTCGCAGATAAAGATGTTCCTGACACGAATGGGTCGCAACGCCAAATTTATCGTTACGGGCGATGTTACGCAGGTCGATTTGCCACACAAAAGCGATAGCGGCTTGGTGCGTGCGATGAACACCGTGAAGGGCATCAAGGGTATCGGCTTTGTGGAGTTCAACAAGGGCGATATTGTCCGCCACGAGTTGGTAAAACATATTGTCGAGGCGTTCGACAAAAAAGACGAGAGACGAGAGACGAAAGACGAGAGTGAAAATTAATATAACAATAAAACATTACTGATATGAATTACAATCTTGAGCAACTGAAACCAACATTGGTTTGGAAACATTTTAAGGCTTTGACGCAGATACCTCGTCCTTCGCATCACGAGGAGAGGGTGCGTGAATACATCGTGGAGTTTGCAAAGGCTCACAACCTCGAGTATAGTGTCGATGAGGGGTGCAATGTCTATGTTGCAAAACCTGCAACACCTGGCTACGAAAATCGCAAAGGTATAGTTTTGCAGGCGCACCTCGATATGGTACCGCAGAAGAACAACGACAAGGTCTTCGACTTCGAGAACGACCCTATCGAGGCATATATAGATGGCGAGTGGGTAACTGCCAACGGCACTACTCTTGGTGCTGACAACGGTATCGGTGTAGCTGCAATTCTCGCAGTTTTGGAGGACAATACCCTCGAACATGGTGCTGTCGAAGGACTCTTCACCGCAACCGAGGAGACCGGTATGGACGGAGCATTCGGCTTGAAGGCGGGTCTGCTCAAAGGCGACATTTTATTAAACCTCGACTCCGAAACCGAGGGCGAGTTGTATGTTGGTTGCGCAGGTGGAACTGATGCAAACATCTCTATCCCTTACGCTGCCGAGGCTGCGCCACAGGGCTGGAAGGCCGTAAAACTCGAGGTTAAGGGCTTGAAGGGCGGACACTCGGGTATTCAGATTGGCTTCCAGCGTGGAAATGCCAACCGCTTGTTGTGTCGTCTGTTGCTCCACACCGAGCAGGAGTGGTTGCTCTCGTCGATTGACGGAGGTGGTTTGCGCAACGCTATCCCTCGTGAGGCACAGGCAGTTGTACTCGTTCACGATGTAGAGGCGTTCAAGGCGGAGGCTGCTGCATACGAAAAGACCTTGCAGGCGGAGTTCGAGAATATCGAGGACTCGATTGCAGTACTCGTAGAGGAGGTTGCTGCTCCTGCCGAGATTATCCCTGCTGCTACGGCACAAAACCTCGTTAAGGCGGTTGTTGGCGCACCTAACGGTGTGGTGAAGATGTCGGTTGAGATGGCTGGTTTGGTGCAGACCTCGACCAACCTTGCCCGTGTGGTATCGGATGGCAAGTGTGTTAAGGTGCAATGTCTGCTCCGTTCGTCTGTTTCGAGCGAGAAGTTCGCTCTTGCCGAGGCTATCAAGGGCGTATTCGAGTTGGCCGGTGCCGAGGTTGAATTGTCGGGTTCGTACGATGGTTGGAAGCCAAATATGGAGTCGCCAATCTTGAAGGCGATGTTGGCGTCATACGAAGCTCTCTACGGCAAGAAGCCTGCCGTAACTGCTATCCACGCAGGTTTGGAGTGCGGTATTATCGGTGGTGTATATCCTAACCTCGATATGATTTCGTTCGGTCCTACAATCTGCTACCCACATTCGCCCGACGAGAAGGTGGAGATTGCTTCGGTGGAGAAGTTTTATGAATTTTTGCTTCACACATTGAAGAACGCTCCAAAGAGATAATTGATAATTGACAATTGACAATTGACCTTCGGTCTTCACTGCTCCGCCTCGGCAAAGTCTGCAAGCAGCCTCTGCACTCGGCTTAATCGCAGCGGTGACAATTAAAGGAATTATAATATTATTTATAAAGCCAATGGCTAATGGCTAATGGCTAATGGCTAAATTATGACTCATAACAACACCGAGCGCTGGTTCGTAATAGTAAATCCTACATCAGGAGGTGGTAAAGGATTGGAGGACTTTCCGAAAATCTCACACCTCCTCCGTGAGAACGGAGTTGAACACGACCCTGCATTTACCGAGTACCGCTACCACGCTACCGAGCTCGCTGTGGAGGCTGCAAACAAAGGCTACCGCAAGATTATCGTTGTGGGTGGCGATGGCACGCTCAACGAGGTTGTCAATGGCTTGTTTATTCAGAAGCAGTGTGAGCCTAAAGATATTCGGTTGGCCGTAATAGCCGTAGGTACGGGTAATGACTGGGTACGAACTTTCGGTATCCCACGCAATTATACAGCCGCAATTCGAGCCATAAACGAGGGGCACTCCTACCTTCAGGATGTCGGCAAGGTGACCTACACGGAGTCCAACTATAGACAATCTCGCTATATGGCAAATGTTGCGGGTTTGGGCTTCGATGCCGATGTTATCGAGATATTCAACCGCCTGAAGCTCAAGGGCTACAAGGGTAAATGGCTCTATATCTACAGCTTGCTTAAGGGCTACCTCTCGCTCAAGCCTTTTGGTGTTACGGTGGAGGTCGATGACAAGGTGATATACCACAATTTGCTCTTCTCGATAGCTGTGGGTATATGTAAATACAATGGCGGAGGTATTCAGCAGCTGCCGAAGGCTGTGGCCGATGATGGTCTGCTCGATATCACGCTCATCAAGCCGCTGCACTGGTGGCATGTGGTCTTCCGTGCAAGACGACTCTTCAATGGCGAGATATACTCGATAGGCCATGTGCAACATGCGCAGGGCAAGTGCGTGAAGATTACGGCAGCACCCGATATACTCCTCGAGACCGATGGAGAGTTGCACGGTGGTACGCCTGTCACAATCGAGGTTGTGCCACAGGCGATACAGATTGTCGTAACAAAGGAGTTTTTACAAAAATAAATGGAGATAGTATGAAGAGATTTTTGTTGTCATTGTTGGCTTTGGTTGCCGTAACCTTCGTTGTAGAGGCGCAGAAGGCTCCCAAGCAGGTGAAGTTTGCGGTCGAGATGGAGCAGTCGTTTGATAAGTCGTTGGGTGGCTTTGTCGAGGGCGATATGGTTGTGGTAAACGGAAAGGTCTGCCCCGTTGTTGTCACCAAGAAAGGCACACAATATGTCGAGGCCGACAAGTCGGATGACGCTCTCTACAAGGCGGCCTATCCTGGTGATGCTGCTTGCGTGAATGGCGCAACGCCATATATTGACCTTGTGCCGGCACAGCACTACAAGGATGGTTCGATAGACCACATCTATATGCCGATGTACACCTCACAGATTGTGGATAAGAAGATAACTCTCAAACCGTTGTGCGGTATTGTGAGCCTTACGCTCTCGGGCGAAGCGTCAATCAACTGCATCAAGTTGGAGAGTAATACAAGCAATGCGCTTGCAGGTCGTTTCTTGCTCGACACCGAGAAGGGTGAGCTTCGTTGCAACGACTCCGGTGAGGGCGTTTTGCAGTCGCTCATTCTCGATTGCAGCAATGGTGGCAAGGGTGTAACGCTCGACAAATCGGGTAAGGTGTTCTACGCTGTACTTCCGATTGGAAAGTACGAGAAGGGCTTGAAGTTGAGCATAACTGACCGCAACCACCACTCGATGAGTTGCACGACGGCGCCTTTCGAAGTGAAACGAGGTGTTGTTACCCCGCTTACCAAGATTGCCTACACATATCCTGCGGAGCAACTCTTTGTCGAGCATTTCGACAATATGGTCTTTGGTGGCGACTATATGCAGGGCAAAAAACAGACGGGTTATGTCCCTGTAGCCAACGAAGATGCCGAGTATAAGCTGAAGGGTAGTGAGAGGGCTGTGTGTCAGGTAGCAAATACCCACGCAGGCTCGGACTATATGCAGAAGAATTGGAAGCTGCGCCCTGCTGACGACGATACGGCAAGTGCCGAGTATCTCGCAAACCGCAACCTTGCCGACTACGGCTCGTTGTTGCGTGCGCAGGAGTATCAGGGCTATATTGGTGTCGGTGTCAAGGACCACAGCCGAGGAAAGTTTGAGTCGCCCGCATTTAGCGAGGTCGAGGAGTACTCCGATATCGAGATATCGTTCAAGTTCTCGCCCGAGATGCGTTGTACTACCGACTACAACCTCTGCGTACTCAATGCAGGTGTTGTCAAGGAGTTTTGGATAGATGATGTTCGCCACACGCTTTCGGCCAAGAACTATCCGTTCCAGAGCGCACACTCCGAGAAGATTATCATCAGCCGTCGCTCGTGCAGCGTAGGTACAGCCTTTGCCGACGACGAGCAAAAGCCGTGGTTTACGGTGCGACTCGTAGTGAGTGGTGCGACCGACAAGACCTCGTTCAGCATTATGGCGCAGAAGATGGGCGAGAAGGAGAAAAACGGCTTCTACATCGACGATATCGAGGTTAAGCTGCTCCGCCATGTGCCACGCAAGAACATCTTGCGTGTTATGGACTACAACATTCAAAACGGTATGTGGGCCGATCAGCACAACAACTACGACAACTTCGTGAAGTATATGGTCGAAACGGATGTCGATATCGCAATATTCTGCGAGGCGTCGTCTATCTACTACGACTTTACGAACAAACACGCCAAGCGTGAGGAGCGTTACCTCCCATACAAATATCAGCCATACGAGAAGAAAAATACCGACCACCTCGTGCCTACGGGTTGGATAGAGTTGGCGGCACGATATGGTCACCCTTATGTCGCTGTGGGTGCGCATCAGGACAACTATCCTGTCGTTGTGACCTCGAAATATCCTATCGTCAAAAGCGTGAAACTCGGTGGCGAGGAGGTATCACACGGTGGCATTCACGCACAGGTCGAGGTCGATGGCGAGATTATAAATATCGTCGGCTTCCACACCTGGCCACACGGCTGGAAGTTTGGTGTGCGTGAGAAGGAGGCTCGTGCATTGAGCAAGCTCGAGTATGGCGGCCATATAACCCGCTACGACGAGACGAAGCTCTTTATGGAGCGCACGGTGCTCAACCCCGAGTATGCCGACCAGAAGCATTGGATTGTCACGGGCGATATGAACTGCTATTCGCCACTCGACGATGCCCATTGGGACCTCGGATACTCGAACCCTCGATATGCCGCAGAACGCTATATCGTCGAGGAGATACAGCAGGTTAAGGACCTTATCAAATACTACAACTGCCCCGACAAGCGCGATGTGTTGGTGCCATCGGCTATGCGTGGCGGTCGTATCGACTTTATGTATGGCAGTGAGCGTTTTGTCACCACCTTGCTGAAGGCAAAGTCGCCAAAGAGTGGCTTCACAAAGGGCAAATACGACAAAACCACCCGCTTCTTCAAGGAGCGTGGTTCTGACCATTTGCCTATTATATGCGATTTCGAGTGGAGGTAGAGGGTTGTTCTATACATTTTTTTGTAAAACATAGGTAGCCAAGTGTTTATGCTTGGCTACCTATTCTTTTAGTCCACCTCGATAATCTCGACGGTCCAGCCGAAGAGCGAGTTGGCACACGAGGCCTGCATCTGTCGTATCTGCGAGGTCTGCACCGTGTCGGCAATGATGGCGTTCACGAGTTGTGTGGCGTTGGAGTAGGTGTTGTCCACGCTATTGGCGAAGCACTGATAGAAGGCGTTTTGCTCGGCACGATTTAGTCCATCGGGCAAGATGTTCTCGGCTACGAGGTTGCGGTACGGATAGATGTGACGCATATTCGAGGCATCGGCATCGAGCTGCTCGACAATGGTCGTAACGACATATACCTGCACCGTGTCGTTAGCTCCGGGCATCTCGACAAAGGTGGTATAGACAGGGTAGTCCTCCTCAAGTGAGGCGAGGACACGGTCGGTGAAGAGCATATACTCCGCCTCGGTGAGGTCGTTGAGATAGACCAACTTGCGATAGTCACGCAGAAGGTTGCGCATAGCCTGACGCTCCTCACGGCTCCATCTTGTCTGTTCGCTACAAGCAAAGAAGCCTCCAATAATAGCTGCCACAATGGCAATAGATAGTAGAACTCGTTTCATAGTGTTGTGATTTTAATGTTTAACCACCCACCAAAACGGCAACTATCGTGCCGAGCCAACTCTCGGTCGCTAATTTCTCCGTGCCTCTCGCTGCCAGCGCATAAAGCCCGCCACGGCAAGTGCGGTGTAGAGCCCATATAGGCAGGCTGTGAGAGGAATACCTTTATAAATATATAACCCCACGGTTATGGCATCGACAACGAGCCACACAAGCCACTGCTCAACATACTTCCTCGATAAGAGCCACATCGCCACCATCGACAAAGCCGTAGTCATCGCATCCCAGAATGGTACGGTGCTATCGGTAAGCGTTACAAGCAGATAGTAGAGGACTGCGTGTAACGCACCATAGACCGCAACCAACGGCACCACGAGGCGCAGCGGAGTGTGCGATATCTTCAACGGGTTCTCCTTGCGCCTATGCCCTGCAAGCCACACTATCAAGCCGTACAAACCCGCCAAAATGTAGTAGCCCTGCATAGCGCAGTCGGCATACAAGCCCGATTGGTAGTAGAGGGCGCAATGCACGCACGGCATTATCGCACCCACTACCCACAACCATATATTTGCTCGATACTCCAACCACAAGTAGAGTAGCCCGAGCACAACGCCCACAATCTGCAAGATAAGTTTCAGTTCCATAAAAGCCGAGTGTAAATCAAAATTATTCTCTAACGACCCTAACGCCTCTAACGACCCTAAAAATGTATCGTTACATTCGCCAACACATTTGCCGTAGCCTGTGGGAAGTAGCAGGCCCACGAGCCTCTATCGGCAAGGGTTGCGCCCTCCAACCACGAGCCTCCGTAGCCGCTTGCGCAGTACTTGGCGTTCAGTATATTCTTGATTTTCACGCCAAAGCGCACCTTCTCGATGCTCTTTGTGCGGAGCGTATATGAGAGGTCGAGGTCACTTACGCAGTAGCGTGGCAGTGTCAGGTCTTCGTACTCGCCATTTGTCAGATACTGCTTGCTCACATAGCGTGTAGCCCACACAGCCCCGAAGCCCTTGATGTGGAAGTCGAGGTATGCCATAGCGGTAATCGACGGAGAGTAGGCTATGGTGGTGCGACCACGCTCGAAGGCCACGCCATCTATATAATCGACATAGTCGAGGATATGGTTTTGGCTGAATGTGGCATTTCCGCCCACGGTAAACCACTTCGTAGCCCTCACTGCCAACTGCAACTCCACGCCACGACGATAGCTCTTCGGTACATTGCGTGAGAGCAATTCGCCCGTGTCGGAGAGCTCACCTGTCTGCACGAGCTGGTCACGATAGATCATATAATATAGGTTTATGCCTGCCGACACAACCTTGTCGTCGTAGCCGTAGCCCACCTCGATATCGAGCATCTTCTCGGCGGTGGGGTACTCGCCCTCACGGATATCGGTGAAGTTGTTGCGTGTAGGCTCCTTCTGTGCCACGGCTGCCGAGGCGTAGGCCGAGTGTCCGTTGCAGAAGGAGTAGTGCAGACCGAGCTTCGGGTTGAAGAAGTCGTAGCGTCGGTCGATATTGAGGCTCTGCATAGCACCTGTGGTGTCGTCGAAGTTGTCGTTCACGCCCGCTATGCGGTGCGAGATATGGCGATACTGCAGGTCGGCAAAGAGGTTCAGCCCCTTCGCTACAAACCATTCGGCTTTCACATAGCACGAGGCATCCCACTTGGTGGTGTAGTTGCGGTAGTACTCCGTAGTGGCGAAGTCGGGAGCTTCGAGGAGGTCGGCTATGGTGCCGAAATGAACGCCATCGTAGAGCGAAGCCGAGACACCCATCGTCAGCGTGAGTCGCTTCGAGGTGTAGGCTGCCGAGGCGACCACGCCTCCGAAGTCGTTGCGCATATCCTTCTTGCGGATAAGGTTTGTGCGCTCAACCAAGGTGCCACCGACATCTATCGGTGCAATGCCGTACTTTTGGAGCTTCTGGTCGTTCTTGTAGTTGCGGTAGTAGCCGTTGCCGTAGGTGTAGTGGGCCGTGGCGTTGATGCGCCACTTGTCGTTAAAGCGGTGACTTACAATGAGTTGATTGTTCAATTGCAGGTAGTTGTCGGTGTGGTCGTCGAAGTAGCCCACGACACGGTCACCAATGACGATTTCGCCCTCGGGGTTGTAGCGACGATTGGTCTCGAGCATCGAGCTGTCGATACCCGTGTAGGCGAGATAGACCTTCGCCACGCCACCAAACGAGAGGGCTTTGACCATTGTGTTGCCGTTGTAGTAGCCCGCCTGCAACATATATGAGCCGAGTTGCGAGGAGGCTCTATCGACATAACCATCGGAGGAGATGTGCGACAGACGGCCATCTATCGCCCAATGCCCACCGAGGAGTCCCGACGAGAGCGATATCTCCTGCTTGGCGGAGTTGTAGGAGCCGTACGAGAGCGATGCACGACCCGAGAACTTCGAGGCGAGAGGTGCCGAGGTCATATTGAGTGATGCGCCGAAGGCACCCGTACCTGCTGTGGATGTTCCTGCGCCACGCTGCAGCTGCAACGACCCTACACCCGAGGCGAGGTCGGGCGTGTCGTACCAATAGACAGAGTGGGTTTCGGCATCGTTCATCGGCACACCATTGAGCGTGACATTTATGCGTGTGGGGTCGGTGCCACGCACTCTAAACGAGGTCGAGCCTATGCCCGTGCCACTCTCCGACGAGATGACTACCGAAGGTAGTGTGGAGAGCAACGAGGGGATATCTTCGCCATAGTTGCGCTCCTCGATCTCCTCGTGCGAGAGGTTCGAGTGGGCGATAGGTGTGGAGGCCTTTGCTCTGGTGGTGGTGATTTCGACCTGCTGAATGAGAATAGAGTCGTTGGCGATGATGTTGAGAGATTGTTTTGCTTCGGCTCTCGCTCCGAAGGTGGCACAGATAGCCACGGCAGTTAAAAGAAAAATCCTTTTCATAACCATTTAAGTTTTTAATTAAACAATAGTTTGAAAAGGGGTCGTATGTGAATTACACTCTTCCCGTTCCGGCATTACCCGTTTCGGTTCGATGGGTATAATCTCAGCCTTCAAAAGTGAGAATTAAGGATTGAGAATTGAGAATTGAGAATTGAGAATTATTGTTTTTAACTACTCACTACTCACTACTCACTACTCACTTCTTTCAGCACCCCTTATGTCGTGGCAAAGATAGTAAAAAAAGTTGATAGTGGAGAGTGGAGAGTTGAGAAATTTTTTCTATCTTTGTAAGTTAAAGTAAATGTAGTCTTATGGATATCAAAGTCAGGTTGCAACGAGTGTTGCAGATTGTAGAGGGTGCGGAGTGTGCAGGAGGACTCTCCGAACTTGATAAAGATATAGCGCTCAACGAGTTGCGTGAGGCGTATGCCGAGTTGAAATTTGGTGTAAGGGAAACCGAAGAGCTGAAAACGGAAAACGAAAATGCTGCGGTTGCTACGGTAGCTGCGGTTGCAGATGAACCGTTGGTTGAGTCGGAGGAGAGTGTTGAGTCGGAGGTCGAAGTGGAACTTATCTTCGACGAGAACGAAGAAGAAGATGCGGAAAACGAAGAGGTTGAAGCGGAAAATGAAGAGGTCGCAGAGGTGTCTATTGTAGAAACCCCTAACGCCCCTAACGACCCTAACGCCCCTAACGACCCTAACGCCCCTAATGCAGAAGAGGAACTCTCGTCTCTCGTCACTCGTCTCTCGTCTAACAATCGTAGTCCTCTGCTTTCGCTCTACGAGGATGTTGCTCCGCAGGAGGTTGTGGGTGACACATTCCACGAGAAGCCTTCGGTGGGTGACACGATATCCTGTCCGAAGGGTGTTGCCGAGAGTGCGCCTATAGCGTCGTTGCGTGGGGCGATAGGTGTTGCCGACCGCTTTATGTTGGTGCGAGAGCTGTTTGGTGGGGATGTCGAGGCCTTTGAGCGAGCGATAGACAACCTCGACCATATAGGCTCGCTCGACGACTGTATGATATATATTGCCGAGAACTATGAGTGGCGTGCGCAGTCGGAGGGAGCAAAGCTTGTTGTAGAGTTGCTGCAACGCAAATTTAAGGCATAACGATATGGCTAAACTCTATATAGTACCTACACCTATCGGTAACTTGGAGGATATAACGCTCCGAGCGATACGGGTGTTGAAGGAGGTAGATTTTATCTTGGCCGAGGATACTCGCACAAGCTCGGTCTTGCTCAAGCATCTCGGCATCGAGAAGCCTCTGCGTTCGCACCACAAGTTCAACGAACACGCTACGGTGCAGATGGTGGCCGATGCTATCGAGGCGGGCAAGGATGTGGCGTTGGTCTCCGATGCGGGCACTCCGGGTATCTCCGACCCCGGCTTTCTGCTGGTGCGCACCTGCGTGGAGCGAGGTATCGAGGTCTCGACCTTGCCGGGTGCTACGGCTGCCATTCCTGCGTTGGTGCAGAGTGGCTTTCCGTGTGACCGCTTCTGCTTCGAGGGCTTCCTGCCGCAGAAGAAGGGGCGCAAGAAGCGCATCGAAGCGTTGGCCGACGAGGAGCGCACGATGATATTTTACGAGTCGCCATTCCGTGTGGTCAAGTGCTTGGAGCAGCTGGCCGAGGTGATGGGCGAGGAGCGTGAGGTTGCCGTGTCACGAGAGATTACAAAGATGTTCGAGGAGAGTGTGCGAGGAACGCTCTCGGAGGTGGCAGAGCACTTCCGCCAACACGCACCGAAGGGTGAATTTGTGATTGTGGTGGCAGGAAAAAAGACAAAGACAAAAGATGAAGATTAGAGAGAAGATAGATGATGCGTTGGCGTGGTTGTTGTGGCTGATGTGCTATATGGTGGCCATATTACCACACTGTGTGCGATTTGGGGTGTTGTCGCCATTGGTGGCATTTGTGCTGCGGAGCGTGATACACTATCGTCGTGCGGTTATCGTGCGCCAGCTCAAGGCATCGTTCCCCGACTACGACGAGGCAAAGATTGAGGGTATCGCCCACCGCTACTACGACCACCTTGCCGAGATGATAATCTGCACGCTGTCGATGGCGAAGATGGATGGCAAGGCTCGTCGCAAGATGATGGAGTTTGACCTGCCCGAGAACTTCCACGAGGTTGTGGATAACCGCAATGTGGTCTATCTAACCTCGCACTACGGCTTTTGGGAGTATGCGTTGAACATCTACCTCCAAACGCCCGAACACTACCTCCTCTGCGCCTATCATCCGCTGAAGAACAGCGTTATGGATAAGCTCTTTATCCGTCTGCGCAAGGTCGATACGGTTGTGCTTGTGCCGAGCAAGGGGCTGATGCGCTACTTCTTCAACAACGCCAAGAGCGAGAAACCTGCACTGCTCGGCTTGGGCTTGGTCTCCGACCAGAACTGCCCTCCGACACGAGGCTGCTGCTGGCACCGCTTTCTCAACCACGACTCGCTATTCTTCGATGGTGGCGAGCAGCTGGCGTTGAAGTTCGGTATGCCTGTCTATTACATCGAGATGGAGCGCATCAAGGCGGGACACTACCGCCTGCACCTTGTGCAACTCTACGATGGAGTGGAAGAGGTGAAGCCACACGAGATAACCGAGAAGTATATCCGCCTCTTGGAGCAGACGATTGTCGCAAAACCCGAGTATTGGCTCTGGTCGCACAACCGCTGGAAGCATAAGCCCGATGCCGAGGCGAAGTTTTATGATAACTACAAGTAGCGAGGAGCGAAGGTCGTGAAGGTCGCTGTCGTAATACTCAACTGGAACGGGTTGCCGATGTTGCAACACTATCTGCCGAGCGTGGTAACGGCTACGCCCGAGGCCGATATTGTGGTTGCCGACAACGGCTCTACGGATGGCTCGGTGGCGTGGCTGCAAGAGGCGATGCCACAGGTGCGACTCGTTCTGCTCGATAAAAACTACGGCTTTGCCGAGGGCTACAATCGTGCCTTGGCGCAACTCGAGGGCTACGAAGCCTTCGTCTTGCTCAACTCCGATGTCGAGCCTGCGGAGGGGTGGTTGGCACCTCTTGTGGAGCAGCTGGAGCACAACGACGATGTTGCCGTTGTCGTGCCGAAGATACTCGACGACAAGGAGCGCACGAAGTTCGAGTATGCGGGTGCTGCGGGCGGTTTTATCGACCTGCTGGGCTACCCATTCTGCCGTGGTCGAATACTCAATAGAGTGGAGGAGGATTGCGGGCAGTATGATAACGCTTGCGATGTGATGTGGGGTAGTGGCGCAGCCTTCTGTTGCCGTGCCGAGGTCTTCGAGGAGCTTGGGGGCTTTGCTGCGGAGTTCTTTGCACACCAGGAGGAGATAGATTTCTCGTGGCGTGTGTGGCTCTCGGGTCGTAGAGTGGTTGTGGAGCCACGCTCGAAGGTCTATCACTTGGGCGGAGCAACGCTCTCGTCGGACTCTCCGTTCAAGACTATGTTGAACCACCGCAATAACCTCGCAATGTTGTATCGCTGCGCTCCAACGGCACAAAGATTGTTGGTGGCGGTGGTACGCCCTGCGTTGGATGCTGTTGCTGCGTTGGACTACCTCGTGCAGGGCAAACCCAAGAGCGCACGGGCTGTGTGGCAGGCGTGGCGTGACTTCCTGCGCTGGCACGGCCGCTTGTCGGCAGAGCGAAAGGCTATTCGAGCCAATGTGAAGCGTGAGGCACCTATATACCACGGCTCGATAGTTCTGCGTTATATACTTGGTAGAAAATCGTTCTAATGAGTTCTTTGCGCCAAGAAAGATGGCATTTAATGGCATTCGGGCTTGCGCCCTTAATGGCATTTAATGGCAGCGCACTCCAAAGGAGTGCTTAATGAGAGGCGCATTTGCCATTCAGCGAGTGTAACGAGCGCATGCCATTGACCTACGGTCTTCCTCCTTCGCACCTCGGCATAGTGTGCAAGCACTCTCTGCTCTCGGTTTGGCGTCGGTTCGTTGCCATTCAGCGACCAGCGGGAGCGCATGCCATTTTACTGCGCTAAATTTTGAATTATAAAAAAGCCAATAGCCAATGGCTAATAGCTAATAGCTAAATAGAATTATGAAGAGAATCGTAATAATTCCCACATACAACGAGCGAGAGAATGTGGCTCGTATGACCGATAAGGTGATGTCGCTCGAGGGTGACTTCGACCTTTTGTATGTCGATGATGGCTCGCCCGATGGCACGGCTGCGATAATCCGTGAGAAGATGGCCGAGTATGGCGGTCGTGTGAACCTCGTGGAGCGTAGCGGTAAGCTCGGCTTGGGCACAGCCTATATCGCAGGCTTTAGGTGGGCTCTGGAGCGTGACTACGACCAAATCTTCGAGATGGACTGCGACTTCTCGCACAACCCCGACGACCTGCTGCGACTCTCGGCTCGCCTGAACGACGATGCCGATGTGGTGGTGGGCTCTCGCTACATAAGCGGTATGAATGTGGTGAATTGGCCACTCTCACGCATACTTATATCCTATGGTGCTTCGCTCTATGTCCGCACCATAACCCGTATGCCGGTCTATGACTCTACGGCAGGCTTTGTGGGCTACAAGGCCGAGGTGCTGCGCAAGATGAACCTCGACAAGGTCGAGATGATAGGCTACGGCTTCCAAATCGAGATGAAATATACGGCTTGGCGACTCGGCTTCCGCATCAAGGAGGAGTCGATAATCTTTGTCGATAGGGTGGAGGGCACCTCCAAAATGTCGTCGAGCATCTTTGGCGAAGCCTTCTTCGGTGTGCTGAAACTGCCGTTCAGGAGAATAGTGAGTAGTGAGTAGTGAGTAGTGAGTAGTGAGGAGAGAGTAGAGAGTAGTGAGTAGTGAGTAGTTGTCGGAACTCTGAAGGTTGTCACGGCGCAGGTGAATTAAGGGTTAGTAAGGGCGAGTAACGGCCAGTAAAGAAGGCGCTATACCCTTACTGGCCCTTAATAGCCCTTACTGGCCCTTACTGGCCGTTATAATTTGCGCACTCCTCTCTCCTCTCTCCTCTCTGCCTTAAAGACCTTCGACTTGTAGAGTATCTCGTAGTTGAGTGAGTAGTCGTTCAGCACGAAGATTTGGAACTTCTTGCCGCCCTTATAGACCCTCACCACGATATGTCCATCCTGCTTGATGCGCTTGCCGTACTCGCCAAGACGCTCGTAGCGGTTCTCGGGAGCCATACCTGCGGCATAGACCTCGCACTCGGGCGACACCTCCCAGATACGCTTCATCGTGGCAGGCTGTGGGTGGTAGAGGTCCCATACGGGTAACACTATAACCTGCGCATCGAGCGCACGCAACAGATTGGCATTCATCGAGTCGTGCTGTCCGTGGTGGTCGGCCAACGCCACATCGACCTTGCCTACGACCTTGGCTACGGCACTCTGCACATCCTTCCAGTAGTTGTTGGCCTTCTTCGAGTACTTGCCACCGATATCGCCACCCGTGTAGTAGGAGAAGTCGCCATACTCCAAGCGGAAGCCGCAGCTCTCGTTGTTCTCACCGAGCGTCGAACCTGCGGGGGCATCGTCGGGTATGAGGTTGCGCACGCCATTGCCCTCGCCTGTCCAGATAAGGCCGTTGCCGCAGAGATTTACGATGCGGAAGGTGGGGTAGAGCGATGGGTTGTTACGCAAAACCAACTGCATGTCGGAGCCGACCTTGAACTGCTCGTTCTTCTCACCTTTGGCCTCACGCTCATCTACGAGAGCCTTGTAGAATGGGAAGCAATCCTTGCCACGACGCTGCATAATCTCGGCACTCGGGTAGTCGTAGCCCGGATATGCACGATCTATGAGGGTGCGTATCGACACGAGGTTGGCAAAGTGGGTTACGCCCGTATATTTGTAGGGCTTACCCTCGACCTCGATGGCGAGGTGGTCGTCGTAGCCTAAGTGGTCGCAGTGGAAGTGTGTCACAAGGCAGTAGTCCACATATAGAGGTTTGCCGAGAGGCTTCGAGAAGTGCTCCACATAGCGAGCCACCCACTCGGCAGGTCGCTTCTCGGTCGAAGGCACGGCTGGCATAATCTCCTTGTGCTTCCAGCGTGATGGGTCACCGAGGTCGCCCACATCGACAACCATACGGGTGCCATCGGGCATAATAAAGAGCGAAGCACTGCCACGACCTGTGCTGATATGGTGGATATCGAGGTATCCCTCCTGCCAATCGGGCAGCTGCTTGGGTTTCGCCTCAACCGAAGCTGTGGCGATAAGTGCTATTGCAAGAGCGAATAGTATTCGTTTCATAGTTTGTGGTTTAATGAAAAAGTCAATGGCTAATGGTAAAAGTACAAAAGGGGCTATTTTCGCAAGAAGAATAACCCCTTTTGTGCTATTTTTGACTATTGAATGCCCTTGAGCTTCTTGTAGATGGCGTTGTACTTGTTGTACTTCTCCATCACGCCCTCCTCGTTACGCAGGCGGAAGCAGAGCGACTTGAGGTACTCGGCACAGTCGGCATTCTCGGGCTTCAGCTCGAGAGCCTTCTCCAACCAAGGCAACGCCTTCATATAGGCTGCCGAAACCTCCTTCAGACCTGCCTGATACTCCTCTTGGCTGTTGATGCTGTCGAGGCGGGTGTTGAAGGCACGGTTCACCTCATCACCCTTGGCCATATAGAAGTAGCCGAGGTAGAAGTTTGTGTCGTAGTCGTTAGGGCGGAGCTTCGCAAGCTGCTCGAACGAGTTGATGCACTCGTCGAAGTTACGCAACTTGAAGAAGACCTGACCACGAGCAAACCAGAGGTCTGCATTGTCCGGCTTCTCGGCCAAGAGCTGGTCGATGCGACCTACCAAGTCGGCAGGGTTGCCTACGCCCTCCTCCGAGGTGTAGAGCTGAATAAGACCCTCCATGATACGCTGGTTGCGAGGGAACTTCTCGATACCCTCCAACAGAGCGTTCTTGGCCTTGATGAGGAACTCCTTGTCGGCTGCACGCTGACCATAGTAGCAGTGGAAGAGGAAGTAGTAGAGGTTACCCACCTCGTCGGTGTAACCCAACTCCTTGGCTGCATTGAGGAACTCCTCGCCCTTGACGAAGAATGAGGCATCCTTGGCACCCATATACGCAGCCAACTGACCTGCATAGAAGTAGTAGCGAGGGTCAACCTTGCCTATGGCAGGGTGCTTCTGCAAATTGGCAGCCTTCATATAGGCGTCGATAGACTCGGGGTACTTGCCAATCTCGATGCTCACCGAACCGAGCTCCGAGTAGTGATTTACCAACGCATCCAAGGCACTCTTAATCTTTGGCGCAGTCGCAGGGTCCAGCTCGTAGGCCTTGTTGTAGGCCTCTACGGCTATGTCGTAGGCGTTAGGCAGAACCTCCTTCTTCTCGGCCCACGCCTTCACCTTACCATCCTTGGTGTGGATATCCACCCACTCATAGACATATACATCGCCACCCTTCACCTCGAGAGGTGCGCCAATGGTCACATTGAGCATATTTGCATCAAACCCAACGAAGAGGTTGCGTGTAGGCTCCAAGATAGCATCGGAGCACACCTTGGCACGGTTGAGCCAAGTGGCCGCCTTGCCCGACTTCTTCGGGTTTGCAATCTCGGTATCGCTCTTTGCAAGACGAGCCTTGAACGCTTCGTCATTCACCTTTTGTGCGGTAGCGGTCGATGCCACAAGCATCACCAGCATCGCTACCATCGAGATAATCTTTTTCATATTATTCTAACGGTTAAAAGTTTATTGTTATTGTTCATTTGTTTCGCTCGTCTGCTCTGCGACAGCCTCTGTAGCCTCGGTGCTCTCTGCACCCTCGACTATTGCACCCTCGGTGAGCTCCTCCTCTTCGGTTACAGGCACTACGGCAACCGAAGCAATCTCATCGCCCTCACGGAGGTTGATGATACGCACACCCTGCGTAGCACGACCTGCAACACGGATCTGCTCGATAGAGGTGCGGATGGTGATGCCCGAACGGTTGATAATCATCAGGTCGTTGTCGTCGGATACGGCCTTGATGGCAACCAACTCACCGGTCTTGTCGGTGATGTTGATGGTCTTGACACCCTTACCGCCACGATTTGTGATGCGGTACTCGTCGAGGTTTGTACGCTTGCCGTAGCCATTAGCCGAGAGTACCAATACATCCTCGTTCGACTCTGGCTCGATGCAAATCATACCTATCGCCTCGTTGTCACCCTCGAGCGATACGCCACGCACACCAATCGAGGTACGACCAACCTCACGGACCGTAGCCTCGTTGAAGCGGATAGCCTTACCCTCACGGGTAGCAATCATAATCTCGGCCGAGCCACTTGTGAGCTTCGCCTCGATAAGGCGGTCACCCTCACGAATTTCGATGGCGTTGATACCATTTACACGAGGGCGGGAGTAAGCCTCCAACTTGGTCTTCTTGACGGTACCGTTCTTGGTACACATTATAATATAGTTGGAGTTGATGTACTCCTCGTCGGTGAGCTTCTTGCAGTTGATGTAAGCACGCACCTTGTCGTCAGGCTCGATGTTGATAATATTCTGGATGGCACGACCCTTCGATGCTCGTGTACCCTCCGGAATTTCATACACCTTCAACCAGAAGCAGCGACCCTTCTCGGTGAAGAACATCATCGTGTTGTGCATCGAGGCGACATAGATATGCTCGATGAAGTCCTCGTCACGAGTTGCCGAGCCCTTCATACCCACGCCACCACGGTTCTGTGTGCGGTAGTCGGCAAGCGAAGTACGCTTGATGTAGCCGAGGTGCGAGATGGTGATAACCATATCCTCGTCGGCATAGAAGTCCTCGGGGTTGAACTCCTCCGAAGAGTAAACAATCTCCGAGCGACGCTCGTCACCATACTTCTCCTTAATCTCGATAAGCTCGCTCTTGACGATGCCGAGCTGCATCTCCTCGCTCTGGAGTACCTCGTTCAAGTAGTCTATTGTAGCCTGCAACTCGTCACGCTCGGCAGCGAGTTTGTCGTGAGCCAAGCCTGTCAATGCACGCAGACGCATATCCACAATAGCCGAGGTCTGCAGGTCGCTCAATCCGAAACGCTCCGAGAGGGTAGCCTTCGCCTCATCCACGGTCTTTGCCTCCTTGATAATCTTGACAACCTCGTCGATGTTATCTTGTGCAATAAGCAAGCCGAGAACGATATGGATGCGCTCCTCCGCCTTGCGCAGGTCGAAGCGTGAACGGCGTACCACAACATCGTGACGATGCTCCACGAAGTGGCGGATAAGGTCGAGCAGGTTCAACACCTGTGGGCGACCATTCACGAGGGCGATGTTGTTTACCGAGAACGAAGATTGCAACTCGGTGTGCTTGAACAACATATTCAGCACAACATTTGCCACGGCATCCTGCTTGAGTGTCACTACGACACGGGTACCCTTGCGGTCCGACTCGTCATTCACATCTGCGATGCCCTCCAAGCGACCCTCCTTTGTGAGGGTTGCGATATGCTTAATCATCTCCTGCTTATTTACCATATAAGGTATCTCGGTGAAGATAAGCTGCTGACGACCTGTTGCGGTTGTTTCGATGTCGTGGCGGGCACGCATAACCACACGACCACGACCTGTCAAGAGAGCCTCTTTGACACCCTCGTAGCCATAGATAAGGGCTCCCGTAGGGAAGTCGGGACCCTTGACGAAGTAGAGCAGCTCCTCGCACGAGCACTCACGATTGTCGATATAGGCGCAGCAGGCGTCGATAACCTCCGAGAGGTTGTGTGGCGCCATATTCGTCGCCATACCTACAGCGATACCGCTTGCACCATTCACGAGCAACAACGGAATTTTCGTAGGGAGCACGGTTGGCTCCTTCTGTGTGTCGTCAAAGTTCAGAGTCCAGTCGATGGTCTCCTTGTCGATGTCGGCCATAACCTCATCTGTGATACGCTGCATACGGGCCTCCGTATAACGCATCGCAGCGGGTGAGTCGCCATCCATCGAACCGAAGTTACCCTGACCCTCGACGAGAGGGTAGCGCATAGCCCAAGGCTGCGCCAAACGGCACATAGCATCATAGACCGATGAGTCACCGTGTGGGTGGAACTTACCGAGTACATCTCCGACGATACGGGCCGACTTTCGGGTTGGTTTGTCGTGATAGAGGTTCAGCTCCGAATTCATATCGAACAGAATACGGCGATGAACAGGCTTCAAGCCATCTCGCACATCGGGTAACGCACGCGATACGATAACCGACATCGAGTAGTTGATGTAGGACTCCTTCATGTGGTCCTCGATATTTATCTTCTCGACACGACCTGCAGGAGTTACTTTCTCTTCTTCAATCATAGTTGTTTGTGTTTATTGTTTTTTTGAGTAATTGTTTCAATTATAATATGCGCAAAAATAGCGATTATTCTCTGAATAATCAACTTTTATCCTCAAAAAATTAGATTTTGGAAAATCTTTTTCGCAGAAAGTGCGATTTTTGCCCCTTTTTAGGCGATTTAAGCCACTTTTGCAAATCGTTCCGACACCCTGTCGTGCAGATATTGCGATTTTCGGGGCAGACAGGGCTTTAGATACGCTCGATGGTACCCCCAATCGAGTCTATCCGTATCTTTCCCTCCTCGACAAGGTGGGTTATGCGCTCCAAGATGCGCTCTTGGTTGCCTCGGACTTTGAGGGACAAGTCGTGAAGGGTTGTATTGTCGCCATCCACGAGTGAGAGTATCTCGTTGTCAATACGCTCGGCCTCCTCGTTGCTAATTGTTCTGCGTTTGCGGGCAAGACAGTTGTCGCAGATGCCACACCTTTCACCGCTATCTTTGCAGAAGTACTCCTCGATGATGCGGCTACGACACTCATCCTCGCTGTTGGCGTAGCGCAGCATGTGGTCAAAACGCTCCTCCATAAGGGCTTTGCGCTGCGAGTAGGTCTCGGGAGCGATGTAGATATCTCGCTCGGGGAGTCGCTCCACATCGTAGAATATCAGAGGTGTGTGGTTTGTCGGGATGTAACGGATGATATGGCTGCGCCACAGCTGCTTCATCACCTCTCGCACCTCGTCGAATGAGAAGCGGCACATCGAGGCTATCTCCATCTCGTCGATGGCACGGAATTCGGTGAATATGCCGGGGTAGAGGCGCATCATCGCTGTCATAACCTTCTCGGCACGCTCGTCGGTGTTTTTGAGCGAGTAGAGCTGATTTCGCTCCACGGTGAATAGCACCATCGCAGGGTTCTCGCTCTCCTCGATGTAGGTTATGTAACCGTTCATCTGCAGTAGCTTCAGCGAACTTCGCACCTCCATCTCGCTGAGCTTGAAGCGTCTGCACAACTCGTATATATTGAATGGGTAGGAGCCCAGCAGACCATCACCTATGGCCACGCCAAGGAACGAAGACATCTTGTGATATACGGAACGGATAACCTCTTTTGTCGGAAATTGGGCTTTGAAGTATCGCTCAATGCGTGTCTCGTCATCCGAGCCTTTGAGCAGTACGGCATAGCTGCGCTCTCCGTCACGCCCTGCACGCCCGGCCTCCTGGTAGTATGACTCCAACGAGTCGGGCATAGCGTAGTGGACAACGAAACGAACATCGCTCTTGTCGATGCCCATGCCGAAGGCGTTTGTCGCCACCATGATACGCACCCTGTTGGCTATCCACTCATCTTGTCGTATCGCACGCTCCTCGTTTGGTAGTCCTGCGTGGTAGAACGAGGCCGAGAACCCCTCCTCGGTGAGCCACGCAGATAGCTCTTCAGCCTCTTTTCGCCTACGCACATAGACGATGCCGCAACCCTCTACGCCACGCACCACACGCAGCAACTGCTCACGCTTATCGTCGGCATTGCGCACGCAGTAGGATAGGTTAGGGCGGGCAAACGAGCCCTGCAGAGTGTTTGGCTCGGCAAAGTGAAGTTGCGTCATTATGTCGTCAGCTACGAGTGGTGTAGCCGAGGCTGTAAGTGCAAGAACGGGGGTGTCGGGCAGTAGCTCCCGCAGCTCCGCTATCTTTAGATATGATGGGCGGAAGTCGTAGCCCCACTGCGAGATACAGTGGGCCTCATCGACCGCTAAAAGTGCAACCTTCATCCTATCGACACGCAGACGAAACACATCGCTCGCCATACGCTCGGGTGCGATGTAGAGAAACTTCGTGTCGCCATAGACGCAGTTGTCGAGAGCGATGTCGATTTGACGATGTGTCATACCCGAATATACCGCTGTGGCGGCAATGCCTCGTCGTCGCAACGCATCGACCTGGTCTTTCATTAGGGCTATAAGGGGTGTCACAACGATGCATAACCCCTCCGAAAGCAGCGTTGGGAGCTGATATGTGATAGATTTACCGCCACCCGTAGGCAACAACGCAAGGGTATCACGCCCTGCGAGTACCGACTCTATGATCTCTCGTTGCATAGGTCGGAACGAGTCGTGATGCCAATATTTTTTCAGTGTGGCGAGTAATTTATCCTCCATAGGTGCGAAGATAGTGATTTTTTTGCAAAAAAATATTATATTTGCACTATGATTTTGCGTGCGAACTGTAAAATAAACTTGGGACTCGATGTCTTGCGTCGTCGTGAGGATGGTTTTCACGACCTCGAGACGGTTATGTTGCCCGTTGCGGGGCTCTACGATATCGTTGAGTTGGAACCTGCGCAGGGGGAGTCGGAGCTGACGACAAAGGGCATAGCCATAGATTGTCCTGCCGAGCAAAATCTGTGTATGAAGGCTCTGCGACTTATGCAGCAACGCTATGGCGTTGGCGAGGTGCATATTACGCTCGACAAACGAGTGCCCTTCGGAGCAGGCTTGGGTAGTGGCTCGAGCGACGCTACAGCAGTGATTTTGGGCGTTAATAAGATGTTCGATTTGTCGCTTTCGGAGGAGCAGCTGATAGCTCTTGCATCCGAACTTGGCAGTGATACAGCCTTCTTTGTACGCAATACTCCGCAGCTATGTACATCAAGAGGTGAGGTTATGCGTGATATAGAGTTGAACTTAAAAGGTTTATACCTCGTTGTCGCAAAGCCCGAAGATGCCGTTTCCACCCGAGAGGCCTACTCGGGAGTGCGACCTTTTGTGCCTCAAATCCCACTTGCGGAACGGCTGACTGCTCCTATCTGCGAGTGGCAGCAAAATGTTAAAAATGACTTCGAAAAGCATATCTTTGAGCTCCACCCGACAATTGGGGCATTAAAGGCAAGATTTATTGCCGATGGGGCATTGTATGCCTCAATGTCGGGCTCGGGGTCTGCGGTGTTCGGACTCTTCGAGAGTGTGCCGTATGGAATTGAAAACGAGATAATTCATATAGAGCAACTATGAAGCGAATTTTAATGTTTGTCGGCTTAATGCTGTTGGTGTCGATTGTGTCGGCACAGGAGTTGAATGTGGCGTCGTTTAACCTGCGCAACAACTCCAAGAAGGATTACGAGAACAACAATGGTTGGACCCAGAGGCGGGATGTGCTTGCCGGGTTTATAAATCACGAGGCCTTCGATGTGTTTGGTACACAGGAGGGTAGGAGGGTGCAGCTCAATGATATCGTGAAGCGTTGCCCCGACTATGCCTATGTCGGTGAGGGCCGTGATGGCGGAAGCAAGGGCGAGCATTGTGCATTGTTCTACCGCAAGGAGCGAGTAGAGCTTTTGGATAGCGGTACATTCTGGCTGTCGCAGACCCCCGATGTTGTGTCGAAGGGGTGGGATGCCAAGTATCCACGCATCTGCACTTGGGCTATGTTCCGAGATAAGCTCTCGAAGGTGAAGTTTTATGTGTTCAATGTTCACCTCGACCATCGTGGCGTTCAGGCTCGTGCCGAGGCGATGAAACTCGTTGCCGACTATGTCGCAAAGCGCTGCAAGGGGGTGAATAGTATCGTTATGGGTGACTTTAATGTGACACAGATGAGTGAGCCATATAAGGTGTTGGCCGACAACGAGTTGTTCAACGACAGCTACGAAGTTGCAAGATATCGTTTTGCCCCTACGGGAACATTCAATGGCTTCAATCCGAGCTGCTATACCACGCTCCGCATTGACCATATTTTTGTGACGAAAGATATCAGTGTGAGCCGTTACGGAGTGCTTGCATACCACTACTATTTGGCAAAGGAGGGTGATGCAACAACCTCCGTGAAGAGCGAAAATCGTGAGATTAAGAACATCTCCGACCACTACGCTGTGCAGGTGTGGCTCAAACTGAAAGGTGCGAAGAAAAATCGTTAATTATTTAGAATAGAGAAGCTATGAAGAGAGTTTTTACAACATTGGTGGTACTGCTCTTTGCTGTTGTGGCAATGGCGCAGGAGTTGAATGTCGGCTCGGTGAATGTTCGCTACGCTGCTGAAGGTGACTACAAAAGACATAATGGTTGGCGTGAGCGTCGTGATCAGATGTGTGCGGTGCTCAACCACGAGCATTTCGATGTGTTCGGAGCCCAGGAGGTGACGAAGGTGCAGCTCGACGATATGTTGAAGCGTATGCCCGACTACGACCATATCGGTGTGGCTCGTGACGATGGCCAGGAGCGAGGTGAGTTTAGTCCGATATTCTACAACCGCAACCGTGTGAAGTTTATCAAGGGCGGAACTTTCTGGCTCTCGGATACTCCTGATGTGGTGTCGAAGGGCTGGGATGGTCTGTGCCGTCGAATTTGCACTTGGGGCTTGTTCCAGGATAAGCTCACGAAGGTTAAGTTCTACCACTTCAACACCCACCTCGACCACCGTGGCAAGGTGGCGCAGATGGAGGGTGCGAACCTGATACTTGCAACTATCAGGTCGATGTGCCCAAGTGGCTCGAATGTTATTGTTACGGGCGACTTTAATGTGATACAGGGCAGCAACGCCTACAATGTCTTTGCCAAGTCGGGCGAGTTGAAAGATTGCTACGAGGTGGCGAAGTATCGCTTTGCCCCTACGGGAACATTCAATGGCTTCAACCCGGGTCGTTACACCTCACACCGAATAGACCATATCTTCGTGGCTAACGATATGAATGTCAGTCGTTATGGTGTACTCACATACCACTACTATCGTGACTTGAAGTCGGCCGAGCGAGAGATGGAGACCTCGGCTCCTGTAGAGGTTAAGGGCGAGGATAGAGAGGTTAAGTGTGTTTCGGACCACTACTTTGTACAGGCGTGGGTAACCTTGAGCAAAGGCAAGAAGAGCAAGTAGAGAGCCTCCGTAACGAAGTAAAAAAGCGATGAGTTTGGGCTCATCGCTTTTGTTTTATATCCTCTCCAAAATCTCGTCGAGCGATTTTCGCTTTTTGAGGGTTGGGGTGTCGGTGGCGTAACCGAGAGGAACTATCGCTACGGGATAGATATCTCCCTCGAGCCCGAGAACCTCATTTACCACCTGCGGGCGGAAGTTGCACACCCAGCACGAGCCAAGACCCACCTCGGTCGCAGCCAAGCAGATGTGCTCGGTGGCGATGGCTGCGTCTATGTCGGCATGGTCGTGACCGTCACGCTTGCGGGTCCACGACTGCGACTTATCGCCACACACTACGATATAGAGTGGAGCCTGCTGAAACCACTCCTGCGCATAGCAGGCGTGCAGGGCAGTGCGCTTCTCTTCGCTCTCGACGATGATAAATCGCCACGGCTGGAAATTCACTGCCGAAGGTGCAAGCCTTGCACACTCGAGTATATAGTCAATCTTCTCCTGTTCGACCTTGCGGTCGCTGTAGGCACGAGCCGAGTAACGCTCGGTAACCAATTCTAAAAAGTTTTTCATAGTTGTTTGCATCTTTTCTGGCGCAAAGATAATAAAAAGCCATTAGCTTTTAGCTATTAGCCATTAGCTTTTTCTGATAATGGCATTGAATGACAACGAATGGCATGCGCTCACTTTGTTCGCTGAATGGCATTGAATGGCAAGCCGACAAATCGTTATTTTATGCCATTAAGCACTCTGCAAGAGCGCGAATGCCATTGAATGTTATTAAGGGCGCAAGCCCGAATGTCATTGAATGTCATCTCTAATTAGTCGGCTAAAAGCCCCCAAAAACAACTCTTAATTCTCAATTCTCCATTTTTAATTTGAAAAGTCCCCAACTTTTCACTATATTTGCACGATTGTATCTGCGATACAAGTTTTACGAACGAAATGAAAGAGCAAAATTTAGATATTAAGACCACTATCGAGGAGTCGGACTACAAGTACGGCTTCACCTCCGATATCGAGACCGAAACGGTGCCCAAGGGTCTGAACGAGGGCATAATTCGTCTGATATCGCAGAAGAAGGGTGAGCCCGAATGGATGCTCGAACTGCGTCTGAAGGCCTACCGCCATTGGCTGACGATGAAGCATCCGCAGTGGGGCCACCTCGATATTCCGGAGATAGATTTTAACGACATAATCTACTACGCAGAGCCAAAGAAGCAGAAGGCACTCTCGTCGATGGATGAGGTCGATCCCGAACTCAAGGCCACATTCGATAAACTCGGTATTCCGTTGGAGGAGCAGAAGGTCTTGGCGGGTGTAGCCGTTGATGCCGTGTTCGACTCGGTGTCGGTTAAGACGACCTTTCAGGAGGCGTTGGCCGAGAAGGGTATTATCTTCTGCCCAATCTCGGAGGCGGTGCGCAACCACCCCGAGTTAGTGCGAAAATACCTCGGCTCGGTGGTGCCATATACCGACAACTTCTATGCAGCACTGAATACGGCAGTCTTCTCGGATGGCTCGTTCTGCTACATCCCGAAGGGTGTGCGTTGTCCGGTGGAGCTCTCGACCTACTTCCGTATAAATGCACGAGGCACTGGCCAGTTCGAGCGTACGCTTATTGTGGCTGACGAGGGGGCGTATGTCAGCTATTTGGAGGGTTGCACAGCACCGCAGCGTGACGAAAATCAGCTGCACGCAGCCGTGGTGGAGATTATCGTGGAGCGAGATGCGGAGGTCAAATACTCGACCGTGCAGAATTGGTATCCTGGCGACAAGGATGGCAAGGGTGGTATCTTCAACTTCGTAACCAAGCGTGGCTTGTGCCGTGAAAATGCCCACCTCTCGTGGACACAGGTCGAGACAGGCTCGGCCATAACTTGGAAGTATCCGAGCTGTGTGCTTGCGGGCGACAACTCGGTTGGAGAGTTCTACTCGGTGGCTATGACCAACAACTTCCAGCAGGCGGATACGGGTACGAAGATGATACATATAGGTCGTAATACCCGTAGCCGTATCGTGTCGAAGGGTATCTCGGCAGGGCAGTCGCAGAACGCCTATCGAGGCTTGGTGAAGGTGGGAGCAAAGGCCGATAATGCCCGCAACTACTCGCAGTGCGACTCGTTGCTCATTGGCGATAGGTGCGGTGCGCACACATTCCCTACTGTGGAGTGTCACAACGCCTCGGCACAGCTCGAGCACGAGGCTACAACCTCGAAGATATCCGAGGAGCAGCTCTTCTACTGCCGACAGCGTGGCCTCTCGACCGAGGATGCTGTGGGTATGATTGTCGGAGGCTATGCCCGTGAGGTGTTGCAGAAGTTGCCGATGGAGTTTGCGGTGGAGGCGCAAAAATTGCTTTCTATAAGTTTGGAGGGTAGCGTGGGCTAAATGCCAAATTAAAAATTAAGAATTAAAAATTAAGAATTACTTTCAGCGCACCCCTAATAGCCCCTAATAACCTCTAACAACCCCTAAAAAAGGTTGCGCCGTGATAAGGGTGAGAGTTTGCAAAACAAAAACAGAAAAATTAAAAACAAAAGCTAATGGCCAATGGCTAATGGCTAATAGCAATAACAAAAAGAGAGATGTTAAAGATAAAAAACCTTCACGCATCGGTCGATGGCAAGGAGATACTTCGAGGAATAGATTTCGAGGTTAAGGCGGGCGAGGTACACGCCATAATGGGCCCTAACGGCTCGGGCAAGAGTACGCTGGCATCGGTTATAGCCGGTAGCGATAAGTTTGAGGTCGAGGCCGACGAACTCTCGTTTGAGGGTGAGGAGTTGCGCACGATGTCAATCGAGGAGAGGGCAAGAAAGGGTTTGTTCCTCGGCTTCCAATACCCTGTGGAGATACCGGGTGTTACGATGGCCAACTTTATGAAGACGGCCGTTGCCGAGCAGCGCAAAGCTCGTGGCGAGGAGCCTCTGACAGCTGCCGAGTTCTTGAAGATGATGCGTGAGAAGGCAAAGGTCGTGGAGTTGGATGTGAAGCTCACATCTCGTGCCGTGAATGAGGGTTTTTCGGGTGGCGAGAAGAAGAAGAACGAGATCTTCCAGATGGCGATGCTCGAGCCAAAGTTGTCGATACTCGACGAGACCGACTCGGGTTTGGATATCGACGCTCTGCGTATCGTTGCTACGGGCGTTACGAAGTTGCATACACCGCAGAACGCTACGGTTGTGATTACCCACTACCAGCGACTGCTGGACTATATCGTGCCAGACTTTGTGCATGTGCTCTACAAGGGCAAGATTATCTATTCGGGCGATAAGTCGTTGGCTTTGAAGCTCGAAAAGGATGGTTACGATTGGCTTATTAACGACTATAAGGAGTAGGCGATGGTGCTTGAGAAACTTATAGAAGCGGGGGTGCTAAAGGCCTTCAAGGGTGGCCGTATCGACGATACGACCGACACTGCGTTGCCTCTTGTCGTGAGCGAGAGGGCTGCGCAGATTGAGGTCGTGACATCACGCCCTGTGAAGATTGTTGTTTGGCACGAGGAGCAGACCCCTTCGTCGCTTGTGGTAAAACTTGCGCACGGAGCAAACCTCTCGCTCACGGAGGTCTATGGCTCGGAGAAGTACGCCTCGGTAACGATAGAGCAGGAGGAGGGCAGTGTGTGTCGTGTTGTACATCTGTTGATGGGGGGTGCGCACACCTCGTATGAGATATTGTTGAATGGCCGACACGCTGAAGCCACACTCTATGGCGTTATGGTCGCTTCGGGCAGGATGCACGCCTCGACAAAGGTTGTGACACGCCACTTGGTGCCCGACTGCAAGAGTCGCACAGCGGTAAAGGGCGTGGCTATGGGTCGTGCAACGGCAGAGTTTAAGGGGTTGGTCTATGTGGCGCAGGATGCACAGCACACAGATGCCGAGCAGATAAACCGAAATATCGAACTCGATGGCGGCAGGATATACTCCGAGCCGCAGTTGGAGATATATGCCGACGATGTGAAGTGCTCGCACGGCTCGACTGTGGGTCAGCTCGATGAGCAGTCGCTCTACTATATGCGCCAGCGTGGTATCCCGTGCGATGTTGCCGAGCGTATGTTGCTCGAGGGCTTCGTGGAGGATATCGTCGATAAGTGCGATGTGGAGGAGTTGAAGGAGTTTATAACATTTAGTTTTAGCTGATAGTCGTGAGTCTCGAATTGGAAAATATCCGTTCGCAATTTCCGTTGCTTGAACGCTCGGTCTATGGCCGTAGGCTTGTCTATCTCGATAGCGCAGCTACGGCACAGAAGCCGTTGTGCGTGGTCGAGAGGATGTCGGAACTGCTCCTGAACGAAAACGCCAATATCCATCGTGGCGTGCATCTGCTGTCGGAGGAGATGACGGCACGATACGAGGAGGCGAGAGAGGTGGTGCGTCGATTTGTCGGTGCCGAGTGCCGTGAGGAGATAATCTTCACCTCGGGTGCTACAATGTCGATAAACTTGGTCGCAGCATCGTGGGGCGGAGCAAATCTGTGCGAGGGCGACAATATCGTTGTGAGTGAGATTGAACACCACTCGAATATTGTGCCTTGGCAGTTGATTGCCGAGCGCACGGGTGCGGAGCTGCGGGTTATACCCGTTGCCGATAATGGTGCGTTGGAACTCGATAAACTCGATACACTTATCGACGAACATACGAAGATGGTTGCCGTGACGCAGGCATCGAATACGCTTGGTACACGCCCTCCACTCGAGAAGATTATCGCAAAGGCCCATTCGGTGGGTGCTGTAGTCTTGGTTGATGGCTGTCAGGGCGTTGTCCATGGTGGGGTAGATGTGAAGGCTCTCGATTGCGATTTCTACGCATTTTCGGGACATAAACTCTATGGCCCTACGGGTATAGGCGTACTGTACGGCAAGCGAGAACTGCTCGATAATATGCCGCCATATATGGGCGGTGGCGATATGGTCGATAAGGTGTCGTTTGCAAAGACCACCTACGCACCTCTTCCGTTGAAGTTCGAGGCCGGAACATCGAACTATATCGGTGCTGTCGGCTTGGCCGAGGCGATACGCTTTTTGCAGAGCCTCAATGCCGAGGAGGTCGCAAAGCACGAAAAGGGGTTGCTCGACTATGCAACCGAGCAGTTACAGCAGATTGAGGGGCTACGCATCTACGGCACTACGGAGGATAAATCGCCAATTATATCCTTCAATGTCGAGGGGTGTGACCACTACGATATCGGAATGATACTCGACAAGATGGGTGTTGCTGTGCGTACGGGACACCACTGTGCCGAGCCTACGATGACTCGCTACGGCACCAATGGAGTGGTTCGAGCCTCGATAGCGCTCTATACGAATAAGGAAGATATAGATACTTTTATTGCTGCTCTGAAACGAGCAGTTAGAATGTTAAAATAGCTAATGGCCAATGGCTAATGGCTAAAAGCCCAAAAATATGTTTATAGTACTTGAAGGACTTGATGGCGCAGGAAAATCTACCCAAATAAAGAAGCTGCGTGATATGTTTGCCGAGCGAGGCGTGGCGAGTGAGTATCTTCACTTTCCTCGTTTCGATGCCCCCGTGTATGGCGAGTTGATAGCCCGCTTTCTGCGTGGCGAACTCGGCTCGGTAGAGCAGGTAGATCCATATATTGTGGCCCTGCTTTATGCGGGCGATAGAGCCGATGCGGCTGCGCAAATTCGCAAGTGGCAGAGCGAAGGCAAGGTCGTTATTGTCGATAGATATGTCTATTCGAATATCGGCTACCAATGTGCAAAAATAGATGATGTAGCCGCACGCAAACAGCTGAATGATTGGATATTAAACCTCGAGTACGAATACAACAATATCCCTCGTCCCGATGTGTCGTTGTTCCTCGATGTGCCGTTTGCATTTACCGAGAAGCGATTGACCGAGCAGCGTGAGGGCGATGACCGCAGCTATCTGAATGGCGCAGCCGATATTCACGAGCAGTCGTTGTCGTTGCAGGAGCGTGTGCGTGAGGTCTATCTCAATGCTTCGGAGAGCGACGACAATCTTGTTGTCGTAGATTGCAGCGATGCGGAGGGCGCAATGGCCTCGCCCGATGAGATATTCGCCCGTATAGAGAAGAAGATATACCCACTCTTAAATAAGGATAATAACGATGTCGGCACTACGAAATAGGCGTTGGTTTCGCTACCTCTCGCACGCCTGCAGAGTACTCTTTGCGATAACATTTATCGTGTCGGGTTTCTTCAAGGCAATAGATCCGTGGGGTACAGCACTCAATATAAATAACTACTTGGCAGCCTACAACTTGGAGGTGCTAAAGCCGCTGGTTATGGTCTTTTCGATATGGCTGTGCGGTGCAGAGTTGATGATGGGCTGTATGCTGCTCTGCAAGGTCAGAATACGCCTTATCTCGATATTTGCCGTGGCATCGATGACCTTCTTTACGCTGCTGACATTCTTGAGCGCAACATTTATCCCGGTCGAGGATTGCGGTTGCTTCGGTGAGGTTATAAAGCTCACACCTTGGCAGACCTTCGCCAAAAACCTTGTGTTGTATCCTATGGCAATATGCTTCTGGTATCGCTATCGCCCCGACAAGATATTCTCGTTCACGAAGTTGGAGCTGGTACTTACGGTCGTATTCTTCACCTTTGCAATGAGTGTGGGGACATACAGCTACTTCCACCTTCCACCACTCGATTTTCTGCCATATAAGAAGGGTGTAAATATTGCCGAGGAGATGGAGAAGGCTCGTGCAAAGCAGACCTCGAATGATGTGGTTTTGGTCTATCGTAATCGCAAGAGTGGCAAGCTCAAGGAGTTCTCGCTCAAGGATAAAGCTTGGCACAACGAGAAGAAGTGGGAGTGGGTTGAAACCCGTGTCGAGGAGAACGAAAGCGGTGTAGAGCCGATGATTTTGGAGTTTTATATAAGTGACACAGAGGGCGATAAGACGGCAGAGTTGCTATCTACGACAGGCCGACTCTATATGATTTGCGCCTCGAGCCTCGATGATATAGACGAGGATGTGGCGGAGCGTTTGGGTGCTGTGGTGCGCCACGCATCGATAGAGGACACGGTGATATGCCTTACGCCGGAGCCACTTACTGTGGGGCAGACCATAACTTTCAACGGGGCACCTTCGGTTAAGTGCTATAATATGGATGCCAAAAATCTCAAGACGATGTTGCGAGCAAACTACGGCTTGGTGTTGCTCGAGAATGGCACTATAGTCGAGAAATTTAACTATAGGGATATACCGTATTAACCGCAGTTGAAGTGTTGAAAAAAAGGGAGAGGTCGGGGCATTACGCCTCGACCTCTGTGCTTACAATCTCTATCTCGTGTGATACGGGGGCAATCTTGCGGAGCATCTGGAGGTTGCCGCAGTACTTTTCGGTTGTGAGTTTCACGGCATAGCCCACCTTCGACTGGTCGGATATGTGGTCGCACTCGATGTTGTAGGCGATGTTGAAATATTTGAATTGGCTCTTTCCCTCGACCTTTTCGGTGTCGATAATGCCCGTTACGGTTATCTCGAGCGACTTCGGCTTGATGCGCTCCTTCTCGAGAATTGTTTGCAAAGTAAGTCCTGCGCAGAGTGCTGTCGAGTAGAGCAGATACTCCTTCGGATTGAGGTGGGCGATGTCACGGTCGTTGAGCAGGAAGGTGCGATTTGCGCCCTCGTGAATGGTGATGTGTAGTCTCATAATCTATTGTTTTTTGTGATACATCCTCCGTGTGAGCAATAATCGCACCACAAGAGCCGTTTTAATCTGCAGAAAAGTGTTTTTTACTTTGTAAAACTTTTGAAATATCGGTCAAAATAGTTATCTTTGTAGGGTATTATGAATAGTTGTATGCGTATGTATCGAAAAATAGTCATATTTACACTTGTGGCGTGTCTGAATATTGTCGCTGCGTCGGCATCATCACGCCAGGATTTGGACCGCCTCATAGATAGGGCAGTATCGCTCTTGGAGCGTGGTCGTTATGTCGAGGCTCGTCATGCCTTGCTGCTCGTGAAGGAGCAGATGCCTATAGACGACGAAACCCGTATGCGCCATGCAGATTACGGTTTGGTGCGTTGTGCTGTCGAACTCGACGATAACGATGCCGAGGAGATTATGTTCGCCTTCCTGCGTCGCTATCCCGAGTCTGTGCACACCAACGATGTGCGTTTTATGTTGTCGTTGCACTACTGCGAGCGTGAGGAGTATGGCAAGGCCCGCAAGGTGCTCGAGAGGGTGTCGTATCCTGCACTTACATCGGATGACAAGGAGCGATACAATATGCGAATGGGCTATATAGAGTTTGTGTCGAACAACTACGA
Source organism: Rikenellaceae bacterium (assembly GCA_015059685.1). Lineage (GTDB taxonomy): Bacteria > Bacteroidota > Bacteroidia > Bacteroidales > Rikenellaceae > Alistipes. The sequence goes on along the minus strand of SUZW01000014.1, from coordinate 6,856 downwards.
TAAGGCCTACGAACTCTTCTCGAAGCTCTCGCCTACGGGGATATATGCCGACCATGCGAAGTACTATAAGGCATATATCCACTACTCTCGTGGCGAGTACGAGGCGGCCTACGAGGGCTTCTCGTCGTTGAAGAAGAGCGAGAACTACGAAAAGGTTATCCCTTACTACCTCTTCCAGCTGGAGTTTGCTCGTGGCAACTACGCCTATATTGTCCGCACGGGCGACGACCTGCTCAAGCAGTCGGTCGAGAGCGAAAGGGTGGAGTTGATGCGTATCATTGCCGAGTCGTGGTACCGCCTGCAGGGCTACAACAAGTCGCTGCTCTATATGTCGATGTATCAACGCTCGGGCGGTAAGATGGAGCGTGACGAGAACTACATTCTCGGCTACTCGGCATATCGCTCTACCGATTACGAGGTGGCTGCCGAGGCTCTGCGTAAGGTTGCGGAGGGTAGTGATGAGCTGGCTCAAAATGCCTCGTACCACTTGGCAGACTGCTATATCCGCCTTGGCAACAAGCGTCAGGCTATACACGCTTTTGCGATGGCCGCCGACGAGAAGTTTAACCCCGAGATCTCCGAAGATGCTCTGTTCAACTACGCCAAGTTGCTCTTCGAGACGGGTGGTGGAACATTCAACGAGTCGATAAATGTGCTGACTCGTTATGTTACAAAGTATCCGAACTCGGAGCGAGCCGATGAGGCACGAGAGTTGCTTATTGCTGCCTACTACAACTCGCACGACTACGATATGGCCTACAAGGCTATCAAGGAGTTCCCAAATCCCGATGGTACGCAGCGTGCAGCATTGCAGAAAATCGCCTACTTCAGGGGTCTGGAGGCCTTTATGGCAGGCGACTTCGAGAAGGCAAAGTCGGCTCTGGGTGAGGCGCAGCAGATTGGCGTAAGCCCTAAATATAACGCCCTTTGCCTCTTCTGGCTTGGCGAGATAGCCTACAAGGAGGGCGACTACACGGAGGCAATACGACTCTACAACAACTACATCAAACGAGCACCAAAGAGCGAGAATGAGTATAAGATGGCGCTCTACAACCTCGGCTATGCACACTTCACCGAGAAGAATATGGCGCAGAGCCAAAAGTCCTTCGAGGGCTTCTTGTGGCTCTATAAGACAGCCGACCGCTATCGTGCCGATGCCTACAACCGTTTGGGTGACACGCAGTACGCACAGCGCAACTACGCCTCGGCAGTGAAGAGCTACGAGGGTTCGGTGGCTCTCGGTACCGTGGAGCAGGACTATGCGAAGTATCAGCGAGCTATATCGCTCGGTTTGGCGGGCAAGACCTCGGCAAAGATTGGCGCACTGCGACAGATGCAGGGCGAGGATTGTGGCGACTACAACGACGATGCTTCGTATGAGTTGGGCAAGACCTATGTGCGACTTGGCCGATATGCCGATGGTGCAACAACCTTGGAGGAGTTTGTCGAGAAGTATCCGCAGTCGCCATACTACACACCGGCTCTGCTCGATCTCGGCTTGGTACACTTCAATTTGGGTAATAGCGACAAGTCGCTCGAGTATTACGACAAGATTATATCTGCGGCACCGCAATCCTCGGCTGCCAAGGATGCAATACAGAGTGTGCGAGAGATATATGTCGCAAAGGGGGATATAAACGCCTATTTTTCTTATGCCGAGCGCTCGGGTGTGGAGTGTGATTTGAGTCACATGACCCGAGATTCGTTGTCGTTCCGTTCGGCACAGAATATATACCTTGCCAACAAGGTTGCCGATGCGATACCGCAGTTGCAGGGCTACTTGCAGAGCTACCCGAAGGGCTACTACACCAACGATGCGCTGTTCTGCTTGAGCGATTGCTACCTCAAGTGCGACAGCCTCGACCGTGCGGTGGAGTATATGAAGTTGCTGGCGGCACAACCGTCAAACCAATATACGGTACCTGTGGTAGAGAAGTTGGCTAATGTGACATTCGACAATAAGATGTATGCCGATGCACAGGCGGCATACCGTAGAATGTACGACGAGGTAGATAGTGCCGAGAAGCGTACCGAAGCATCGACACGCTATGCCGAGGCCACGCTGCGTCAGACAAACGATGATGCTGTGATGGCTATGGCAGCAGATTTGGATACACTTCAAGATGTTGATGCGGTGATGTTGCGTAAGGTGCACTTTGCGAAGGCCAAGATACACGCCTCACGCAACGAGGCTGACGAGGCTCGCAAGATATACACCTCACTTGCCGAGGATATGACTACGATCGAGGGTGCTGAGTCGGCATACCGCCTTATCGAGGCACTCTATGGCGAGGGTAAACTCGACGAGAGCGAGAAGTTGATATACGCCCTTGCCGACAGCAAGACACCTCACTCGTATTGGCTCGGTCGGGCATTTATCCTGCTGGGCGATATATATGTGCAGCGTAATGATGTGTTCCAGGCTCGTGCCACATATCGAAGCGTTGTTGATGGCTATACACCTGCCGACGATGGCGTTGTAGCGGAGGCACAGGAGAAACTCTCAAAATTGAATTAGGCTTATGAAAAGATATATTGTAACACTTCTTGTAGCGATTGCCGCCCCACTTGCCCTATCGGCACAGGTGACAAAACAGGTCGAGGTAACAAAGAACTTCGCCCCCGAGATTGGTACGGCAAAAAAGATGGAGGTTGCTCCAAATATGGTTGATACCATAACTCTGCGCCCCGAAATTGACTATACGATTACGCCTCGCTCCTTCGCTTCGGCTCTGGGCACACACCGCTTCCAGCCGGCAAAGGTGACCTATTGGGAGTATCGCCACCAATATCCGTTCTACCTGAAGGCGGGTTTGGGTTATCCGTTGAATACGGTTGCAGACTTCTATGCTACGACACATCGTGCCGATGTGGGCTACCTTTCGGGCTACATAAACCACTACGGGCAGTATGGCAAACTCAAGTACGAGAATGCGGCCGATGGCCAATTCTACAAGGACAATAAGTCGATGCAGATGGCCAATAAGGTGGGTGTTACGGGTGGCAAATATTTTGGCCGTTACACCTTGTCGGGAGATGTGTTCTACCGCATGGATACCTATCATCGTTTCCCTCTACACAGCGACTACGATAGGCGTACGGTCGATTTCGAGGATGTGAATTTGGCGGTGAGCTTTGGCGATTCGTTTGCCAACTATAGCCACTTCAACTTTAAGGTCTATGCCTCGGCCGACTTCTATAACGACAAGTCGCAGAACTTGATTGTGGGGGAGAAGTATCAGCAGATGAATGTTACGGCAGGAGGTGCCATCGCTCGTGAGATCACCAAGCGCAGTGCGCTCTCGCTCGATGTCAATTACAAGGGCTACTATGGTATGCAGTCGCTCAAGGCTTATAAGAACTCGTTGGTGGGTGCTACGCTGATGTATCACTATCGCTCGGGAGGCCTCGTGAATATGAAGGTCGGTGCAAAGGTCTTCTACGACTACAACCCGTTGGATAGCGAGAAGACAAAGCGAGTACACGCCTTCCCGTATCTGTCATTGTCGCTCAATATCAACGACAAGGGGTCGTTTGTGCCATATATTGAGGTTGATGGCGATGTTATAAACAACAGCTACTACTCGTTGGTACGCAAGAACCCTTATGTGTCGATGTTGCCGGATGGTAGTGGCAAGTTTAATGTTGCATTGCAGAGTGGCAAGGCCCTGCCTAATACAGAGCTCTATAATGTCCGTTTCGGAGTGTCGGGACACACGGCAAACAGCAAATTTGCCTACCGACTCTATGCCAATATGTCGTTTATGAACCACGCCCTCTATTGGTATAATGTAAATCAGATATTCTTTGGTGTCGAGAGTGCCAAGCGTAATATATGGTCGTTGTGTGCCGCTGTGGAGTATAAGCCAATCTCGCAGCTACTTGTAACGGCCGAGGTCAAAGGCTCGCTCTACACCAACTTCACCCAAAATCTCGTGGCCGATGCCCTGCCACCTATCGAGGCGGCATTGAGCGTACGCTATACACACAAGAAGTTTACCGTAGGTGCAACTATGGACCTCTATGGAACTACGAAGTGGACCACCTCGCAGAGCGATAAACTCTTCGATGAGGCCTCTACGGCTGCACCGGTTACGAAACTTGTCACGGTACCGGCAATGGCCGATTTGGGCGTATATGTAGATTGGCGTGTGGGCAAGAGCTGCACAATCTTTGCCGAGGGTAACAACCTCCTCAATATGCCGATGTATCATTGGGTCTTCTATCGTGAACTGGGCGCATCGTTTACGGCTGGTGTGAAGGTGCAGTTCTAATGCCTTAAATTAAGAATTAAATTATAGCTAATAGCCCAATAATTATGAGTAAAAAGCAGTTTTACACCGTTCCTTTTGTGTGGGATAAGACCTTGTGGGCGATGACCTTCGCTTGTTTTGCCTTGTGGATTGGATTGTCGGGTTGGTTTGTTTTTCAAATTTTCACGACCGATAACGACTCGGCAATGATAGGCTCGTTGATAATCTTAAATATTGTGTTTATCCCCACAATATTGGCGTGCGAGGGGCTGGCTCCACAACGCTTGGAGATAGGGGAGTCGCATATTGTTATTTTGCGCAGATACAAGAGCGTGGTGATAAATCGAGAGGAGATAAAGAGTGTGGAACGCCTGCCCGACAATGCTCTGCGAGGCGCAATTCGTACGGGTGGCGTAGGTGGTTTGTTTGGCTACTTTGGTCGATACTATTCTCGCTCTATCGGCTCATTTTCGCTCTATGCCACAAATTCGAAAGATCTATTTCTTATTCGTAAATGGGATGGCAAAAATATCGTTATCAACTGCGCCGAGCCGGACAAGATGGAGATTTTTCTATAATTCGGCAAGGAGCTGAAAACAAAGGTAATGATGCCAAAACAAATAGCCAAGCAACTGCTTGGCTATTCTATTTGCTATGGACCGACTCTATTTGTTGGCCTTTTTGGCTATGTTTCTGAAATACTCCAATGCAGGAGGCTCATTGCCGACAAGGCATTCGTGCTTGTAATCTTTGCCCTGTACTGCCTCCCAATCTTCGCGAATTTTCTTCAACTCCTTCGGATTTTTGTAGAGTTCGACAAAGGTGAGGTAGATGGTCTTGGCGGCATTGAGCATCGCCTTTGTTGCAATCGAAGTTCCTGAAATTGAGGAGAAGTGCCAAGTGTGTAACGAACCCGGACTTACGCAGGTCTCAACTCGGCAAAGAGGTACTACTTGCGAAACATCGCCCGTGTCGTCCGAACTTCCGCCTTGGCTGCTGATGACCTCTTGGAATGGCTTAACCTTCTCGTATTTCGAGAGATCGAGAGCAGGGAGTCCGGCGTTGCGATTTAACTCTTCGAGATAGGCTTTCTCCTCATCGGTGAGTTTTACTCCTCCCACTTTTTCGAGGTTGCGCTGCGCCATACGGCCGAGGTGGGTGTTGCACAACATCGAATACGAGCCCGCCACGAAATCGTACTTGACGGTAGTGCCTGTGCCCATTGCAGCGCCTTTGGCGGCAGCTATGGTGCGCTCAAGAATATCTTTCGCAACCTTTGGATCTTGGTGACGAAGGTAGTAATAAACCTGTGCCTTGTCAGGTACGATATTTGGAGCCTCGCCACCATTTGTAATCACATAGTGTATTCGGCTATTTTGGTGGAAATGTTCACGGTTCATATTCATCATCATATTGAACGCCTCCACACCATCGAGTGCAGAGCGACCAAGGTGGGGAGCTCCTCCTGCGTGTGATGTTATGCCCTCGAAGTTGAAGAGTATGCCGATCTTTGTGGACCAAGTGTCACGGAGTATCTGGTTGTGTGACATAGGGTGGTAGGATATAACGCAATCTACATCGTCAAAGAGCCCCTCTCGCACCATATAGGTCTTTCCGCCACCGCCCTCTTCGGCAGGACAACCATATAGACGAATTGTGCCCGTGTGTCCCTTGGCAAGCCACTTCGATACGGCTACCGCAGCCGCTGTGGCTGTCGTGCCAATCAGGTTGTGACCGCAGGCGTGTCCGCAGCCACCCTTGACTACAGGGTTGAAGCAGGCGGTTGTGTCCTGCGACATACCCGGGAGAGCGTCGTACTCGGCAAGCACCGCCAATACGGGCTTACCCTCACCAAACGACGCTACAAAGGCGGTCGGGATGTTCACTACGCCACGCTCCACCTTAAAACCATTCTCCTCGAGGTGGTTGATAATGAGCTCTGCGCTCTTGTACTCCACATAGCCCGGCTCGGCATATTCGTGGATCTGCTTCTGCATCTTGTCGTAGGTCTTGAAGTGGGCATCAAACCAATCTAACCCGATGTTTGACGCCAACAACGCTGCAGCAAATAGTGTCTTGATCATAGCAAAAAAGTGTGTTGTCAATTAGTCATTGCAAAGATACAAATATAATTGAGAATTGACGATTTTTTTCTTTGGCTTTTAGCCATCAAACCCTAAAAGTTGTAACCCTCGATATAATCAGCATATGTATCCCAATCAGAATCGTATCCTTCACCTTTATACATACTAACTGAGCCGTGTGGAACATAGTATGTACAGCAAATAGGATATGCATCTGTATTATCTTCACTAGGATAAGAGAATACATAAGGATGGCCTAACGTTGGCGGATTCTCCGGCTTGCAATAGACCACTTTTAATGAGATGCAATTAAAGAATGCCCACTCTCCAATCGAAGTTACACCCCTACCAATTGTAACACTTGTTAGCTGTTTGCACTCCGAGAATGCCCACTCTCCAATCGAAGTAACGCTATCGGGAATTGTAACACTTGTTAGCGAGGTGCACTCGTCGAATGCAGCATTTCCAATCGAAGTTACACTTTCGCCAATAATAACTTTTGAGAATTGTCCACCAAAT
>SUZW01000013.1 GCA_015059685.1 Rikenellaceae bacterium | reverse complement strand
GTGAAGGTAACGAATAGAATAACCTTCTTCGAGCATCCTCATATATTTGAGCAATGCTCCATAATCGTGTTTTTTGTGCATAAAGAAACCCCAAAAGTTTTTTGTCCAAACTTTTGGGGTCACTTCAACAGTTGGACACACTCTTTCCGTTGAGAAGGCTATTTTATTTTGCCTGGTAGTACACTGTAATAGAGGCTACTCGTGTAGCACCATTTGCTGTGAAAGTCTTGCTACTTGAACCATATCCAGGCTCCCAAGTAACACTACTTCCCGAACCAATACTACCGAAGTTAAGTGTGCCACCAGCTTCGGCTGTCATCTCAACCTTTGTAATTTCATGCTTTGATGAGTCAACTACTGCCACATTGATATTCTTTCCGCTACCCAAAAAGAGGCCAGACCAATCCGAACCTTCGCTTTGAATACGCCAGCTACCGGTTGACGATATTGTGATATCGCCCTCGTAGAAGGTGTTTGCAGTTGCATCAACAACTGCGCCCTCGACAGGGAGAGTAAGAGATAAAACCTCGCCACCGCCCTGATTAGGATCAGCCTCGGTAGTTACGGTTACAGAGCCGGCCTCCGATGCGCTATTTGCAGTGCTGTCGGCAGGGTTTGCAACGACCGAAATGGTGTATTCGGTTGCATACTCGAGATTTAAGGTTACGGTAGTCTCAGTGGTGTTAAACGAGGTTGTACCATAAGTTACGGTGTAGTTCTTTGCACCTGCGACTCCGTCCCACGATACAACAACGCTATTTCCTGTGACATTTGCCGTTACAACAGGAGTTGCAAGAGGTGTTACAACAGGCTGCTCAGGAGTCTCGCCACCCTCGCTGCTCTCACCGTCAATGTAGTAGATGTAGTAGTAATATGTACCCTGGCTACCCGCAAAGTTAAATTTGCTATCATAGTAGTTGTTGAGATAACGACCGTGGAGAGTGTTATAGAGCCATGCAGAATTGTTCGAGCTGTTTATAGACACTTCCCAAGTTGCCTCCTCATCCTTTGCTGACTTAAAAGATAGTTTGTTTGTCCAATTTTCATAATTTCCGTAGATATAGCCCTCTGCCGCCTTAAACGAGAGCGTATTTGCATTCACTCCGTTCTCTACGGTAAAGAGTGCCGCATCAGCAGGAAGACCTTCTGCAACTATTTCAAGTGCATCTGTAACGGTTATACTGCTTGTGAATTTAAGGGCATTGCCATCCGCTGTGGTCGAGAGAAGTTTTGCCGAAGAGGAAGCCGATTTCTTTGTACAGAAAACGACCTCATCACCTGCGTTAAGCTCTGCAATATCGGTCAAAAGTTTGTATGCCTTTGGTTTCTCCTGGATAGCCAAGTCTTTAACCGAGAACTTTGCAATATCGGCACGCTCGAAGTTGAGAGTCTTGCCTGTGAGGTCAACGGTCTTGGTGTAAATATTCTTATCGGTGGTAACGGTTACAGTAAAGTCTTTACCACTCAAATCGGTTGGAACGGTGGTAAACCAAACCGACTCCTCGCCTGTCGAAACCCAATTCTCGCGTACAACGGTGATCTCCTCATAGTTGTTATACCACTTAGCCTCATCAAACACAGACTCGGCAAAAAGGTTGAACACCACTGTACCAGCAGGTTTTGCAGATGAGGAGAATACAATTTTCTCGATATTCTCACCCGCAGGAAGACCCTTGATGGTCATATTTGCAAATGCTACCATGCGGTTAAATGCAAACGCAACCTTGTTAGGTACTCCTGTAACAACAAGTGGCTTGCTCGATACAAGTACATCTGTTTTCGGATCATAGCATGTTGCTGTTGAATTTTGCACTTGTGGTATAACAATATCAATCTCTGAAGGTGTCGAATCATACTTGTACGGAGAATATGCTCCTAATGTATAGGTAGTTGCACCTTCTGTCGTTGTGAAATCAGCCGTAAAAGTTGCACGATTATCAACCACAACATACTCCTCATGCGTTGCAGATTGACGGCGCGTTGTGCTCTCATCTGCAATATATACAATATTGAGCTGCTCACCACTCTCCGACCAGAAAATTTGGTCATTCTCTACATAGGTACGGGAGTCGTCACCGATAGCCTCGACCGAAATAGTTGTTTTATTCTCCAATGAGATATTATCGCCAAGATTGTCGTTGTTACAAGATGTGGCGAATAGTGCAAACGCTGTGAGTGTATATAAAAATCTCTTCATAGTCGTAAATATTTAGAATTCGCCAAAATCATTAACATCGGGAGTCTCGCCAGGGAGGCCCAAATCTTGTGGATCGGATAGTGAGAACCCACCTTCGACAGCAAAAGCCTGGGTTTGGATCTGTGGTGCGGAATATATTGCTGTCTGCACCAATGTTTTACTCTCTTTCATAACTTTTTTATTAAACCTAACTAACCTTTATATTAAAGAAAAGCTGTAGCAAATTTAATAAAAAAATTTTTTAATATATCCCCTGGAGGCCGTTAAAACAGCAAAAAAGCGAAAATTTATCGTTATTCGATAATATAAATTTCCCGCCAAACTCCTCTTTGTGCATCGGTTGTGTAGCCGATAAACAGATCGCTCTCTCCTCGTTTCTCTTAAAAAATTCTTAATTTTTAACTCTTAATTTTTAATTCTTAATTTTTATTAGTACCTTTGGCACGATTTAGATTAGGTCATTTTTTTCACACATATAAAAGCAAAAAAATTATGATTTCGTACAAGGAATTGGGTCTTGTGAACACAACCGATATGTTCGCAAAGGCAATCAAAGGAGGTTATGCAGTTCCTGCATTCAACTTCAACAACATGGAGCAGTTGCAGGCTATCATCATGGCTGCAGCCGAGACAAAGTCGCCTGTAATTCTTCAGGTATCGAAGGGCGCTCGTAACTACGCTAACCAGACTCTTCTCCGCTACATGGCAGAGGGTGCTGTAGAGTACGCAAAGGAGCTCGGTTGGGCAAAGCCACAGATCGTTCTTCACCTCGACCACGGTGACTCGTTCGAGACCTGCAAGTCGTGTGTTGATATGGGCTTCTCGTCGGTTATGATCGACGGTTCGCACCTCCCATACGAGGAGAATGTTGCTCTCACAAAGAAGGTTGTTGATTACGCACACCAGTACGGTGTAACCGTAGAGGGTGAGTTGGGCGTTTTGGCAGGTGTTGAGGACGAGGTTTGCGCCGAGGAGAGCCACTACACCAAGCCAGAGGAGGTTGTTGACTTCGTAACAAAGACAGGTTGCGACTCGTTGGCTATCTCGATTGGTACTTCGCACGGTGCCTACAAGTTCACTCCTGAGCAGTGCACCGTAGATCCAAAGACCGGTCGCCTCGTACCACCACCATTGGCATTCGATGTTTTGGCAGCTATCGAGAAGGAGCTTCCTGGCTTCCCTATCGTTCTCCACGGCTCGTCGAGCGTACCACAGGAGGAGGTTGAGACTATCAACAAGTATGGCGGTGCTTTGAAGGCTGCCGTAGGTATTCCTGAGGAGCAGCTCCGTGAGGCAGCGAAGTCGGCCGTTTGCAAGATCAACATCGACTCCGACTCTCGTCTTGCAATGACCGCAGCTATCCGTGAGGTCTTCGCAACCCACCCTGCAGAGTTCGACCCTCGTAAGTACCTCGGTCCTGCTCGTGAGAATATGAAGAAGCAGTATATCCACAAGATTAAGGAGGTGCTTGGTTCTGACGGCAAGGCAGAATAATTTCTCGTGATAAGCCGCAATCTGCGGCACATCGCTAAAAGTAAACACCTTCGGGCTGTACGTTTTGTACTATCCCGAAGGCGTTTCTTTTGTGATGCACCACACCTCGCGTCTTCTGACAAGAAATTGAGGGGTGAGGGTGGGCGCAATCTGATAAGGGCCAGTAACGGCCAGTAAGGGCTATTAAGGGCCAGTAAGGGTATAGCGCCTTCTTTACTTTGCGCTGTGATTTGGGGGCGCACCTACGGTGCTTTATGGGGGCGGGCGTTCCGCCCTTAATGGGGGCGCAATCGAAGATTGCTTAATGGGGAGGCGCAAAATGGCTGAATTGACAATTGACAATTTTTTTAGACGAGAGACTAAAGCGCACCCCAGATAGCTGACCAGAGGTCAGCGTCCCCAACAAGCGACCATCGGGAGCGTCCCCAAATAGCCAACTTGTTGGCGTCCCCATCTTTCTTGCGCCTTGACCATATCAAGAGTTCCCACCAACCTAAACCTCAAGCGCACCTCTAACGACCCTAACGCCCCTAACGACCTTAATTCACCTGCGCCTTGACCACCCCCAGAGTCCCCACCTACCTCTCCGCTTGCAGCTCCTCGATTGCTCGGAGCATGGTGCTGTCGATAGGGCGGATAAAGTAGTAGAAGGCGTTATCCTCGAGGTTGGAGTTGCGGGAGATAAAGGCACGCAGCTGCGCCTCGATGATTTGTCGTGAGCGACCTATCTCCCTCCAATTTGGTTTCACCCCTTGTCGCTCGGCATAGCGCACGAAGTCGTTGAGGAGTGCGGTATCGTTGTCGAGCAACCTTTTAAGTTCCCGCATACTCTTCGCCTCGGAGAGCTCCTTGCGGTGGTTGTCGGCATACTCTATGGTGTAGCGGTAGAGGATATTGCGACCGCTGACCTCCGAGTAGTACCTCGTCACATTCAGCGTATCGAGAGGCACGAACACATCGGGCATAATGCCCCCTCCGCCATATACGACCTTGCCTTTCGGTGTGGTGTAGCGCAGGGAGTCGGCAAAGTGTATGCTGTCGGCCGAGAAGAACTCGTTGCGCTTGAAGCGGTCGATAAGGTCGTGTTCGTAGCTCTCGCCATCACCTGCTGTATATGGTTTTTGAATTGAACGACCCGTAGGTGTATAGTAGCGAGCCACGGTGAGGCGCAGTGCCGAGCCATCCTCGAAAGGTGTCTGCTGTTGCACCAACCCCTTGCCGAAGGAGCGACGACCAACGATTGTGCCTCGGTCGTTGTCCTGCAGGGCTCCGGCCAAAATCTCGCTCGAGGAGGCACTTGCCTCGTCTATTAAGACAGCCATTTTAAGGTCTGTCGAGCCGCCACGACCATCGCTATATTGTCGCATTTGTTTGCCGTTGCGGTCCTCGGTATATACTATAAGTGCGCCTGCCGGCAGAAACTCGTTGGCTATAAGTATCGCCTGGTCGAGGAAGCCGCCCGAGTTGCCTCGCAGGTCGAGTATCAGCGACTTCATACCTTGTGCACGGAGCGACAACAAGGCCTTCTTAATCTCTGCGTACGAGGTGCGTGAGAACTGCGATAGTTTGATGAAGCCAATCTTGTCGGTCATCATCATCGAAGCCTCGACGCTATGCAAAGGTATTGCATCTCGAGTTACGACAATATCCACCAACCCATCGATACCCTTGCGCTCGATAGAGAGCTTTACCTGTGTGCCACGAGGACCTCGCAGTCGCTTCATCACGGCCGTTTGCGACCACTTCTGCCCCGCTATAAGGGTGTCATTGACCTTGATGATGCGGTCGCCACCAAGCACTCCCGCCTTACGACTTGGGCCCGAAGGGATAACATTTAATACAATAACGGTGTCGGTGGCCATATTGAAAACCACGCCGATGCCGTCAAACTCTCCCTGTAGCGGCTCGTCGGCCTGCTCGAACTCCTTGGGTGGAAGATATACCGAGTGGGGGTCGAGTTTTTTGAGTATGGCGGGTATGGCCAATTCGGTAAGCGAGTCGCGGGATATGGAGTCGATATATTCGTTTTCAATCATCATCAACACCCGTGAGAGCTTGTCGTTCTGGGCATTGTAGTTGTTGAGGTAGATGCGAAGCTGATTATCCGTAAGCTGTCTGCCGAAGTAGAGTCCGGCAAACCAACCTACGGATAGTATCAAAATGAGAACAAGTGTTCTGACAAGGTGTTTCGCAGCCCCTCTCATCCCGACTACTTATTCTTGAAGGTGTAGGACAAACCAACGCCGAGAACGGTTTGAGTCTGAATCTGCTTGCTCTGTGCCTTGTTGTAGTAGAGCTGGAAGTAGAACTGTGTCGAGAAGTACTTTGTAGCCTTGATGTCGATGGTGTTCTCCCAACGCACGGTAGGGGCGATATGCTCATACTCGACACCTGTTCTGCGACTTGCGGCCTGCTGTGCTGCCTCGTTAATCCAGCCGTAGAACGAGTAGAGCGTAGTGCGGTAGCGGAAGATGCCCTTCTTGCCGAATGTGCGGTCGAAGTCGAACTGCACAGACGAACCACCCTCGTAGCGAGCCTTGCCGTTGTGCAGCGTCAAACCGAAGGCATAAGGGGTGTTGCGCTGGTCGGAGGAGAGAGTGTTTCTATCCTCCCAAGCAACGAGCTCCTCTGCCTCATTTTTGAAGCCTTTGGCATCGTAGTAGTACTTGCGCACCGACTCGCTGGTCACGAATGTGGCGTTCAGAGAGAGTGGTGCCAAGTTAATCTTGATTGGGAACTTCTCCTTTGGGCATACATAGGTGAAACCTACCGAGGCGATAAGGTATGCCGGAGCGAAGAATTGGCTACTTGGAAGGTCGTTAGCCTTTGTACCGTTTGCAAACTGCGAACGCAACGAAACGGTACCACCGACATTCCAATTCTTTGACATCTTGTACGCAGGCGAAGTCGAGATAAACCACTCGTCCTGGCTCTTTGTTACGGAGTTTGTGCCAGCACCATTGTCGAAGAAGTTGTAGGTGTAGCCCAACTTACCCGTGATTTTGTTGTCCAAGACAAACTTACCCTTCTTGAATTGGTGTGTGAAGAGGATGTTACCTACAGCCGTGATGGTGTTGGTTGTTCCGTTCACGCTCTGCCACGAGTTGTTGAAGTGAGAGAGCGAACCATTGAGGGATGCGCTAAACTCTATGGTGTTGCGCTCCTTGAGGATAGCTTTGCGCTCGGCTTTGCGTTGTGCCTCGCTCGAGAATTCGGGCTTCTGCTCGTCGGTCTTTACGGTGTTGGAGAATGTAACCTGCTCTTGTGGGGTTGCGGACTCTACCGTAGCTTGAGCTTTGGCAACACCGCCATAGGCGAGCACCGAAATCATAAAAATGGTAAAAAATCTCTTCATACTGATATTTTTTATTATTTGTTACTGTTTTGAACACACAAATATAGAATAAATTTTGTATATTTGTAGAGTATTATCACAAAAAAACGAAGAAAGTAGAGTAATTAATAGTATAAAGAATATGAAGTCAGACATTGAAATTGCACGATCCGTAAAATTGAAGGGTATTCGAGATATCGCAGCAGAGGTAGGGTTTCCCGAGGAAGAGGTTTTCAACTACGGCAAACATATTGCCAAAATCTCCCATAAACTCATTGACAGCAAGAGGGTTAAAAAGAGCCATCTTATCCTCGTAACTGCCATCACCGCAACCAAGGCAGGTGTCGGTAAGACAACCGTCAGCATTGGTCTTGGAATGGGACTCAACCGTATCGGCAAGCGAGCAATGATAGCTCTGCGTGAGCCTTCGTTGGGACCTTGCTTCGGCATGAAGGGAGGCGCAACGGGTGGTGGTTACACCCAGGTGTTGCCTTCGGAGGATATAAACCTCCACTTTACGGGCGACTTCCACGCTGTAACTTCGGCCAACAACCTTATTGCAGCCCTGCTCGACAACTACCTCTACCACAATCGCTCGAAGCAGGTCGGCTTGAAGAAGGTGATGTGGCGACGAGTCCTCGACATCAACGACCGCTCGTTGCGTAATATCGTGTCGGGACTTGGTGGCTCTGTAAACGGTATCCCTACCGAAACGGGCTTCGATATCACTCCGGCATCGGAGATCATGGCGATTTTGTGCCTTGCACGCAATATTGACGACTTGTACGCACGCATTGGTCGCATTGTGCTTGGTGTGCGCTACGATGATACTCCGTTTACCGTTGATGATTTGGGTGTTACAGGTGCGATAGTGGCCTTGTTGAAAGATGCCATAAACCCAAATCTCGTACAGACAACCGAGCATCACCCCGTAATTATCCATGGTGGTCCTTTCGCAAATATCGCTCACGGCTGCAACTCGGTTATAGCAACCCGTATGGCGATGTCGTGGTCGGACTACACCGTTACCGAGGCGGGCTTCGGTGCAGACCTCGGAGCCGAGAAGTTTTACGACATAAAGTGTCGTCAAGCGGGACTGAAACCCGACCTGACGGTCTTGGTGGCATCGACCTTGGCGCTGAAGATGCACGGTGGAGTGCCTGAAGCGGAGATTAAGTTGCCAAATGCCGAAGGCCTGAAGCGTGGCTTTGCAAACCTCGATCGCCATATCGCCAATTTGCAGAAGTTTGGGCAGACGGTTTTGGTCTGCTTCAACCGCTTTGCAAGCGACACCGAAGAGGAGATTGCTATGGTTATGGAGCATTGTGCCGAGAAGGGCGTTCGTTGCGTGATAAACAACGCCTATATGGAGGGTAGTGAGGGAGCTGTAGAGCTGGCAGAGGCAGCTGTGGAGCTTATCGAAAATCAGCCATCGGCACCACTTACATACACCTACGACCTCGAGGATAGCATCAAGGAGAAGATCGAGAAAGTTGCCAAGAAAATATATGGCGCCGGCTCGGTGGAGTTTAGCTTGAAGGCGCAGAAGGAGATTGCTCTGCTCGAAAAGTGGGGCATGGGCAACCTGCCTGTCTGCATAGCAAAGACCCAATACTCGTTCAGCGGAGATGCCAAATTGTATGGCAGCGTAGAGGGCTTTACCTTGAAAATCAAGGATATCGAACTCAATGCAGGCAGTGGTTTTGTGGTGGTTTTGGCGGGCGATATTATGCGTATGCCGGGACTGAGCAAGACACCGCAAGCGGTAAATATTCGCCTGGCCGAGGATGGTAGCGTCGAAGGACTAGTGTAAAAATCGTTCTGATGAGTTCTTTTTGCACGAGTCGGCGGAGAGCGAAATGCTCACATACCTCAAAGTATGCTCCGCTTTCGCTCCCTGGCCTCGCACAAAAATAATCTCATCAGCTCCGATTTTTTGGCAGGAATGCGCAGACAATTTTTGGGGCACAGTCTGATAAGGGCCAGTAATGGCCAGTAAGGACTATTAAGGGCAAGTAAGGGTATAGCGCCTTCTTTACTAGCCGTTACTAGCCCTTACTAACCCTTAATTCACCTGCGCCGTGATAAGGGTAGGAGTTTAGATAATTAAAAAGCTAATGGCTAATGGCCAATAGCTAATAGCTAAAAAAAACAGAAATTTATGAAATACTTTGGCGCACATGTTAGTGCATCGGGAGGGGTCGAGAATGCTCCGCATAATGCCAAGGCGATAGGTGCTACCGCCTTTGCCCTATTTACCAAAAATCAACGCCAATGGTTGGCTCCGGCACTGACCGAGGAGCAGTGCGAGCGATTTAAGGCAGCATGCGCAGAGTGTGGATATACGGCAAAGCAGATTTTGCCGCACGACAGCTATCTTATCAACCTCGGACACCCCGAGCGTGAGGGGCTCGATAAGTCGAGAGAGTCGTTTTTCGAGGAGATGAGGCGTTGCGAGTTGCTCGGCTTGGATAGATTGAACTTCCACCCTGGCAGCCACCTCGGTAAAATCACCTCGTTGATGTCGCTCGACCGCATTGCCGAGTCGATAAATATGGCTCTCGACCGCACACAGGGCGTTACGGCTGTTATCGAAAACACCGCAGGGCAGGGCTCTAATCTCGGTTTTGCGTGGGAGCATATTGCGCATATTATAGATAAGGTGGAGGATAAGTCGCGTGTTGGTTTCTGCATCGACACCTGCCACACCTTTGCTGCGGGCTACGACCTTTCGAGCGTGGAGGCTTGCGAAAAGACCTTCCAAATGGTTGATGACATTGTGGGCATGAAATATCTGCGAGGTATGCACCTGAACGATGCCTTAAAGCCTCTTGGCTCGCATGTCGATCGCCACGCCTCGTTGGGTGAGGGCTTTATTGGTTGGGACTGCTTCCGCTTTATTGCCCAGTCGCCACTCTTCGAGGAGATACCGCTTACACTCGAAACCCCGAACGAGGAGATATGGCCGCAAGAGATTGCCCAACTCAAAGCGTTTGCATTATGAAACAACATAAAGGGATAGTAATTGCAGATAATACGGGTGATATTTTCAGAGATACACAAAATATCATCGAGCAGACACGCAGCTATGCTTATCAAGCTGTAAATGTGGCTATGGTACAGCGTAATTGGTTGCTGGGAAAGCGTATTGCAGACGAAGAGCTAAACGGAGAGGATCGGGCCAAATACGGCGAAGAGATTGTCAAAAAACTCTCTGACTATCTCACGGATTTATATGGCAAAGGCTTCACAAAGAGCAACTTGTATCAGTTTGTTCAATTCTACAAACTCTTCCCCGAAATATTCCACGCAGCGAGTGGAAAATCTCAAATACTATCTTGGACGCACTATCGAGAGCTTTTGGCCGTAAGCGACAAGAAGGCTCGTGATTGGTATATGCAAGAGGCGGAAAAGGAGATGTGGAGTGCTCGCACCCTACATCGCAACATATCATCTCAATACTATCACCGTCTGTTGCAGTCACAAACAAAGAGTGCGGTTGTTGATGAAATGAAAGAGATTACCGCTCCAATACAGGCCGATAAGTTGGAGTTTATCAAGAACCCTGTTGTTGCAGAATTTTTAGGGTTGGCTCAAAACACAAAGTTTACCGAGACAGAATTAGAGAGCGCAATTATTTCCCATCTTCAGAAATTTATAATGGAGTTGGGCAAGGGGTATGCTTTTGTTGCTCGTCAGCAACATATTCGTACGGATATGGGCGATTTCTATATAGATCTTGTCTTCTACAACTATATTCTTAAATGCTTCCTGCTTGTTGATTTGAAAACGGAGCAGATAAGTCACCAGGATGTAGGACAGATGGATATGTATGTCAGAATGTACGATGAGTTAAAACGCACCGACGGTGATAACCCTACCATTGGCCTGATTTTGTGCTCTCAAACAAGCGAAGACATGGCAAGGTACTCGATGCTTAAGGAGAGTAGTCGTCTATTCCAAGCCAAATACCTCACATTCCTCCCGACAAAGGAAGAGCTGGCAAATGAGATTGAGCGCCAAAAGATGATTTTTAGATTAGAACAACAGACAATAGAATAATTCTTAATTTTTAACTCTTAACTTTTAATTTGAATATGGAACTTCCTTTTGCAGAATCTTGGCGCATCAAGATGGTTGAGCCAATCAAGAAGAGCACTCGCGAGGAGCGCGAGCAGTGGATGAAAGAGGCGGACTACAACCTCTTCCAACTCCGTTCGGAGCAGGTCTATATCGACTGCTTGACCGACTCGGGAACGGGTGCAATGAGCGACCGCCAGTGGGCTGCGGTAATGATGGGCGATGAGAGCTATGCAGGCTCGTCGTCGTTCTTCCACCTCAAGGATACAATCAACAAAATCACGGGCTTCGAGTATGTTATCCCTACACACCAAGGCCGTGCTGCCGAGAATGTCCTCTTCTCGCACCTTGTAAAGGCCGGCTCGGTTGTTCCGGGCAACTCGCACTTCGACACCACAAAGGGACATATCGAGAGCCGTAAGGCGACAGCACTCGACTGCACCATCGACGAGGCGAAAGATACACAGCTCGAGATACCATTCAAGGGTAATGTCGATCCGAAGAAGTTGGAGAAGGCGTTGGCCGAGCACCACGAGAATGTGCCGTTCATTATCGTTACCATCACAAACAACACCGCAGGTGGTCAGCCTGTTTCGATGCAGAACCTGCGTGAGGTGCGTGCTATTGCCGACAAATATGGCAAGCGTGTAGTCCTCGACTCGGCTCGCTTTGCCGAGAATGCCTACTTTATCAAGACCCGTGAGGAGGGCTATGCCGACAAGACAATCAAGGAGATTGCCTTGGAGATGTTCTCGTTGGCAGATGGTATGACAATGTCGGCAAAGAAGGATGGTATCGTAAATATGGGTGGTTTTATCGCTACTCGCCACGAGGATTGGTACGAGGGAGCAAAGCGTTTCTGCATCCCATTCGAGGGCTACCTCACATACGGAGGTATGAATGGTCGTGATATGGAGGCTTTGGCGGTAGGTCTTGACGAGAATACCGAGTTCGAAAACCTCGAGACCCGCATCCACCAAGTTGAGTTCCTCGCAGGTTTGCTCGACGAGTACGGCATCCCTTATCAGCGACCTGTGGGTGGTCACGCCATCTTCGTAGATGCCGACAAGGTACTTACCAAGGTACCAAAGGAGGAGTTCCCTGCACAGACTCTCGCTATCGAGTTGTACTTGGAGGCGGGTGTTCGTGGTTGCGAGATTGGCTATATCCTTGCCGACCGTGACCCTGTAACCCGTGAAAATCGTTTTGGTGGTCTTGACCTGCTTCGTCTTTGCGTTGCTCGTCGTGTCTATACCGACAACCACATGCGAGTTATCGCAGCTGCTCTCAAAAATGTATTCGACCGTCGTAACGAGATTACTCGAGGAGTTGAAATTGTTTGGGAGGCAGAGCTTATGCGCCACTTCACCGTAAAACTTAAAAAATTATTTTAAGGGGTAACTACTGCGTTACACTGCAAAAATCGCTCCTCACATAGGCTTACTATGCTGCGGGGCGATTTTCTTGTGTGCCTTGTATTTACCTCCTTAAAACCAATTTTTTTGTAAGTTTTATTTCTGCTATAATCATTGACGATTTTGAATGAATGGGAGGTTACAAAAAGTAACCTCCCATTTTCTCTTAAAACCATTTTTTGGTGATTTTCCTCCCAATCGTTGCACGGTTGTTGAACGGTGGTGCTACAAAAAAGACTCTTTATGGCATCACGGTTCTCTCCCCTATACACGGCTTGTGTCGCAGCCTCCGTGCTATCGGTTAGTATAGCACAAGCCTTCAATATTCGTGGGCGTGTAATCAGCGCAACAACTCGTCAGGGTATCCCCTATGTCGCTGTTGTGGTCGAGGGCGACCCCATCCGTGGTGGAGCGACCGACTCCCTTGGATACTTTACAATCGAGGGCGTGGCGGGAGGTGTGGCACGATTTGAGGCCTCGTCATTGGGCTATACCACCGTTGTAACACCCGAGTATATTGTGTCGTTATCGACACCTCCCATCGAGATTGTTCTCGAGGAGAGCAGCTCGGCAATAGAGGCGGTGTCGGTGGCACCCTCGCCCTACGCTCGTGATGTTGCAAGCCCCGTAAGTATGCGCTCCATAGGCATAGGAGAGATAGAGCGCAGTGCCGGAGCCAATCGAGATATAGGTCGCATAGTCCGTTCGCTGCCAGGTGTCGCCTTCTCGCCCATAGGTTACCGCAACGACCTTATAGTGCGAGGTGGAGGCCCTTCGGAAAACACCTTCTATATCGATGGTATCGAGATACCCAACATCAACCACTTTGCCACGCAGGGAGCTTCGGGAGGCCCTGTAAGCATACTCAATGCCGACCTGATACGTCAAGTGAAGTTCTACACGGGGGCCTTCCCTGTGGATAGGGGCAATGCGTTGAGTTCGGTAATGGATATTGCCCTGCGTGATGGCAACCCCGACTTTCAACGCTTCAAGGCGACACTCGGAGCCTCGGAGGTGGCCTTCAGCGGTAGTGGTCACTTCAATTCGAAGGCTACATACCTCTTTTCGGTGCGACAATCCTATCTTCAACTGCTGTTTAAGCTACTCGGGCTCCCCTTTCTGCCCAACTATATAGATATGCAGGCAAAGGTCCGTATTCGCCCATCCGAGCGATACGAAATCACAATTTTGGGGTTGGCGGGTATAGATAATATGCGCCTCAACACCGACGAAAAGGGCGAGAGCAACGAGTATATATTGAGCTATCTGCCCAAAATTGCACAGGAGACCTTCACGGTAGGCGGCACGATGCAGCACTTCGGAGGCAAAAACATCCAACGCTTCTCGTTGAGCTACAGCTACCTCGCCAACCGCAACACAAAATATATCGACAACGACTCCTCGAGCGAAGATAATCTGCGTCTTCGGCTCCGTTCTGTCGAGGGCCGAGCTACGGCAAGGTTTGAAAATCGCACACTCCTGGGGCGGTGGCGACTGCGTGAGGGTGCCGAGCTCTCGTTGCGCCACTACACCAATCGCACACGCCAGCTCCTTGCCACGGCCGAGGCGACCTACCTCTCGTCGGTCACCGACCTGCTGTTTGTAAGCTACGGACTCTTCTTCTCGTCCGACTACAGCTCTGCGAACGAGCGTTTTACCGCCTCGATGGGTGTGCGCTTCGATGGTAGCACCTACTCCTCCCGTATGGCACAGCCGTGGCGACAGACATCGCCACGCATAACCCTGTCGTACAGCCCTGCAAAGGGGCTCTATTTGAGTGGTAGTGCTGCGCTCTACTACGAGCTACCACCACTTACTGCCCTCGGTTTCCGCATAGATGGCGAGGAGGTTAATCGTGGGCTCGACTACATGGGCGTTCTCTCCACGGCCCTCGGTGCAGAGTATTGTCTGCGTGACAGGTTAGCTCTCTCGTTGGAGGGTTTCTACAAGCGTTATTTCGATGTGCCACTATCGGTAGAGGATAATATACCCCTCACCTGCAAGGGCAACGACTACGGCACAACGGGCAACGAGCCCCTCGTATCGACTGCGCAGGGCAGAGCCTATGGTGCGGAGCTCTCGGTGCGCTGGCAGATACCGAGCCGTTTGAGCCTTGTCGGGGCCTTCACGCTCTACTGGAGCGAGTATCGCAGCCGCAGCGAGGCCGAATATATACCCTCGGCATGGGATAATCGTTGGATAGCGAATGTGAGTGCCACCTACGACTTTCGTCGCAGGTGGAGCATCGGAGCGAAGTTGAGTGCCATAGGTGGTGCGCCATACACCCCCTACAACGAGGCGAAGACGGCCCTAAAGAGCTATTGGGACTCCACGGGGCGGGCTGCACTCGACTACTCTCGCTACAACGAGGGGCGGCTGCGGCCATTTGTGCAGCTCGATCTTCGAGTCGATAAGGTGTGGGCGTTTCGCAAATGGAGTCTTGGTATATACCTCGACTTGGAGAATGTTACTTTCAGTGAGATAACGCTGCCCGATGCACTTTTGAGCACCGGCATAATAGAAAATCCCTCTGCCCCAATCGAGGAGCAGCGGTATCTTCTAAAGCGTATCCGACAGCGCAACGGAACACTTATACCTACAATCGGCATAAATGCCGAGTTCTAACTCTCGCTCAACACCGCCTTGACCTTGCGCTTGTAGCGGGTAAACGACTTGTCAATCTTTTTGTTAAAGGATTTGATATCCTTCGGCAGGGTGCGAGGCATCACAATCTCGGGCGAAGGTGTGTTCAGCACCTCGGATATCACCTCTTTATTCATCTCGCAGAGCCTCTTGCTAACCCGAGTGTAGGCCGTCGAGCAGAAGTGCATACCCAGCTCCACCATCTCCGATGTAGCGACACACTGCGGAATACTCTCCTTGGCACGCACATAGACAGGCACTGCAACACCCGTCACGGGGTGGCCGTTTATAACCAACATTCGAGGCTCGGCGCCATCACAGACAAGTACCACGGCCGCAATCGATGTGTGGCGGGGTACCGTGTGGTTTTGACAATATTTAGCACTCTCGTTTAAGAGCACATCCCCATAACGCACGCTATTGTAGGAGCGAGATAGATGTATAAGGTCGTGTGGCGAAAATTTTTCCACACCAAGATCTGTCATCTCCTGCATCACTATATCGTAGCGACGCCTGGATGTCCCCATTTTTGCCGGATCTGCCGCCCACGAGAAGTTTGCACGAACATCAAAGCCGTGCCCCTGCTCGGATACATCGTAACGACGGTAGTCGGTATCCCAAATCTCGAAATAGGCAGCTGCGCCCGTAGCATCGGCGACACCATAGTTGCCCGAAAAGTGCCTCTTTTGCATTGTACGCACCTCGCAACGCAACATCTTCTCGAACTCCTCTACCGTGGCACAGCTTTTCAGCGCCTTAGCCGTAAATCCCGGGCCGCTATATTGTACCACAGTACGCCCCTTCGGATACTCCTCCTTTGGCGTTGAGGGCAGATGTGGCGACGAAACATTTATGATGCCAAAACCTCGCTCGTTAATACCACCGAAAGAGCCGTTGGTGTGGTTATCGGTATTTGCCACAATCGAGGTGTAGGCATAGCAACCCTCCTCGGCAACATGCTTGATGCAGGTGTTCCAATAGCTGGAATCACGATTTTTCCACAGCAGTGGCGCACCCTCACTCGAACGCTCGGCCGTAACAATGGCAGAGGTGCAAGCCGCAACCTCACCATAGTAGGCGAGGGCGGCCACAACAATCATAAACGACACAATGCTACGCATAGTCGAAATATGTTTTCTGGGTTATATCCTACCGGCTTAATACCTCTCGAGCACCTTGCGAATTTTCGCAGCGTGCTTCTCGAAGAGAGCGTCAATTTTGGCGTTGAAGGCCTCGATATTCTTCGGCATCTTGCTCGGCATCTTCACCACGCTCTTAATCTTGAGCAACTCGTTCACGAGAGGTTTGTTCACCTCGAACTTCAACTCGTCAATCTGACGGTAAATCTTGGCACGAGCCTCCTCCGAGAGGTCGAGGGCGGTGCGACCACCTGCACCACCGGCACACTGCGGAATAGCGCCTTTGGCCTTCACATATACCGGCACAGCCATCGCAGTTGTAGGGTGACCAATAACCACGAGCATACGAGGGTTGTCCTTATCGCAAATTGCCACCATATCGGCCACCGAGAAGTAGCGTGGCACAGTGAGGTCATTGCAGACAAATGTACCCGGAGCCTCCATAACATTCACGCCCGCACCATTCTCGAAGTTGCGAGCATACTCGATAAATTCGTATGGGTTGTGACCCTTCTTGCCCTTCATGTGGCGCATAACAATATCGTAGCGTGGAACGCTTGGACCGGGGTTTATCATATCGCCTGTGAATGAGAAGTTTGAGCGAACATCGAAGCCCTCCTCACGGTCCGACACATCGTAACGCTTGTAGCTGTGGCTACCAACCTCGAAGAAGGCCAACGCACCCGAAGGATCACCCGCAGCAAAGTTTGTGACATATCGACGCTTACCGTTTGTCTTGCGGAGCAACTCCTCGAATTCATCCACCGTAGCACACACCGCCAAGGCGTTTGCCATACGGGTAATTGCTATACCTTTGACTGTGATTGTGGTGTCTGCCTTGAGGTTCTCGGATACGGTATTGAGAATTGCAAAACCCTTCTCGTTGATACCGCAGTAGGTCTTTTTGCCATCCTTCGAGATAAGAGCCGTGTAGGCATACTTCTCGCCTTGGACATACTCGTAACGGCAATCCCAATCGGGCGAGTCACGATGTTTCCACAACATAGGCACCCCCTCGCTCGACTTACTCGCCTTAACCAAAGCAGCCGTACAAGCCTCGGCGCTACCCCACGATGCGAGCATTGCAAACAACATTAAGGTTGAAAAAAATCTCTTCATGATGTATTTGTTTTTTAGGTTTGTTCTCTTGTTCGCTCTATCTTTTAGATAGAAAAGTCACTATTTAGTAGCAAAGGTAGCATTTTTTTTGAAAAATTCCTATCTTTGCCGCAGAATTAAAATGTTACACAATATGAAGAGATTATTTGCAACAGCGGTTGCACTAATAGCAGTTTTGTTCTCTGTTACGAGTTGTGGAGAGTTTGGAGAGAGTGGAAAGGAGACCTACGAGGGCATTCACGGCACTTGGAAGCTCGTGGCATTTTGTGGTCACAACACCGATGCCGACATCTACATCACCCTCAACGAGGATAGCTCCTTTACCCTCTATCAGCGTGAGGATGACCTCGGTTACTCGCTTTTTGTGGGTACATACACTCACGACGAGGCGACCTCGATGGTTACGGGCGAATATGCCAACGGCAAGCCTTGGAACTGCGCCTACCACATCACCACACTCGATGCCAAATCGCTCGTGTGGGAGAGCGATACCGAGCCTGTCGAGGTGTCGGAGTATCGTCGTAGCGAGGCTCCAAAGGTTGTAACCGATAGCCGTGCAGGTGGTGACGATGTTAAACCATTCTTATAGTTATGATTATGATGAAAAGTTTGAGATATATAACAGCGTTGTGTGCCTTGGTGGCTCTTGGGGCCTGCACACAAGATTTAACAAATGTTGAGTTGGGCGACAACACAGCTTCGTCGCACAAGATTGTCAATACCTCTACAGAGGCCAACCGTGGCTCTATCTTGGTGCGCTTTGCACCCGAGGCAGAGAGCCGTCTTGGCGAGGTGGCGACCCGCACGGCAGCAACCCGCACGGGTGTTGTCGGTGTCGATGCACTGCTCGACGAGGTGGGTGGCTACTCGGTAGAGCCCATATTTGTTGTAACCGAGAAAAACCGCGAGAAGGTCCACGCCATGGGCTTGCACCTCTGGTATGAGCTCTTCTTCGACAACGAGGCCGACCTCGATAAGGTCGCTTTGCGCCTTGCCGAAGTTGCCGAGGTTGCTGTTGTGCAGTTCTCCCAAAACATCAAGCGTGTGGCAAAGCCAATCACCATAAGTGCTCGAGATGTTGCAACCCGAGCTGCAACACCGCAGTCGAATATTCCGTTCAACGACCCAGAGCGTCACTACCAGTGGCACTACGACAACCTCGGATATGGCAAGTGTGCCGTTACGGGAAGCGTCTCGACAGGCGGCCTTGCGAAGTCTCGTGCCGTTGAGGGTGCCGATGTGAATGCCGTGGCTGCGTGGAAGTTGTGTGCGGGCGACCCTTCGATTATCGTGGCGGTGAGCGACGAGGGCGTATGCAACGAGCACGAAGATTTGCGTGAAAATATCTGGGTAAATACCAAAGAGATAGCAGGTAATGGCGTAGATGATGACAACAACGGCTTTATCGACGATGTCTATGGCTACAACTTTGCTCAACGAAAGGCAACCATAACTTGGAACAACAGAAACGATACGGGTCACGGCTCGCATGTTGCAGGAACGGTTGCTGCCGTAAACAACAACGGCATAGGTGTTTGCGGTATCGCAGGTGGTAGTGGCAAGGGCGATGGCGTACGCATCATGAGTGCCCAGATTTTTGCCGGTGATGTAACCTCTTCGACAAGCCAGACCGCAAAGTCTATACAGTATGCGGCCGACAATGGTGCTGTGATTATGCAGTGCAGCTGGGGCTTCGGCACAGGTCAGATAATGACCGATACACAGTTTGGTAGCCAAGTAAGAGCCGAGAGAGATGCGATAGACTACTTCGTGGCTAATGCCGGTGGCGAGAATTCTCCGATTGATGGCGGCTTGGTAATCTTCGCTGCAGGTAACTCTATCGGTAATGTGGCCGAGTATCCTGGAGCATACAAGAAGTGTGTGTCGGTATCGGCATTTGGTCCGGCGTTCAAACCAGCCTACTACACCAACTATGGTCCTGGCGTAGATATCGCAGCTCCGGGTGGTGACCAATTCTACGATTGGGAGGGTTGCATACTCTCGACAACACCAAACATCAAACTCACAGAGGGGCTCTACAGCTATATGCAGGGTACTTCGATGGCGTGTCCGCATGTGTCGGGTGTTGCGGCACTCGGACTCTCGTATGCCAAGAAACTCGGCAAGAAGTTCACGGCCGAGGAGTTCCGCTCGATGTTGCTCACAGCGGTGAATGATATAAACCCATATATGACGGGCGGAATATCGTTCACAGATGAAGAGGGTTCGCACACTCTGAACTACCCCGACTATGCTAACCAGATGGGCGCAGGATATGTTGATGCCTTGAAGTTGCTGCTTCAGGTTGAGGGTACACCTTACACCACGGTTGTTGCGGGCAAGGAGAGCGTCATAGATATTGCTCCATACTTTGGCGATGGCACAACCGCCATAAAACTCCAACTCGTCACCATAAGCGACGAGGATAAGCAGGCCCTCGATGTAACGGTTACCAAGCTGGAGAACAACACCATACGCTTCAAGTGCAACAAGATAGGCTCCGCAGAGGTTACGGTGCAAGCCATTGTGGGCGGCACAAGCACCTCGAGCAACTCACAACCTTCGGGCGTTTCGGTGACAAAGAAGCTGGTTATCATCAGCCGCGCCAACGCAACCTCCAACGGGTGGTTGTAGGAGAAGAAGTGATTTTATAGTTTTAGCCATCGGCTTTTGGTCGATGGCTTTTTTGTTGGCGGAGGATGGTCGGAGCAGAGAGTTGCTCTAAAAAAATTCTTTTTTTAATGAATATTTTTGAATTTATTTGTATCTTTGCGCCAATAGGAAAATAATGAACTTAAAAAAATGCCGAAATTGTATGGTGAAAAAGCACCTGCGAGAAAGCCGGAATGGCTAAAAATCAGACTCCACAGAGGGGATGCCTTTGCGGAGGTGGCTCGTATAGTGCGCGAACACTCTCTCCATACGATTTGCAGCAGCGGACGATGCCCGAACAAGGCGGAATGTTGGTCGAAGCGGACCGCTACATTTATGATTTTGGGCGATGTATGTACCCGAGGTTGTCGCTTTTGTGCAACCAAAACAGGCGTACCGCTGCCTCCAAATCCGGTCGAGCCACAGGAGGTGGCCGAGAGTGTAAGACTTATGCAATTGAAGCATGTTGTCGTAACATCTGTTACTCGTGACGACCTGCCTGACGGTGGAGCCGAACATTGGGCGAAGACCGTAGAGGCTATACGAGAGAAGAATTCTAACGCAACAATTGAGCTCCTTATTTCCGATTTAGATGCTAAACCGGCACACCTTGATGTCGTCATAGCATCGAAGCCCGATATCATCGGGCACAACATCGAAACTACCGAGCGGCTGACACCCGTGGTTCGTGCCAAGGCGACCTATCGCACATCGTTGGCGACGCTGCGCTACTTGAGCGAGCAGGGTGTGAAGACCAAGAGTGGTGTGATGTTGGGACTCGGCGAGAGTGAAGAGGAGGTGCTGCAAACACTGCGCGACCTGCGTGATGCGGGCGTGAAGATTGTAACCCTCGGACAGTATCTTCAACCCACGGAGGAGCAGGTTCCCGTTGCGGAATATATCACCCCCGAAAAGTTTGAAGAGTACCGAAAGTTGGCTCTCGAGATGGGTTTTGACTACTGCGCAAGCGGTCCGTTGGTGCGCTCGTCGTACCTGGCGGAGGAGGCCCTCGAGTCGGTAGGCGTGGCACGATAGGTGCGCATCCAATGCGGGATTGTCGTGCAAAGCAGGCTACGCAAAAGTTGTATAATATCGTGGATATAACGGGCGTTATATCTGTGGTAGAGTATAGAGTGTATGCGTATAAGGTGTGAATGGGTAGGACGACTCTCCTACAAGGAGTGTTGGGAGTATCAACAGCGTCTTTTCGAGGAGCAGCTGCGCAAGCAGGGCGATGGCTCCGACGATGCCGGAGTAATACTCTTTGTTGAGCACCCCGCAGTATATACACTCGGCAAGAGTGGCAAGATGAGCAATATGCTTATCAGCGAGGAGTATCTTCGCAGCCTCGGGGCGGAGTTCTACCACATAGACCGTGGGGGCGACATAACCTTTCACGGCAAGGGGCAGGTGGTCTGCTATCCGATACTCGACTTGGATAAGTTGGGGTTGGGGTTGCGACGCTACATTGAAATTTTGGAGCAGAGCGTAATCGAGACGGTTGCCGAGTATGGCATCGAGGGTCGAAGATTGGCTGGTGCTACGGGAGTGTGGCTCTGCGATGAGGAGCAGCAACCCGATGGTGAGGTTGTGGAGCGCAACTGGCGAAAAATTTGCGCCATAGGTGTCAAGGCCTCACGCTTTGTTACGATGCACGGCCTGGCACTCAACGCCTCGACCGACCTAAAGTGGTTTACGATGATAAACCCTTGCGGTTTTGTTGATAAGGGGGTTACCTCGCTCACAAAGGAGCTCGGCCGTGAGGTCTCGTTTGAGGAGGCAAGCAGGGTGCTTTGCGATAAGTTGCTTGCGAACTTTGGGCTAACGCAGGATTAGACGATATTTGAGAGAAAATGGGAAATAGGATTTCCAAATTGACGATTAAAGGAATTTTTAATTTTTAATTCTTTCAGCGCACCCTTAATGGCCCTTAATAGCCGTTAATAGCCCTTAAAACTCTTGCGCCGTAACAAGGGCGGGAGTTCGGGAAACTTAAAAAGTAGAAAAAATTGAAAAAATATATAATAATAAAAATTAACGAGTATGCCTATTCAGAAAAAGTGGGTAGTCAAACCACAGGGCAACTCTCTGACGGTGGAGCATATAGCTACATCTTTGAGAATTGCACCGGTCTTGGCAAACCTATTGGTACAAAGAGGCATAGACACGGTAGACAAAGCAAAGAAGTTTTTCAATCCGAGGCTCGAGGACCTGCACAACCCGTTCTTAATGAAAGATATGGATCGTGCGGTCGAGCGAGTGGAGGAGGCGGTTGCCAAAAACCAGAAGATTATGGTCTATGGCGACTACGATGTCGATGGCACAACAGCCGTTGCGCTCGTATATAAATTTCTGCGCCACATCGGGCACAACAACCTGATGTTCTACATCCCCGATCGTTATACCGAGGGTTATGGTATTTCGAAGAGGGGTATCGACATTGCCGCAAAGAGAGGGGTGAAGCTTATCATCGCCCTCGATTGTGGTATTAAAGCTGTCGAGAAGGTGGACTATGCAAAACAGCGAGGAGTAGATTTCATCATCTGCGACCACCATCTTCCGGCCGAGGAGATACCTCGTGCCGTAGCCGTTCTCGATCCGAAGCGTACCGACTGCACATACCCATTCGACGAGTTGTCGGGTTGTGGTGTGGGCTTCAAGTTGGTGCACGCCTACGCAACAAAGCACAACATTCCGTTTAGCGAGATTGAGCAGTTCCTCGACCTCTTGGTCGTGAGCATAGCCTCGGATATCGTCGCACTGACCGACGAGAACCGCATCTTGGCTCACTATGGACTCAAGATACTCAACTCCTCGCCGTCGGAGGGACTCTCCTCGATTATCCGTGTCTGCGGCTTGGAGGAGCAGGATATAACCATCGACGACATAGTCTTCAAGATTGGCCCTCGCATCAACGCTGCGGGTCGTATGCGTATGGAGGACTACGAGGATGAGAATGCCCCATCGGGAGGCTACAAGGTTGTGCGCTTGCTTGTCGAGGGTAACGAGGAGGCAGCACGAGAGTTCGGTGACGACATCGACTCGTTCAACCAAGACCGCAAAAATATCGACCGCTCGGTGACACAGGAGGCGCTCGACTTTGTGAAGAATAATACGGAGTTGAGAAATCAGAAGAGCACCGTAATCTTCAACCCGAAGTGGATGAAGGGCATCGTGGGTATCGTGGCATCACGCCTTATCGAGACCTACTACCGCCCAACCGTTGTTCTCACGCAGAGCAATGGCTTTGTTACGGGCTCGGCACGCTCCATTCCGGGCTTCGACCTCTATCAAGCGGTAGAGTCGTGTTCCGATATCTTGGAGAACTTTGGTGGTCACATGTATGCGGCAGGTCTGACCATGCGCCCCGAGAATGTCGAGGAGTTTAAGCGTCGCTTCAACGCCTATGTCGAGGAGAATATCGACCCGCAGATACTTATTCCGCAGGTCGAGGCCGACAGTATGCTCTCGTTCAACGATATTACGCCTCGCTTCTTTGCCGACCTCAACCGCTTCCAGCCGTTTGGTCCGGGCAATACGATGCCGATATTTGCTACGGAGGGGTGTGTCGATGCGGGCAAGGCGAAGAGGGTTGGTGCCGACTTGGAGCACCTGCGCATAGACCTCTTACAGCGCAACCAATCCACGGAGTCTATTCAGGCCATAGCCTTCCAGCAATCGCAACACTACGAGTGGGTGCGTTCGGGCCGACCTATCGATATCTGCTACCAGATTGTCGAAAATCACTATCGTGGCAAGGTGTCGTTGCAACTGCGTATTAAGGATATAAAGACAGCACACTAATATATTTGGTGTAATGGATAAACGGAGGAGGAAATTTTGAAATTTCCTCTTTTGTTTTTATCTTTGTTAAACTAACAACCCTAAACTATGAATATAGCGGAGAGAAAAGAGTACTGCGCACCTATGCTTATAGACTTTGTCGTTGCCGTAGAACGAGGGTTTAAGGATACTGGTAGCGATATCGACGACTTCGTGGAGGTCGGAGGCAGTTGGTAACCTTGAAATATTAACCATTATGAGAAGACTAAATCTAATATTAGTAAGCGTTGCTATGGCACTTTGCGTGTGCGGTTGTGCAACAGAGAGCGTAGAGCCACTTGTGGAGGGTACCGTGTTGAAGATTGAGACCGAGAGTAGAACTTCGCTCGGTGAGCTTAATGATGGAGTGCGCCATGTATATTGGTCCACGGGGGATGTCGTTGCAGCCAACGGGTGCAGCTCTGCGGCACTATCTGCCGAGTATGATGGCAGCCGAGAAGCAAGTTTCTCCTTTGGCCAACAACTTACGCCACCTTTCGAGGTGGTGTATCCCGCCTCGATATATAAGGATGAGAATACCATAACTCTGGGGCGTGTACATAGTGGCCTTGCCGAGGATTTTGATGCCCCGATGTGCGCCTATGCCGATGGTATGGCATTTACGATGAAGCACCTTTGTGGCGTTGTGCGTGTATCTATTCTCGGCAAGAAGTCCCTACATGAGTTACTATATGTCGCTGTTATAAGTGGCGAAAACGAGGCTATGTATGGCGATTTCACCATAGACCATGAGGCGGGAACGCTTACACCCGTTGAGGATGGCCGTGCAGCTTATAACAATAGAAGGGCTGTGGCCAAGGTGGTGCCATCGACCGAGAGGGCGGTGGATGTATTTGTTACCATTCCTGCTCGTACCTACAATTCGGGCTTCACGGTTAGGGTAGTCAATAAATATGGTCACTACCAAGATTTTGTTACCACGAAGTCGCAGACCGTCGAGAGGGGCAAGGTGCTTGCGATGCCGGAGGTTGTCTTTGAGCCGACAAACACAATTTTCGATATAGATATCTCGATGTAGCAATTTGTACGCTTCGGCAAGGGAGATATGTCGGCAGTGGGTGTTATCCTGCTGCCGATTTTTTTTGTAATGCAAAGATTTATAGAGATAAATGCGGTTATTTATTAAAAATAGACTATTTTTGTAGTGACTTATGGCTCTTGCCGTTAAGTCGTACATATTGATTGGATATTTTTTGACGATTCTTCAACATCTAAACTTGGCGGTTAAGAATTTCAAGAAGAACGACAACAAAATGTCCACGCAAGGTTGCATATACTCACCTCTGACATTGGCTCAGTGTGTGCATATATCATCCGGCGTGGGCGTTCGTGTTGCTTATTCTTGAAAGGGCAGCCAAGGCCTCGATGTTGGGTAAGTAAATGCAGCGCCTGCGCTTTTTTTATGAGCTCACTTGGAAATAGAGATCTGCTGGATCGACATCTTGTCGCCTTCTATGGTTCCCGTACCTTCACCCCTGAAATAGAGAGTCGCTGTGTGGCTTGGGCCGAGTCGGTGTGTAACACAGACTCCGTGGTTATCAGTGGCTTTCAATCTCCACTCGAGAAGAGTGTTCTTCGGGTTCTGCTCGAACACAAACATCCGCTTATACTCTTTCTTGGTCGTGCGATGTATAAACGCATACCGGCCGAGTATAGGGAAGCTATAGATGAGGGGCGAATGTTGATAGAGACGGTCCGAGAATTCAATCGACACAGCTGGAACTCCTCACAAACTCGCAATTGGTGTATGATGAGGATTGCAGACGAGGTTGTTATGTCGCCATTTGACGATAATAGTATGCTCTCACCGATGCACTACCACTATGCCCGCTACAATATTGTGCCCATAACAATACTATAGCGAGCGTAGATTACCTTTAATCGTCAATTATCAATTGTCAATTGTCAATTTATTCAAAAGCAGAAGCTTTTGAATATGTTTCCCACTTCTCAAGCACAGCCTTAAAGTCGGCCGGGAAGTCGAGTGTAAACTCCTTGTACTCGCCTGTGGTTGGGTGCTCAAAGCCCAAAAGGCGGGCGTGAAGGGCGTGGCGAGGCATTGTTTCAAAACAATTCTCGATAAACTGCTTATACTTCGAGAAGGTCGTACCCTTCAATATCTTGTCGCCACCATATCGCTCATCGTTGAAGAGTGGGTGACCGATATACTGCATGTGAACACGAATTTGGTGCGTTCTACCCGTTTCGAGGCGGCACTCCACCAGCGTTACATAGCCATAGCGACGCAGCACCTTGTAGTGGGTAACAGCGTGCTTGCCCTCCGAGCCATCGGCAAAGACATACATCTGATGGCGATTTTTCGGATTGCGACCGATATGACCCGTAATTGTTCCCTCGTCATCGGCCAAGTTGCCCCACACGAGCGCAATATAACGGCGCTGCGTCGAGTGGAGGAAGAATTGGTGCGAGAGGTGCTGGCACGCCTGCTCGTTCTTGCCGACAACGAGAATGCCCGAGGTGTTTTTGTCTATACGATGCACCAAGCCGGCACGCTCGTTGCCTTGCTGGAACATAGGGTTATCCTTCAAATGGAAGGTGAGGGCATTGACAAGCGTTCCGCAGTAGTTGCCGTGGCCCGGGTGTACGCACATCCCCGCCTCCTTATTCACAACGATAACATCGTCGTCTTCGTACATTATGTCGATTGGGATATCCTCGGGCGTGAGGGTAACCTCGTAGCGAGGAAAGGCGAGGCGCATGGAGATATGGTCGAAAGGTTTTACCTTGTACGACGCCTTCTGCGGCTTCTCGTTCACGAAGACACCGCCATCGTCTATGGCGTTTTGGATACGGTTGCGAGAGCAATTTTCGATATGCGTGGTGAGGTACTTGTCGAGTCGCATCATCGACTGCCCCTTATCGACAGTTATGGCGTAGTGCTCGTACAAGCCGTTCTCGTCGGGCTTCTGGTCCGAAAGGAAGCGGCGTGGCATAACACCCACACCCGACTCCTCGTCATCACCCTCGAAATCGACCTCGATATCCTCGTCGAGCTCCTCGTTTATGTATCTCTCGTCTGCCATACCTCTTTAATTATTTGGCTTTTAGCCATTAGCCATTGGCCATTAGCTAAATTAAAAATTGAGAATTATTCTGCATTTTGCATTCTGCATTTTGCATTTCTCAACTACTCACTACTCTCTACTCACTACTCACTAAAAGAAGAAGTTATCTTCGGTTTGCGGAGCCTGCTTCTGCATAGCCTTCTCGGCATTTGCTATCGAGTCGAGCAGTCGTTGCTCCGCCTTGGCGATGGAGTCGGCCTCCATCTTGGCACGCTCACGCTCCATAATCTGAAGCTCCATCTCGGCAATGGCACTCTCGATACGCTCGGCATCGACCGTAAGGCGCAGCGATACTCGCTCGCCATAGGATAGCGGCTCATCGACAAGTGCCGACTGCTGATAGACCTTGGCACGGTTGCGGTCCGATAGGTCCATATCGCCATCAAACTCTATCTCGCCAACATTCAGGCCCGACTCCCACAGTCGGCTCTTGGCCTCGTGCAGGGAGCGACCTATAACCTGCGGTACGGAGGTGGCGGTGTCGTTTGGGGCGACACCCACACGGAGCGTTACTCCATTACCCATCTCGGTATGCACCACAAGGCTATCCTCCAACACCTCAACGCCATCGACAACCTCGCCCAAGACATAGTTTGTAGCCAAATCCTCGACATATTCGAGGTGGTCGATTGTTAGACCTGCCGTCTCGAGCATATTCTTTGCCTGGCGCAACGAGCGACCTGCCACATAGGGCACAGCCACCATACGCTGACGCACGGAGTTGATCGTAACATAGACCTTGCGCCCAGGCTTTACGACAACACCGCCCTTTGGCAGCTGGTCGAGTATCACGCCCCCGGGGTATGAGGCAACATGGAGCGAGTCGTTGATGATGATTGTCAGGTCACGACGACCTGCGAAGTACTCCGCATCGCCAAGGCGCAGCCCCACAAAGTCGGGCACAGTGCGCTTTGCGCTATGACGAGTGCCGAGAGCCATGGCGATAAACGATACTACCGCCAAACCCAAGAATACCAACACGATAACCACGATGTTGTATGTTATTTTATGCTTTTTCAACCAAGTCCAAAATCTCTTCATAATTCTCTGTTTTTAATTGACAATTGACAGTTGACAATTGACAATTAAAGGTATTTATTTTGTAATAAATTATAGTTCAATAATATATAAAAACGACAAGTCGTTTTTACCATAATTATCAATTGTCAATTATCCATTATCAATTTCATTATAGTGAGTATCACGCTCTACGGCACGGTAGCCTGCCGAGGCGCACATCTTCTCAATCTCGGCAATTGTGAGTCGTGGTCGCTCGTCAGAGGCTCCCGCCATCGAATAAATCTTTGTCGAGTCCTCGATCGTGCCGTCGATATCGTCGGCTCCGAACTGCAACGCCATCTCCGCTACCTCCTTGCCATACATCACCCAGTAGGCCTTGATGTGTGGCACATTATCGAGGATGAGTCGGCTCATAGCGAGTGTTCGCATATCATCTACCACCGAGGTCTCACCCAACGCCTCCAAGCCATTGTTGGCACTGCGGAACTTCAGCGGTATAAAGGCATTAAAACCTCCCGTTCTATCCTGCAAATCACGCAGACGCAAGAGGTGGTCGATACGGTGGTCGATGTTTTCAATGTGCCCGTAGAGCATCGTGGCATTCGAGTCAAAGCCCAACTTGTGTGCCCTCTCGTGCATATTGAGCCACTCTGCCGAAGAGCACTTGCCCGGGCATATCTCGGCCCTAATCTTCTCGTCGAAAATCTCGGCGCCACCTCCCGGTATGGACTCCATACCGGCCTCTTTCAGCAGTTGCAAACCCTCCTCAATCGAGAGGCCGGCCTTGCGTATCATATAGTGCAACTCCACCGCTGTGAAGGCCTTGACACACACTTTGGGCATAATCTTCTTTACACCCCTTATCATCTCGGCATAGTAGTAGAGGTCACGGTCGGGGTGAACACCTCCGACGATATGTACCTCCGTTGCACCACTCGCCTTACGCTTTTCGACCTGCTCCAAAACCTCCTCCATCGAGTAGTCCCACGCCCCCGCCTCGCCCTTGCGACGACGGTACGAGCAGAAACGACACTCGAACAAGCAAATATTGGTCGGTTCGAGATGAAAGTTTTTATTATAAAAAACCTTATCACCGCTTTTGCGCCCCTTTGCTTCGGTTGCCAAGCGAGCCAAGAGCCACAGCGGAGCCTCCTCCCACAGGAGTTTGGCCTCGGCAGCATCTATGCGCTCTCCGTGCGACAACTTTTTGGCTATATGCTCAATGGTCATACTATTTCGGTGCTTTGCGATAGAGGTAAACGGCGATTATAGCGTAGATTATATTCGGCAACCACACCGCCAACATTGGTGGCATAGTACCACCCTTGGCAAACTCCTCGAACACTCGGTTGAGCATGATGTAGGAGAAGCAGAGCGTTATGCCGATACCGATATGCAGACCCGTGCCTCCTCGCACCTTGCGTGACGATAGCGACACACCGATAAGTGTCAAGATGAAGGTTCCGAGAGGGTAGGCAAAGCGTATGTGTCGCTCCACTTCGAGCTGACGGATGGAGTCGGAGCCCTTGCTGCGTTGCTGGTCGATAAAGTCGTTCAACTCCGTGATGTTCATCGTTGTGATAAGCTCGGTCAGACGACCCAGCTCCAAGACATCGAGGTTGAGGAGCGTGTCGAGGTTGCGATGTTGAGTGAAGGTCTCAACGCCACTCTTGTCGAACTCGCGTGTGATGTATCGTTGTGAGGTCCAACGCTTTGTCTCTCCATCGAACTTCACCTCCGAGGACTCGAGAGTCGAAGTTATGTGCCCATCCTCGTAACGCTCGAGGGCGAGGAACGAGGCCTGCTGCGAGCTCTTCGAGAAGCCTCGAATATAGATGAATGTGCCGGGCTCGAGCTGGCGATAGATGTGTCTATCGTATTGGAAACGCTGACGACGAGGGATATACTTCTGCTCGAAGGCTACGCAAGTGCGCTGCGAGAGAGGGATAACCCACAAACTGAGCGACAGAGATACGGTCGTGATAACTGTGGCTGCAAGGAAATATGGCCACATAAGTCGGCGAAAACTCATTCCGCCCGACAACATCGCCACAATCTCGGTCTGATAGGCCAACTTCGAGGTGAAGAAGATGCAGGCGATGAATGTAAAGAGCGCACTGAACTGGTTGATGAAGAAGGGGATGAAGTTGAGGTAGTAGTCGAACAACACCTCCTTGAGTGGAGCGTGTGTGGTGGTGAAGTCGTCAATCTTCTCGACATAGTCGAAGATCACCACAACCACAATAATCATCAGTATTGCCATGATGTAGGTGCCGAGAAATTTGCGCATAATGTAGCGGTCGAGGATCTTCAACCCCGGCCACCAACTACGACCTCTTTTATACTGCGGCTCCATTTTTTCTTTGGCTATTAGCTATTAGCCATTAGCTGTTAGCTGTTTTTTTAATTCTATTATCTATTCAAAAGCCAATGGCTAATGGCCAATGGCTAAAAGCCTTTTTACAGCCTTCTGCCGAGTTTTTCGACCATCACCGCCTTCCACTCGGCAAAGTCACCTGCGATGATGTGGCGACGAGCCTCGCCAACCAACCACAAGTAGAAGCCCGTGTTGTGCAACGATGCAATCTGCGCTGCCAACATCTCGCCACACACCACAAGGTGGTGCAGGTAGGCCTTCGAGTATTGGTGATCCACGAAGGTTGTGCCGTTAGGGTCAATAGGCGAAAAGTCGTTCTCCCACTTTTTGTTGCGTATATTTATAACGCCCTCGGAGGTGAATAATTGTCCGTTGCGGCCATTTCGTGTCGGCATAACACAGTCGAACATATCGACACCTCTCGAAATACCCTCCAAGATGTTTATCGGTGTACCCACACCCATCAAGTAGCGAGGCTTATCCTGCGGAAGCACGGCATTCACAACCTCAATCATGGCGTACATCACCTCGGTGGGCTCGCCCACAGCCAAACCTCCTATGGCGTAGCCGTCGGCATTGTACTGCAAGACATTCTCGGCTGCCTTGGCTCGCAGGTCGGCATATCCGCAGCCCTGCACGATAGGAAACAACGACTGGTAGTGACCATACTTCGGTTGTGTCTTGTGGTATTGGTTGAAGCAACGGTCGAGCCAACGCTCGGTCAGAGCCAACGACTTGGCGGCATACTCCTTCGGAGCATCGCCCGGAGGACACTCGTCAAACGCCATCATAATATCGGCACCTATGGTACGCTCGGTGTCGATAACGCTTTCGGGCGTGAAGAGGTGGCGTGAGCCGTCGATATGCGACTGGAAGTGGCAGCCCTCCTCCTTCAA
This sequence comes from Rikenellaceae bacterium, assembly GCA_015059685.1. Taxonomy (GTDB): domain Bacteria; phylum Bacteroidota; class Bacteroidia; order Bacteroidales; family Rikenellaceae; genus Alistipes. The sequence continues at coordinate 27,251 of SUZW01000013.1, read as the reverse complement.
TTTACGGCACGCTGCAAGCGAAAAGACCTGAAAACCACCACTATCAGTCAGCATAGGCTTGTCCCAGGTCGAGAAGCGATGCACACCGCCTGCCTCCTCCAAAATCTTCATTCCGGGGCGGAGGTAGAGGTGATAGGTGTTGGCCAGGATAATCTGCGCCTTCGCCTCATCCTTTATATCACGATGGAAGATACCCTTCATCGCTGCCGCTGTGCCGACAGGCATAAATATCGGGGTCTGTATCGTACCGTGGTCGGTTACGATTTCGCCCGCACGGGCGTTGGTCTTCGTGTCTTTATGTTGTAGCGTAAACTTCATAATCTTGTGCAAAATTACTAATTTTCACGAAATTTTGTGTAAGTTTGCAAAATATTTGACGAAGCGACTTGTAAAATGGAGAAAATCTCGATTGTAATATACAATGCAATAATGAATTATGGCACCTTCGGAATAGCTCTGGGTGCTACGATTGTTGCACTCTTCATAGTCCAAATAGCCCTCTGCATCGGGCTCTATGGGCGTGTCGCATCGTTCCGCCTTACCTCACGCCGCAAGGTGCGAGATACGGAGCCTCCGGTGTCGGTCATCGTTCCGATTTTTAGCGACGACACCGACTATCTGGATGGTGCTTTGATGAAGCTGCTCGGGCAAAACTACAAAGAGTTCGAGGTTGTGGCTGTGTATGTCGGCAACAACGAAGATTTCTTTGCCGACCTGAAGTCGCTGCAACGACTCTATGCCCACCTCTCACCCGTGCATATCGACTACTCGCCACGATACCCTGTATCGACAAAGATAGCCCTGAATGTGGGCATAAAGAGCGCAAAGTACGACTTTGTTGTGATGACCACGGCCGATACAACGCCTTCGTCGGAGCGTTGGCTTTCGCTCCTTGCCAAGGGCTTCCTCTATGGCGATATTGTTCTCGGATATTGCGGTGTAGCACCATCTAAGGGGTGGTTAAACCTTATCTTTAGGGAGTATCGACTTGCCGACTCGGTGGCGTGGATATCTTCGGCCATAAGGCGCAAGACCTACTCCGCATCACACAGTGCCCTCGGCTTCACACGAGAGCTCTACTTCTCGGTACGAGGCTTCGGTCACCTCAATATGAGCGTGGGTGAAGATGACCTCTTCGTACAGCAGATTGCCACACGAGAGAATGTAAGTGTCGTACTCTCGCCACTTGTAACCTGCACGGAGCGTCCGTGGGGAGGTTGGAGCTGGTGGCTTCACCACACCTGCGAACTGCGCACAACACATCGCCACTATCCAAAGGGCGCACGACTGCCGATGTTGTTCGAGCTGTTGTTGCGAGTCTTGTTCTTCGCAAGTGTCATCGTGGCCGTTGCGACGATGCCGTGGGAGTTTGCTCTCGCAGCCACAATATTGGCACTGCTACGACTCTTTGTGGTGCTGTTTGTCTTTGTGCGAAATGCCCGACGCCTCAACGAGGGCGGATTGGTGGCACACCATATTCTCTTCGATATCTTTGAGCCATGGTTGCGCCTCTTGGTTATACTATCAACCCCTCGAGGTGGTAAAAAGTGGAAATAATGGAGTATAGCAGCTACGACGATAAGACCTTGGTGCAGATGGTTGTCGGGGGCAAAAGCGAGGCCTTCGATGCTCTATTTGCGCGCCATCGTGATGCCATATATGCAATGTTGCTCAAGTCGTCGGGTAGCAGCAATGTGGCCGACGACCTGATGCAGGAGGCCTTTATGAAGGCCTACCTCAAGATTTCGCTCTACAATGCCGACTACGACTTCGGGGCGTGGATATACACCATCGCCCGCAACACCTTTGTCGATTACAACCGTACTCGTAAGAACAACGCCATAAACCCCCAAAATATACCCCTCGAAAACAGCTCTGCGGCACAAGCCTCGGCACCCACACCCGAGGAGTATATCATAAATGTTCAGCAACGCCACCAGATAGAGCGTTACATCGCTATGCTCCCCGAGGACTACCGCCAACTCTTCGAGTTGCGCTTCCTTGACGAGTATAGCTACGAGGAGATTGCCGAGAAGCTCGATATGAAGCTCGGCACAGTGAAAACCCGCATCTTCCGTGTGCGAAATATGATGTGCAGACTGATTGCCAACAACAACTAAAGATGGATAGCGTAGCACTTATAGAGCGATACTTCGACAACTTGACCGAGGAGCAGCACCGCCAATTTGCGATGCTCGGTGAGGTCTATGCCGAGTGGAACGCCAAGATAAATGTCATCTCCCGCAAAGATATGGAGCAGGTCTATCTCCACCATATCCTCCACTCGCTCGCCATAGCCAAGGTGTGCCGTTTTGAGGATGGAGCGAAGGTGCTCGATGTAGGCTGCGGAGGTGGTTTCCCGTCGGTACCTCTCGCCATAATGTTTCCGAATGTACAGTTTGTGGCCTGCGACTCGATAGGCAAGAAGATCCGTGTTGTCGAGGGTGTCTGCGAGGCTGTGGGCATAAAGAATATCCGCACCGTGAATGGTCGTGTCGAGCAACTCAAGGAGCAGTTCGACTATATCGTGTCACGAGCCGTTACGGATATGCCGACCTTTGTGGGCTGGGTGCGTGGTATGGTGCGCAAAGGGCAGCAGGGAACACTTCCAAACGGTATCCTCTACCTCAAAGGCGGCGACCTCACCGAGGAGCTGCGCCAGAGCCGTCGCAAGTGGGTACGACACAATATTGCGGAGCTCTTCGACGAGGAGTTCTTCGAGACCAAACAGGTGGTATATTCCGCAGAGTAACAATATGTTAAGCCTACGCAAAATACTCTTGTGTGTGCTCCTCTTGGCCACACCTCTTGTTGCCGATGCCAAGTCTCGACAGCGTGACTCCATAACCGTTTTCGGCAGGGTGTTGTGCGAGGGCAAACCGATGCAGGGTGTTGCCGTGTCCGATGGTCTTCATATCGTGAAAACAGACTCTTTGGGTCGCTACGCCATAGCCTCAAACAAGTTCCAAAATACGGTCTTTGTGATAACCCCTTCGGGTTATGAGCCCGAGTGTCGCAAGCGTATCCTGCCCCGCTTTTGGGCCCTGCTGAAGAGGAAGCGCACCGTGGCCGAGAAGCACGACTTTCACCTTGTGCCGTGTAACCAGCAGAACCACCGCATACTCTTTATGTCGAACCTCTTTCTGCAAAATTCGAACGACGACTTTTTGCAGTTTAAGCGTCGCACCATACCTACAGCCCGCACCCTTGTGCAGGAGGTGGGTGACTCGGTGGCGGTATATACGATACTCTTGGGCGATACGAGCAACTGCCCGATGTGGTACTCCCGCGAGATTGATGTGGGTGATGCTGTATCGCTTGTGGCCTCGTTGCGCTACCCGACAATGCTCTATACCGTGATGGGCGACCAAGATAACGATGGTGCCGTTCCGGGTACAGGCCTCACCGACTATAAGGCGGAGCGACAATATGTCTATTCGTGCGGCCCGAAATACTACTCGATGAATATCGGAGAGGTGCACTATATAGTTCTCGACAACACCGTATTCCGCAACGAGGCGGGTAAGGGCAAGTATCCGACCGAGATTGTGGGTCGCCGCAACTACGACCGCTTTGTGACCTTGGAGCAACTTGCATGGCTGCGCAAAGACCTTGCGCTGCTGAAGGATAAGAGCCAACCCGTGGTGGTCTGTATGCACCAAAACGCCTTTACGACAGGCCGAAAGGGTCTTCTCTCAAAACGCTTCTCGAAGCCCGAACACCTCGACTCCCTCACCAACTGCTTCGCAGGCTTTAGTGATGTGCACTTTGTGACCGCAGGCAGCATGGATAGACGACTATCCCATTCGAGTGAGCTTCCCAACATCGTGGAGCACGCTGTGGCCTCGACCTCGGGAGATCGTTGGAGAACGAGCTACAATGGCTTCGATGCGATAAATGCGGGTGGCACACCTGCGGGCTTTGAGGTCTTTGATGTTGCGGGGCGAAAGATGAGCTGGGGACATCGCACCGAGGGTGGCGAGAGCAAGAGTTTCCGCTGCTACGACATATCGAGCGTCGGGGAGTACTATCGTGATGACCTCGATGTGCAAAACCTTCTGCGAGAGTACCCCAAGACCTTTATTAACTACGATACCAAGGGGCTTGCCCGATACATATATATAAATTGGTGGGGATATGAGAGGGGAGCCAAGTTGCAGGTTTTCGAGAACGACAAGCCTCTGCGTGTGCGCCAGATATACCACCCCGACCCACTCTTTGTGGTGGCATCACCTGCAGTGACTCTGAAACATAGTCGCAAGAAGCCTCGCTTCTCACGCAACAACTGCCAACACATGTTCCGTGCGCAGCGTAGCTCACCTACCTCGACAATACGGGTGCGGGCCACCGACCCTTTTGGTCGAGTCTGCGAAGAGGTGTTTGTCGGCAAAAAGCCATTTACCCCATAGACCGAGGATGGTAATGATGCAAAGAGGTGGTGTCCAACAATCTGGGCACCACCTCTTTGTGTCGGAAACACAATGCTTTAGATTGAGATATCGAGTATCTCGAGCTTCATAACGCCGGCAGGAACCACAACATCGACAACATCGCCCTTCTTCCTACCAAGGAGAGCCTTGGCGATAGGTGTGCCGATGGCGAGCTTGCCCTCACGGAGGTTGGCCTCATTCTCGGATACGATGGTATAGACCATCTGGCGCTTGTTGTTGTGGTTGAGCAGGGTCACCTTGCTCAAAATCTGCACCTTATCCTTCTGTATCTTGCTCTCGTCGATAACACGGGAGTTGTTGAGTGTAGCCTCGAGCTGTGCTATACGCATCTCGAGCAGGCCTTGTGCCTCACGAGCAGCATCGTACTCGGCATTCTCCGAGAGGTCGCCCTTATCTCGGGCCTCGGCAATAGCGGCAGCTGCTGCAGGGCGCTCCACAGAGCGCATGTGATCCAATTCGTCTTTAAGTTTTTTGTAGCCCTCAGCTGTGAGGTAGTTAATCTGTGCCATAATATTATCTCTTTATCTATTTTTCAAGCAACAAAAAAACAAAGAATTTCAATCCTCGTGAGACTGAAACCCTAATGTTTGTACCGCAAAGGTAAGACAAAAAAACCAAACCGCCAAATAAATCTTTAGCTTCTCCCAAAATAGTAGAGCGCAGCCATACGACTGCGCTCTACTATTATATATAAGGTATTGCTTAATAGCTCAACACCTTCGATGAAGCGTAGGATAGCTTCAGTGCATTTGCACGACGAAGCTCCTGCTTCACATCAGCTACAACACCCATCTTGGTGTTCTCGTCTGCCTTCAAGCAGATGGTCATCGACGCACGGTCTGCCTCGTTGAGGTTATCACGCTCACCCGCTACGAAGTCCAAGATATCCTTGGTCGTCTTGTACGAGTCGTTCAACTGAATACGAGGTGCTGTACCGAACTTTGCCTGCATAGGCAACGATGGAACACCAATGTGGATATACGATACAAGGTTCTTCTTCTCGAGTTTCTGCACCTCGGTTGCCTCTGGCAATTTGTAGGTCACCATCAGCTCCTGGTCACGCATCGAAGTCGAAAGCATAAAGAAGAACAAGATGATATAAACGACATCGGGCAACGATGTGGTCGACATAGCGGGCACTTCACGCTCGCCCTTTTTCTTCATTACTGCCATACTACTTAATCATTTTGCGTGGCTCTGCCTCCGAAATCTTCATCGGTATCGCCTTGGTTATTACTTTGCGCTCGGCATCCTCTAGGTCTGCGAACTTGCGACCAAACTTGGACATTGCAACCTCATCACGCACCTCGTTGAAGGCACGGGTAAGCTCGTTCTGAACCTTGATATAGACCTGATAGCTTGTATCACGAGTATTCTGCAACGAAATCACACCCTCGCTGACAGGATATGCCCACTTCGAGCCATCTGGCATCTCGATATCGGTAACCTTCTTCTCTGGAAGGTCCTTGTCGTCGAGAGGGTTCAAGATAAACTCCTTGGCTTTGTCTTTCAAGGCCTCGAGAGCGATTACCTTACCACCGGCCATGATGTTACCCGAACCGGAAACGAACACCAAGAGAAGGTTTCGCTCCTTCACCTTGATATCCTCCTGCTTCACATTCGGATCTGCCATTGGAGGCAATACACGCACGATACCTGTGTCGATATCCATTGTGGAAACCACAAGGAAGAAGATCAGCACGGTGAAGGCGATATCCGCTTGCGATGAGGCGTTGATTTCTGGTGCTTTTTTATTTTTAGCCATAGTTATCTAATACTATTTTAATGCGTTGCGAACCTCGCCTACGACTGTTACAAGGATTGCAGCAGCTGCTACAATGTAGGTAACAACGATGCCTGTCTCTGAGATTGCCAACTCGAATGGATCATCGAATACACCTCCTGCCGAGTTTGGAACAACCAAACCATCGTGGCTAAGAGCTACACCAAGTGCTGCACCAACAACCGCAATCACGATAACTACCGCGATGAGTGTGCCCTTCAAGCCTGCAGGGTGAGTAATCGTACCTTTGATGGCCGCACAGAGGACGCTTACGACTGCTGCAACGAGCAATGCGTAGCCCCACATGAGGTTCCAGCTGATGGCAACTTCAGAGCCTCCCGAGATTACAGCCCAGCCTACGAAGGCGAGTGTAATAACGAAGAGTGCCACCAACACCATATTTAACATCTTTTTCATAATATTCGTTTTGTGTACGATTATTCGTTAATCAAAATTATTTCTTGCTGTAAGCAGTCAAGATATCGGTCAAGGTAATCGAAGCATCCTCCATCTCGTTAACCATACCGTCGATCTTAACGATTACATAGTTGTAGAAGACCTGGAGAACCATCGCTGCGATCAGACCGAGGAGGGTAGTCAAGAGGGCCACCTTCATACCACCTGCTACGAGGGCTGGGCTGATATCACCTGCTGCCTGGATAGAGTCGAACGACTGAACGAGACCAACCACGGTACCCATAAATCCGAGTGATGGCGACAACGAGATGAACAACGACAACCAACCGAGACCCGACTCCATCTGACCTGTCTGAACCGAGCCGTAAGATACAACAGCCTTCTCAACAGCGTCGAGACCAAGGTGGTAGCGATCCAAACCCTGATAGTAGATCGAAGCGATAGGGCCCTTAGTGTTGCGGCAAACCTCCTTTGCAGCCTCGATGCCACCATCGTTCAAAGCGGCCTCAACCTGTGCGATGAACTTCTTGGTGTTGATAGTCGAGAGAGCAAGGAAGAGGATACGCTCGATAGCGATAGCCATACCGAGTACCAATACCACGAGGATAGGAAGCATCCAGCCCCAACCTCCCTCGAGGAACTTCTGCATCAAGACATAGTGGATAGAGTCGCCTGCGATCTCTGTCTCTGCATCGAGGGTTGCCTCTGCAGGAGCCTCAACAGCCTCTACTACTTCGGTTGCAGGCTGCTCTGCGGTTGCAGTTGCGGCCTCTTGTGCGATTGCAGTGCTGAATGTCATTGCAGCAGCTGCCAAAACCAAAAATAATTTTTTCATAGTTTTTAATTTGTTAAAAATTTAGTTGTTTGTGTTTTTATTTAAGTTTTTCTTCTCTACATAAAGTTTTTACTCTCATCCTATCACATACCGACAAAAGCACCTATTTGCCTACAAGTCAGCAATTTAATACTCTTTCCTTGTTGCAAACGGCCCGAAACTTGGCATATTACAGTCCGAAATATAGGTATTTTTTTTGGTTTGTGCAAACTCACCACTCAAAAAACACCCCTTTCACGCCTACGATCTACTCAACTCGCCACGCAGCGATGTGGCCATATTTTGCGCACACAATTTGGCATCCTCGCCCTTGCCGAGCAGCCACATAAGCTTTGTTACAGCCGCCTCGGTGGTCATGTCGTAGCCACTCACTACGCCTATGCTTTGCAATCGTCGCCCCGTTTCGTAAAGCCCCATTTCGACAGCTCCGCCCTGGCATTGCGTGATGTTCACAACCACAATACCACGACCTATAGCCTCCTCCAGCACCTCGATAAACCAATCTGCCGTAGGGGCGTTTCCCGTGCCAAAGGTTTCGAGTATCACGCCCCGCAAACCTTCCGCTGCAAGTACTTGTCGCAGAGTCTGTTGGCTGATGCCCGGAAAGAGCTTCAAAATCATCACATTGTCGCTCATATTGTCCGATATGCGGAGTGGTGTATCGTCGTTTTCGCGATGTATCAGCATATCGTTATAGACGATATTTACACCCACCTCGGCAAGTGGAGCCATGTTGCTCGACACGAATGCACTCAACGCCTCGGCCGAGTGTTTTGTGGTGCGGTTGGCACGGAAGAGTCGGTTTTGGAAGTATAGCGCAACCTCCGGAACACGGGCTCTCCCCTGCTCATCCTTGGCTGCGGCAATCTCGATGGCGGTGATGAGGTTTTCACGGCCATCGGTGCGGAGGATACCCATAGGTATCTGGCTGCCCGTGAAGACAACAGGTTTGGTGTTGTTTTCGAGCATAAAGCTCAACGCCGAGGCGGTGTAGGACATAGTGTCGGTGCCGTGCAGCACCACAAAACCGTCGTAGCGGTCGTAGTTCTCGGCTATAATCCTCGCCAGCTCGCTCCAGCGTGCCGGTGTGACATTCGACGAGTCGATGGGTGGCATCTTGTGGACATCTATATCGACATTGAGGTTGCGCACCGCAGGTATCTCCTGCTCGATGGTGTTGAAGTCGAACGGAACAAGTGTGCCACTCTCGTTGCGACGCATACCGATTGTTCCTCCCGTGTAGATAAGTAGTATTGCAGGTCTTTTCATACTCTGAACCTTAAACTATATTCCAAAAATTCGTTTCGCATTTTTTGTGGTCTGCGCCTCGACCTCCTCGATGGCGAGCCCCTTCAATTCGGCTATCTTCTCCGCCACGAACCGTACATACGCAGGCTCGTTGCGTGTGCCACGATGTGGCGATGGTGTGAGGTACGGAGCATCGGTCTCAACAACCAAATCTTCGAGCCGCATCGAGCGCACAACCTCGGCCACAGCACTCTTCTTGAAGGTTACGACACCGCCAATGCCGAAGACGAAGTCACCGCACTCTCGCAGTCGTTCGTAGGTCGCCACATCGGCCGAATAGGCGTGAAAGATACCTCGCAACCCTCTGCCACGATAACGCTCGATAATCTCGGTCATCTCCTCCCAAGCGCTGCGTGTATGCACCACGATTGGCAGTTGAAGCGACAGTGCAAGCTCTATCTGTTGTGTAAAGGCCTCGACCTGCTCGGCATAGAAATCTCGGCTCCAGTAGAGGTCCAAACCAATCTCTCCGACACCATAGAAACGACCTATGCCCTCGGGTGGGTTTTTCAGAAGTCGCTCCACCTCGTCGAGCTCCTCACGCCATCGTAGGTTATCGTTTACCGATGTGGGGTGCAACCCCATAAGCGGCACAACATAGTCGCCCTCTCGGCGGCACAGTTCGAAGAGCGCCTCGTTGCTCTCGCCATCTATGGCGGGCAAGACGATACGCTCCACACCGGCACCCTTTGCTCGGAGCAGAACTTTGCCTCTGTCGTCGTCGAAGGCCTCGTCGTATATATGTGAGTGTGTGTCGATTAACATTGCTCTATATCGTTTTGTCGTAGAACTTACCCGGCAACTGTCGCACCACGCCCGAGAGCTCCATATCGAGGAGTTTGGCACTCGCCTCGGCAGTTGAGATGGCGCACTGCTCGGCTATATCGTCGAGCGACACGGGGTCGCCACCATCGACAAAGCAGGCCATAATTTGTGCTTCAATGGTTGTCATCTCTCGTGGCTCATAGTGCAGTTTTTTAGGCATAACCCCCTGTGCCTGCCAACCGAGAACGGCCGCTATATCCTCGGCCGAGGTTACGAGATGAGCCAAATTGCTCTTTATGAGGTGGTTGGTGCCCACCGACATCGCATCACCGATACGCCCCGGCACAGCCATAATGGTTCGAGCGTAGGAGTCGGCAGCTCGTACCGTGGATAGTGAGCCTCCATTTGCGGGCGACTCCACAACAAGCAGACCTTCGCTTACAGCCGCCACGATACGGTTGCGAGGGATGTAGTAGTTGCCATTCTGCTTTGTTGCCGACGACAGCTCCGTAATGACGGCTCCGCCCTCCTTGACAATACCTTTTGCGAGGGTGGAGTGTTGTGCAGGTGTTACCTTGGGCAGGGGATTTGCCACGACACCTACCGTGCGCACCGAGCCATCTATGGCTGCGTGGTGGGCTGCAGCATCGACACCAAAGGCCAAACCACTTGTGACCACCAAGTCGGGGAACATCTCGGCCAAATCTCGAACGAGTCGCCCACACACCTTCTCGCCATAAGGGGTGATACGCCTTGTGCCCACGACAGATATGGTGTGCGGTGAGTTCAGGGCCGAGATATCGCCCACCGAGTAGATGATGTGTGGTCGGTCGGATATCTCACCCAGGAGTCGGGGGTAGTGCTCGTCGCCAAAGGCGGTAATCTCGATATCGTTGTCGGCTGCGTAGTGTAGCTCTCGCTCCGCCTCGGCAAAGCCGACTCGTTGCGCTATGCTGCGAGCGATATCGGGTCGCAACTGCGCCCGCACACGCAACTCCTCCTCCGATGCGGCATATATGCGGTCGGTGTTGCCAAAGATATCGAGCAGATGCACGATGCCTCGTGTTCCGAGGTTCGGCACAAAACATATTGCAAGGTCCTCTAAAATCATCCTCCGTGCGGGTGCCTTTTGTGTGGAACGCACCCTATCGAGTGTAAAGGTAGTGATTTTTTTCAAGAAAAGTATTGGCAGATTGAAATTTTTACTCGACCTTTGTGTAGCAGAAAATTTTTTAACCAAGAACATTATAATTTATGGCAACAATCAAAACTATCGCTGCAGCCGCTGCACCAAAGGCTGTAGGACCATACTCGCAGGCACAGAAGGTGTCGGGCGAGGCCGAGACACTCTATGTATCGGGACAGCTTCCAACAGACCCTTCGACAGGCACTATGGCGGCTACAATCGAGGAGCAGACACACCAGTCGCTCAAGAACCTCGGAGCAATTCTCACCGAAGGTGGTTTCTCGTATGACAATGTGGTTAAGACAACGGTGCTGCTTGCCGACATCAAGGATTTTGCAGCGATGAACGCTGTATATGCCGAGTACTTCACGGGCGAGAAGCCTGCCCGTATGTGCTATCAGGTTGCAGCTCTCCCAATGGGTGCAAAGGTTGAAATCGACTGCGTGGCCGCAAAATAAAGAGGAGCTCAAAAAGCCCCTCTTTACCCCGTAATCTATCTATTTTGCAGATAGTGCCCTACGATAAGTGCCGCATCATGGACAAGGTCGGCACAAGGGCGTTTTTTGTAGTATTCCGAGGTGCGTTGTGATGGCGTAGGCTCATCTTTGGTGCGGTCAAGCCCCAGGAGCGTACGGCACACGATAGCACCATTCTTTTTGCGAAACTCCTCGGCAAAGCTCTGCACAAGGGTGTAGTTTGCCTTTTTTGCGGCAGCATCATCGGCCGAAGGGCATGGCGACAAGAAACCTGCCAAGAGCGTCATACCACTCACTGCGCCACACACCTCTCGCAGTCGTCCCATACCACCGCCAAACGGGGCGGCTATGGTTGCCAACATAGCCTCGTCTATGCCCACAATGTCGGCATAGGCAAGAGCCACAGATTGGGAGCAGTTGTAGCCCTCCAAAAATAGCTCCTTGGCACGATTTGCTCTCGCTTCAACATCTATCTCCATCGTTGCAATCTTAAAATTCTACGCAAAGATATATATAATGTATCAAAAACCCTGAAAAAGGAGAACTAAAAAAGTCAAAGCGCACCCTTACTAGCCGTTACTAGCCCTTACAAACCCTTAATTTTCTTGCGCCGTGACAACCTCAAGAGTCCCCACCAACAAAAACAACCCATCGCTGTTTGCGACAGGTTGTAGTTTTTTGTTGCTGTTATACAGACTACTTCGACTCCAGCTGCTCTCGAACCTGCGAGAGGATGCCGAGTGGAGCTGCTGTTGAGAGGTTCTGCATTGTGGATAACACCTTCAGTGAAGGCACTCGCTCCAGAAGTGGCTGCAAAGCACTCTCCATATAGGCAAACGAGCGTGATATCTGTCCACCAAAGAGCAGACACTCGATGTTGTACTCTTTGAGCAGTGGTTCCAATTGCTCGGCAAGAAGTTGTCCAACCTTGTCGAAGGTTGCCAACGCCTCGCTGCCGCCATTGCCAGCCATACCGCCAATCATCGCCACGGTCAAACCCTCGGGGTTGCTGTGACCTCGCACCTCGGCATAGGCACGCATAAAACCACGCTTCGAGGCGTAGTCCTCCAGCACACCATCGCCATAAGGGCGGTTGTAGATAGCTACACGAGGAGAGCCAAGCTCCGAGTATTGTATTTCGCCATCTACCGAGTGCGAAAAGCCAAGTCCCGTGCCGAGAGTCACCACTGCGACATTCTTGTAGCCTCGGGCTGCACCAAAGCGCATCTCTCCGAGAAGAGCCGATGTCACATCGTGCATAAATACCACCGGCATATCTGCACCTACCTCGGGGAAGCTGCGGAAGAGTTCTATAAGTTGCAAGCCGTAGAGCGAGGCAAACTTATGCTTCATCAGCGATACGCCCGTGAAGTAGTTGCATGGGCCGGGGAAGGCGATACCTATACCTGCAACCGTGTAGCCATTATAGACCGCCAAGGCTGTACCGTTGGTTACAATCGTAGAGAAGGCCTTTTCGATCTCCTCACGAGTACCATCGGAGTTTATAGGCACAGCATTCTCGGTTTCAGGTAGCAACTCCCCTTCGAGAGTTGCCACCACCGACTTTACAAATGTCCCTCCTACATCGAGCAGGAGTACGCATTTCATACTATTCATTCTCGAAACCCTCTTTGAGTGTAGTCTTGTGAACGCAGATTGGCTCCAAGCCGAGGTTCTCAACAACGAACTCGCCCATAGCTGCAGGAACAACGGTCATATCCATAAACTCTGCATCGAAGTAGTACTCCGGATTTGCCTTCGAACGGATACGGATCTTGTCACCATCAACCAAGGTGAGCACCACGAACTTGCCGTTGGTGTTGTCCTCGATTGTCTTCTCGAACTCCAAGCGACGCAACGAGAAGTACAACTCGTCGCACTCACCTACGATATACTCTGCCCAGTCAGCACCCTTGCGTACGAGGCGTGGCTCGTGAACGATGGTGCCGTGGATTGCGCTTGTACGACGGCTGAAGTCGAGCGTACGCTCACCGTGCCATGTGTGAATTGGGCGTGGTTTGCCATCGAGGTCAGGGCGGAGGTAGTCGTACAACTTGTAGGTGTACGAGCCGATAGTTAACGAACCAATCTCGAGGATAACCTGGTTACGGCCCGACGAGTGGATGGTACCTGCAGGAAGCATAACCTGCAAGCCCGGCTTCGACTCCTCGTAGTTCACATACTTCATATAATCAACCTCCTTGTACTCGGTGTCGGCAAGTTTGATATCCTTGATGAACTGCTCCTTGTCGGCATCGTCGTTGAAGCCGATGAAGGTCTTTGCACCGTGACCCGTAACCACAACATAGTAGCTCTCGTCCTGACGACCAAGCTCATCGAAGTTCTCCTTGTTGTACTCGGCACCCGAGTGGCACTGAATAGACATGTTACCTGTCGAGTGGTATGTGTCGTCGTAGTTGAAACGAACAGGGAAGTAGAGGCCAAAACGCTTAACAGACTCGGCACCACACATTGCAACACCATCGTGCTGTACGAACGAGTTGAATGGGAACTCCAACTTCTCGCCATCAGCGTCGATAACGATACTTACCTCCATTGGGATAAGGTCGAATACCCAAGCACAGTTACGCATCTCCTTTGGAAGGTTACGCAACTTCTTTACATACGAGCCACCCCATACGCCCTCCAAATATACAGGCTTACAACGGAATGGGTACTTAACCATGGTCTCGAGGATGTCGTTCAACGCCTCAACAGGCATCAACTGCATAGCATCGAGGTTGTCATTACCAACATACCAGTCAATCTCACGCTTCGAGAGGAGCTGACCACGCAATGTTACGGCCATCTCGAAATCGAAGTAGTAGCAACGACGGATAATCTGGTTCGTAGGCTGTGGCTTCGACTGACCGAGGTTGATGTAGGCACCACGACGGATACGGAGGATAGACTCCTTTGGAGTAACATCGAAGTAGAACTTCGAGTCGTACAACGAGCGCAACTCCTCAACCAAGACACCGGCACCATATACGATAACAACCTTACCCTTCTCTGCAGGAGCTTTCCAATCAGCCACCTGCTTCTTGTAAGCCTCCAACTTTGCAGGATCGAATACACCCTTGTAACCACCGTGGTAGATACGGCCATAGAGGAGTGTTGGGTCCTTCTTCTTGTCCCACTCGAGCTGCGGGTCGATCATAGCGTTGATCTCCTCCTCGCTCTTGAGTACCTGTGCGAAGTTGTAGTGCTCAACTTCTACGCCACGCAGCTTCAACTGCTGTGTGAGGAGGTTCAACAACTTCGAGAAGTCGGCTGTGGTGTAGCCCTCCCAACCGAGAACGATGTTCTTCTGTGGGTTCTTCTCCAGCTGTGCAGCCAAGTCGGTTGCAAGGCGAACTGCAGCCTTGAGTGTGCCAACTGTTACAGCGGCCTTTGTCTTTGCTTCGAGTACCGGATGATTGACAGCGCGTGGGTCATCAAACGGATAGGGGTTATACATGAAACTCATAATCGTGAAATTTATTTAAGTTAAACAATATTGTTTTTCAATCTCTTTTAATCTCTCTTATCGAATATCGTGGAACTCGATGCCCATCATCTCGCAGAGCATAGCCAACTCCTCACGGTAGTCGCCATCGACAACGGCAAGGTGCTGTGTTGTGCCAACCTTGAGTATCTCCTCGAAGAGACGCTTTACAGGTACCTCCGGGCGGAATATGGTGTGCGAGTATGTTGCCAAGATATGCTCTCCAGGCAACGACTCAACCATTGCGCAGACCATCTTGTACTTACCCTCGCACTCTACCAGCTGTGCCATGGTCTTGCGACCCGGAGCGATGCGGTACCAAGCAAATGGCGCACCTGCATGCTTCCACTGGCTCTTTGCGAAGCGCACATCACGAGCGATGACAACCTTGTCCTGATGCTCAGGGTCGTTGTGGTCGTTTGGACCTGCGTGACCTCCGGCAAATGTACCAAACTCGTTCTCGATGTGGAACGGCTCGATGAAGTTTACATGCTTACCCGAGAGCAACTTCAAGATGTAGGTCATGATACCTGCACCCATATCTGCCTCCGGTACGAGTACCGAGGTGTTCTTATTGAACCAAGGGTGGTAGAAACCTGCACGAAGACCCACCAAGCGGAACATCGCTGTGTCGATATCGTTGAATACCAAAACATCGATATCCGATGCCTCGGCCATATCCTTCAAACCGATAGATGCAGCCACCGAAGCCTCGAACTTGTCGTAAGCCACATCGTCCATCATCTTGTAGTTTGTGGTCAGCTCGTCGCAGTAGCTCTTCAGCTCCTCGGCAGGGATAGCCTCGATGGCGTTGCCGTAGTCCGAGTATGCGAGGAAACGAATTTCGGGACCGAGCTTCGTGAAGAGGCAGTAAGGGTCCATATATGTTGACCACATAGCCTCGTTGTAGGCGGCCAAAAGACCTACGGTCGAGTTGCGCAGAATGGCACGAACACGAGCTGCGGCAGCATACTTTTTAATCTGCTCGTTCACCTCGTCGCGTGAGCCCATCACGACCTTCACATTCTTGCGAGGCACACGCTGTATCGAGCCACTTGCCTCCAACGAACCTACCAATGTTCCCGAGCAGAGGTACTCGATGAAGTCATCCTCCTCCAAGGTGTCGTAGAACGACATCTTCTCCTTTGCCACATTGGCAAATATCATAGGTATCTCGGGCATATCACGCAAGAAGCGTATCCACGCAAAGTCCTCCGACCAAGAGAGGAACTCTGCGATGACGAAATCGACCTTCTCGTTGAAGAAGAGCGACATCGCCTTCTCGGCATCCTCACGGGTATAGACGATACCCGGGAACGAGAGGTCGAGGAACGACAGACGCTCCTGGATATCCTTGATAGCAATCTCCTTACGGTCACCGTAGGTGCCATGCTCGCAACCTACGCCGAGGTTCTTAAATCGTGGCGAAGCAACGAGCAACAAACCCGCCTTCGCCTTTCTTGTTTTTTGTGCGTTATTCATGGTTTTGAAGTTTTAGAATATCTCGTTTATAGAATATGTTACCGCCTACAATCATAAGCAAGCCGCATACTACCCATATTGCAGCCAAGATTGTAAATCCGAGCGAGAGGCCCGAAGCCTCCTTGATAATACCGAGGATATATGGAGCCAAAGCACCCGTGCCGAAGCCGACCATAATCATCACACCCGAAGCCGAAGAGTGATACTTCGCAGGAACCACATCGTACAACACTACATAGGTGTTTGCATCGAAGAATGCACGGGCAAAGCCGAAGATGGCCAACGCACCGAATACGATAGCAAGCGAAGAGGAGTTGCCCATATAGTAGATACATGGTGCAGCAACCAACAGACCGAGACCCTGCATCGCAGTGCGCATTGCAGGCTTGCCCTTTCCGCCTACCCAATCCGACAACTTACCCGCAATGAGTACTCCGAAGAATGCTGCAAAGTGGGTGTAGAACATCGAGTGGAAGCCCGCCTCGGCCGAAGACATGCTGAATGGAGCCTCCTGCAAGTATGTAGGCATCCAAGTCAGATAACCTGTCAGCACGAAGATAAGACCCGCAAAGCCGATTGTTACAATCGCTGCGGTTGGCGTGCGGAATATTACAGTGAAGCCCTCGATGAGGTCGCCAATAAGGTTCGACTTGCCCTTTGCGGCACGCTCGGCCTTAACATCTCGCTTATCCTTCAAGCGCCACATCATAATAAGGGCGTGGAGAACACCTACTGCACCGAATACGAGAAAGGCGTACTCCCAACCCCACGCATCGGCAATCTTTCCGGCCAGGAAACCGCTGGCGATGATGCCGATATAGTAGGATGTCTGAACTATCGACATCGCTGTCGAGCGGGTGTTGGTGTGATACTCCGAGAGCAGGGCGTTGTAGTTAGGGCCAAACATCGCCTCACCACCACCTGTAGCTATCGAGCGGAGGATAATCAACGAAATAAGACCCGTAGCCCAACCCGTAAACATTGTCGCAATGCTCCAGAAGAGGATGCAGAGCGTCAATATCCACTTGCGGCTGTAGCGGTCACCGATGATACCTCCGAGTGGTACCAATACCGCATAGAAGAGGTTGAAAGCGGTAGCGATAAGACCCATATCGCTATCGGTAAGTCCAAGACCATCACGAATTTGCGGCAATACCACATTGAAGACCTGTCGGTCCGCCTGATTTAGGAAGTAGGCCACCCAAATCAGTGCCGTAACCTCCCATTTCGACGGAAGTTTTCTCTGTTGTTCAACAACTTGACTCATTTTTTGTAGTTTTAATTTAGGTTTATAGAATATTTGTTTTCGTTCGGTGTGGTGTAGTGTGGTGCAAATATACTACTTTTTATTAAATAGCTAAACAAAGTTAGCAAAATTTTCGACTATTTTGCAAAAAAAGGGAGCGTCTAACAAGTTTTTTAGACACTCCCTTTTTGTTAGACAGCTTCTTTCTGTCTGTTGTATGGTTAATTCCTACTCCCCTCTGGCGATGAGTTGCTGCTGTAGTTCGTAGTCACGACGGTAGAAGAGCTTGCTGCCCAAGAGTACGATGACACCGCAGACCAACCACACGCAACCCAATATCGACAAGCCTGTCGAGAGTGAAGCGTACTGCTTGATGAAGCCCAAGACCATAGGCGAGAGTGAGCCCACGGCCCACGCCATCATACAGAGGGCACCCGTACACGACGAGTAGTACTTGGCAGGGATAACATCATAGACTACGACATAGGTGTTCGCATCAAAGAAGGCACGGAAGAAGCCGAAGCCCGCCAAGCCAACGCATACCACCCACATCTCTGTGGCGTTGCCCATAAGCATAATGAATGGTACGGCAGCGATAAGACCTATACCCTGCAGGTACATACGCCACTCCAAGCGTTTTGTGCCGAACATATCGGCCAAACGGCCTGCAAGCAACACACCCACAGCTGCAAAGCAGTGAGTCCAGAGCATCGAGTGGAAACCTGCATCGGAGAGTTGCATTTGGAAGTTCTCGTGAAGATATGCCGGCATCCAGGTGAGGTAACCCGCAACGACGAACAAGAGGCCTGCGAAACCAATCATCACAAAGAGTACGGTCGGTGTGGTGAAGATGATGCGGAAGCCATCGAGCAACGACACCTTCTTTGCAGGAGTGCTCTGTGTTGCGCTCTCTGTTGCCAACTTGCGCTTATCTCGCAAGAACGCAACCATCAACAAGCCGTGCAAGAGGCCTACGGCACCAAATACTATGAATGTAGCCTTCCAGCCATAGGTTTGACCTATATAGCCGGCTAACCAACCACTTGCGATGATACCCAAATAGTATGCGACCTGCACCAATGCCATTGCGATAGCTCGAGTTTTGGAGTGGTACTCCGAGAGCATAGGCAGGTAGTTCGGGCCGAATACCGCCTCGCCACCCATCGAGATACAGCGAATAAGTACCAATGTTACGAAACTTGTGGCAACACCTGTAAACATTGTAGCCACACTCCAGAAGATGATACACAACGAGAGCAACCACTTACGGCTCACGAGGTCGCCCAACCAGCCTCCGAGTGGCACCATCATCGCAAAGAAGAAGGTGAGGATCGAGGCTATCATACCCATCTCCGAGGCTGCTAAGCCGAGATCCTCCTGTATGAGAGGCAATACCACATTAAATGCTTGTCGGTCGGCCTGATTGAGGAAGTAAGCCACCCAAATCAGAAAGAGTACCATCCACTTCGAGGGGTACCATTTTGTTGTTGTCTGTTCCATAATTTATTTAGTTACTATTTTTTAGTGTGTTTCTCCCTTTTAAGTAGTTGTTTTTAGCTCTAACAACCGTAACGAAAGTTGGGACTATTCAACTTTTTTTATAACTTTGCGCACAGCCAAGCCATACACAATGGTACAAAGGTAATACTTTTTTCGCTATGCGAAAATATAAATCATAAATTTTTGTGATGAGAGAGAGTAATACTATAATGAACAACATTTTTACGGTAGATGCTACTCAACACGCCCCTATCTACAAGCAGTTGATATCCCATATCGAGCAGGGTATCAACGATGGTACCATCAAGGCCGGTGACCCTCTGCCCTCGATGAACGAGTTGAGTGCTCAACTCAACATCTCGAAGGAGACGGTCAAGAAGGTCTATTCGTTGCTGCGTGAGCGAGGCTTTATAGAGTCGGTACACGGCAAGGGCTGCTTCGTGTCGTCACAGAGCAACAATCGTCGCATCAAGATTTTTATGCTGCTCGATAAGTTGAGCCAATACAAGCAGATACTCTACGATGCTTTTATGGCAAAGATGGGCAATAGGGCCGAGGTTACGATATACCTCTACAACCAGAGCCCCGAACTCTTCGATGAGTTTATCGACCGTGCCCTCGACAACTACGACTACTATATCGTCACACCGCACTTCCGTCTCGACCCCGAGACGCAGGCTCGAGCCTTGAAGTCGCTCAAACGCATACCAAACCGCAAACTCGTGGTCTTGGACTATTGGTTCAAGTCGCTGCCGGGCAACTATGGCGCAGTGTATCAGGATATGGCAAACGATATATACGGCTGTCTCGACTCGGTGTGCAGCGACCTGAAGTGCTACAAACGACTCAATGTCGTGATACTCCCTTCGAGCCTCTATGGACAGTTGATAGTTGTGGGCATCGACCGCTTCTGCCACGACCGAGGTATCGAGGTCGAGTACTTCTACGATATCTCCGACGAGATGATGCAGGCGGGAGGTGTCTATATCCTCCTCAATGGACAGCTCGGGTTCGGTCTTGTCGAGATTGCCCGTCGAGCCAAGGAGAAGGGGCTGGAGATAGGCAAGGATATAGGCGTTATATCCTACAACGAGTCCTACTTGAGCGAGATTTTGTTGGGTGGTCTGACAACCGTGTCCACCGACTTTGAGCAGATGGGACAGGCCGCAGCCGAGATGATACTCTCGCACAATATGTATAAGAAGAAGTGCGACTTCCGCATCACACGAAGAAAGACATTTTAGAGAGCGAAAACTATGATAGAGGTTAAAAATTGGGGCGTTGCTCCATCGGGAGAGCAGATTTTGCTCTACACTTTGACAAACAATCGTGGCACAGAGGTGCGCCTGACAAATGTCGGAGCCACAATTTGCGGAGTCCGCTTTGCCGACCGAAACGGTAATTTAGACGAGGTGCTGTTGGGCTACAAGCATGGCGAGGATTATATCGGTGACTGCGCAACCTGCGGCAAGACCGTTGGTCGTGTTGCCAACCGCATAAAACTTGGACACCTGGAGGTCGAGGGCAAGGTCTATCAGCTCGAGATAAACAACCTCGCCAACCACCTGCACGGAGGTACGGGCGGCTACGCCAACCTCGTGTGGCAGTCGAAGATTGAGGGCGAGAGCGTTCTCTTTTCGCTCCATTCGCCCGATGGCGACCAGAACTATCCGAGTGCCGTGGATGTTGAGGTGCGCTACACCTTGAGTGATGACGATGAGCTGTCGTTCACCTACGATGCCGATAGCGACGGTACCACACCTTTTATGCTTACAAACCACGCCTATTGGAACCTCTCGGGTGAGGCTTCGGGCGATATTCTCGACCACGAGTTGAAGTTGCACAGCACAACCTCTCTCGAGATGACACTCGACCATATCCCTACGGGCAAGATACTCGATGTCGTGGGCACACCGCTTGACTTCTCGTCGTGGCGACGCTTTGGTGACGATATCGCCTCCGAGTACCAAAATATCGACAAGAAGGGTGGCTATGGCCACTTCTTCCCTCGTGATAATTGGCAGAAGGGCACCCTGCAAGAGGTTGGCTTGTTGCGTGACAGGAAGAGCGGCCGTGCCGTGCGCTTCCTCTCGACACAGGCTGGCTGTATGGTCTATACGGGTAACAAGTTGTCGATAAACTGTCCCGAGACTTTGTCGGGTGGCCGCTACGCCAACTATGCGGGCATAGCCGTTGAGTGCCAAGGCTTTGTCGATGCGGTGAACAACCCGCACTTCCCTTCGATTATGCTCCACAAGGGCGAGCACTACCACGAGCAGACAATCTATAAGTTCGAGGTGGAGAGTTGAGAGCTGGCGCAATCTGATAAGGGCCAGTAACGGCCAGTAAGGGCTATTAAGGGCCAGTAAGGGTATAGCGCCTTCTTTACTAGCCGTTACTAGCCCTTACTAACCCTTATTTTACTTGCGCCACCAACCACCTCAAGAGTTCCCACCACCTAAAACCTCAAGCGCACCCCTAACGACCCTAACGCCTCTAACGCCCCTAAAAAACCTGCGCCCCGACAACCTCCAGAGTCCCACCAACTTTTTTCCAAACCACAGGACTCGACCGGCTGCAGCAGCCGAGAGCAGACCAAGAGGTAGGGCAGTGGTGCAAGACCGAAGGTCTGATGTGAAGAGTCGATACTGACAAGAAAATCTATTTACTTGGCGGTATCGGCTCTTTGCATCGTAATCGCAAAGCGATGCACCACCGACACAACACGCAGACAAGTCTGCCGAGGCGCCACAAGCTGAACGAGTCTCGTCGGGCAACAAAAAAACCACTGAACTTTCGTTCAGCGGTTTTAGTGCCCAGGACGAGACTCGAACTCACACGGGCTAATGCCCACTACCCCCTCAAAGTAGCGTGTCTACCAATTCCACCACCTGGGCTTTGAGGTGCCGATTTCTTCAAATCAGCGTGGCAAAGGTACGCAAAAATTTGAAACGGACAAAATTTATCGCACTTTTTTTACTTTTTTGAGAAATATTCTCCATTTTCAGAGGTGGAGCGTGGCTTTGTTTTCTGGTTTTGTGTAAAAATTAGGCGGGTGGCAGGGTGAAAATCGATTTGTTTTGCTAACTTTGTGGCGTATTGTGCACCCGTGTGCGCCTATGGGCGTGTGGGCGCAGAGGAAATAGAAGTTTATAGTACAAAAATATACAGAACGATGATTAACAAAATTACAGCTCTTACTGCCGAAGTCGAGGCCTTTGCACCAAAGAGCCTTGCCGAAATCGAGGATTTCCGTATTCGTATGGTGGGTAAGAAGGGCGAGATGACGGCCCTGATGGAGGAGTTCAAGAGTGTGGCTCCCGAGCAGAAGCGTGAGTTCGGACAAAAACTCAACGCCTTGAAAAATAGTATCTTGGCAAAGATTAACGAGCAGAAGGAGGCACTCGAAAATCAGGTGGCTTCGGCTCCGCAGATTGACGATATGTCACGCCCGGGCTCGGCCGAGCAGCTTGGCTCTCGTCACCCGATATCGCTTGTGAAGCAGGAGATTATAGATATCTTCTCTCGCCTTGGCTACACCGTGGCTGATGGTCCCGAGATTGAGGATGACAACCATGTCTTCTCGCGCCTGAACTTCCCGATGGAGCACCCTGCACGAGATATGCAGGATACCTTCTTCGTGGAGAAGGCCGGCAAGGAGCCTTCGGCCGATGATGTGCTGTTGCGTACCCACACCTCGTCTATACAGGTGCGTACCATGCAGCGCCAGGAGCCCCCAATTCGTGTGATATGCCCAGGTCGAGTATTCCGTAACGAGGCCATCTCGTACCGTGCGCACTGCATCTTCCACCAAGTTGAGGGCCTATATATCGACAAGAATGTATCGTTTGCCGATATGAAGCAGTCGTTGATGTACTTCGCAAAGGAGCTCTTTGGCGAGAAGACCGAGATCCGTATGCGCCCGTCGTACTTCCCATTCACCGAGCCTTCGGCCGAGGTGGATGTGTCGTGCAACCTCTGCGGTGGCAAGGGTTGCCCTGTATGTAAGGGTACGGGTTGGTTGGAGATTATGGGTTGCGGTATGGTCGATCCTAATGTCTTGGAGGCCAACGGCATCGACCCGAAGGAGTACTCGGGCTTTGCGTTTGGTATGGGAGTTGAGCGTATTGCGATGTTGAAGTTCGGTGTGAAGGACTTGCGACTCTACTTCGAGAATGATGTGCGCTTCCTCCACCAGTTCGACTCGGTGTTGTAATTAGTGTCGTTAGAGGCGTTAGTGTCGTTAGGGGTTTAAGAGCTTTCGGTTAGTGAAGAAGGGGATTGCGATATTGGTGGTTGTGTTGCTGTGTTGCGGATTTGTTCCGCAGCATAGAGCCTCACGCCAAAAAGGTTCGCAACGCCCCATATCGGAACTGTATGCCGAGGCGATAAAATCTTTCACCATTCACAAAGATACCATCGCCACTATTGCGGCCATCGAAGCGATATTTCAGCAGGACTCGAACTACGCTCCGGCACTAAATCTGCTCTCGCGCCTTACCCGTGTCGAGAAGAGTGCCATCGAATACTCGGAGAGGGCCTACCTTGCCGATACCACCAACCGCTACTACCTCGAAGATTATGGTCGGGCGTTGGTGCAGGGCGGGGAGTATCGCAGGGCGATACCTGTATTCGAGAAGATTGTGCATCGCAGCACCGAGCCGGACCACTATCGTATTTTGGCCATCTTGCTTGATGCCGACAACCGCACCACAGAGGCGTTGGCAGTGTTGGATACTGCCGAGGTGCGCTTCGGGCGCATTGCACCGCTTGGGCGGATACGCCAATACTACCTCCTGAAGAGGGGACAGACCCTCGCTGCCGAGGCCGATGCCCGTGCCGCAATAGCCGAGGCACCATACTTGGCAGATAACCATATAGCTTTGGCCGAGATATATGCGGCAACGCATCGTGACTCGTTGGCTCTTGTGTCGTTGCACAACGCCATAGCTATAGATTCGTTGGCGGTGGCTCCGTGGTTGGCATTGGGGGAGTTTTACCAGAAGCACAACGATGTCGGTGCCTACCTCGCAACTTTGGAGAGGGTGTTTGGCAGTTCGGCCATGCCCGTTGTGGAGAAGATAAGGCTGTGGAAAGGGCTTGCGACAGATATGAAAGCCTACCGTCGCTTCTATGTGCAGTACGATGGGCTTATCAAGCAGTTGTTTATCCAAAACCCGGCAAATCGTGAGATATCGGAGCTCTATGCCCGTCACCTTATCCTCTCGGGCGAGGTGGAGGAGGCACTGCGACTCTACAAGCAACTTGTCGATTACAAGGCTCCGAAGTTGGATGAGTTTGTGCGTATTATCGAGATTGAGAACCACCTCAATCGTGCCGACTCGGTGGAGCACTACACGACACTCGCTCTGCACGCCTTTCCTCGAAGCTCGTCGATGTTGCACTTTCGAGGTGCGATGTTGGCGCAGCAGGAGCGATACGACGATGCCATAACGCTCTTTCACGAGGCGTTGAAGTATGCCGAGAATGACACGCTGCGCAGTGAGCTGTGGAGCACAATCGGAGATACGGAGCATCTTCGCAAAGATATGAAACGCTGCTATAAGGCCTACGAGAAGGCTCTGCACTACTTTGGTGACAACTCGATGGCACTGAACAACTACGCCTACTTCCTCTCGGTCGAGGGGAAAAGGCTGGAGCAGGCTCTGGCGATGATAACGAGGGCGTTGGCTCTCTCGAAGGGTAACTCCACCTACCTCGATACGATGGCGTGGGTGCTCTATAAGTTGGGACGCTACGAGGAGGCTAAAAAGTATATGCAGCAGGCGTTGTCGCTCGACCGCCACAACTCTGCGGAGCTTGCCCTGCACTATGGCGATATACTGCACGCCTTGGGCGAGGATTTTATGGCAAAGACCTACTGGCGTAAGGCGTTGGAGCGAGGCGCAGATGCCAAGGAGATAGAGCGACGATTTATGCCCGAAGAGAAACCGCAAAAAAGGTAAAAATAGATGTTGAAGCGACTCTACATACTAACCCTGATGCTGTTTGTGTTGCTGTCGCCCGTTATGGCGCAGACGAGCAAGATTGAGCAGCAGAAAAAGGTTATAGCCAACCTCGAGCGCAGCATTGCTCGTGAGGAGCGACAGTTGGCGCAACTCAAGAAGAGCAAGGCCTCGGCCGAGAAGCAGGTGCGCTCGCTCACCAAGCAGATAGAGAGGCGTAACGCTCTTATTCGTGAGACCTCACGCCAAATAAAGCAGCTCACTATCGAGGTGCGCAACTCGGAGCGACGACTCAAGGAGCTTGGCGGACAACTTACGACACTCGAGCAGAATGCTCGGGAGTTGGTGCGTGCCGCCTATCGCAACTACCGCTTCCACAACCACCTCACCTTCCTCTTTTCGGCACGCTCGGCTGCAGAGATAGCAAGGCGCATAGCTATGCTGCGAGTTGCTACGGAGTATCGTGTGGCGGAGATGAGGCGAGTGGCTGCAGTGCGTAAGGATGTGCAGGTGGAGCGTGCGAAGTTGGCCAAGCGCAAAGATGAACTCTCGGCCACGAAGCGTCGTCTGGATAACCAACGCAAGAAGCTGCGTGCCGATATGTCCTCGGCCAAGAGGGCTATCAGCTCGATGTCGTCGAAGCAGCAGAGTGTGATGCGCTCGAAGATGGAGCACGAGGATAAGCTAAATGCAGCAATCAAGCAGTTGCGCAAACTCACAAAGGGCAATAAGGCGGGAGCCTCATTCTCGAATATGACCAAAAACCTGCATCTTCCGGTTGTCGGAGGCCGTGTGAAGCGATACAAGGGCAACATGGCCGAGATAACAGGTAAGGAGGGGGCTGCCGTAATCTCGATTTACGAGGGTAAGGTTGTCGATGTGAAGCGCAATAAGGTGAACAACAAATACGATGTATATATCGCCCACGGAGAGTATATCACCTCGTACGCCAACCTCTCGGCCGTGTCGGTGGCCAAGGGTGCCATTGTGCGTCGTGACCAGCGTATCGGCACTATCGGCTCGGCTGTGAATATCTCGACTATGGAGCTTGAGTATAAGATTGTATTCGGTATCTACGCCCCATCTCCGGAGATAAAGATGTCGGCTGCCAACTGCTTCAAGAAGGAGTAGGGGGGTGCTATAGCGAAAGTAAAGACGGACTCTGAAAAAGGGTCCGTCTTTGTTGTTGATATGCTCCTCGACAAAAAATCAGAGATGAAGGAGGGAATTTTGTACCAAAGTAAAAAAGCTTTTAAGGGGTAGTTGTAACGCTATCAAAGAAAAATGAGATGGGCGCATACCGAAGTATGTAACCATCTCATTTTTTGAAGATAAGGAAGCAAATGCCCCTTAAAACATTTTTACTCGAGGTGTGGACCTGCTGCTACAAGAGCCTTACCTGCCTCGTTTGTAGTGTACTTGTTGAAGTTCTTGATGAAGCGACCAGCCAAGTCCTCTGCCTTCTTCTCCCACTCTGCAACATCAGCATAGGTGTCACGAGGATCGAGAATTGCAGGATCTACGCCTGGCAAAGCTGTTGGAACCTCAAAGTCGAATACAGGGATCTTCTTGGTTGGAGCCTCCAGGATTGCGCCATCGAGGATAGCGTCGATGATACCACGAGTATCCTTGATAGAGATACGCTTGCCGGTACCGTTCCAACCTGTGTTCACGAGGTATGCCTTCGCACCGCTCTTCTCCATACGCTTAACGAGCTCCTCGGCGTATTTTGTTGGGTGCAACTCGAGGAATGCCTGACCGAAGCAAGCCGAGAATGTTGGAGTAGGCTCGGTGATACCACGCTCGGTACCTGCCAACTTTGCGGTGAAGCCCGAGAGGAAGTAGTACTTGGTCTGCTCTGGAGTCAAAATCGAAACCGGAGGCAACACACCGAATGCATCAGCCGAGAGGAAGATAACATTCTTGGCAGCCGGAGCAGCCGAGATTGGCGATACGATGTTGTTGATGTGGTAGATAGGGTACGAAACACGAGTGTTCTCGGTTACGCTCTTATCGTTGAAGTCGATCTTGCCGTTCTCATCAACAGTTACATTCTCCAAGAGAGCGTCACGCTTGATAGCGTTGTAGATATCTGGCTCCGACTCCTTGTCGAGCTTGATAACCTTTGCGTAGCAACCACCCTCGAAGTTGAAGATACCGTTGTCGTCCCAACCGTGCTCGTCGTCACCGATAAGCTGACGCTTTGGATCTGTCGAGAGGGTAGTCTTACCTGTACCCGAAAGACCGAAGAAGATAGCGGTCTCGCCCTTCTCGTTGGTGTTAGCCGAGCAGTGCATCGAAGCGATACCCTGCAATGGGAGGTAGTAGTTCATCATCGAGAACATACCC
>SUZW01000012.1 GCA_015059685.1 Rikenellaceae bacterium | reverse complement strand
AAGTATATTAACTACTATAATAACGACCGTATTAAACTAAAATTAAACGGAAAGAGTCCGGTGCAATACCGAACTCTTTACCAGTAAATCTATTTAATAATCAGTCCAACTTTTTGGGGTCAGTACAAAAGTTGTTGGACACACCCATTGTGGCTATCGAAGAGATTTATCTCTT
The DNA here is from genome assembly GCA_015059685.1 of Rikenellaceae bacterium. Classification (GTDB taxonomy): domain Bacteria; phylum Bacteroidota; class Bacteroidia; order Bacteroidales; family Rikenellaceae; genus Alistipes. The sequence continues at coordinate 62,148 of SUZW01000012.1, read as the reverse complement.
CGGCTGCAAGACGATGTAGGGAACAATCATCTCCTCCATCGAGATACCTCCGTGTTGGAATGTATCACGATAGTATCGTATATGGCGATTTGCATCGTTGTTATAGACGATAAAGTCGTTGTTGTAGGCGAAGATATAGCTTGAGGTGAGGTTCGACGACGGCAGTTGCACCTCCTCGGGTCGTGTAACCTCGAATACCTCCTTGCGGTTGTAGGCGAGGTTGCGGCCGGTCTTGTAGCGCAGATTTGTCGAGGTCTCACGGTCGCCCGTAACCTTCACGGGGTTATCGACACGCACGGTGCCGTGGTCGGAGGTTATAATCACCTTGTGCCCACGCTCGGAGAGCATCTTCAACAGCGTAAACAGCTCCGAATGTTCAAACCACGAGCGAGTCAGCGAGCGGAACGAGGCATCATCCTCGGTGAGCTGGCGTATAATCTCGGTCTCGGTGCGGGCGTGCGAGAGGATGTCGAGGAAGTTATAGACGATAACCGAGAAGTCGGCATCGTATATGTGCTGCATATTGTCAAGAAGTCGGCGACCCGCCTCGGGGCGTACCAACTTGTCGAACGACCACTTGTAACGCTTTCCCGCCTGCGCAATCTGTCGTGCGAGGAACTCCTCCTCGTACTGGTTTTTGCCGCCCTCCTCATTGTCGTTGAGCCACTTTTTGGGCATCAGCTTGTCTATTGCCAACGGCATCAGACCTGCAAATATGGCATTGCGGGCATACTGCGTAGCGGTAGGTAGTATGGAGCAATAGAAATCATCGACCTCTATATCGAAATAACCACGCAACATACCGCTTATGGTGCGCCATTGGTCGTAGCGGAAGTTGTCGATAAGCAGCAGCGTAGTCTTGGTGTTGTTATCGACAATCGGGAAGATGTTGTTACGCATCAGCGTATGCGACATCTGCGGTGTCGCCTCGTCACGGCTGTTTATCCACCCCTTGTAGTTGTCGCAGACGAAACGGCCGAAGATGCGGTTTGCCTCGACCTTCTGATACTGCAAAATCTCACGAATAGACTCGTCGCCACCCGCCAACTCGATATCCCAATTCACGAGTTTGCGATATATCGAGCACCATTGACTGAAGCTCTTTGCATTCTGCATCGACACCGCAATACGCCCAAACTCGGCACGATAGTCTGCGGTGCTTTGTTCGGTCACAAGTTGTTGCGATAGGACATGCTTCTTGATAAGCGGCAACATCTGCGACGGATTTACGGGCTTGACTATGTAGTCGGCAATCTTCGAGCCTATCGCCTTATCCATAATATCCTCCTCCTCGCTCTTCGTAACCATAATTACGGGCGTTGTCGGGCGGATATCCTTGATAAGCGGCAGGGTCTCGAGTCCTGTCATTCCGGGCATCATCTCGTCGAGTATGATGACATCGTATGCCACCTCCGATGCCATATCTATAGCGTCGTAGCCATTGTTGCAGGTCGCCACCTCGTAGCCCTTCGACTGAAGGAGCATAATGTGGGGTTTGAGCAACTCTATCTCGTCATCAACCCAAAGAATTTTAACCATAATCTACCTCTCTTTTTCAGCAAAAACACTCCTTATTGTGGGGTATGTCTGTTGCATATTCGCCTCGACCTCCTCGGGTGAGCACCACTTTGCTGCAACTATATCCTCCTCCTTTTGAGGCTTCGTCGGACAATTTGGTGCGGTGAGATGGTACCACGCTGTGCGCTTCAGCTCCCACTCTCCATAAACGCAATAGGCGTGGAAAGTATTGCGCAAAAATCGCACAATTTTCGCCCCCGTGACTCCTGTCTCCTCGGCAACCTCTCGCACGGCACACTCTTCGTCGCTCTCGCCTGCATCGACATGACCTTTGGGGAGGTCCCAGTGGCGATAGCAGTATATCATCAACACCTCGCCCTTCTCGTTCTCGACCAAACCACCTGCCGCCTCAACATATTTGAACTCACTCAAAAATTGTTCGATATAGGCCTCAATCATCGAGTCTATTACGACGATGGTATTTGTGGTTTCGAAAATTTTGAGTACATTCGCCCTTGAAAGTTCCGATGAGGGCATACGGTAGTAGTCTTCGATATCGACCGCTGTGTCGGTGAGTATCAACGCTTTATTTAGAAAATATATCGTCTGCTGCATAGTTGCTACAAAAAAATTGAGTACAAAGATACGAAAAATATGAATATGAAAAAATCTATTTTTGCTATGGCGTTACTTGCTTTGGGGGTTATGGGCTGCAACTCTGCACCCGAACCTCTCGTTATTGACAACTCGCTGACCACCGAGGAGATTGCGGCTGCACGACTCACGCCCGAGGTGATGTGGAAGATGAGCCGTATAGGCGAACACGCTCTCTCGCCCGATGGTAAAACCCTGCTCTACACCCTCACTCGCTACAATATGGAGGAGAATAGAGGTGTCACCGTGATTGTTAGCCATGACTGTGCTACGGGCGAGGAGCAGCAGCTTACCGATACCTCGTCAAATGCGGTGTCACCCGTGTGGAGCGCAGATGGCAAGGATATCTGGTTCGCCTCAAATCGCAGTGGCGATATGCAGCTGTGGAAGATGCAGGCCGATGGCTCGCAACCAAAGCAGATGTCGAACCTTGATGGAGGTATTGAGGGCTTCGGTATTGCCCCCGACGAGCAACATATCTACTACACACAGTATGTCCACGCCAAGGATATCAACTCGGCCGATGTACATAGCGATATGGCCAAGTCGAAGGCCCGCATCTACGACGACTTGATGGTGCGCCATTGGAACTATTGGGATAGCGGAAAATATCTCCATATCTTCGTTGCCGACCTCTTGGCAAATGGCGTTGGCGAGGGTATAGATATCCTCGGCAAGGAGGCTGCGTGGGATGCTCCGCTTGCTCCATATTTCGACCACACCGAGATTGCGTGGAGCCCCGACGGCAAATATCTTGCCTACACTTGCAAACCTCTGACCGGTGCGGAGTATGCCGTATCTACCGACTCGGATATCTTTATCTACAACCTCGAAAATGGCACAACCCGCAACCTGTGCAAAGAGGTTGCACACCTTCCGTTTGTGGGCTACGACAAGTATCCCGTATGGTCGCCAAGTGGCACAAAAGTCGCTTTTCGCTCGCAGGAACGCCCGGGTAACGAGGCCGATAAGGAGCGACTTATGGTCTATGATTTGACCACGGATAAAGTCGCCTATCTAACTAAAAACTTCGACTACCACGCCACAAATGTTGTGTGGGATGGCGATGAATTGCTCTACTTTATTGCACCAATCGAGGCTACGCACCAGATTTGTCGTGTGAAGGCCGATGGAACAAGCGAGGTTGAGGTCTTAACCCATGGCGACCACGACATCAACTCGTTCGAGATTAGCGGAGGCAGGTGTGTCGGCTCGGTGATGACAATCTCGATGGCTCCTGAACTCTTCGAGTTTGACCTTGCGAATGGCTCGATGACAAAGCTCACTGCTGTAAACGACTTTGTCTATGACAACATCAAGTTGGGCGAGGTGCAGAAGCGTTGGGTGAAGACCACCGACGGCAAGAAGATGCTCACTTGGGTTATCCTTCCGCCCGATTTCGATGCAACGAAGAGATACCCTGCCTTGCTTTACTGCCAGGGTGGTCCGCAGAGCGTGGTGTCGCAATTTTGGAGCTACCGCTGGAACTTCCAACTTATGGCAGCGCAAGGTTATGTTGTCGTTGCACCAAATCGCCGAGGCGTACCTTCGTTTGGCCAGGAGTGGCTCGACCAGATTTCGGGTGACTACTCGGGACAAAATATTCGTGATTATCTCTCGGCTATCGACGATGTAGCAAAGGAGAAGTGGGTTGATAATGAGCGACTTGGCTGTGTCGGTGCCTCGTATGGGGGTTACTCCGTATTCTACCTTGCGGGTCATCACAAGAAGCGCTTTAAGGCGTTTATTGCCCACTGCGGCATCTTCAACTTCGAGTCGATGTATGGTCACACCGAGGAGATGTTTTTCGTAAATAACGACTACGGTGGCGCATATTGGGATACGACAAATAAAACAGCGATGCGCTCCTATGCAAACTCTCCGCATAAAGCCGTTGCAAAGTGGGATACCCCTATCCTTATCTTCACGGGCGAGAGGGATTACCGCATACCTTATACCCAGTCACTCGAGGCCTTTACGGCAGCTCGTCTGCGAGGTGTTCCGGCACGCTTGGTGTCGTTTGAGGATGAGGCACATCAGGTCTTCAAACCGCAGAACTCCCTCGTCTGGAATAGAGAGTTTTTTGGGTGGTTGGAGACATACCTCCGATAAAAAATCGTTCTGATGAGTTCTTTTTGCACAAGCCTGCGGAGAGCGAAATGCTCACATACGCCAAAGTATGCTCCGCTTTCGCTCCCTGGCCTTGCACAAAAATAATCTCATCATTTACGATTTTTAGGTGTAAGAATAATTCTGATTGCCCCCCCCAAAAAAACAAGATAGGTATCGTTTTCGATACCTATCTTGTTTGTTGTTAGCTGTTTTTGTTGTGGGAACTCTCGAGGTGGTCGGGGCGCAGGTTTATTAGGGTCGTTAGGGTCGTTAGGGGAGCGCCGCAGGCCTAAACAAAAATACCTTTAATTGTCAATTGTCAATTCGTCAATTGTCAATTCAGCATTTTGCTCCTCCCTCCAAAAAGCAATCTTTAAGAGGCTGAATTTAAGGGGTCGAACGGTCGTAGCAGGTTTGAGCAGAGTAAGGGAAAGAGATAGATATTAAGCCAAAGGCTTAGAGAATAAATTAGTCGGTAATATCCAAACTTGTTTGAGATGTTGCAGGCTAATTTGTTATCGTAGTTGCATAGCAACAATATCTATCTCTAATCACGCAGACAACTCTGCCACACCGCCACCGACTGAACGATCCCGGCTCTGGGTGTCAGACGGCACATAACCCAACAAACACAAAAAAAGAGAAGTCCTCTCGAACTTCTCTCCTTGTACCCTATGATGTCCTATTTTCGAACTCTTTCTTGGAGGATTTGGCAAAAATTTGGGCGTTAAGATACATTATTCCCGATCCAGACAATTACATATCCTAATTCGAAAGATTAGTTTGCTAACCTCGATATGGGATTTCGGACGAAACTATCTCTATGTTGCCACCAATACTACGACTTCTCATTAGTATCTCAAGACTTATGCGCATTCTTTCTGCATCTGCTGTTGGCCCTATAATTATTTTTTCAATACAACTAATAGGTATATCTACTTCAACATATGGGATTAAAGAACCTCTTGATTCTCTAAATTTAATTTCCTTTGCCTTGTATACTTTACCTCTTACCTCTCGTTCATATCGATATCCTTCGTGTTTGATGAATGGAGAAAGTTGGTTGTTCAACAAACGAATAATGTCTATCTGTTTTACAAGAACAATACCCTCATCTCCCCCATTTGCTATTTGTAGCATTAGTTCATATTGATACTTAATGCTATTCTTAATTGCTTGCCACTCATTAGACTCACAATCGTAATAGCAATTTCTGATAGTGAAGGGTTGATTGTCATCTAAACTATCAAGATGTTGTTCAAGTGCTTCTCGGTTGATGCTTATTGCAATTCCATTTCCATTTTTCCCATATGATGTCCACATTGGCAAAATGTCTGATTCAAGTGAAAAGGATATAACATATGGTATGCTGTCATAAACTGCCTTGGGCCTACTTGATGAATCCTTCTCAAGCTGTGTAAAAAAATTCTTCATTTCACCACTATACATATGATTTGATAGACGCTCTTTTTCGTCTATCTCTAATTCATCTTCAATTTCTCGCAGAAGGTTTCGACTAACCTCTTTGCCGTATTCATACTCTGTAGGATCATTCAGAAATATTGAATGTGTTGCCCACATCTTCAAATTCTTGTTACTGCTTGAACACTCCTTTAGCATTCCTAACAGTGCATCAACTGTAGTGTAATGATATATTGTACTCATAATCATGATGATTTGCTACAAAGTTAACAACAATCTGCAAATCCAGAAAAAAATAAAACAAATACAAAATAACAAATGCTAAGTACTTATGATATTTTTTTAGAAAAATGATTGTATATTTGTAGAGCCGTCTTGTTTTAATAATTTTAGTTATGAGAAAAATATTATTACTTTTATCCTTTGCGATTACAATGTGTGCCATCTTGCCATTACAAGCAAATGCTCAATGGAATGGAAGTGGAACAGGATTTGCTCTATACAACACATATGTAGTGACAAATTATCATGTTATTAAGGGTGCAATCAAAATCTGCATTTTTACATCTAATAGCGAAGGTGAAAGTGAATTTACGGCAGAGGTATATGCATGTGATACTACAAACGATTTAGCGATTCTGAAGATTTTAGATAATTCATTTATGGGTTTTGGAGGGATCCCTTATTGCATAAAAACACAACTATGTGATATTGGTGAAGATGTATTCACTTTAGGTTTTCCGCTAATAAGCACCATGGGTAACAATGTAAAATTGAGTACAGGTGTTATAAGTTCTCAAACAGGCTTCAAGAATGATGCATCACTTTATCAAATATCAACCCCAATCCAACCAGGTAATAGTGGAGGACCTTTGTTCGACAATAAGGGAAACTTAGTTGGTGTTGTGTGTGCATATCATGCTCAAGCAGAAAGCGTGGGATATGCTATTAAAGCATCTTATTTATATGCCCTAGCCAACAAGTACAAAATACCTGTATCCTTATCTCCTAATAACACAAAAGAACAGGTTCTTACAGAGAGTGTAAAAAAATACAAGAATTTTATCGTCTTAATAAAATGTATTAAAGAACACCAACCCATAGATAATAAGCAGAATCAACCTATTCATTTGTATCAGATGAATTATACAACATCAGATGAGCAAATTATACAAATCGCAGATGATGCATTCAACGCTCAAATAGTATCCCATGAGTACAAAAATGGTATAGGGGTAATTTATTTTAATTCTCCAGTTACCACTATTAAGAAGAATGCATTTAGAGATTGTCAGACATTGACAAATATAAATATACCGAACACTGTAACAACGATTGAAGATTTTGTTTTCCATGGTTGTCATAGGCTAGAAAAGGTGTTTATTCCAAATAGCGTACAATATATAGGAAATTCTATTTTTAGAAATTGCAGTGGGCTTAAAAGTATAAATGGAAAATATGCGTCCACAGATAGTAGATGTTTGGTTGTCAATGGCAAACTAAAAGCATTTGCGCCTCAAGGCCTAATTACATATGTTATACCTAATAATGTCACATCGATAGGGGAATGGGCATTTTGCGAATGTAATACATTGACAAATATAATGTTACCTAGCAGTATAAAGACAATAGAAAATAACGCCATCGCATATTGTTCTCAATTAAAGAGTCTGACAATTCCTTATAATGTTGCTCATATAGGAGATGGCGCAATCACTGGGTGTTGTAATTTGTCTTCATTCTCAGGGAAATACTCTTCTGTTGATAAAAAATGTCTAATATTCAATGGAAAAATAGTTGCATTTGCACCCGCAGAAATAACCTCTTACACTGTACCAGACACTGTTGTAGAAATTGGAGATTGGGCATTTGCTTATTGTGAGGACCTTAGAGAGATTGTTATAGGAGAAGGTGTTCGTACTATCGGCAGGTGCGCTTTTCGCAATTGTAGCGCTTTGTCAAAAATAATCATGCCCCAATTATTAACCTCTATCAAAGAATATGCATTCTATTATTGTTCCAAACTGAACGAAATAAAAATTCCGAGCAATGTGGTTTTGATAGGTCGTTACGCTTTTGCTGATTGTTACAGTTTAATAAAAGTTATTATACCTAATAATGTTACGCATATAGAAGAATCTGCTTTTCGTGATTGTAAATCCCTGAATGTGCTAACAATCGGTAGCTCTGTTTTTTCTATTGGCAAAAATGCCTTTCTTGGGTGTACTAATCTCACAACAATATACTGTAGAGCATCAACTCCTCCAGCCATATGTGATTTGTACCAGGATTGGAATACTTCACCTCGGCACATTACAGCCTCATTCCCTGAAGAATATGAAAATATTAGATTCTATGTGCCTAGAAACTCTTATGGGGAATATACTAATATAACAATTTCGATGTATGTAGATGCAAAAAAGAAACATATTGACTATTTGAATTGGTATATATACAAGGAGTTTATATACGCTTATGATTTTGAATAACCAAGAAAGAGATGCCAAAGGAGGCTGTATTTTGCCTCCTTTTTTGCTATCTCTCCTGATGTTGAGGCTCAAAAAAGCGAATTTTTGGACATTTTTTTGGGCCGCTTTCGAGGCGTTTTTTGGACCCCCATTTTCAAAGTGGTGACCAAAAGTGACCATTTTTAGGTTTCGGCAAAAAGAATAAAAACTCGATTAAGAGGGTTTTTCGAGTGCCCTTATATCTCCTATTTTCGAACGAGTTTTTGCGTGACTTATCTCGCCTTTGGTCACTGCGTGATATTGCTCCCAATCCGAATAATCTTCCGTGGGTCGAAGGTTCGCAGCAGCCGAGAGCAGACCGAGCAAATAAAATGTGCAGAAAACCGAAGGTTTAGAAGATTGATTGAAAAGCAGATGACAAATTTATTTGTATAGATGATTTTCAATTAAGATTCTAATGTTGCGTAGCAACACTGCACATTTGTATAGCGAAGAGAAGTCTGCCGAGGCGCCACCGAAGCAACGACCTCGGCTCTGCGGTCAGGCACTCCATAACCCAACAAACACAAAAAAAGAGAAGTCCTCTCGAACTTCTCTCCTTGTACCCAGAGCCGGGGTCGAACCGGCACAGGGGTGAACCTACTGGTGTTTGAGACCAGCGCGTCTACCGATTCCGCCATCTGGGCCTGCTCCACAATTGTGGTTTGCGGTGCAAAGGTAGGAATTATTTTTTGATTTACAACCTTTGGAGCAAAAAAAGTGATTTTTTATTAAATTTTACCCCTTTGTATTCTCTTTTACAAACTCTAAAAGTGCCGCAGCGCAAGCCTTCGGCTCCTCCACAAAGCCCATGTGTCCCGACTTCTCGAGCCACACAACCTTCGCTTCGGGGTGCTCTCCAACCATCTTCTCTGCCACCTCGGTCGTGATGTAGCCATCTTTGCGCCCCAAGATAAAGAGGATGGGTTTGTCGAGGTTGCGCAACATCTCGTTCTGGTCCTTGCGCCCGATCATACCATTCAGCAGCGCCACGATGCCACCCTCCTCGGTCAGAAATACCGTCTGCTCCAACTCCTCGATAGCCTCACGGCAACGGTTGCGGTTCTCGGGAGCGAAGCCCGCTGCAGGGGCTGTATGAGCCAACAGTTCCTTCTTGCCCGCCTTCACAAGGGCTATCTCACGCTCACGATTTTTGCGCTTCTCCTCGTTGTCGGCATAGGGTGTCGAGTGCAACAATACCACGCCCGAGGTGCGGTCGGGGTGTCGCTCGGCAAAGGCGAGGGCTATGTATCCGCCCATCGAGTGACCGACGATTGTCGCCTCGGCTATGCCGAGAGAGGTAAGAGCCGCAGCCACTGTGTCGGCAAGGTACTCCATCGAGTGACACTCGCCCTTAATCTCGGATATACCGTGCCCGGGGATGTCGAGCGTTATAACACGCAACTCCTTGTATAGCAGTGGTATGAACTCCTCCCATACGAGCATATTTTCGAGGTAGCCGTGCAGTAGCACCACGCTCTTTTCGCCCACCTCCGAGTCGCAGATATGCAGGGCAGTGTTGCCTGCCATAATAAACTTTTCGACCATTTTTATCGCTTTTTGTAATTTTAATGCGTAAAAGTATGGAAAATTCTGCAAAAATTACTATTTTTGAACGATTATAGGCAAATTTTTAGATGAAATTATCGTACATAAAGTGCCACGGCTCGGGAAATGAGTTTGTTATGGTCGATGCCGTGGGCGTGGAGTTGCAGGGCGTGGACCTTGCATCGCTGTCACGATTTGTCTGTAGTCGTGACCTCGGCACGGGTGCCGATGGGTTGCTGTTGTTGTGCGAGCGCAATGGGCTCTATGGCATGAGGATGTTCAACCCCGATGGCTCCGAGGCGGAGATGTGTGGCAACGGTATTCGTTGTGTGGCGAGGTTGGCCGACGAGCGGGGCTACTGCACGGGGGTGTTCGATATGTGGTCGGGTGCAAATATCTACCGCATATCCCGTGAGGAGGATATATATCCAAGCCTTCCGACCTATGGCGTAACACTCGGTGTGCGCCTCAAAGGTGAGAGCTTCGGTTTTATGTCGGGCGAGGAGTTTGTTGCGGAGGTGATACCTGCGTTGCACAAGGAGTTGCAGTGGACAGCCATAGATGTGGGTAACCCTCATATCGTGGCGGAGGTTGAAGTGATAGACTACGACCTTTTGGAGTCGCTGGGCAGGCGTGTTACGGAGTTGCACGAGGAGTTTCCTCGTGGCGTGAATATATCGCTTGTGGTGCGCACGAGCAAAAACCGCATATTTGTTGCAACATACGAGCGAGGGGCGGGCATAACCGCTTCGTGCGGTACGGCGATGACCTCGAGTGCTACGGCTATGGCGTTGCGTGGCCGATGCGACTATGGAGCGACGATAGATGTCGAAAATAGGGGCGGTATGGTGCGTTGCGTCTGCTACAAGGAGGGGGGCTTGGCAACCCGACTTATCGGCAATGCAACATATACGGCCTATGGCGACATCGAGGTTGATGGGGCTGCGCTTTCGATGGTCGAGCGTGGCGAGTATGGCGACGAAGTGGCTCTGTACGAGGAGTTTGTAGGTAGATTGAAGGCTTAAAAACAGATGAGGCGAGTGTTCGAAATATTGTGCTGTGTGGCGGTAGCGTTGTTGCTCTCGTCGTGCAATGTCACGAAGCTCCTACCCTCGAACGACTACCTTCTGCAGAGGGTTAAGGTCGAGGAGGATAGGGAGGTGCCTCGTCGTGAGCGTATCAAGAGTGATGAGGTGATGCGCTACATCCGCCAAACACCGAACAAACACTTCCTCGGCTCGGACTTCTATGTGTGGGTCTATTCGTTGGCAAAGCCCGAGAAGGATAATTGGTGGAACAACCTCAAGCGCAAGATAGGCGAGGAGCCTGTGTTGCTCAATATGCGTGATACGGAGAGGTCGGTTTCGAACCTCAAGATATACCTCGAGTCGCGAGGCTACTACGACTCGGGTGTAGCCTATGCTGTAGATACGACATATCGCAAGAGGCGAGCAAAGGTAACCTACTCGTTGCGACAGGGTCGGCCGTACTATATCGACAATGTGTCGTACGACTTCCGTGACCGCTTCTTGGAGCCTATTTTGCTGCCCGACACGGTGAATACGCTTCTGCACAAGGGCGATATCTTCGATATCTCGGTGCTCGACAAGGAGCGTGAACGCATTGCGCTCTACCTCAAAGACCGAGGTTACTACTCCTTCACGGTGAATAATGTGGAGTATGTCGCCGATACGCTGGGAGGTGACCACAAGGTGGGTATCAAGGTTATAATCAAGCAGAACCTCCTCGGCTACAACGCTCGAGGCAAGGCGATGTATGACAACAACATCGTCTATCGCTTGCGCAACATAAATATCGTGCCGAGCTACAATGCCGTAGCGGCAAAGAGCCGTGAAAACTACTTTGATGCCTTCGACACGGTCGATTACAGAGGCCTGAACATCTTGTTTAGGGGTAAGCAACCGAGGGTGCGTGAGAAGGTGTTGCGAGGGGCGATACCGCTATATCCGAACTACCTCTACAACTACTCGCAGGTAAATCGTACCTACTCGAACCTTATGTCCATGGGCTACTTCAAGAGCGCCCGCATATCGTTCAAGGAGTTGCCGGACTCCATGGCACAGCGTGGTTATATCACCCATATTGGAGGGGCGCACTCCTCCTCGCTTGTGAACTATACGCGTGAGGGCTACCTCGACTGCGATATATTCTGCACGCCTGCACTGCGCCAGAGCGTGAAGGCGGAGTTGGAGGCATCGACAACCTCGAGCTTCTACGGTTTGAAGGCGGTGCTGGGTTATCAGAACAGAAACATCTTCCGTGGTGCGGAGATGTTTGAGCTTACGGGTACAGCGGGTTACGAGTATATGAAGGCTCCGAACTCGAAGAAGCGACATGCCATGGAGTTTGGTTTGGCAGCGAGCCTGTCGTTCCCACGCTTCCTGATAGCTAACTATGCGATGAAGCAGAATATTGTCGCTCCGAAGACCAAGTTCGAGATATCGTACAACTACCAGGATAGACCTTACTATCGTCGAGGTCTGTCGAGCTTGTCGTGGGTATATTCGTGGCGCAACCGCACCTCGTCGTCGTTTGTTATACGCCCTATAACCATAAACTGGGTGGATGTGTCCTACATCGACCAAGACTACTTCAACTCGTTGCAGAACCAATACCTCAAACACAGCTTCGAGTCGCAACTTATCTTGGCGTTGTCGGGGTCGTATGTCTATAATAAGCAGTATAAGAGTGCGCCAAACAACCGTACCACGGTACGAGTAAATGGTGAGGTTGCGGGCAACCTGCTCGATGGCCTCGAACACCTCTTCTCGCACCCTAACGATAAGGGCTACTACGAGATACTCGGTATCCGCTACTCGCAGTATGTGCGTGGCGATGTGAGTGCAAGCCACAAGGTTATGTTCGGCAAGGTTACGGCTCTTGCAGCACGACTCTATGCGGGTGTGGGCTACGCCTATGGCAACTCCGACGCTATACCTTTCGACCGTATGTTCTACGCCGGAGGTAGCAACAGTATGCGTGGTTGGGCTCCTCGTACACTCGGTCCCGGCTCCTCGGCAGCTCCTACGAATGTCATCTATCCGACACAGCTCGGAGATATGAAGTTGGAGGCAAATATCGAGTTCCGCTTCCCGATATGGGGTATCTTCCAGGGTGCAACATTCTTCGATGCGGGTAACATCTGGTATATAGGCCGTAAGGGTGTCGAGTATCCCGAAGGTTCGGTGTTTAGCTTTGGGGAGTTCTACAAGCAGATAGCACTGAATACGGGTATAGGTCTGCGCCTCGATATTAAGTTTGCGATTTTGCGCCTCGATTGGGGTATTCGTCTGCACGACCCGAACCAACCTGTGGGTGAGAGGTGGATACACAACTTCAAGTGGAAGAATACATCACTCAACTTTGGTGTCGGGTACCCATTCTAAAAGAAAAATTAGTCGTATGACACATATAGAGTATAAATATCTGAACAGCATAAACACTCCGGCCGACCTCCGCAAGTTGTCGGTCGAGGAGTTGCCTCGCTACTGCGAGGAGCTGCGCCAATATATAATCGAGCAGTGCGCCATAAATCCAGGTCACCTCGCCTCGTCGCTCGGTGCTGTGGAGATTGCCGTAGCGATACACTATGTCTATGACACACCAAATGATGCACTCGTCTGGGATGTCGGCCACCAGGCTTACGCCCACAAGATTATAACAGGGCGTCGTGAGGCCTTTCGTGAGAACCGTCGCAAGGGCGGTATCAGCGGCTTTCCCCGTATGGCCGAGAGTGAGTACGATGCCTTTGGTGCAGGACACTCGTCGGTCTCGATTTCGGCTGCGCTCGGTATTGCCGAGGCGGCAAAATTTGGCGGTAGGGAGCGTAAGGTCGTTGCGGTAATTGGCGATGGCTCTATTGCGGGAGGTTTGGCTTTTGAGGGGTTGAATAATGCGGGTGCAGATAAGAACAACGACCTGCTTGTCATCCTCAACGACAACAATATGTCGATAGACCGTTCGCAGGGCGCACTCAATGGCTATCTGTTGCGCTTGTCGTTGTCGCATCGCTACAACCGCTTCAAGCAGGGACTGTGGTCGCTGTTGTCGCATACACCTGCGGTGCTGAACCTGTGTCGCAAGGCGGGCAACGCCATAAAGCACGGCTTGTTGCAGAATAGTAACCTCTTTGAGAGCCTCGGCTTCCGCTATTTTGGTCGTGTCGATGGTCACAATGTGGCGTTGCTTGTGCGAACACTGCGCAGCTTGAAAAATATAAAGTCACCGAAGTTGCTCCATATCATCACGCAGAAGGGCCACGGCTACGCTCCTGCCGAGGATAATCTGCCTGTATGGCACGCACCGGGGCGTTTTGACCCCGAGACAGGTGTGCGCATAAAGAGCGAGTCGAAGGGTACGAAGTTTCAGGATGTGTTCGGGCAGACACTGCTCGACTTGGCACGCACGGATGAGCGTGTGGTAGGTATAACGCCAGCCATGCCGTCGGGCTGTTCGATGACGATAATGATGGAGGCGATGCCGGAGCGATGCTTCGATGTCGGTATTGCCGAGGGACATGCCGTGACCTTCTCGGCAGGCTTGGCTGCGGGTGGGGCACGCCCATTCTGCAATATCTACTCGACCTTTATGCAACGAGCCTACGACAATATAATACACGATGTAGCGCTGCAAAACTTGCCCGTTACGCTCTGCTTGGATAGAGGCGGTCTGGTGGGCGAGGATGGAGCAACACACCACGGCACATTCGACTTGGCATACCTCGGTTGCGTGCCGAATATAGTTGTGGCGACACCGAGCGATGAGGCGGAGTTGCGCAATATGATGTACACAGCACTTCGCAGCAACCGCCCATGCGCTATTCGCTACCCACGAGGCGAGGGTCGAGGTGCGGAGTGGCGTGATAGGCCTTTCGAGGAGATAGCCATAGGTCGGGCTCGCACGGTAAAGGAGGGCGATAGGGTTGCTGTATTTGCCTTTGGTCCTCTGCTTACCGAGGTGGAGAAGGGCGTGGCACGCTATGAGGCGGAGTGTGGCGAGAGTGGTGTCGGGATATACGATATGCGATATGCCAAGCCGCTTGACGAGGCACTTGTGTTGGAGGTGGCTCGGAGGGTGCAGCGTATCATCACCATCGAAGATGGTGTGGTGCGAGGTGGCGCAGGCGAGGCGGTTGTAAAGCTCCTCTGTGACCACGATATTACGACCGCTGTTACGACACTCGGTGTGGGCGATACCTTTGTCGAACACGGCACGGTGGCAGAGCTTCGCTCGCTCTGCGGCATAGATGCCGAGGCGGTGTATGACGCACTGAAGAGATAGAGATAAAAATATCGCCGAGCAAACACTTTTATGCTCGGTGATATTTTTGTAGTTCGCTCTACTTCACGATATTGTATTGGAAGTTTGGATACGACTCTCCGTTGAGGTACCACTGTGTGAAAAATGTGTAACCATAGTTGTGGTCGGGGTCGTTTTGATACTCTTTGTCGAAGGAGACATCGTGCGAGAAAGAGAGTGAGGTTGTTGTGCCATCACCCCACGCTATCGCCACATTGCACATACTCCAATCCTTGCCACTATCCCATTCACCGATATATAGGTAGGCAACATTATTGACATCGTATGCAAGGAGAGCCCCTTCAAATAGGGCAAGATATGCCGATGGTGTGGCTGCAAGCTCCTCATTTACGAGAGGATACTCCTTGCCATTGTAGGTAAGAACAATCTTCGAGTGGTCTAAACAGTGTGCCGATGCAGGGTCAAGCAGAT
The DNA here is from genome assembly GCA_015059685.1 of Rikenellaceae bacterium. Taxonomy (GTDB): domain Bacteria; phylum Bacteroidota; class Bacteroidia; order Bacteroidales; family Rikenellaceae; genus Alistipes. The sequence goes on along the minus strand of SUZW01000012.1, from coordinate 46,636 downwards.
TGTTGCCATCGGCATCATTTACATATACCATCATACATAGAGGAGCCAAATCAACCTCTATATCACCCATCTCATCACCGCTCTGTCCGCTATTGTTTCCTGCTCCTTCATTTTCGGGCGAACATGCCGAAAATAACATTAGCAACATTGCAAAAAGAAAAAATCTCTTCATAGTAGTAACCGTTAAATGTTAATAACCAACCCAATTCTCTCTATTCGATATAGAGCGCAACGCAAAGTTAAAAAAAAACTTGTATTATACAAATGGAAATCAAATAATATTTAATAGTTGCGGTATTATCCTCGAAATTTTCTAATTTTGCACCCGCATAATAAAAAGCCGAAATAGATTATGACTCTTAAAGAAGAGATAGCAAGACGAAGAACATTTGCAGTTATTGCCCACCCCGATGCGGGTAAGACCACTTTGACGGAGAAGTTACTCCTCTTTGGTGGTGCTATCCATATTGCGGGTGCGGTCAAAAGTAATAAAATCAAGAAGGGAGCCACCTCCGACTTTATGGAGATAGAGCGTCAGCGTGGTATCTCGGTGGCAACCTCGGTGATGGGATTTGACTACAAGGGGGTCAAGATTAACATCCTCGATACCCCGGGTCACGAGGACTTTGCCGAGGATACCTATCGTACCTTGACAGCCGTAGATTCGGTAATTATCGTTATTGACGGAGCAAAGGGTGTCGAGACGCAGACTCGACGACTGATGGATGTTTGCCGTATGCGTAATACCCCTGTAATTGTCTTTATCAATAAGTTGGACCGCCCTTGCAAAGACCCGTTTGATTTGCTCGACGAGGTAGAGCGAGAGTTGCAGATTAAGGTGCGCCCGTTGGCCTTCCCAATCTCGAGTGGCCCATCGTTCAAAGGTGTATATAACCTCTACGAGCATAATATCTCACTCTTTACATCCGACGAGCGACAGACAGCCAACGCCTCGACCGTGGAGATTAGCGATATCTCTACATCGGAACTCGACTCGCTCATTGGCGAGCAGTACGCCTCGAAGCTTCGTGAGGATGTGGAGTTGGTTGAGGGTGTCTATGATGAGTTTGATAACGAGGCATACCTCTCGGGAAAACTCGCTCCCGTGTTCTTTGGCTCGGCAGTAAACAACTTCGGTGTGCGTGAGTTGCTAGAGTGCTTTATCCGCATCGCCCCATCGCCACGCCCTTCGACTACCGAGACTCGCCTTATCGAGCCGCAGGAGGCAAAGATGACGGGCTTCATCTTTAAGATACACGCCAATATGGACCCTAATCACCGTGACCGTATCGCCTTTATGAAGATATGTTCGGGTGTATTTGAGCGCAACAAAAACTACCTCCATGCCGCAAGTGGCAAGCAGATGAAGTTCTCCTCGCCTACGGCATTTATGGCCGAGAAGAAGTCGGTAATCGACTTCGCCTACCCTGGCGATATCGTGGGTCTGCACGATGCGGGTAACTTCAAGATTGGCGACACCTTCACCGAGGGCGAAAAGCTGAAATTTACGGGTATCCCATCCTTCTCGCCCGAGATGTTCCGCTATATCGAGAATGCCGACCCGATGAAGTTCAAGCAGCTCGCCAAAGGCATCGACCAGCTTATGGATGAGGGTGTGGCGCAGCTCTTTGTGTCGTCGCTCAATGGTCGCAAGATTATCGGTACTGTGGGAGCCTTACAGTTCGAGGTTATCGAGTACCGCCTGGAACACGAGTATGGCGCAAAGTGCCGCTGGGAACCTATCTCGATACACAAGGCTTGCTGGATTGAGAGCGACAACGCAGCACAACTCGACGACTTCAAACGCCGCAAGCACGCCAATATGGCCAAGGATAAGCACGGCCGTGATGTCTTCTTGGCAGATACAAGCTATGCGTTGGCTTTGGCGCAAGAGAAGTTCCCTGATATACGCTTCCACTTCACATCGGAGTTCTAAATCGCATTTGAAGGAGCAACTACTGCGTTACATTTCGATAACCCGCTTAAAAAAAGAGACCAAAAGTATCACTTTTGGTCTCTTTTTGTCAATTGTCAATTCCCTTTCGGTGGGTAGTCGATGGTGTAGTGCAGACCCACTGACTCCTTGCACTCTCGTGCCTGCTTGATGGTGAGGTAGGCCACGGTAATCATATTTCGCAACTCGCACAACTCTCTCGATGGTTTGGTGCGGTTGTACAACTCCTCGGTCTCCTGCCAAATCACCGCCAAGCGCTTCAAAGCTCTGTCGAGTCGGAGGTTTGAACGCACGATGCCCACATAGTTCGACATTATCGAGCGCAGCTCCTTTCTATCCTGCATCACGAGGACCATCTCCTCGGCCTCGGCCGTACCCTCGAAGTCCCAGTCGGGAATACCCTCCTGGAAATCAACCTTGTCGAGGTTCGAGATAGCGTGTTCGGCTGCGATGTTCGAATATACGAAGGCCTCGGTGAGTGAGTTCGATGCCAAACGGTTAGCTCCGTGCAAACCCGTACAGCTGCTCTCGCCCAAGACATAGAGGCGACGAATGGAGCTCTCGCCATTGTAATCGACCTTCACACCGCCGCAGCAGTAGTGTGCCGCAGGACATACAGGTATCATATCCTTCGTGATGTCGATACCTATCGACATACACTTCTCGTAGATATTCGGGAAGTGGTGCTTGGTCTCCTCGGCAGGCATGTGAGTAACATCGAGATAGACAAACTCCTCGCCACGGATCTTCAACTCGTGGTCTATCGAGCGAGCCACGACATCACGAGGCGCAAGCGACTTCATCGGGTGGTACTTCTGCATAAACTCCTTGCCGTTTTGCAGACGCAGTATCGCTCCGTAGCCACGCATCGCCTCGGTGATGAGGAACGAAGGACGCTCGCCCGGGTTGTAGAGGGCGGTAGGGTGGAACTGTATATACTGCATATTCTCGATACGGGCCTTGGCACGGTGGCACATCGCTATGCCATCGCCTGTAGCGACCTTCGGGTTGGTTGTGGTGTGGTAGATATTTCCGCAACCACCCGCTGCTACGACCGTGAACTTTGCCAGAGCCGTGAATATCTCGTTTGTCTCGGTGTTGAGGATGTAGGCTCCAAAGCAGGCCAAACCTCTGGTGTGGCGTGTTACAATCTCGCCGAGATGGTGCTGCGTGAGCAGATCTACGGCAAAGTGGTTCTCCAAAATCGTGATGTTGGGGTGTCGTCGAGCCTCCTCAATCAACGCTCGCTCAATCTCGGCACCCGTAAGGTCCTGATAGTGGAGTATGCGGTGCTCGGAGTGGCCGCCCTCACGATGGAGGTCGAAGCCGCCATCCTCACGACGGTCGAAGCGTGTGCCCCAACGGATTAGGTCCTCGGCCGAGCGTGGAGCATTCTTCACGACAATCTCCACCGCCTTGCGATCGCACTTGCCTGCGCCACAGACGAGGGTATCCTCAATATGTTTCTCGAAGGTGTCGGGGGCGTAGGTCACAGAGCAGATGCCGCCCTGCGCATAGTTGGTGTTACACTCGTCGATATGCCCCTTTGTTACGATTGTAACGCTCCCTTTTTCAGCAGCTTTGAGCGCAAAGCCGAAGCCTGCCGAGCCGGAGCCGATAACCAAAAAATCACTTTTCATCTTGGTATGTGATATGTTCGACAACGCAAAGATAGTAAAAAGTCGATGACTTTATACAAAAAAGCGCAGAAATTATATGTTTGGAGTGGAGTTTTCTACTACTCGATAAGTCCGTCAGGAAGCACGAACTTTATAAAACGCTTCTCGAAGTCTATTGCTGCAATAAACTCCTCGACTGCGGGCACGAGGTGGTGTTTGCCCTTCAGCTCAATCTCGAATAGAGGGTTGAAGTCGTTGTCGTAGAAGTCGGTGAGCTTGCCCTTTGTGCGACCTATGCACACCTCGAAGCCGATAAGGTCGTCGAAATAGAACTCGTCATCGTCGCCCTCCTCCTTGATGTCGAGCATCAACTCGTGGTCGAGCAACATCTCGGCACGCTTCTCGTTGTCGATATCGGCAAATGCGACGATGGCACCTTTGGTGCCTCGACGCTCGAATTTGTCACAAAAAAGAGGAACTACCAACTCCTCCACTCGCGTGAAGAAGGGTTGTTCCTCCCAGTTGAAGTTGTCGGGCAGGGTATCGTAGAGGTTTATTGCGACCTCCCCCTCTGCTCCAAAGAGCTTGGTTATGCGCCCTACCGTCAACATCTTTTGACCTACTCCTCAGCAGGGGCCTCTGTTGCCTCCTCTGCAGGAGCCTCCTCTGCCTCTGCGGCAGCAGCGGCAGCCTCGGCCTCGGCAGCAGCCTTGCGCTCTGCGATAGCAGCAGCACGAGCCTCCTTGATTGCAGCCTCTGCAGTAAGACGAGCCTTCTTGTCAGCCGATGCGTCAGCAGCAAGCTTGCTTACCTTTGCGGCAACCTTGCCCTCCTTCTCACCGAGCCACTTGTTGAACTTTGCCTCTGCATCGCTCTCCGAGAATGCGCCCTTGGCTACGCCACCAAGCAGGTGTTTCTTGTACAACACGCCCTTGTACGAAAGAATTGCACGGGCAGTGTCAGTAGGTTGTGCGCCCTTCATTAACCAACCCAGTGCTTGCTCGAAGTTCAGGTCGATCGTAGCAGGATTTGTGTTAGGATTGTAAGTACCCAACTTCTCAATGAACTTACCATCTCGTGGCGCTCTGCTATCTGCAACGACGATGTGATAGAAAGCATAACCCTTCTTACCATGTCGTGCCAAACGAATTTTAACAGCCATAATGCTTATAAAATTTTAATTGTTAATAAATGGTTTTCACTAACCCACAATAGGTTAATCGGCTGCAAAGGTATAAAAAAATTGAGAATTGACAATTGAGAATTGACAATTTTTTGATTTTCCTAATAAAAATGGCTCTTGACAGTTGCTTTTAGGTGCCTCGATGACCTATCCGAGTGCAACATCAAGCACCATCATCAGGGCGAAACCTATGGCAAAGCCGATGGTCGAGAGGTTGGAGTGCGAGCCGCTGTGCGACTCGGGGATAAGCTCCTCGACGACAACATAGAGCATCGCTCCGGCAGCAAAGGCAAGCATATATGGGAAGATACCCATAAGATGTTCGCTGAAAATTATCGTGAGTATTGCCGCCACGGGCTCTACAATGCCCGAGAGTGCGCCCATGGAGAAGGCTCGACCTCGTGTGTTGCCCGCTGAACGCAGAGGCATAGATATAATGGCCCCTTCGGGGATGTTTTGCAGAGCTATACCTACCGAGAGTGCTATGGCTCCGGCAAGCGATATGCCTACATTACCAGCCACTACACCCGCAGCCACGACACCTACAGCCATACCTTCGGGGATGTTGTGGAGAGTAATGGCCAATACGAGCATCGTCGAGCGACCCAACTTCGAGCGAGGACCTTCGGGGGCGTCACTATCGAGGTGAAGGTGGGGTATGGCGATATCCAAAAGGAGCATAAAACCCATACCTGCCAAGAAACCAACCACGGCCGGCAACCACGCAAAGTTACCCATCGCCTGCGACTCCTCGATTGCGGGTATGAGGAGCGACCACACCGATGCCGCAACCATAACACCCGAGGCGAAGCCGAGCAGTGGTTTTTGTAGCGACTTGGCCCGCTTGTCGCTCAACAAAAGTACTGCTGCCGAACCCAGAATGGTGCCGACAAAGGGTAGTATCAGTAGTGGTAGTATCTCTAAACTCATAATCATAATCTTTACCGTAACAAAAATAGTACTTATCTTTCGATTTGCCAAACAAAATGGGTGGAGAGTTGAAAGATTAGACGAGAGACGAGAGTTGGCGCAGTCTGATAACGGCCAGTAATGGCCAGTAAGGGCTATTAAGGGCAAGTAAGGGTATAGCGCCTTCTTTACTAGCCGTTACTAGCCCTTACTATCCCTTAATTCACCTGCGCCTTGACAACCTTCAGAGTTCCCACAACCTAAACCCCAAGCGCTCCCTAACGACCCTAACGCCTCTAACGACCCTAATAGACCTATGCCTTGACCACCTCCCTTCAGAGTTTCGATAGCATATATATTATATATAGGTATAGGCAAAAAGCGAAAAAATACCCCTCTTAATGGAAGATTTTTTGCCAAACTTTTTCAAAATTCACAAAACTATTCTATCTTTGCACTCGATTTTTAGGCTCTCTACAAAAGAGTGTTGCGGAAATACAGGCGCAATGTACTGATAATGAGGGTATAAGAGTTGAGTTCTTTGAAAAAACGAGAAAAAGTTGTGCTAAAATTTTGAGGTTTCAAAAATTATTGTTTACTTTGCACCTCGATTGGTCGCTATAATGCCGATGTAGCTCAGTTGGCCAGAGCAGCTGATTTGTAATCAGCTGGTCGGGGGTTCGAATCCCTCCATCGGCTCCAAGGTCAGTAAGACAGAGAGTGACTAATCAGCTTTGGGAAGATACCAGAGTGGCCAAATGGGGCAGACTGTAAATCTGCTGGTTTTTACCTTCGGTGGTTCGAATCCATCTCTTCCCACCAAATAAGCGAAACAGAGAGTTTTTAGCATAATGCGGAAGTAGCTCAGTTGATAGAGCATTAGCCTTCCAAGCTAAGGGTCGCGAGTTTGAGCCTCGTCTTCCGCTCTCGTTACGACATACGCAATGCACCTTTCAGAACGAAGGGGCATTGCTTGTGTCTGCATAAGAACCTTAACAACTAACAATATAGAGTTAAACTTTTTAATAAACTATTAATAGATTTTAAAGCTATGGCAAAAGAAAAATTTGAGCGTTCAAAACCGCATGTGAACATCGGTACTATTGGACACGTAGACCACGGTAAGACTACTCTTACTGCTGCTATCACCACCGTACTTGCAAAGGCAGGTCTTTCGGAGTTGCGTTCTTTCGATTCGATCGATAACGCACCAGAGGAGAAGGAGCGTGGTATCACCATCAACACTGCTCACGTTGAGTATCAGACTGCAAACCGTCACTATGCTCACGTAGACTGTCCAGGTCACGCCGACTATGTGAAGAACATGGTTACCGGTGCTGCGCAGATGGACGGTGCTATCTTGGTAGTTGCTGCTACTGATGGTCCTATGCCTCAGACTAACGAGCACGTTCTTCTTGCAAAGCAGGTGAATGTACCTCGTATCGTTGTATTCTTGAACAAGTGTGATATGGTTGACGATCCAGAGATGCTCGACCTCGTTGAGATGGAGGTTCGTGACCTCTTGGCGAAGTACGACTTCGATGAGAACTGCCCTATCATCCGTGGTTCTGCTCTCGGTGGTCTCAATGGCGAGCCAACTTGGGAGGAGAAGATTATGGAGCTCATGGCTGCAGTTGACGAGTATGTGCCAATTCCACAGCGTGAGAATGAGAAGCCATTCTTGATGCCAGTTGAGGATGTATTCTCGATTACAGGTCGTGGTACCGTTGTAACAGGTCGTATCGAGACTGGTGTTATCCATGTAGGTGATCCAGTTGAGATCGTAGGTTTGGGTGAGAAGTCGCTCTCTTCGACTTGTACAGGTGTCGAGATGTTCCGCAAGCTCCTCGATGAGGGTGAGGCTGGTGATAATGTAGGTCTCTTGATGCGTGGTATCGACAAGAAGGAGGTTAAGCGTGGTATGGTTGTGGCTAAGCCAGGTTCGATTAAGCCTCACACCAAGTTCACTGCAGAGGTTTACGTGTTGAAGAAGGAAGAGGGTGGTCGTCACACTCCATTCCACAACAAGTATCGTCCTCAGTTCTATCTCCGTACTATGGATGTTACCGGTGAGGTATCGTTGCCAGAGGGCGTAGATATGGTAATGCCTGGTGACCACGTGACTATCACTGTAGAGTTGATTTACCCTGTAGCGTTGAACGAGGGTCTTCGTTTCGCAATCCGTGAGGGTGGTCGTACCGTAGGTGCAGGTCAGATTTTGAAGGTTCTCGAGTAATTCTCGAAGACTATAACGGGAGCGGGCAACACCGCTCCCAATTTAGGAGCATAGTTCAAGGGTAGAATAGCGGTCTCCAAAACCGTTGATGGGAGTTCGAATCTCTCTGCTCCTGCCACTGCGAGGCGTTTGAGGTCGAAGACCGAGAAAGACTCGCATATCATAAAGAAGAAAGGATAAGAAATGGGATACATTAAAGATTCTTACAGAGAGCTTGTAGAGAAGGTTTCGTGGCCTTCTTTCTCTTCGTTGCAGAGTTCGACGGTGGTAGTGATGGTAGCATCGCTTATCTTCTCGCTCGTTGTCTTGGTGATGGATATATCGTTCGAGGCTGTGATGAGCGGAGTGTACAAGTTATTGGGAAACTTTTAAGTAAGACGGTAGTCGTTATTTAAGTTATGAGCGAAAACCAGATAGAGAAGCAGTGGTATGTAGTCCGAGCCATTGGTGGCAAGGAGAATAAGGTGAAGGAGTACCTCGAGGCCGAGATACGCCGTTCGCACCTTGAGGACTACATCTCGCAAGTTCTTATCCCTACAGAGAAGGTCTATACCATTCGTAACGGAAAGAAGGTATCGAAGGAGAAGCCTTCGTACCCGGGTTATGTGTTGGTAGAGGCTATATTTGACGGACAAATACCATATATCATTCGCAATATTCCACATGTTCTCGGCTTCTTGGGTGAGACCCGAGAGGACGGTCGAAAGCTCAATGCGATGGCGCTTCGTCCACAAGAGGTTAGCCGTATGCTTGGGTTGGTAGATGAGATGAACGAGATGGAGGAGGAGCAGGAGGTTCCTTTCGTTGTTGGCGAGGTCGTAAAGGTTACAGACGGCCCATTCTCAAGCTTCCAAGGTACTATTGAGAGTGTCAATAACGAGGCAAAGAAGCTCGTTGTTTCGGTGAAGATATTTGGACGCAAGACTCCTATGGAGTTGAGCTTCACACAAGTAGAAAAAGAATAAAAACCAGGAAAACTATGGCAAAAGAGGTTGCTGCATTTATTAAGTTGCAGATTAAAGGTGGTGCTGCCAACCCTTCTCCACCGGTAGGTCCTGCGTTGGGTTCGAAGGGAGTCAACATCATGGACTTCTGTAAGCAATTCAACGCTCGTACACAGGACAAGGCGGGCAAGGTGCTTCCAGTTATCATCACAGTTTATAGCGATAAATCGTTTGATTTCGTCGTAAAACAGCCACCAGTAGCCGTTCAGCTCAAAGATGCTGCAAAAGTAAAGTCGGGCTCGGCACAGCCGAACCGAACCAAGGTAGGTCAGGTAACTTGGGATCAGGTTGCCGAGATTGCCAAGGACAAGATGCCGGACTTGAACTGCTTCACCTTGGAGGCTGCAATGCGTATGGTTGCCGGTACTGCACGCAGTATGGGTATCAGCGTAGTTGGTGAATTTCCTAACCTGTAATTCGTTACAAAGAGATGAGTAAATTGACAAAAAATCAAAAGATTGCCTACGCAAAGGTCGAGCCTAACAAGGCTTACAAGCTCAGTGAGGCTGCTGCTCTTCTGAAGGAAATCACCTTTACGAAATTTGATGCTTCAGTAGATATTGACGTGCGTTTGGGTGTAGACCCTCGTAAGGCAAATCAGATGGTTCGTGGTGTTGTAACTCTTCCTCACGGAACAGGTAAGACAGTACGAGTTCTCGTATTGTGTACCCCAGAGAAGGAGGCAGAGGCACAGGCTGCGGGCGCAGACTATGTAGGTCTTGACGAGTATGTTGATAAGATCAAGTCGGGTTGGACCGATGTAGATGTTATCATCTGTACTCCAAATGTAATGGGTAAGGTTGGTGCGCTCGGTCGTATCCTCGGTCCTCGTGGTTTGATGCCAAACCCAAAGACCGGAACCGTTACAATGGAGGTCGGCAAGGCTGTTACAGAGGTTAAGGCCGGAAAGATCGACTTCAAGGTTGATAAGTTCGGTATTATCCACACTTCTATCGGTAAGGTATCGTTCACTCCGGAGCAGATTGTAGATAACGCGAAGGAGGTAATGGGAATGATCCTTAAGCTCAAACCTTCTGCTGCAAAGGGAACATATGTTCGTAGCATCTACCTTTCGACTACGATGAGTCCGGGTGTGCAGATTGATACTAAATCAGTTGAAACCAAATAAAGGGAGGAAAGACGATGACTAAGGAAGAAAAAGCACTTGTAATAGAGAGTATCGCTGCACAACTTGGCCAGTATCCTCACTTCTATATCACCGATATCGAGGCGTTGAATGCAGAGCAGACAGCGCAGTTGCGTCGTAAGTGTTTCGAGAACGACATCAAGTTGGTAGTCGTAAAGAACACATTGCTCGGCAAGGCACTCGAGAAGATGAATTTGGCGGATGCTGAGTTGTTGAAGGTTCTTCAGGGTCCTACTTCGGTAATGTTCGCAAACACAGGTAAGGCTCCTGCGCTCCTTATCAAGGAGTTCCGCAAGAGTTCGGACAAGCCTGTATTGAAGGCAGCCTCGGTTGAGGGTTGCGTATATGTTGGCGACAACCAGTTGGATGCGCTCTGCACAATCAAGAGCCGCGAGGAGCTTATCGGCGACATTATTTCGCTCTTGCAGTCGCCTGCTAAGAATGTCATTTCGGCATTGCAGGGTAGTGCAGGACAAAAGATTGCGGGTATCGTGAAGACACTCGAAGAAAGAAACAATTAAATCAAGAAATTAAAAACAATTTAATAAGATTACAACTATGGCAGATGTAAAAGTATTGGCAGAAGAGTTGGTAAACTTGACTGTTAAAGAGGTAAACGAGTTGGCTACTATCCTCAAGGAGGAGTACGGTATTGAGCCTGCTGCTGCAGCTGTTGCTGTTGCTGCTGCTCCTGCTGCTGCAGGTGAGGCTGCTGCAGCTGAGAAGACTTCGTTTGATGTTATTTTGAAGAGCGCAGGTCAGGCAAAGCTTGGCGTTATCAAGGCTGTGAAGGAGCTCACAGGTCTTTCGCTCGGTGATGCTAAGGCTCTCGTAGACGGTGCACCTAAGGCCGTTAAGGAGGGTGTTTCTAAGGAGGAGGCTGAGTCGATCAAGTCTACTCTCGAGGAGGCAGGTGCAGAGGTTGAGTTGAAGTAATTCTAAGGAGTTACCAGGCTCTGCCTACACAACAGGTATAGTGCTTACGACTGCAGTGTAAGCGCTATACCTTTTCAGGTCTAAGGAACGGGAGTGCCATATTGAGCTGTGCCCCTCTTTGGACTATTGAGATGCTCTCAGGGTGTAATGTGTTTATACTGAGGGCATTAAGTGCGGGTAATTTACACACGCACGCACACGAGGGGGTTGTTTCCCTTCCAGAGTACTCACAAACAAAACAAATGGATTTAGCAATGTCCACAAAAACACAACAAGAAAGAATTAGCTTCTCGACAATCCGCAACAATGTGCCTTATCCGGATTTGTTGGAGATCCAGCTCAAATCGTTTAGGGATTTCTTCCAGATGGATACTACCGCTGAGGACCGCAAGAAGGAGGGTCTTTACCGTGTATTCCGTGAGAACTTCCCAATCACAGACACTCGTAACAACTACGAGCTCGAGTTTCTCGATTACTACATTGACCCGCCACGCTACTCGATTGAGGAGTGTTTGGAGCGTGGTTTGACCTATAGTGTGCCACTCAAGGCGAAGTTGAAGCTCGAGTGTAAGGATGTCGAGCACGAGGATTTTGAGACCATCGTGCAGGATGTCTATTTTGGCACAATCCCGTATATGACGGAGCGAGGCACCTTCGTTATCAACGGCGCAGAGCGAGTTATCGTGTCGCAGTTGCACCGTTCACCGGGTGTATTCTTCGGTCAGAGCATCCACACCAACGGTACGAAGCTCTATTCGGCTCGTATCATTCCGTTCAAGGGCTCGTGGATTGAGTTTGCATCGGACATCAACAATGTGATGTATGCCTACATCGACCGTAAGAAGAAGTTACCAGTAACAACACTGCTGCGAGCAATCGGTTTCGAGAACGACCAGCAGATTTTGGATATATTTGACCTTGCCGATGAGGTTAAGGTTACAAAGACAAACCTCAAGAAGGCGGTAGGCCGTAAGTTGGCGGCCCGTGTTCTTTCGACTTGGGTCGAGGACTTCGTGGATGAGGATACAGGCGAGGTGGTATCTATCGAGCGTAACAGCGTAGTGGTAGATCGTGAGACTGTTTTGGAGGAGGAGCACATCGATGCTATCATCGAGAGTGGAGCCAAGACCATCATCCTGCACAAGGATAACCCATCGGGCGTAGATTTTTCGATTATATACAACACCTTGCAGAAGGATACCTGCAACTCGGAGGTCGATGCAGTGCGCTACATCTACCGCCTGTTGCGAGCTTCGGAGGCACCGGATGACACTACGGCTCGTGATGTTATCGAGAAGTTGTTCTTCTCGGATAAGCGTTACGACTTGGGTGATGTAGGTCGTTTCCGTATCAACAAGAAGTTGGAGCTCGGTATCGACCCTGCAATCCGCACACTTACTCGTGAGGATATCATCGCAATTATCAAGTACCTCATACAGTTGATTAACTCTCGTGCCGAACTTGACGATATCGACCACTTGTCGAACCGTCGTGTTCGTACCGTGGGTGAGCAGTTGTCGAACCAGTTCTCGATAGGTTTTGTGCGTATGGCACGAACCATTCGTGAGCGTATGAATGTTCGTGACTCGGAGGTGTTTGCACCGGTAGATTTGATCAACGCCAAGTCGTTGTCGGGTGTTATCAACTCCTTCTTCGGCACTTCGCAGTTGTCGCAGTTTATGGATCAGATTAACCCGCTGTCGGAGGTTACCCACAAGCGTCGTTTGTCGGCCCTCGGTCCTGGTGGTCTTTCGCGAGATCGTGCAGGCTTCGAGGTGCGAGATGTGCACTACACCCACTACGGTCGTTTGTGTCCTATCGAGTCGCCTGAGGGTCCTAACATCGGTCTGATATCGTCGCTTTGCGTCTATGCAAAGATTTCGGATATGGGCTTCATCGAGACTCCATACCGTTCGTGCGAGAATGGTGTTGTCGATATGGATAATTCACACATCCGCTACTACTCGGCAGAAGAGGAGGAGGGTAAGATTATCGCTCAGGCAAGTGAGCCTCTTACCTCGGACAATCACTTCGTAAATGATGGCCGTATCAAGGCTCGTGAGGGAGCCGATTTCCCTGTAGTACATGGCGAGGAGGTAAACCTTGTCGATGTAGCGCCAAACCAAATCGCTTCGATTGCAGCGTCGCTCATCCCATTCTTGGAGCACGACGATGCTAACCGTGCGCTGATGGGCTCGAACATGATGCGTCAGGCGGTGCCACTCGTGCGTTGCGAGGCTCCGATTGTCGGTACAGGTATCGAGAAGGAGATGATTTCGGATAGCCGCATACAGATTGTAGCCGAGAATGATGGTGTTGTAGAGTTTGCCGATGCTACGGTGATTAAGGTTCGTTACGACCGCACCGAGGAGGAGAAGATCTGCTCGTTTGCACCGGAGGTTACAGTATATGAGTTGCCACGCTACCGTCGTACAAACCAGAATACTTCGGTGACATTGAAACCTCGTGTTTTGACAGGTGACCGTGTTAAGAAGAACGACATCCTGACCGAGGGTTACTCGACACAGAATGGCGAGTTGGCCTTGGGTCGTAACTTGAAGGTGGCGTTCATGCCTTGGAAGGGTTACAACTTCGAGGATGCTATCGTTATCTCGGAGCGTATCCAGCGAGAGGATATCTTCACTTCGGTACATGTCGATGAGTACATCATGGAGGTTCGTGATACGAAGCGTGGTGTCGAGGAGCTTACTTCGGATATTCCGAATGTCAGCGAGGAGGCAACCAAGAACCTTGATGAGAACGGTATCATTCGCATCGGTGCAAATGTTAAGCCTGGCGATATCCTCATCGGTAAGATTACACCAAAGGGCGAGAGCGATCCTTCACCGGAGGAGAAGCTGTTGCGTGCTATCTTCGGTGACAAGGCCGGAGATGTTAAGGATGCATCGTTGAAGGCACAGCCATCGTTGTATGGTGTTGTTGTCGATACGAAGTTGTATAGCCGTGCAAGCAAGACCGATAAGAAGGGCCGTGCAGCCGAGAAGTTGCAGCTCGAGAAGATTGACCAGAAGTATGCCGAGCAGGTAGCTGCTCTGACAAAGGTTTTGGTATCGAAGCTTTGGGAGATTGTACAGGGCAAGACAACGAAGGGCATTAAGGACTACTTTGGTGCCGAGTTGTACGCTTCGGGTGCGAAGTTCACGCAGAAGATGCTCGACGAGATTGCAAAGAAGAGCATCGACGAGAAGAGCGGTATCGCTACAGGATACTTGAATCTCGGTAGCTGCGATTGGACATCCGATGCACATGTTAATGAGCTGATTACAAAGACTATAAACAACTACACTATCGAGGTTAAGAAGGCCGATGCCGTAGCTAAGCGTGAGAAGTTCAACCTCACCAATGGCGACGAGATTACCCAACCGGGTGTTATCCAGATGGCAAAGGTTTACATCGCCAAGATGCGTAAGTTGAAGGTTGGTGATAAGATGGCAGGTCGCCACGGTAACAAGGGTATCGTAGCGAAGGTTGTTCGCGATGAGGATATGCCGTTCTTGGAGGATGGTAGCATCGTGGATATCTGTTTGAACCCTCTGGGTGTGCCATCTCGTATGAACCTTGGACAGATTTACGAGACAGTGCTTGGTTGGGCAGGTAGAGAGCTTGGTTTGAAGTTCGCAACGCCGATCTTCGACGGAGCATCGCTCGACCAGATCAACGACTACACCGACAAGGCGGGTGTTCCGCGCACAGGTCGTGCATACCTCTACGATGGAGGCACGGGTGAGCGTTTCGACCAGCCAGCAACCGTGGGTGTGATCTATATGTTGAAGCTCGGTCACATGATCGACGACAAGATGCACGCTCGTTCTATCGGTCCATACTCGCTTATCACGCAGCAGCCACTCGGTGGTAAGGCACAGTTTGGTGGTCAGCGTTTCGGAGAGATGGAGGTTTGGGCGCTCGAGGGCTTCGGCGCAGCAAATATTCTCCAGGAGATTTTGACCGTTAAGTCCGACGATGTAATGGGTAGAGCGAAGGTCTATGAGGCCATCGTCAAGGGTGACAACCTTCCAAAGCCGGGTATTCCAGAGGCTATGAATGTGTTGTTGCACGAGTTGCGAGGCTTGGGTCTTTCGGTAAATCTCGAATAATAATATAAGTAGGTATAAAAGAAAAACTGTATAGAATTATGTCAATCAATAAGGACAATACAAAGGGCGGTTACAGCCGTATCTCGATAAGCCTTGCCTCTCCGGAGGAGATTTTGGCGCAGTCGAGTGGCGAGGTCTTGAAACCTGAAACCATCAACTATCGTACCTACAAGCCGGAGCGTGACGGACTCTTCTGTGAGCGTATCTTCGGACCTATGAAGGATTACGAGTGCCACTGCGGAAAGTACAAGCGTATCCGTTATAAGGGTATCGTCTGCGACCGATGCGGTGTAGAGGTTACCGAGAAGAAGGTTCGCCGTGAGCGAATGGGACACATCTCGCTGGTTGTACCTGTAGTACATATTTGGTACTTCAAGTCGTTGCCTTCGAAGATAGGTTACCTGTTGGGTATTCCATCGAAGAAGTTGGAGTCTATCATCTACTACGAGCGCTATGTCGTAATCCAGGCAGGTGCGGCAGCAGAGCAGGGCGTGGAGCGTCTGCAGACTTTGGCCGAGAAGGAGTACACCGACATCTTGGAGGCGTTGCCAAAGGGCAATCAGCAGCTTCCAAACGACGATCCGAACAAGTTTATCGCAATGATGGGTGCCGAGGCTATCAAGCTCCTCTTGCAGGAGGTTGATCTCGACTCGATGTCATATAGCTTGCGTGACCGTGCTTCGCGCGAGACTTCGCAGCAGCGTAAGAGCGAGCTTTTGAAGCAGCTCAATGTTGTGGAGTCGTTCCGTGCTTCGCAGGGCAAGAATAAGCCGGAGTGGATGGTGCTGGATGTAGTGCCAGTTATTCCACCGGAGATCCGTCCGTTGGTGCCACTCGATGGTGGTCGTTTCGCAACTTCGGATTTGAACGATCTGTATCGCCGTGTGATTATTCGTAACAATCGTCTTCGTCGCTTGATAGATATCAAGGCTCCGGAGGTTATCCTCCGCAACGAGAAGCGTATGTTGCAGGAGGCTGTGGACTCGCTGTTCGACAACTCTCGTAAGAGCAATGCCGTGAAGAACGAGAGCAACCGACCATTGAAGTCGTTGTCGGACTCGTTGAAGGGTAAGCAGGGTCGTTTCCGTCAGAACTTGCTCGGTAAGCGTGTCGATTACTCGGCTCGTTCGGTTATCGTCGTAGGTCCGGAGTTGAAGATGCACGAGATGGGTATTCCGAAGGATATGGCGGCAGAGTTGTACAAGCCATTCATCATCCGTAAGCTCATCGAGCGTGGTATCGTCAAGACCGTGAAGTCTGCAAAGAAGATTATCGACCGCAAGGATTCGGTCGTATGGGATATCTTGGAGAATGTCATCAAGGGACACCCAGTGTTGATGAACCGTGCTCCGACCCTTCACCGTTTGGGTATTCAGGCGTTCCAGCCGAAGCTTATCGAGGGTAAGGCAATGCAGTTGCACCCACTCTCGTGTACAGCGTTCAACGCCGACTTCGATGGTGACCAGATGGCGGTGCACTTGCCGTTGAGCAATGCCGCAATTTTGGAGGCACAGCTGTTGATGCTCGGCTCGCACAATGTCCTCAACCCTGCTAATGGTGCGCCTATCACCGTGCCTTCGCAGGATATGGTCCTCGGTTTGTACTACATCACCAAGGCTCGTCCGAATGTTAAGGGTGAGGGCTTGGTATTCTACGGACCAGAGGAGGCTATCATCGCCTACAATGAGGGCAAGGTGGATATCCACGCTACGGTAAAGTGCCGTGTTCGTGACCTCG
Organism: Rikenellaceae bacterium; assembly: GCA_015059685.1. GTDB lineage: Bacteria > Bacteroidota > Bacteroidia > Bacteroidales > Rikenellaceae > Alistipes. Next base: position 29,796 of record SUZW01000012.1, on the reverse strand, counting down.
ATGAGGAGGGCAACTCGGTTGTGGTATTGAAGGAGACTACTATCGGTCGTATCCTCGTTAATCAGGTGGTACCGGAGGAGGTAGGCTATGTGAATATCCTGCTCACGAAGAAGTCGCTGCGTGATATTATCTCGGTAGTGATGAAGAAGGCCGGTGCCGATAAGGTTGCGAAGTTCCTCGACGATATCAAGAATTTGGGATACCAGATGGCATTCCGAGGAGGTTTGTCGTTCAACCTGGATGCAGTGATTATTCCGGAGTCGAAGGAGAAGCTCGTGCAGGAGGGATACGAGAAGGCCGATGCTATTATAGACGACTATAATATGGGTCTTATCACCAACAACGAGCGTTACAACCAGATTATCGATGTTTGGACAAGCGTAAACAATAAGCTTACCAAGGAGGTGGTTGAGACCTTGACCAAGAATGATGATGGTTTCAACCCTGTATATATGATGCTTGATTCGGGAGCCCGTGGTTCTCGTGAGCAGATCCGTCAGTTGTCGGGTATGCGTGGTCTGATGGCCAAGCCGCAGAAGTCAGGTGTCGAGGGAGGTCAGCAGGTTATCGAGAACCCTATCTTGTCGAACTTCAAGGAGGGTCTGACCGTGTTGGAGTACTTTATCTCTACCCACGGTGCTCGTAAGGGTTTGGCCGATACAGCGTTGAAGACTGCCGATGCAGGTTACTTGACTCGTCGTTTGGTCGATGTAGCACAGGATGTTATCGTAAATGAGGAGGATTGTGGCACATTGCGTGGTTTGACAGCTACGGCTATCAAGCGTAACGACGATGTTGTGCAGACCTTGTATGACCGCATCTTGGGCCGTACAGCATTGAACGATGTTGTACATCCACTCACAGGCGAGGTGTTGTGCAAGGCTGGCGAGGAGATTACCGAGGCTATAGCCGAGGCTATCGAGAAGTCGCCAATCGAGTCGGTAGATATCCGTTCGGTGCTCACTTGCGTATCTCGTCATGGTGTCTGCGCAAAGTGTTATGGTCGCAACTTGGCTACAGCCCGTATGGTGCAGAAGGGCGAGGTTGTCGGCGTTATTGCAGCGCAGTCTATCGGTGAGCCTGGTACACAGCTTACACTCCGTACATTCCATGTCGGTGGTGTTGCGGGTGGCTCGACCGTCGAGACCAATGTGGTGTCGAAGTATGAGGGTCGCCTCGAGATTGACGAGTTGCGCACCGTGAAGAGCAAGAACTCGCAGGGTGAGGCAATCAATATTGTTGTTTCGCGTCAGTCGGAGTTGCGTATCGTAGATCCAAAGACCGAGATAGTACTCTACACTCACGCTTTGCCGTATGGAGCGACACTCTTCAAGGCCGATGGCGATATGATTGTCAAGGGCGATATGATTTGCGAGTGGGATCCATATAACGCAGTTGTTGTTGCCGAGACCGATGGTAAGGCTCTCTATGACAATGTCATCGAGGGTGTAACCTATCGTGAGGAGCGTGACGAGCAGACAGGTATGTCGGAGCGAGTTATCATCGAGTCGAAGGATAGAGCAAAGAACCCTGTTATCAAGATTATCGACAAGGATGGCAACGAGGTTAAGGCATACAACTTGCCTGTAAATGCCCATGTTGCCGTTAAGGATAATGCGAAGATACATGTCGGCGATATCATCATCAAGATACCTCGTGTTGTAGGTAAGAGTGGTGGCGATATCACGGGAGGTCTTCCACGAGTTACGGAGTTGTTCGAGGCTCGTAACCCATCGAACCCGGCTATCGTGTCGGAGATCGATGGTGAGGTAACATTCGGCAAGATTAAGCGTGGTAATCGTGAGATTGTCATCACTGCCAAGGATGGTGAGGTTAAGCGTTATCTCGTGCCACTGTCGCGCCAGATTATCGTTCAGGAGAACGACTATGTGCGTGCAGGTATGGCGTTGTCGGATGGTGCTATTACACCGAGCGACATCCTCCGCATCTTGGGTCCTACACGAGTTCAGGAGTATATCGTGAACGAGGTACAGGATGTCTATCGTATGCAGGGTGTGAAGATTAACGACAAGCACTTCGAGGTTATTGTTCGTCAGATGATGAACAAGGTACAGATTGACGATCCGGGAGATTCTCGCTTCTTCGAGAACCAGATTGTCGATAAGTGGGAGTTCATGGATGTGAACGACGAGCTTTACGACAAGGTTGTAGTAACCGATGCTGGCGACTCTGCGAATGTCCAGCCTGGACAAATTATCTCGGTTCGCAAGTTGCGTGACGAGAACTCGTCGCTCAAGCGTCGTGATATGCGTCTTGTTGAGGTTCGCCCTATCGAGCCTGCTACATCGAGCCAGATTTTGCAGGGTATCACCCGTGCGGCATTGCAGACATCGAGCTTCATCTCGGCTGCATCGTTCCAGGAGACCACGAAGGTCTTGAACGAGGCTGCAATTCAGGCGAAGAGCGATCCATTGGCAAACTTGAAGGAGAATGTCATCTGCGGTCACTTGATCCCTGGTGGTACAGGACTCCGTGAGTACGAAAATCTTGTTGTAGGTCTTAAGTCTGACCTCGAGTTTATGATCTCGAATAAGCAGTAAGATATAGTTATATTGAAAAAAGAGGGGGCTTCGTTGAAAAAGTCCCCTCTTTTTTGTTAGGGTGGAGCGTAATTTCCTAAAAATTTGTACATTTGCCGTGTTAAGCAGAGCAGATATGGTCGAGAACAGCGATAAGTGGAACAAGGCAGCCAAGGCGTTTGAGCAGTATATTCGCCTCGAGAAGAATCTATCGAAAAACACGGTAGATGCCTATATGCGTGACCTCACCTCGTTTGCCCACTTTGTGCTTCGCCAGTACGATGTAGCACCGACCAAGGTCGAACAATATATGGTCGAGCGATATATGGTCTATCTCTTTGATAATAATCAGAAGGGGACATCGCAGGCACGACAGTTGAGTGGCATAAAGAGCTTCTTCAACTTCCTGCTTATGAACGACAAGATTGAGGCTACACCGACCGAGTTTATCACTGCCCCGAAGGCATCACGCCATCTGCCCGATGTACTCACTATCGAGGAGGTCGAGACCATCATAAACTCTATACCATGCGATACGGCCAAGGGGCGAAGGGATAGGGCTATGCTGGAGCTGTTGTACTCGTGCGGTCTGCGTGTCTCGGAACTCACCTCGTTGCGCCTTTCGGACCTCTTTTTCGGGGAGGGATATATCCGAGTTGTGGGCAAGGGCAGTAAACAGCGACTTGTACCTATCGGCAATATTGCTCGTGAGCGCATAATGCTCTATCTCGATGAGCGTAAGGCGAAGGACTCAAAAAACAAGGATATCCTCTTTTTGAATAATCGTGGTAACTCGCTGACACGAGTTATGGTCTTTACGATAATAAGGGATGCTGTGGAGCGTGCCGGCATCGAGAAGAGTGTCAGCCCTCACACCTTCCGCCACTCCTTTGCAACGCATCTGCTGGAGGGTGGTGCAAGTATCAGACAGGTGCAGGAGATGCTCGGACACGAGAGTATCGTCACGACCGAGATATATACACACCTCGATACTACACGCCTGCGAGAGACAGTCGAGAAGTTGTCGATATGATATAGACAAGAGAAACGGAGAACTAATTTTTAATTCCTAATTCTTAATTAACCAACGGCGATGTCGCAGGTGATGAAAGGGTATAAGGCCCGAGGCGTTGTGCTCTCGACCGTGAAATATGGCGATAGCGGTATGGTTGTGCAGATGCTCACCGATCGCTATGGTCGCCAGAGCTATATGGTGCAGGGCGTGCGCTCCTCCCGTGGTCGAGGCTCGAAGATGGCTCTCTTTCAACCACTCTTTATGCTACGATTTGAGGGGCTGGAGTCCAACCATTCGGAGCTGCATAAGATGCGTGAGGTGCAGAACGATGTGGTCTTTAGTTCGATACCCTACGATGTCCGCAAATCTACGATAGCCCTCTTTATGGCGGAGGTGCTGTACCGCCTTATTGGTGAGAGCGAGGCAAATGAGGCGCTGTTCGAGTTTGTCTATACCTCGGTTGAGGCGTTGGATAGGATGGAGGAGGGTGTGGCAAATTTCCACCTGTGGTTTTTGGCTAACCTATCTCGTCACCTCGGTTACTTCCCGGGAAATAACCACCGCAAAGGCGATATTTTCGATATGCGTGAGGGGTTGTTTGTTGCGACGCAGCCACTGCACGATGCCACGATGAACGAGGCCGAGGCGGAGATGCTGCGTGATTTGCTGGAGTGCGACCTCGACTGCTTGGGCGAGATACCGCTCAATCGTGCGCAGCGTGTTGCGATGCTCACACGCCTTGTAGAGTACTACGCTATCCATCTCGAAGCGATACGCTCGGTGCGGTCTATAGAGATATTGCAAGAGGTATTCTAAAAAATCGGTGAAAAAGGGTAATTTCTTCGTTGTACTGCGGTCGCTGAACTACTCACATACTTTGAGTATGCTGCGTGTTCATCGCCTTGTACGCCTTGAAATTCCACCTTTTTGATTGGCTGTTTGTTTAACACATACGGATAATTCTCAATTTTTAATTCTCAATTCTCAATTTGTTTTGTATCTTTGCCAAAGATACAAAAACAGATGAGCTATGGAGTATTCAGATTTGAAAAATATCGTTGAGCAGGCGTGGGAGGACCGTGCCTTGTTGGAGAGTGCCGAGGTTAAAGCCGCTATCCGCCAGGTTGTTGAGGCTGTGGATAAGGGTGTGCTGCGTTGTGCCGAGCCTATCGACCTCGAGAAGAGCGAGTGGCAGGTGAACGAGTGGGTCAAGAAGGCGATTATTATGTACTTCCCGATACAGAAGATGCGCACGATGCGTGCCGGAGAGTTGGAGTGGTACGACAAGATAGACCTCAAACACGACTACGAGGCTCTTGGTGTCCGTGCTGTACCTCACGCAATGGCCCGCTACGGAGCCTATATTGCTGCGGGTGCGGTGCTGATGCCTTCGTATGTGAATATCGGAGCCTATGTCGATACGGGAACGATGGTCGATACTTGGGCTACCGTGGGCTCGTGCGCACAGATTGGCAAGAATGTTCACCTCTCGGGTGGTGTCGGTATCGGTGGCGTATTGGAGCCTGTGCAGGCTGCCCCCGTCATCGTGGAGGACAACTGCTTTATTGGCTCTCGTGCCATTATCGTTGAGGGTGCGCATATCTGCCGTGAGGCGGTTATCGGCTCGAATACCGTGATTACAGGCTCGACACATATTATCGATGTTACGGGCGAGGAGCCTGTAACCTACAAGGGCTATGTGCCGGCTCGCTCTGTCGTAATTCCTGGTACATACCCAAAGAAATTCCCTGCGGGAGAGTTTAATGTGGCGTGCGCCTTGATTATCGGCAAGCGCAAGGAGTCCACCGAAAAAAAAACAACACTCAATGATGCACTACGAGATTTCGGAGTCCAAGCATAAAATCGTTCTGATGAGTTCTTTTTGCACGAGTGTGTCGGACGCTGAAATGCTCACATAGGATTACTATGCTGCGCTTTCATCGCCTAACATCGCACAAAAATAATCTCATCATTGACGATTTTTGGGTTGTGTTTTAATTACTCACACTAAAAAGCTAATGGCCAATGGCTAAAAGCTAATTAAAATGATTTACCATTTTCCCATAACCGCTTCGACCAACGATGATGCTCGTGATGAAAAGTACCACGAGGGCGATGTCGTATGGGCAGATTTTCAGACTGCGGGGCGTGGTCAGCGTGGGCACGAGTGGCACAGCCGAAAGGGTGAGAATTTGACCTTCTCGGTGGTGTTGGAGCCAACCTTTGTGCCTATTGCCGAGCAGTTTGCGGTGTTGGAGGTTGTGGCGTTGTCGTTGGTCGATATGCTTGCCGAATATGGCATTGAGGCGAGGATAAAGTGGACAAACGATATATATGTCGGTGACAGGAAGTTGGTGGGCATACTTATTGAACACTCCCTTGCTGCGACAACTCTGCGCCGTACAATTGTCGGCATCGGCATAAATGTCAATCAAACCGAATTTGATGCATCGTTGCCAAATCCCGTGTCTATGGCGCAGCTGCTTGGAACGCAACTCGATGCCGAGAAGGTTCTACAATGTTTTTTGAAGCATTTGCAAGGGAATTATGAGACACTGCGTAAAATGCAAAATTTATTGCACGAACGATATAACAGTTTGCTATACCGCCTAAACAAGTACCATACCTATGCATTGCCAACGGGCGAAAAGTTCTCGGCTAAAATCGTGGGTACTGCCCCCAATGGAGCACTTCGCCTCGAAGATAAAGATGGTACCACAAAAGATTACCTCTTCAAAGAGGTGGAGTTTGTAATATAGCCATTAGCCGTTAGCCATTAGCCATTAGCTTTTTAGTAAGAAGAAACTGACGGCAACTTGCTTGTTTTGAGAAATTTTTATTACCTTTGTAGAACAACGAGTCATTAGCCATTGACTTTTATATGAGAGATTTCCGAAAATATGCGGTTTGGAATTTGGCAATGGAACTTGCCACCGATATATACGGCTACACTGCAAATTTTCCGAAAGAAGAAAAGTATGGTTTGGTCGGGCAGATACAACGAGCTGCGGTTTCAATATCGTCTAATATAGCCGAAGGTGCTTCCCGAAAATCGGAGATAGAGTTTATCCATTTTTTGGAGATAGCATTAGGTTCTGCATTTGAGTTGGAAACCCAACTTATAATAGCGAATAAAGTTAACTACATTACAGAGCTGGATAATACTCAATTGTTGGAGCGGTTACGCACAATACAGAAAGGTATCAACCATTTAATATCGGTTATTCGTAAATAGTATAATGATGAGTATTAGAAAAGATATAAGCTTACAGGATATTACGGAGCAAGATATTAAGCAATATGTCGAAGAACGTGGCTTCACTGTTGATATCCTTACGCCAAAGGAAATAGAAGATGTTCGGAGAGAGGTACTAGTTATTAAGCAAGGTTATTTTATATTAGATGGAGTCCTATCTAATACAGAGTTGCTTACTAGAATGTGGTTAAAAGAAGATAATAGCTAAAGGCAAAAACAATAAAAATCGGCTAATGGCTAATGGCCAATGGCTAAAAGCCCCAAAATAAGAAAGCAATTTGCAATTAGCTACGGAGTACAAGAAAACTTAACAATTAAAACTATATAACTATGTCAAACATTCCTGCTGAATTGAAGTATTCGAACGACCACGAGTGGTGTCGAGTAGAGGGCGAGTTCGCCTATGTTGGTATTACCGATTTCGCACAGAGCGAGTTGGGCGATATCGTATTTGTTGATATCCAGAGCGAGGGCGAGACCTTGGCTGCAGGCGATATCTTCGGAACTATCGAGGCCGTAAAGACCGTATCCGATGCCTTTACTCCTGTTTCGGGCGAGGTTGTAGAGGTGAACCCTGCAATCGACGCAGACCCTGCACTCGTAAACAAAGATCCATACGGCGAGGGCTGGATGGTGAAGATTAAGATGTCTGCTCCGGAGGAGGTAGAGAGCCTACTCTCGGCCGAGGATTACGCAGCGTTTATCGAAAAATAATAAAATTTGTTTTTATCGGGCAACTACTGCGTTGCACTGCAATAACCCACTTGCTCACATACGCCAAGTATGCTGCGCAGTGGGTTTTTTGTGCGCCTTGTATTTACCTCGCTAAAAACAAATTTTGGCTCGTTACCTTGTTTGGCACAAAATTTCCTCGACCATTGACGAGTTTTGGTGGAAGGCGCAGGTTTATTAGGGTCGTTAGAGGCGTTAGGGGCGTTAGGGGTGTTAGGGGTGCGCTTGAGGGTTTAGGTTGTCGGAACTCTGAAGGTGGTCGGGGCGCAAGAGAATATGGCATAGAATGGCAGGCGTTCGCTAACGCTCACTGAATGGCAATCGCTCCCGTTGGTCGCTGAATGGCAGGCGCTTATGCTTTTTTGTCGCAGCTTTCTGCGCTTTGCCATTAAGCAGTCAATAGACTGCGCTGCCATTCAATGCCATTAAGGGCGGAACGCCCGTTTGTCATTCAATGCCATCTATTTGCGCCAACTCTCGTCTCTCGTCTTTCGTCTCTCGTCTAAAAAAATTGCCAATTGTCAATATTCAATTCTCAATTCTCAATTGTTTAAGTAGCCGAGGGCTACTTAAACCTGTGGCACTCAAACCACGGGTTGTGGAGGTCGCTCTTGTTGTATTTGAGGGGGCGATGGTCGGGCAGTGAACGCACCATGCCGCCCGACTCTACGAGAATAAGCTCCGCAGCCGCGGTGTCCCACTCGTAGGTCTCGGTGGTGCGAGGGTAGTAGTCGATAGTGCCCTCGGCCATTAGGCAGAACTTGTAGGAGCTGCCCTGCTCGATAACCTCCATATCGGGGTGTTGCTCACGCATCTGCTCGACATACTCTGCCGTTTCGGGAGTCTGGTGAGAACGGGATAGAGCGACTCTGAAGCATTCGTGCGAGGCGGTAGCAAGAGGCAGAGGTGTTGCCGACGAGAGTATATCATCGACCGTATAGCAAGCCTTGTCATCCGGAGTAATATCGGTAAGTAGTACCGCACCCGCACCCTGCTCTGCAACATACATCTTCTTCAGATACGGAACATATATCACAGCGCCCACGCACTCATTGTTGGACATAAGGGCGATATTGACGGTAAATTCGTTATTACCCTTTATGAACTCTATTGTGCCATCCAGCGGATCGACCAACCAGAACATCTCCCAATTCTTGCGTTCGTCGTAGAGCATCTCACGCCCCTCCTCCGAGAGGATAGGAATACGGGTTTCGCCCAGCACCTCCTTAATCTTGTTGTGGGCGAGGCGGTCGGCAATGGTGAGAGGTGTGTTGTCGTTCTTAAGCTCTATGTCGTAGTCGTCACGCTCGGCATAGACTCTCATAATCTCGGCACCGGCACGCACTGCGGCATTGAAGGCTCGAGGGAGCAGATACTCTCTGATATGGTTCTCTATCATAGTCCTCTTCTGTTGTTGCGTAAAAATGAACTTTTAGGGTGGCGCCACAGCATTACGGCTCGTTTGTGTTGTATGGAGCTCTCCCTTTTGTAAAGGTAACAAAATCTTTTTATAAAATCAACTATAAAGCGGCAAAAATTGAGCAATATTGTGTCGAGGCGAACAAAAAGATTTTTTTTGCTTGTTATACGACACGATATATACAACATTATAGCTATTGTGGCGAGGTATAACATCAAGGTGTAGTGACAAAATGCCCCTCCTGCGACAACGATAAGCGATGCCGTAAGGGCGGCCGATAGCAGGGCACCGAAATGCCGTTTTTGGCTCCACGCCAAAGGGTGGGCCACGGTGTGCTGCTCGGCTCTGTGGGCATCGGTCATACGCACCTCCACGGCCTCACCCACAAGGCTCATAAGCGAGAGAGGTGTGTCGATAGGGTAGGAGGCAATGATGCCTATACATCGGGTTGCTGTGTCGGGCTCTATGGTGGTGTCGCCCTCGGTGTAGAGGATGTAGCCATAGGAGGCGACCTCCCGTGCTATCTCCTTGCTCCGCAGATGCTCCTCACGGGGCAGGTCTATAACAACAATACGGCGATAGGCTCTTTGTCGTGAACGATAGAGAGCCCTGACACCTTCGAGGTGGTCGTGATTGACACGCACGAGGTGGAAGCGTCGTATAGCATCGCCAAAACGCTCAATATCACGCTGCATATCGCACAAGAGTATCGCTTCGCTACGAGGGTAACGCTCCTCAATCATTGCCAGTAGCGGTTGCAGCGTAGTGGGGTATGCCGTGACCATGGTTATACCATAGTGACCTATATTATCGTTGTTGCACGAGAGCAGGCTCTCGTATCTCCACGCTCTATGCCACAGCCACAGAAAGCGTATGGCGCAGAGAAGTAGTAGCACAGAGGTAAGTAGAAGCGTGGTCGAGATTAGTTGCATACAATACGGCATTTGTAGGAGTTTATACGGTTGAGGAGCGATGTCTGCTCGTCGCTGTCGAGTAGGGCAGAGCAGGCGAGCGATGAGTAGCACGACTGCACAGCGTGGCGTATAAAGGCCTTGCGGTGGTGTGGCTCCAACACTTCGAATAGTCGCTTTGCGTTACCCGATGTGATGTTGCCACGCAGGGCGCACAGGGTGTAGAGTGAGTGCAGTGCGAGGTGGCTCTCCGTGTCGGAGAGCAGATGTTGCAGCGTTGGCTCGGCATCTACTGCGGTGAGTGAGGCAACGACATAGATGCCCAGCAGTTGCAGGTTGCGGTTCTCGGAGTTCAGCAGAGGCGTGTAGGCTATGGAGCCTCGTCGGCGCATCAACTCTACCAACCATGCAGCTTCGTAGAGCGACAGGTCGTAGCGCAAGCGTGTGATGTAGCGCACGGCATGCTCCGGGCGTGAGGCTATAAGTGCTGCCGTGGCGTAGAACGATATGTGACGCTCCTCGTCGATGTGGCCCTCGGCAACCTCGAATATTGCGGGTGTTAGAGGGAGGTGGGAAAGATGCTTGAGAGCCTTGGCCCGTCGTGTGCCGTGGTGGCGTTGCAGGGTGCGGATAAGATGATAATCTACCCCACAAATCTCGATTATCGAGGCAAGACGATACAACTCGTCACCATAGATGTTGTCGGCCACAAAGAGCGTGGCATCACGAAGCACGGAGTACGGGTAGCGACGATGCAGATGCTCGATATCGCTGTCGTGCAGTTCGTGTGGAGCACAAATCAGTGAGATTATATCCCCTATGCACTTTGCCCGTAGAGCATCACTTCGGCGGTTGTGGAGGTGTACTGCAGTCTGTGCTACAAGTACTATGCAGGGTGTTGCTACGAGGGGCAGGAGGGAGTAGATGAAGAGTGACATTACTTTGTGAGTTTTCTCCTCAATCTCGTTGGCGAGAGAGGAAGAGTTATAAACTGGTTTACCCCCATCTCGAGAAGAGCGACTATGGTATCCTCGCTCAAATCGTGTGCAAAGACAAAGACCTGTGGGCGCATCGTTGCGGGGCGTATGCGTTGCATCGCCTGCGAGCCATTCATAAACATCCGAATATCGTCAGTGAGGAGCATATCGAAACGGTTTGCCTCGCATAGCGAGAATAGCTCCTCTCGAGTGGAGACCTCGCAGATAGTGGTGGAACAGTTGGCTGCAACACCTCGCAGCAAAGCCCGAAACTCCCCCTTCGAGGAGTGGATAATGATACTTTTCATACGGCTCACCAATCTCCCAAAAGCGTGCCAAAAGTTTTTTTGGTTGGTGGGGACTCTCGAGGGTGTCGGGGCGCAGGTTTATTAGGGTTGTTAGAGGCGTTAGGGTCGTTAGGGGTGCGCTTGGGGGTTTTAGGTTGGTGGAACTCTTGAGGTGGTCAGGGCGCAAGTGTAATGGCATTGAATGGCAAGCGTTCGCTAACGCTCACTGAATGGCAATCGCTCCCGTTGGTCGCTGAATGGCAGGCGCTTAGGCTTTTTGTCGCTACTTTCAGCGCACCCCTAACGACTCTAACGCCCCTAACGCCTCTAAATCACTTGCGCCACGCTCTAACTTTCCATTTTCCTACTTGGACTCGAACGGTCGCAGCAGAAGAGAGGTGACCGAAGTAGGGCTGTTGCAATCGTAGATTGTTGGCTTTGGCAGATGATGGCTGAAAATTTATTTTCAAAGACAATCATCTGACGAAGACAAAGATTTGCGATAGCAAACAACAGCCACACGCAGACAAGTCACCCGAAACGCCACCGACTGACCGAGTCCTCCTCCCGCAATAAAAAAACGAGAGATAATCTTTCGACTATCTCTCGTTGAGTTGCGGGAGGAGGACTCGAACCTCCGACCTCCGGGTTATGAGCCCGGCAAGCTAACCAGCTGCTCCACCCCGCGATATATCTCTACTTTGTGAAGTATCTATCGCTTTGCAGGTGCAAAGATAGGGCAAATTTTAGACAAAAACAAATTTTATTGAAAGAAATGGCGATAGAGAGGTGTTTTTATACTAAAAAATCATTACCTTTGTGTTCCCTACAAATTAACATTGTGTAATACTATGAAACTATCCATTATAATATCGACCTATAATCGTGCCACTTCGTTGATGCGAACACTCGAGTCTGTGGTACAGCAGAGTGCCGACCCCGCAGTGTGGGAGTGTGTCGTGGTGAATAACGCCTCGACAGACGATACAGCTGCGCAGTGTCAGTCGTTTATTGCGAGCCATCCATCGTTCAATATTCGTCTTGTCGAGGAGCCGAAACAGGGCTTGTCGCATGCACGCAACTGCGGTATTCGTGCCTCGAAGGGTGCCTATATCGCCTTTATAGATGACGACGAGACCATATCCAAGGAGTTTGTCGATGCCTACATCGAGCTCTTCACCGAGCATGGAGCCTTTGCTGCTGCGGGAGCCGTGGAGCCGTGCTATGATGGCGGTCGTCCTCGTTGGATGTCGAAGTATCCCGAGCAGATGATAGCAAACCCGATAGACCTGGGCAAGAAGATATGCCGCATACCATCGGATATAACCCCCGCAGGCGGAAATATGGCCTTCAATCGTGAGGTGTTCACCCTCTATGGCGACTTTGATACAGCATTAGGGCGTCGTGGCAAGACTCTGCTTGGTGGTGAGGAGAACGATCTGTTCGCCCGTATTAGAGCCTTGGGTGAGAGGGTCTATTATGTTCCGAAGGCGAAGGTCCTTCACCACATCTCGACCGAGAAGCTTACGCCCGAGTACTTTGATGCTCTCGCTTATGGTGTAGGTTGCAGCAAGCGACTGCGTGCCGAGAAGGAGGGGTCGCTGAAGTTTCTCTATGCCGACGAGCGCAAGAAGCAACATATCACAAATCTGTTGGCTATCTTCTACATCTTCACCTTCCGCCCCGTTAAGGCGAAGTGGTTGTTGAAGATGCGTAAGGGGATAAGTCGAGGAGTGTTTAACAAATAGGTTATACTTATGACAAAATGGGAGTGTCTAATAAACTTTTTAGACACTCCCATTTGTTGTACATTTGTGGTGGTTAGTTCTTCACACGATAGGCTCGTTGTATGCCCTTGATGCGCATTATGGCGTGTATAAGCGTATCGACAACACCTGCCGAAGGCACCTCGACACTGATTGTTCCCACGCCCGTGCCATCGCCTCGTGAGTTGAGATTTATGGAGCGAATGTTGAGCTTCATCTCGTGGCTCACGACCTCGGTAATCTGATTTACCAAGCCTGCCGAGTCGTTGGCTGTGATGGCAATCGTAACACGGAATGCGCCCTGCGCACTCTCTCTCCAGCGAGCCTCCATAATGCGGTATGGGTACTGCTCACGCATACGCTTGGCATTTGGGCAGTCGGTGCGGTGAATGGTGATACCCGTATTTATTGTTACAAAGCCAAAAATATCGTCGCCCTTGATAGGGTTGCAGCACTTGGCGAGTTTATAGACTATGTTGTTTATGCTCTCGTCGATAACAAGGGCATCGCTCGAACTCTTGTGCTCGCTGTTTTGGACAGAGCGACGACGGGCCTCGGCTTCGGCCTCGGCAGCACGACGCTCCTCGTCGGCCTCACCCGAGAGCCACTTGTTCAGCAGCTCCTTAACCACGGCCAAATCTATCTTCTCGGTGGCAATAAGCTCGTAGAGGGCTGTGCCGGTGCGCTGCTTGTAGTACTTGCAGAGGTAGGCAACAACCTCGTCTATGCTCTTGGCTATTTTCCAGTTTTTGAGTTTGCGTTCCAACTCCTCACGGCCGAGCGTGGCATTTTTTGCCTGCTCCTCACGCATCACCGACTTGATTTTGCTCTTGGCCTTTGCTGTGACGACAAAGTTCAACCAATCGGCCTTTGGCTGCTGGTTCTTTTGGGTCAAAATCTCGACAATATCGCCATTGTGCAACTGCTCTCGAATAGGCACGGCACGGCCATTTACCTTACCACCCGAACAGGTACAACCGAGGTTGGAGTGGATATCGAAGGCGAAGTCGAGAACGGTTGCTCCCTCGGGTAACTTGCGGATATCTCCATTCGGAGTATAGACGAATATCTCGCCCGAGGCGGGCTTTGCATCGAAACGCTCGGCTATATCCTCTTTCGTTTCGCTCATCAGCTCACGCAGACGCTGCAACCACAGCTCGCTCGTCTGCGCACCCTGGTTTACACCCTTGTATCGCCAATGGGCCGCAATACCGAGTTCGGCAATGTTATCCATTCGCTCGGTGCGTATCTGTATCTCCACCCACTTGCCATCGCCCGCAGCAACGGTGGTGTGCAACGACTCGTAGCCATTCGACTTCGGGATAGATATCCAGTCGCGCATACGGTCGGTGTTCGGGGTGTAGAAGTCGCTCACTATGGAGTATGCCAACCAGCACTGCGCCTTCTCGAGGTTTTCGGGGCAGTCGATGATAATACGGATGGCAAAGATATCGTAAACGCCCTCGAATGGCACCTTCTGCTTGCGCATCTTGTTCCAGATGGAGTAAACGGACTTTGTTCGGCTCTTGATGTGGTACTTTATACCCGCTGCATCGAGCCCCTTGCGAATAGGCTCTACGAAACGCTCGATAAAGTCGAGTCGCTCCTTTTCGCCCTCACGCAACTTGTTGGTAATATGCTTGTGGTCGGCAGGCTCGAGCTGCGCCAACGAGAGGTCCTCCAACTCGCTCTTGATGTTGTACAAGCCGAGTTTGTGGGCAATTTGGGCGTAGAGGTTCATCGACTCCCACGCCTTCTTCTGTCGCTTCTCCTCGGGGAACATCGCTATCGAGCGCATCACTTCGAGGCGGTCGGCCAACTTTATCAAAATGACACGAGGGTCCTCCGAATATGACACAATCATATCACGGAAGTCGGATGCTTGGTCGGAGTGGGTGTTGAGTTTCAGCTCGGAGATACTTGTAAGCCCCATAACGATACCGATAACCTCCTCGCCAAACTCCGTGCGTATGGTCTTGAGCAGTGCTTCGAGGGCCTCGTCGTCATCACGCTTGGCCTCGATGCGCACCACATCGTGGAGAATGGATGCGATAGTTGAGTTGCGCCCAAGCCCCACTTCGGTGGCAACAATGCGGGCCACCTCTACAGCGTGGTCCAACATCGGGCTTCCATCGTAGCGAGTCAAACCCTCCATTCGCTCCGCAGCGAATACAAGTGCCTTATCCACCAACTCCTGCGTGGTGGCCGAGAACTGATTTTTTACAGCAGTTCTCAATTTGCTATATCTCTCAAATAATTCCATATTTTTCGCTTTTAGCCACTATGCCACTGCTATTTTAGTGCAAATTTAGCAAATTTTTATCCATGATATAGTGGCAATGAAAAAATAATTTATATATTTGCAAAGCAATCGTATGGTTGCGACATATTTTGATGGAAGTGTATTAGCTTTTGTCCTTGAACTGAAACCTAGGAAATTTCATTACCACAAGGAGAGCAAGACACTCGTCACCGTGTATTGGTGCGTTGGCACATTCGTTGTCATATACCTCCAATACAGGTGTGGGGTATTGTTTATTTGTGGTAAGTGCTTCCTAGGGCATCAGTTCAAAATAAACTAATCGACCTCACACTTTCTTTTTATTTTATAACCGCACATTCGGGGTTGGTGGGCAAGCTTAATTTTTATGAGAATTAAGCGAGAGATTGTTGTACGATATTCTCTCGTCTGTAATAGCGATATCTGTGATATAACAGTGAAGATAAAATTGTTGTAACACGAAGGCTATGCCTTTGCCATATTCTACACCGAATGTTTACAACAATTTTAGGTAACGCCCGTTACCGCCCGAGGTTGTCCCCCCAAAAAGCAACCTCGGTTTTTTTTGAATAATAAAACTGCTACTATCGTGTCGCACAAGAGCAACATGGTAGTAGCAGTTGGTGTATGGAACCTATCTATAGCCTAATCGTTTACGATTTTCACTTTTTGCTGTGTTCTGAGTGGCTCTTTTTGCACTGCTCGTCTGCTTTTAGCTAATGGCTAATGGCTAACAGCTAATGGCCTCTTTATAATATACAAACGCTCTCCTGCTGTTGCATATTGTTTTTGCTCCTCTTCGGAGAGCCGCTTTTCGTACTCTATCTCCTCCACCTCGAAACCGCACTCTCGTAGGCGGTCAGCGTAGTCACGCCCATAGATGCGTCGGTGGTCATACTGCCCGAATACCCTTGCTCGCTCCTCGGGCGAGGTTATCGTGTCATCCTCGAAGGTCTTTTCTCGGTCGTAGTCTTGCGGTACAAGTGCCACGCCCCAACCACCCTTGCGGAGTATGCGGTGCAGCTCTCGCAGAGCCTTCCTATCGTCCTCGACATGTTCGAGGATATGGTTGCAAATCACCACATCGACACTCTCGTCTTCGAGCGGTATATCCTGAATATCGAAGTGGAGCTTCGCCAACGGGCTCTCCAAGTCGGCTGTGAGGTAACTGTCAGCGTACTCCTTGCCGTAGTGCCTCTCAAATTGGCGTTTCAGAGCCACTTCGGGGGCGATGTGCAGCAGCGTAGGGTAGCCACTCAAAAGGTCGGTTTCTCGCTCGATGTAGAGCCACAACAGGCGGTGTCGCTCCAACGCCAAGCAGCGTGGGCAGAGTGCATCACGACGAGATACACCATAGCCGTAAGGCAGAAACTCCCGCACCTGCTTGCCGCAAATCGGGCATTTGCGCCCACGACCTGCATACCACAAGCCAAGTATCGGCACACCCCATCCCGCAACCCTCTGCAAGAAGGTGCGTGGCAGGTGGTTTAGCGACCACTTGACTATTTTTTGAATTGCTCCCATTTTTACTCCTCGAGTACCTTATTTACATCGTTTTCTGCTTTGCGCAACTTTTCACGGCAGAGTGCAATAAGTTCGGTTGCTCTCGCCACACGCTCCGAGAGAGTGTCGATGCTGTTCTGCTCCTCACGCAACGATTTCAAAATCTGCTCAATCTCCGCTATCGCCTCTTTGTAAGTCATATTTTTAGCTATTAGCTATTAGCCATTTGCCATTAGCTTTTTTTAGTTAAAAGTTATAAATAGAATACCTTTAATTGTCAATTGTCAATTTCTTAATGACTTTGGCATTGACTACTCCGTCTGCCAAAGCGACTTCAATCCCATCTCCAATACTTACACTATCCACGCTTTGCAACGCCTTTCCCTCTTTGCGGGCTATGGCATAGCCGAGTCGGAAGATGCGCTCGGGGGCGAAGTTTGCCACCAAGGTTGCTATGCCATCCAAGCGTTGCTTTTCGCCCTGCAAAGTGCGCTCCGCCAAGTGTCGCACATCGGCCGAGAACTGCTCCAAGCGGAGTGCTGCCGAGTGTGTCGCCTGTTGGCAGATATCTCGCAACGAGATGGCGCAATACTCCAATGCTCCATCAAAGTCGGCCGCTCGCCCATCTATCCACGCCGCCACTGCAGTAGGGGTTTTCAGAGGCGTGTGGGCTACCATATCGGTAACGCTCGTATCCTTGTCGTGTCCGATACCTGTCAGCACAGGCAACGGAAATTGAGTTACCGCAAAGGCCAATAAGTAGGAGTTGTAACACTCCAAATCGCCCGTGGAGCCACCGCCACGAATTATCGTCACGGCATCGAACTCCTCTTTGCGCTCGGCTACGGCATAGAGTGCCGCCACGATACTCTCGTCGCACCTCTCGCCCTGCATCGTAGCCTCGAACAACTCGGTTTTGATGCGGTAGGCACTGCGCTCCAACTCCTTCATAAAGTCACGATACCCCGCAGCCGTAGCACTCGAAATCACCGCCACACGCTGCACCACCAACGGCATCGGCAGCGAACGATTTTGCTCCCATACCCCCTCCTTTTGGAGTTGCTCGATGGTCTGCTGGCGACGACGCTCCATATCGCCTATGGTGTGCAGAGCGTCAATCTGCTGAATTTGTAGCGACATTCCATAGACTGCGTGGTGCTGCACTGTCGCCTTGAAGAGTATCTTCATACCCTTCGCAAGGCGTTGTCCACTCTCCTGCTCGAAGCGACCGATGGTGCTCATCACCTGCGACCGCCAAATTGTCGCCCTCGCCTGCGCCTCGGTAGCCCCCGTCTTCTCGTTCTTCTCGATAAGTTCGATGTAGCAGTGTCCCGAAGCGTTGATTTTAATATCCGCAATCTCCGCACTCACCCACACCGGCAACGGCAAAGCCTCCGCCAGAGCGATGGATATTCGCCCCTGCAGTTGTGACAGCGTGATATGTTGAACTGTATTCAACATCTTTGCTATTAGCTATTGGCCATTAGCCATTAGCTCTTTTTAATTAAGTTTTTATTATGTGTATATTTAGCTAATAGCCAATGGCTAATGGCTGAAAGCCAAAGTTTATCTAATCACGATATACGGCTCTTTCGGCATCTCCTTTCCTCGTGGTAGTTGCACCGCCAAGACATACTCGCTCTCGACCGCCTTGCCCTGCTTGGTGGCCGGCTCCCACTTCGGTAGTGACTGCAACACCTTCAGCACCCGTTTGCGAAATTGTCGGTCGGTGGATTCGAGCTCCGTGCCGAGCCTAAACGAGCCATCAGCACCAATCGTGTAGCGGGCCACATATCTTGCCACGCCATAGCTCTCGGGCCATTTTACTCGCTCCGAAACATAGTCGGCAAGAGGCTTGTCACCCGTAAATTGCGCCTCTTTGTCGTAGCGCAGGGTGACGATAATAACGCCATTGTTTGCCCTCTCGCCATACTTCGCTACGGTTGCTTCGTTGGCTTCGAGGTGGTCGATATGCTCGATATTCCTCTCGGGAATATGCCGCACACTCTCCATCTCCACGCCATTTACGATATAGAGCGGTGTTTGTGTCTGCGCTGTGGCAGACACAAAATGCAGAATGCAGAAAGCAAAATGCAGAATGATAATATAGAAACCTTTAATTGTCAATTCTTCAATTGTCAATTGGATAAACAGAGTTTATCCCAACTCTTGCTCCTTCAAACGCTCCGCATTCTCGGCAACGATAAGGTGGTCGATGCAGTCCTGAATATCACCATCCATAAATGCCGACAAGTTGTAGATCGTATAGTTTATGCGGTGGTCGGTAATACGCCCCTGCGGATAGTTGTAGGTACGGATTTTTGCCGAACGGTCGCCTGTCGATACGAGCGTCTTACGCTTCGATGCAATCTCGTCGAGGTACTTCTGATATTCGAGGTTGAAGATACGGGTACGCAACTCCTCAAACGCCTTTTCGGTATTCTTAATCTGCGACTTCTGGTCCTGACACTGCACCACGATACCCGTAGGAATGTGGGTGAGTCGAATTGCCGAGTAGGTGGTATTCACCGACTGACCGCCCGGTCCCGAAGCACAGAAGATATCCTTGCGAATATCGTTCCACGACACCTCCACATCGAACTCGTCTGCCTCGGGCAAAACGGCTACCGATGCTGCCGAGGTGTGAACACGGCCCTGTGTCTCGGTCTGCGGCACACGCTGCACACGATGCACGCCCGACTCATATTTGAGTGTGCCATATACGCTGTCGCCCGTAACTTTGAGGATAACCTCCTTGTAGCCACCGACAACACCCTCCGAGAAGGATGTTACCTCGTAACGCCAACCCTTCGACTCGATATACTTGGTGTACATACGGAACAGGTCGCCGGCGAACAATGCCGCCTCGTCACCACCCGTACCGCCACGAATTTCGAGTACTGCGTTTTTGCCATCCTGTGGGTCTTTCGGGATAAGGAGAATTTTTATCTCCTCCTCCATCTGCTCGATTGCGGGCTCCAACTCGGCAATCTCCATACGGGCCATCTCGCGAAACTCCTCATCCTTCTCGTTTGCGAGGATATCCTTCGCATCGGCTAACGCCTGAATTGCCTTGCGGAAGCGGTCGGAGGTCTCGATAATCGGCTCCAACTCCTTGTACTCTTTGTTGTACTGAACAAACGACTTGACATCTGCAATCACTTCGGGGTCGGTGAGCTTCTGCCCCAACTCCTCGTACTTGATTTTCAAACCATCAAGACGCATCAAAATTGAACTATCTGCCATAAAGGTATGTTTTATATGAATTTAGTTATCATCTTCTTGGTAGATTCTATTCCTAATTTATAAAACCTACCGTTTAATATTTTTGCCATTAGCTATTAGCCTTTAGCCATTAGCTTTTATTGTTAAAAAATAGTTATAATCGCATTATTTCAACTCGCTCAACCAGCGGAGCAACAGATGTTGCCACTCCTTCTGGTAGGAGAATTTGTCGTAGTTGCCCCAGCCGTGTCCGCCCTCGGGGAAGACATACATCGCTGCCTTAACACCGTGATAGCGCAGTGCTGCGTAGTACAATGCTGCACCCGCTGCAGGCACGGTGGTGTCGTCATCGCTCAAAATAAGGATTGTCGGCGGTGTCTGCTCGCTTGCGATTTTATCCATCGCCCACTCGTCTGCCTCGGCTTCGGAGTGCTTCTTGCCGAGCAGATTGCGGAACGAGCCACGGTGCGTGTTGAAATCGCCTGCGGTCAATACCGGATAGAACAAAATCGAAAAGTTCGGTCTATCCTCTATGGCCGGAATGTTCGATGCACTCGCTGCGAGGTGTCCACCTGCCGAGAAGCCCATAATACCCACCTTTGCAGGGTCCAAACCCCATTTTTTCGCCTTTTTGCGCACGATGCGGATAGCCTCAACAGCATCCTCGAGTGGCACCTCCTTGTGTCCGTTCGGCAGGCGGTATTCGAGAACAATACCCGTGATGCCGTTCTTGGCGAGCCACTGCGCCATAAGGTAACCCTCCTGGTCCATCGAGAGCTTGCCGTAGCCACCACCCGGGCATATTACCACCGATTGTCCCGTAGCCTTCGCCTTGTCGGCATGATAAACATAGATCACAGCCTCGGTGGTATTCACAAGACGATGTTTAGATACTTCGTATGCCTCGCCTGTCAGACCATTCGAGTGAGGGGCCTTGTCGTTGTTCCAAAGAACGATTTTCTCATCTTGGGAGTAGTCCGTTGTACGCCCCATTTCGCTCTTTTGCTGCGCTGCTGCTGCCATTGTCGCTAACGCTGCGGCTAATATAAAAAATCTCTTCATCTTCCCATCTATTTACTATTCAACTGCTCCATCCATCGCTTGAGCTGATGTTGCCAATCGTTGTTGTAGCGGAACTTCTCACGCCCAACCCAGCCATGGCCACCCTCAGGGTAGATGTGCATTGCAGCCTTTACGCCATAGTGCTTCAGCGCCTTATAGTAGAGTACCGAACTGATTGGCGGAACGGTTTTGTCGTTATTGCTCAAAAGCAAAATTGTTGGTGGGGTGGTAGGGGTTACACAATTGTCGAGCGAATATTTCTCACGCAGATATGGTGCGTGGTTTTTGCCCAACAGACGGATGAAAGTGCCTTGGTGTGTCATGCAGCTCTCACCGTTGATGACAGGGTAGAATAACACTGCGAAAGCGGGCTTCTCCTCGTCTGATGTAAAGGTTGAGGTGTAGGCCGCAAGATGACCTCCTGCCGACGAGCCTACGATACCAACCTTCGTAGGGTCAATATGCCACTTTTTGCCATGTTTGCGCATGTAGCGCAACGCCTCCTGTGCATCTTCGAGTGGTACCTCCTTGTGGCCATAGTTTGGTAAGCGATATTTCAAAACCATAGCTGTGACACCGATGCTTTGGAAGTACTCGGCAAGAGCAAAGCCCTCGCGCTCAATGCATATTGTGCCATAACCACCGCCAGGACAGATGATAACGCCCTGCCCTGTCGCCTTCTTCTTATCCGCCTTGAAGAGATAGAGAACAGCGTGGGAGGTGTTATAAAAGTTTCCTTTGTCGTTGCGATACTCGTCTTTCGTCTCCTCGTTCGAGTGAGGAGCCTTGTTGTTGTCCCAAAGTTTGATGGTCTTGTCGGCATTGCAAGGGATTTTGATTATAGCCTTTTGTGCCGATGCAGAGATTGCCAACCCCGCAACCAAGATGAGTGATATTATAATCTTCTTCATAACTTTCTCTCCTCTTTACTTTGTTAAACCCAACCAATCGAGCCAATCAAGAATGGCTGCACAACACTCATTATTATTTTTCTTGATGCTGTGACCTCCACTTGGGTAGATGTGCATCGAGGCTTTTACACCATGGCGAATTAAAGTCTCATAATAGACCACCGAGCTGTATGGTAATACCACATTGTCGTCATCACAGAGTAGTAACAGGGTTGGCGGTGTCTGTGGTGTAACCATATTCTGTACCGAGAGATCCACGGCATCCTGGAAACAATATTTTTCGCCCAAGAGAGCATCGTTGGCCTTTTTGCCGGTATAAAATTCGGTGCGCAACATCGCTCCGTATAACGGAATGGCAAATGCAGGTTTTTCTCCGTCAGGCATAACATTCGACACCCATGCCGCCAAGTGACCTCCTGCCGAAGAGCCCGTTACGCCCACCTTCGCAGGGTTGATACCGAGATCGGTACGGGTGCGGAGATAACGAATTGCCCCCATAGCATCTTCGAGTGTTGCCTCCTTATGACCATTTGGCAGACGATACTTCACCAATACAGCGGTGATGCCTTGCGAAGCGTACCACTTGGCCATCAAGATATTGAAATTGATGCGCTGGTAGCCTCCGCCCGGGTATATACAGATTGCCACACCTCGATTTTTTGCAGGGTCTGCCTTGAAGATGTAGAGCTCGCACGACGAGGTGTAGAGCATTGACCGCTTTGTGTCGTTGCGCCACTGCTCGTCTTGTGTTTGGTAGTTCGAGTATTGGGCGGTGGTGTTATCCCACAAACGCACAGTCTCGTCGGCACCTTCAAACGATATGGTCTTTTGTGCCGAAACGGAGAGTGTGCAGGCGATAGCGGTTATTAGTGTTATAAGTTTTCGCATAATAGAGTGCTAATGGCTAAAAGCCCTATTTAACAATGTTGATAATCTTGCCCGGAACAACGATAATCTTCTTCGGAGCAGCACCCTCCAACCACTTCTGAGCCTCCTCCTTCGTCACGATGTCGGCCTGAATATCGGCTGGCGAGGCGGTAAGAGGATACTCCTGCTTGAAGCGGAGTTTGCCGTTAATCATCACAGGGTACTCGAATGCGCTCTCCACCAAATATTTTTCCTCGCATAGAGGGTACTTTGCATCGCACACGCTATCCTCGTGTCCCAACATCGACCACAACTGCTCGGTGATGTGCGGAGCAAATGGGTTGAGAAGGATTGTGAGTGGCTCCAAAATCTCTCGCTTGTGGCACTCGCCCAACTCGTTGATGCAGATCATAAACGCAGCAACCGAGGTGTTGAACGAGAAGTTTTCGATATCCTCTCTAATTTTCTTTATGGTCTTGTGGAGAGTTTTTAGTTCCTTCTCGGTCGCCTTCTCGTCGGTTACTGCCCACTCGCCCGTACGAGTGTGGAACAATCGCCAATACTTACGCAAGAACTTGTGAACACCATCGATGCCATTGGTATCCCAAGGCTTCGACTGCTCCAATGGACCGAGGAACATCTCGTACATACGAAGTGTGTCGGCACCATACTGCTCTACGATGTAGTCTGGGTTTACGACATTAAACATCGATTTCGACATCTTCTCGACTGCCCAACCGCAGATGTATTGTCCATCTTCGAGGATAAACTCTGCATCGGCAAACTCAGGGCGCCAAGCGCGGAATGCCTCGAGGTCGAGAATATCATTCTTGACGATATTTACATCCACATGAATCTCCTGTGTTTCGTACTCCTTGCGAAGGTTGAGCGATACGAACTTATTTGTACCAACCACGCGATAAACGAAGTTCGAGCGGCCCTGAATCATACCCTGATTTACCAACTTGCGGAATGGCTCGCTCTCGCAAACATAGCCCAAATCGTAGAGGAACATATTCCAGAAACGAGAGTACATCAAGTGGCCTGTTGCGTGCTCGATACCTCCGATGTAGAGGTCCACACTACGCCAATACTCATTTGCCTCCTTCGATACGAGAGCCTCCGAGTTGTGTGGATCCATATAGCGGAGGTAGTATGCCGAAGAGCCTGCAAAGCCCGGCATTGTCGAGAGCTCGTACTCCCAACCCTCAACACGAGCCAATGGTGGCTCGCCCTGCTCTGTTGGGCCGAAGTTCTCGATTGGTGGCAAGGTGAGTGGCAACTCGCTCTCGTCAAGCGGAAGAGCCACATCGCCCTTGTAACGAATTGGGAACGGCTCTCCCCAATAACGCTGGCGAGAGAATATAGCGTCACGCAAACGATAATTTACAAGTCGCTTGCCAAGACCACGCTTCTCTACCTCCTCGAACATCTCTACGATGGCAACCTTAACATCCTTGCCATTGAGGAAGTCGGAGTTTATGAGGCAACCCTCCTTTGCATCGTACGACGACTCTTCGAGGTTGCCACCCTCAACCACAGGCACGATATCCAAACCGAAGTAACGAGCAAAGGCGTAGTCACGAGAGTCGTGCGCAGGAACAGCCATAATTGCGCCCGTTCCGTAGCCTGCCAAGACATAGTCCGAAGCGTAAATCGGAATACGCTTGCCGGTGAATGGGTTTGTCGCATACGAACCCGTGAAAACTCCACTCACACGTTTTGTCTCGGCAATACGCTCACGCTCGCTGCGCTTCTTGGTCTGCTCGATATAGGCCTCGACAGCCTCCTTTTGCTCGGCTGTCGTCATATCGGCTATCCACTCGTGCTCCGGAGCAACAACCATAAATGTTACACCAAAGATTGTGTCGGGGCGAGTGGTAAATATTTCGAGTTTGCGTGTTTCGCCATTTGCCATCTCGGCATCGAAGAATACCTGCGCACCTTCCGAGCGACCTATCCAGTTGCGCTGGATCTCCTTGAGCGACTCACTCCATTCGAGCTGGTCGAGGCCATCCAACATACGCTGTGCATAAGCCGTAACACGCAGCAACCACTGCTTCATTCGCTTCTGCTCGACAGGGAAACCGCCACGCACCGACAAACCATCTTTCACCTCATCGTTGGCGAGTACGGTGCCGAGTTGAGGGCACCAATTCACCATCGTATCGGCACGGAAAGCAAGACGATAGTTCTGCAACACCTGCTCCCTCTCTGCCTCGCTCTTGGCGTTCCACTCCTCGGCCGAGAAGTGCAACTCTGTGGTGCAAGCCGCATCAACGCCCTCTGTGCCATGCTTCTCGAAGTGCGCCACAAGGTCGGCGATAGGCTCAGCTTTTGCGGTAGCGTTGTTATAGTAGTGAGCGAACATTTTTAAGAATGCCCACTGTGTCCATTTGTAGTACTCAGGCTCACAGGTGCGCACCTCACGACTCCAATCGTACGAGAAGCCAATCTTGTCCAACTGCTCACGGTAGCGGGCAATGTTCTGCTCGGTGGTTACGGCAGGGTGCTGACCTGTCTGAATTGCGTACTGCTCGGCAGGTAAGCCGAAGGCATCGTAGCCCATTGGGTGCAAAACATTGTAACCACACAATCGCTTGTAGCGTGAGTAGATATCCGAGGCGATATATCCGAGTGGGTGTCCGACATGCAGACCTGCTCCCGATGGGTATGGGAACATATCCAAAACATAGAATTTTGGTCGGGAGCTATCGACATTTACTTTGTAAATGCCTCGCTCCTGCCACTCCTTCTGCCATTTACTCTCAATCTCCTTAAAATTGTATTCCATAACTATATCTGTTTTTTAATCATTTCACCCCTTGTGTGCGTCGCGTGTGCGTGCATACGCACATTCAGCCGACAAAGATAACTAAAAAAGTTGAGAGTAGAGTATCGGGTGTTGAGAATTTTGACAAAAGTTGCTATATTTGCAGATAAACAGACTAAAATGTGTGGAGATATGAGAAAAATTACAACCCTTTTTGCGCTTGTCTTTGCCTCGATTTTGGTGGTGTCGGCACAAAGTCAAGTCAAGCAATTTTCACTCAAAAGCAAGCTCCTCGGAGTGGAGAAAGAGTACTCGGTTTACCTCCCCGAAGGTTACGATAAATCGAAGGAGAATTACCCCGTTCTGTACCTCCTCCATGGAGCCAAAGGAACACACTTTTCGTGGCTCGAACCAAATCGTGGAAATATGCAGGAGATAGCCGATAAAGCCATCGCTGCGGGAGGGGCAAAAGCGATGATTATAGTGATGCCTAATGCCAGCGGTACGGGCGAGAAAAATGCGGGCAAAAATATGGGCTATTTCAATGTCGAAAATTGGCCTTACGAGGAGTTCTTCTTCCAGGAGTTTATCCCTCATATCGACAAGAAATTCAGAACGATAGCGTCGAAGGATGGTCGTGCAATTGCGGGTCTTTCGATGGGTGGTGGCGGAGCTTTTGTCTACGCTCAAAGACACCCCGAAATGTTCTGTGCGGCATACTCCACGAGTGGCCTTCTTGACCATCGTTATCGCCCTCAAATTCCCGACTATTACGACATCGGTTGGCTCTACTCCGTGGCACAAACTTCGCCCGTTGAATATCTCCGAAATGCAACCGCCGAGGAGGTAGAAAAATTGCGCTCCGTGAGGTGGATGCTCGACTGCGGTGACGACGACAAAATTATCTTCACAAATATCGACTTTTTTCTCGAGATGAAGCGTGAGGATATACCTGTTGAACTCCGTGTCCGCAACGGCAAACACAACTGGGCTTTCTGGCGGAAGTCACTACCCGGGATATTAAAATTTGCCTTCCGCTAAACAAAAAATCGAGTGGAGAACACTCGATTTTTTGTTGGAATTACATCTATTGTCAGAAGCCCCAATCCGAGGCGTTGAACGAAGCCTCTACCGACTCTGGAATATCAGGGAAGAAGTTAAACTCGTTGCCCGTAAGTCGCTCTATTTCATCAACTGAGCGCATGTGAGCCTTGCTCAGTGTCGGAGTTGTCGAGCCGGTCTGCTCGTCGGTGTCGGTGTTCGAGAACCAGAAGCCCACAGCCTTCAGCTCGTCTGCCGAGCACTCCTGTATAGCCTTGCCTGTTCTGCCACTCTTTGTGCGAAGTACAATCTTGTAGAAGTGGGTTGGCACGATGCAGGTCTTGCAATAATCTGGTATGTAGAATATATTTGCGTCGGTTGCCTTTGTGTTCTCGTTTGCAAAGTGTGCTCCCGATACCACATAGAGAGTATCCGAGCAGACATAGCTATCCAAAATCTTCTTCTCGGCTGCGCCCCACAATCGCTGGAATGCGCCATTTTGGTCACTGCGCTGTGCTGCGATATTTGACGAGTAGAAGGTCTGCTTGTTTATCTCGGCAGGGTTGTTTGCATCTCCGCAACCGCGATAACTCGAAGCCAACATGTGACCTCGCTGCCACTGATAGAAGTCTTGGTAGTAGGCGTCAAAGTATGTTCGCAACGAGCAGTTGTTTGCTCCATATAGCGGGTAGATAATTGCTGATTGACTGTCGGTGAGATATGGGTCGCAAGCCCAAGGCTCGTTTGCAGGGCGTGTTTTGCCACCCTCCTGATATATAGCGTGTTGAGGGTGTGCTATCCACATTGGCGAGTGGCGACGCACATCGTAGCAGTAGGAGTAGTTGCGCACGCTCTTTTTAGAAGAGTAGGTGGTGCTCCAGTGGGTGTGATAGACATAGTCCGACTTCGACACCTTTTTCTGTGGCAGCTCTGCCCAACTGAACGCCTTTGATGCTCCGACATCAACGGTTTGACCACCTTTTGATGTCGCAAGGCGAAGGTCGTCGAGATTGCAACCATAGGTCGCATCGGCACTTATCGCTTCGAAACGGAAACTCAACATCTCGGCGCTATTTGTGAGTGAGAATGAAGCCTCGGCTAACACCCACGAATTGTAGGTTGTAGCGGCACTATATTCGAGTCTTTTCCACTCCGAGTCGTCGGCCTTGATGTAGAGCGCACAGTGCTCAGGCTTGAATATCGCACCAAACGAGAGGGTAAATTTTTTCTCTCTATTTGTTGCTATGTTACACACCTCCAAATAAGAAGGGTTGGCGCCTGGCTTGCAGATATTTACATAGCAGCTACCCGAAGCATCATTGTATTTGCCGGCGGAGCCGTATTTGTCATTTTTAATCATAGTATAGGAGGCGTTGTATGTTACATTTCCAGCACCTTCGCCCGTAGGATTTTGCCAAGCGGTGCCCTGATTTGCCCAATTGTTATAGGTCGGGTCGCCATCGAAGTTGTCGTAGTAGAGTGTAACGGCAGGAGTCGTTGGTGTATCGTCATCGTCATCTCCGCCCTCCTCTTCGTTGCGAGTGAGTTTGACTATTGCTTGAAGATTACTGTTGCTCGGAGTCTTAACAAGCAGAGATGTGGTTATAGATGAGGGCATATCCAGAATCGTTACCGTTGTTGTACCTGCCACTCCCTCTCTTGCCGAGAGTTGAATATCTTGCGAGGCGATGATTGTCCACGATGCATCGCAAGAAACGATTAAACTATTGTCAGCATCTTTGCTGAATACAATCTCCTTTGGAGTTACATCGAGGTATGTGGCAACCTCTTGGTCATCACCACCCGATAGGGTGCAGGCTCCAAATAACAGTGACAATAATGCCACGCAGAAAGAGTAAATAGTTCTCATGTTTTTTGTTTTTATGGTTAATAATACTCGTTAAATTAACATATAGAAGCCCAAAATCCCCCCCCGATTTTTCAGGAGAGGGATTTCTTGTGTATAAACTCACACTTGCTACGCAAAACTAATAATTTTTTGCAACAATTGCAAGGCTTTATGCTGATTTATTTTATATTTGTTGGTGCGGAAGAAGCTCTGACAAGTTAATTGACAATTGAGAATTTTTTTAGACGAGAGACGAAAGACGAGAGACGAGAGCAGATGGCGCAATCTGATAAGGGCCAGTAAAGGCCAGTAAGGGCTATTAAGGGCCAGTAAGGGTATAGCGCCTTCTTTACTAGCCGTTACTAGCCCTTACTAACCCTTAATTTTACCTGCGCTGTGATAACTTAAAGCGTTCCGACAACCTAAAACCCCAAGCGCTCCCCTAACGACCCTAACGCCTCTAACGACCCTAAAAAACCTGCGCCTTGACCACCTCAAGAGTTCCGACAGCCTAACCCCTCCCCACAATTTTCAAAAAAATACGATATCTGCCGAAACTGTTAATAACTCGCAAAAATCGGCAAAAGCGAAATTTTTAACCATCTAATAATTAGATAGTTGCGAATTATATAATAAATACACCTTATTTTATTGTCGAAAATATAAGAAAAAAGAATAATAAACATCCTCAAAAAGGGCTAAATCGCTGAAAAATCGGGGCATTTTGGGTAAAAAAAGTTGCATATATATATTGTAATCCAAAAATTTTGCTTACCTTTGCAGGCCTTTTGGCGAAATGAAATAGAGATTTGGGGCGTCAAACCCCCGTGATTATTAACAAATTAAAGGTTTAAAATGCCAACAATTCAACAGTTAGTTAGAAACGGCCGAGCTAAGATGGAGGACAAGTCGAAGTCCCCGGCTCTGGCAGCGTGTCCGCAGCGCCGTGGTGTTTGTACCCGTGTTTACACTACAACACCAAAGAAGCCTAACTCGGCTATGCGTAAGGTTGCGCGTGTAAGATTGACCAATGGCAAGGAGGTCAACGCCTATATCCCAGGAGAGGGCCACAACTTGCAGGAGCACTCAATTGTACTTGTTCGTGGAGGTCGTGTGAAGGACCTTCCGGGTGTTCGTTACCACTTGGTTCGTGGTGCGCTCGATTCAGCAGGTGTTGACGGTCGTCGTCAGCGTCGTTCGAAGTATGGTGCAAAGCGACCAAAGGCAGGTGCAAAGAAGTAATCTAAATTTGACAAAACAATTTTTTAACAGAGAAAGAAAATGAGAAAAGCTAAGCCAAGAAAGCACACTCTACTTCCTGATCCAAAGTTCAACGATGTTGAGGTAACTCGCTTCGTAAACAACTTGATGTTGGATGGC
>SUZW01000011.1 GCA_015059685.1 Rikenellaceae bacterium | reverse complement strand
GAGTTCTTTTTGCACGAGCCTGCGGAGAGCGAAATGCTCACATACCTCAAAGTATGCTCCGCTTTCGCTCCCTGGCCTCGCACAAAAATAATCTCATCATTGACGATTTTTTGGCAGGAAGTTCTGAACGGTAAATTCTACAGAATTTGAAAGGGTAGAGCAAATCTCTATCCTTTTTTGCATTCGGGGGTTGGGGTGCCATCGCAGGATGGTACAAGAAAATAGTAGTAAGCCGAGCCAAACTTGTTTGAATGAAGGCTTACTACTATTTTGTTGTAATAATGGCCGATAGGCTGTTATCAAAACCCCGCAACAATAGTGAAAAACGGAGTTTTTCCAAAAGTTTTTGGTGCAGCTTTTCTCAAAAAGGTGCAAAGAGAGAGAAAAAAAAGTAGCGATATTCTCGCTACTTTGTCTTGTAGTTGCAGCTGAACTGCCCTTTGGCGAGTTTCAGTATTTTGCTTTTCAGCAGGTTGCGACGAAGTGGTGAGAGGTGGTCGGTGAAGACCTTACCCTCGAGGTGGTCGTACTCGTGCTGGATAACTCGTGCGGGGTAGCCGCTGAACTCCTCGTCGTGCTCCACGAAGTTCTCGTCGAGGTAGCGCATACGGATAGAGACAGGGCGCACCACATCCTCGTGAATGCCCGGAATAGAGAGGCAACCCTCCTCGAAGTGCGATGTCTTCTCCGAGCGCTCGTAGATCTCGGCATTTACAAAGACCTTGCGGAAATCTGCGAGCTCGGGGTTCTCCTCTGCCCAAGGGGTGCAATCGACGATAAAGAGGCGGATATTCTTGCCAATCTGCGGTGCCGCCAAACCTACGCCACTCGCCTCACCGAGCGTAATCCACATATCCTCGACCAACTTCTTGAAGTCGGGATACGAAGCATCAATATTCTCGCTCACCTTCCTTAAAGTCGGATTACCGTATATAACTATTGGAAAAATCATAATAAAATACCTTAATTGTCAATTATCAATTGTCAATTGTCAATTATCTCGCAGAGTCCATATACGACTGCAAGATTATCGTTGCTGCGACCTTATCGACCAACGCCTTATCTCGTCGAGCCATCTTGCCGATGCCACTTTCGCGAATTGTGCGCTGCGCCAACACCGAGGTAAATCGCTCGTCATACATAACGATCTCCTTATCGGGAAAATTGTGTCGCAAACGCCCAACCAACGGCTCGATGTAGCGCATCGTCTCGCTCTTCTCGCCATTCATCTGCGAGGGCTTGCCCACGACAATTGTCGTTACATCCTCACGGGCGCAGTAGTCGGCAATATACTTTTCTAGCTGCTTGGTCTCGACCGTTTCGAGCGCACCTGCAATAATCTGCAGCGGGTCGCTCACGGCTAATCCCGTACGCTTCACGCCATAGTCTATTGCAAGTATTCGCCCCATCTGGTCACCTCGAATTTTACTTCAACTTCTTGTACAACTCACGGAACGAGGTCTCACGCTCAACCATCGAGTAGAGGTCAGCGATAGCCACACGCTCCTGCTGCATCGAGTCACGATGACGAACGGTTACGGTGTTGTCCTCCAAAGTCTGGTGGTCAACGGTTACGCAGAACGGAGTACCTACTGCATCCTGACGGCGGTAACGCTTACCGATAGAGTCCTTCTCGTCGTATGCCACATTGAAGTCAAACTTGAGCGAGTCGATAATCTCACGAGCCTTCTCCGGAAGTCCATCCTTCTTTACGAGTGGCATAACGGCAACCTTTGTAGGAGCCAAGCAAGCAGGGATACGCAATACTACACGCTCCTCACCATTTTCGAGCTTCTCCTCGCAGTATGCAGCCGACATAATCTGCAAGAACATACGGTCCACACCAATCGAGGTCTCGACAACATAAGGAACATAGTTCTCGCCACGCTCAGGGTCGAAGTACTGAATCTTCTTGCCCGAGTACTCCTGATGGCGACCAAGGTCGAAGTCGGTACGAGAGTGGATACCCTCAACCTCCTTAAATCCGAATGGGAAGTTATACTCGATATCGGTAGCGGCATTTGCGTAGTGTGCCAACTTGTCGTGGTCGTGGAAGCGGTAGTTCTCGTCACCGAAGCCCAAAGCACGGTGCCAAGCCATACGGGTATTCTTCCACTCGTTCCACCACTGCATCTCGGTACCAGGCTGCACGAAGAACTGCATCTCCATCTGCTCGAACTCACGCATACGGAAGATAAACTGGCGAGCAACAATCTCGTTACGGAAAGCCTTACCAATCTGTGCAATACCGAACGGAAGCTTCATACGACCTGTCTTCTGAACATTCAGGTAGTTTACGAAGATACCCTGTGCGGTCTCGGGGCGGAGATAGATTGTATTTGCGCCCTCGGCAGTCGAACCCATCTGTGTCGAGAACATAAGGTTGAACTGACGAACATCGGTCCAGTTGCGAGTACCCGAGATAGGGCATACAACCTCGCAGTCGAGTATAATCTGCTTCAACTCGGCGAGGTCGTTGTTGTTCAAAGCCTCGGCAAAGCGAGTGTGAACAGCCTCACGCTTCTCCGAAATCTCCTTTACACGAGGAGATGTTGCACGATACTGCTCCTCGTCGAAAGCCTCACCGAAACGCTTGCGAGCCTTCTCGACCTCCTTCTCGATCTTCTCGTCGAGCTTTGCGAGGTAGTCCTCGATAAGCACATCGGCACGATAACGCTTCTTCGAGTCCTTGTTGTCGATAAGCGGGTCGTTGAACGCTGCAACATGGCCCGAAGCCTCCCAAGTGCGTGGGTGCATAAAGATAGCGGCATCGATACCCACGATATTCTCGTGTAACTTTACCATCGAATCCCACCAATAACGCTTGATGTTATTTTTCAACTCAACGCCATTCTGACCGTAGTCATAGACTGCGCCAAGGCCATCGTAAATCTCGCTCGAAGGGAATATAAAACCATACTCCTTGCAGTGAGCAATCAACTTCTTAAACAGTTCCTCCTGTGTCATAACTATATTGTGTTTTTGTATATTAGTCAATGAAATCGTGCAAAGATACAAAAATAATATGAAAGTGGTGATAAAAAATAAGAAAACCGAGGTGTTGAACCTCGGTTATCCTATAAAGACTTTGTGTCAAGATTATGCAAGTGGCTTAACACTTACATAAGAGCGGTTGTCACGCTTCTTTGTGAAGACTACAGTACCATCTACCAAAGCGAAGAGGGTGTGATCCTTACCCATACCCACATTCTCGCCTGGGTTGTGAACAGTTCCGCGCTGACGAACGATAATGTTGCCTGCCTTAGCGAACTGACCACCAAAAAGCTTCAAGCCGAGTCGTTTGCTTTCAGACTCACGGCCGTTCTTCGAACTACCTACACCTTTTTTGTGTGCCATACTTCTAACAGTTTTTTAAGTTATGCAACAATATCCTCAATCAAGATCTGCGACAGATACTGACGGTGACCATTACACTTCTGGTAACCTGTTCTACGCTTCTTCTTGAACACCAAGACTTTGTCGTCTTTGAGGTGCTTGAGAATCTTACACTTCACGCTAGCGCCTTTTACTACAGGTGCGCCAACTTTAACCTGACCGCCATTCTCTACGAGCAGGACCTTGTCGAAGCTCACAGACGAGTCAACCTCGCCTGCAAGACGGTGAACATAGAGCTTTCGACCTTTCTCAGCCTTGAATTGCTGACCTGCAATCTCTACTATTACAAACATTTAATTAAAAATTTGTGTTGAACATATTATTCAGCGGGGCAAAGGTACAACAAAATTTTAGAATTAAAAATTAAAAATTAAAAATTTTCCGATTTTTTTAGCGGAGAGGGCTTTTGGGTGTAGCCAAGACGAAGGAGGGCGAGTAGTTTTCAACTCTGAAAGTGGTCAAGGCGTAGGTAAAATGGCATGTAATGGCAATCGCTCGTTGCACTCGCTGAATGACATTCAATGGCAGACGCTTACGCTTTTTATTACACCCTTTAGCGCTTGCCATTCAGCCCTGGAAGGGCGCATGCCATTAAGGGCGAAGCCCGAATGTCATTCTATGCCATCTTCGTCTGCGCCTCGACCACTTAGAGAGTCCCCACCACCAAAAACCAATGTTAAATTTGTGTTAAGATTTGAGTTTGTGCTTGGCGAAACGGAGCAAACCCACTATATTTGCTATACTGAAAACCTAAACAAGTATCCATTATGGGAGAAATCTACTACGCTATTGTAGCGATTTTGGCACTTCTTGCCGTGTCGGGACTCTATGTCGGTGTGACAAATGATGCGGTGAACTTCCTCAACTCGGCCCTCGGCTCGAAGGCGGCATCGTTCCGCACAATCCTTATCGTCGCCTCGTTCGGTATCCTTATCGGAGCCGTGACATCGAGTGGTATGATGGATGTGGCGCGCCACGGGATGTTCGACCCGTCGCTCTTTACATTCAGGGAGGTGATGTTGCTCTATGTAGGAGTGATGTTTGCAAATGTCATCCTGCTCGACCTCTACAACTCACTCGGTCTGCCGACCTCGACCACCGTGTCGCTCATATTCTGTCTGCTTGGCTCGGCTGTGGCGGTATCTCTATTCAAGATAGGTGCAGACCCTAATGTCTCCTATCTGGAGTTGGGTAGCTACATCAACACCTCACGAGCTATGGGTATTGTCTCGGCAATTCTCCTCTCGGTGATTTTGGCATTCACGATGGGAACGATAGTGATGTGGATATCACGACTCTTGTTCTCGTTCCGATATATGACGATGTTTCGTCGCTTCGGTGCTGTGTGGTGCGGAATATCGCTCACTTCGATACTCTACTTTGCCCTCTTTAAGGGCCTGAAGACGCAGCTTGCGGGCACTACATTTGTGGCGTGGGTGGACGAGCACCTTCTGCTTGCACTCGCTATCTCGTGGGTGGGTTGTTCGCTGGTACTCTTCTTCTTGCAACTCTTCCGTGTAAACATCCTGCGTATCACAATCTTGGCAGGAACATTCTCGTTGGCGTTGGCATTTGCGGGTAACGACCTCGTAAACTTTATCGGTGTGCCTATTGCAGGCCTGGAGGCCTTCACTACAGCCAAGGCTGCGGGTGGCAACGAGGAGTTGCTGATGTCGGCACTCAAGGAGCCTTCGACCGCCTCGAATACCATATTTATAGTAGTGGCGGGTATTATTATGGTTGTAACCCTCTGGACATCCCGCAAGGCGATGAATGTGTCGCAGACCGAGCTTTCGCTCTCGTCGGCCGATGGAGGTGGTGACCAGCAGTTCTCCTCGTCGATGTTCTCGAGAGCCTTGGTGCGAGCTGCGGTAAACACATCCCGCTTCTTCGATAGAGTTACCCCTGAAAAGGTTAAGAACTTTGTCGAAAAACGCTTCGAGTGGGCCGATATCGAGCATAGCGGTGCGCCATACGATATGATACGCTCAACCGTAAACCTCACCACAGCATCGTTGCTTATAGCCGTTGGTACATCACTGAAGTTGCCACTTTCGACCACCTATGTCTGCTTTATGGTGGCGATGGGTTCGTCGTTGGCCGATAAGGCGTGGGGCCGAGAGAGTGCTGTATATCGTATCACGGGTGTCTTTACCGTCGTTATGGGATGGTTTGTAACGGGCTTCGGTGGCTTCATCATCGCCTTCATCCTCGGCTTGCTGTTGATGTGGGGTGGTGTATGGGCATTTGGTGTAATCACAGCACTCTGCGTCTATATGTTTGTCCACAGCAACTTTATGCCAAAGAAGAAGAAGGAGGAGAACAAAAAGAGCGATGCCGAGGTGCGTGACAACCTCGTAAACAACACAATGACAGGTGTCTCCGAAACAATTAAGGCTACGACACGCATCTACAACCGCACCATCGTTGCTCTTATGAAGGAGAACCGCAAGGCTCTGAAGGACCTTACGGCCGAGGCTGCCGAGATGTATGAGGAGAATAGACGCCTCAAGTACTCCATAGCCTCGACTCTGCGTACAACCTATGGCTCGGATCTAAACCTCTCGCTCTACTATGTGCAAATTCTCGACTACCTGAACGAGATGACCAAGGCGTTGGTACATATCACTCGCCCTTCATTCGAGCATATCGACAACAACCACCAGGGCTTGAGTCGTGTGCAGTGCGACAGCCTAATCACGATAAATGCAGATGTAAACGAGATCTACTCACGCATTATATATATGTTCACCTCCAACGACTTCTCGACAATCGACGAGGTGTTGACTATGCGTGACCAACTCTTCGAGCGTTTGGCGCAATCGACCAAGGAGGAGTTGGGCCGTATCACCGATGGCGAGTCGAACCCTCGTGCCGGAATGTTGTTCCTCAACATCATCTCCGAGACCAAGACGATGGTTTTGCAATCTCGTAACCTCCTCAAATCTCGTCGTTACTTCATCGAGCAGGAGGGGAAGGTTGTGCGGCAGGCGCGCATCTACGAGTAAAAAGGGCATTTTGAGCGGTAAATTTTACGCTGCACTTTGGTAAGCGAGTTCCTCACATACGACAAGTATGTTAATCCTGCTAAGCAGGCTTTTCCTCCTTGCGACTCGGCAAAGTGAGCAGGCTCCCTCTGCTCTCGCTCCGCTGCGTCGGTTGCGGGCTCGCTTCCTTGTTTATCGTAAAATTTCCTCGCTCAAAACACCCTTTTTTGAGTAGATGCCTTGCTCTCATCTGTCTAAAAGCCAATTTTTGTGGGTATCGCAATATCATAACTACTTATTTATCAAACAATTTTTAAGTTTTGATTTTTAATTACTAAATTTTTCTTATCTTTGCACCCAAATCAGACGGTTATGGGGTGTTTACTACGGGTAAATGCTGAGTGCCGTTGAAGGTAATACTTTAATAATTAAAACTTTATGAAAACTTTAACACTTAAAGCCGAGGTTCGTTCGGAGTTCGGCAAGAAGGCTGCCAAGGCAGCTCGTCGCGAGGGCTTGGTACCTTGCAACCTCTATGGTGAGGGTGAGAATGTTACATTCTTGGTTTGTGAGAAGGAGCTTCGTGCGCTTATCTACACCCCTGCATCGTTCATCGTAGAGTTGGATTTTGGTGGTAAGATTGAGAAGGCTGTTATGCGTGAGGTGCAGTTCCACCCAATTCGTGAGCAGGTGCTTCACATCGATTTCTACCGTGTTGTTGAGGGCAAGCCTGTAGCTATCGCTCTTCCTGTACGCCTCACCGGTAATGCCGAGGGTGTGAAGATCGGTGGTAAGTTGGCTCTTTCGGCTCGTAAGTTGGTCGTAAGTGGTCTTGTTGAGAACTTGCCAGATGAGTTGGTTGTAGATGTTACTCCTTTGAAGGTTGGTCAGACCATCTTCGTTGGCGACCTTTCGTTCGAGGGTATTCAGTTCCTTTCGCCTGCAACTCAGGCTGTCTGCGCTGTCCGCGTAACTCGTGCTTCGCGTGGCGCACAGGCAAATGCTTAATCGTAGCAGAGAGGTATGAAATATCTTGTTGTCGGATTGGGTAATATCGGTGCAGAGTATGCCGAGACTCGCCACAACATAGGTTTCAAGGTGCTGGACCGGCTTGCTGCCGAGGTCGGCACCTCTTTTGTTTCGGGGCGTTATGGTGCCGTGGCGGAGTTCCGTCATCGTGGACATATCGTCACCCTCTTGAAGCCTTCGACCTATATGAACCTCTCGGGCAAGGCGGTGCGCTATTGGCTCTCGGAGTTGAAGGTCGAGCAGTCGCAGCTCCTCGTCGTGGTCGATGATATAGCCCTGCCATTTGGTGAGCTGCGTATGCGAAAGAAGGGCAGTGCCGGAGGCCACAATGGGCTCAAAAATATCTCGGAGCTACTCGGCAATGAGGATTATGCCCGTATGCGCTTCGGTATTGGTGGCGACTTCGCAAGAGGACATCAGGTCGATTATGTGCTGGGCGAGTGGAGTGCCGAGGAGCGAGAGAAGATGCCCGAGCGTCTTAAGCTCTTTAGCGATGCAATTCTATCCTATATCTCGGTAGGTCTGGAGCGCACGATGAACGCCTTTAACAAGAAGTAGTCAAGTCGTAAAGTCCGAGGGGTGAGACCCTCACTTGCTACTACAAACAATTAGCCCACCTCGATTGCGAGGTGGGCTAATCTATTTATATCGCCTCTTCTACTACTTCAAAGCAGCGAGGTTGATATCGTTTGCAGCCTTCTCCTTGAGCGAAGCATCCTTCGATACTGCGCTGTTGAGCTGTGCCTTTGCGCCATTTACATCGCCCTCTTTGCAAGCGATAACAGCACGCAGGTAGTCAGCCTTTGCCGACATATCGCTTGCGATGCACTGCTTTGCAGCTGCGAGGTTGCCATTCTGCAAGTTTACAACAGCAGCGTTGTAACCCGACTTCAAAGTCTGCGATGCAGTAGCGTAGTCGCCCTTGTAAGCAGCAACCAAAGCCTTAGTCTCGGCAGATGCGTTTGCAGCGTAGCTCTCAGCCTTTGCGGTGTCGCCCTCGGCAGCGTAGAGCAATGCGTAGTTGTTGTTCAACTCCGAAGCAACGCTCTTGTCAGCCTTGTTCAAGCACTCAACAGCCTTGGCGTTGTTGCCAACCTTTGCGTAGTAAACTGCGAGGTTGTTCCAAGCACGAGCGTCGCCCGACTTTGTAGCCTCAAGCAAAGCTACCTCTGCTACCTCGTCGCAAACCGATGCGATGTGGAGCAACTCCTCGAGCTTCAAAGTGCCGATCTGGCCATTCTTGATGAATGCAACCATCTCCTCATCGCTCCAGCCTGTTACATCTGCGCTGTTCACAACCTGTGCACGACGAAGCTGTGGCAACACATCAGTCTTGAGCGACTTGAATACCGACGACATATTCTTAATCTCCTTCTCACGCTCTGCGCTCGACGAGTACATCTTCAAAACCTGGAGAATAAGATCCTTATCCTCGATGTTCGAAGCGGCAACAGCCTCCTGGAAGCCTTCCCAGTCCTCACCATAAGCAGCAGCGTCGATGTTCAAACCAGCGTCAGCCAAGAGCTTCTCAACGGCCTTCAAACCGGTCTTCGAACGCTTCTCCGACAACTTGTCGTTGAACTTCTCAGGACCATCTGGCGAAGCGTAACCGTTAACATAGAGCGACTGTGCGATGCGCTCGTTTGCCTTGTTGGCCTCAACACCTGCCTTCAACGACTTCAACTCCTCGGTAGCAACAGCCTTCTTCGCAACGCGCGACGAGTTGATTTTGTAAACGATGTCGGCCTTTGTTACAACGGTAGTAACACGCTTGTAGTTGTTTGCAGCCTCCTGCATAGCCTCTGCGAGGTTGATCTCTGCCTGCAAAGTATTTACACCCTTTGCAATAACCAAACCGTTCTCCTTTGCTGCAGCAGCGTCGATACCCTCAACGGTCTTGCCTGCCAAAACAGCACCTGTGTTAGCATTTACTAAAGTGAACTCCTTGCACTTGCCGCTCTTGCACTTAACCTCAACGAGGAGTACGAGCTCGCAAAGCTGCATCTCTGGCTTGTAAGCGAACTCTACCTGACGCTTGATGCTGAGTGTCTCGCCATTCTTAACGAGCATACCGTTGTCGGCAACCTTCTCGCCCTGGAGCAAGAGAGTGTTACCCTTTGTTACGCCACCTGCATATACGAGGGCTGGAGTAACACGCAACGAAGCGGTCTTGTTGAAGTACTTCGCTGGAACCTCGGCAGCAACATCGGCAACGATTTTGCCATTGTTGAGTGTGAGGACATCAGGAGTACAAGTTACAGCGATAGCCTTTGGGTTCTTGGCCATCTTCTTGAAACAGTCGCAACCTGTCGCTGTCAAAGCCACAGCAACAAGTACCAATGTCATCTTAAAAAGATTTTTCATAATGTTTTGAAATTAAAAAGTTAAAAAATTGTTGTTTCTGTATTATCTATCCAGTGTTCGAATAGGTGTATACCTATTCAGCTACAAAGATATATATTTTTTTGAGAAAACAATAATTTTCTTTCGAATTTGCAAAAATTTGTCGGTCAAACGCCTAAAAAAGCCCTCCGCAGGCTTTCTCTGCGGAGGGCGAAAAGCTAATGGCTAAAAGCCTATGTAAATCGAGCGATTACTCCTTGTGGTGGTCACGGCGTGGGCGACGGTCGCCACGCTCCTGACGGTCACCTCGTGGTGCGCGTGGCTTACGCTCAGGCTCTACCCAACCCTCCGGTTTAGGAAGAAGTGCCTTGTGCGAAAGACGCAACTTGTTGGTCTTCTGGTCGATGCCAATCAACTTAACATCAATCTCATCGCCCTCCTTCAAGCCGGTCTCCTCCATAGTCTCGAAGCGCTTGTAGTCAATCTCCGAGATGTGGAGCAACGCCTCCTTGCCAGGCAAAATCTCAACGAAAGCACCGAAATCTACAATCGACTTGATTGTGCCGTGGTACTCCTCGCCAACCTCCGGTACGGCTACGATGCCCTTGATGCGGGCCATAGCTGCGTCAATCGAGGCCTTATCTACACCGAATACATCAACCAATCCCGAAGTCTCGGTCTCGGTGATGGTGATGGTTGTGCCTGTAGTCTTCTGAATATCCTGAATAACCTTGCCACCAGGACCGATAACGGCACCGATGAACTCCTTGTCGATAACAATCTGCTCGATGCGAGGTACGAATGGCTTGAAGTCCTCACGAGGCTCTGCGATAGTCTCGGTAATCTTGTCGAGGATGTGCAGACGACCTACACGAGCCTGCTCCAAAGCGGCTGCCAAAACCTCGTACGAAAGACCATCGACCTTGATATCCATCTGTGTTGCGGTGATACCGTCACGGGTACCCGTAACCTTGAAGTCCATATCGCCCAAGTGGTCCTCATCGCCCAAGATATCCGACAATACAGCCCAACGGCCTGTTGCCGAATCCGAGATAAGGCCCATTGCGATACCCGATACTGGCTTCTTCAACTTCACACCTGCATCCATCAACGCCATACAGCCTGCGCAAACGGTAGCCATAGACGACGAACCGTTCGACTCGAGGATGTCCGATACTACACGCACTGCGTATGGGTTATCCTCACCGAGTGGTACCATAGGCTTCAACGCACGCCATGCGAGGTGGCCGTGGCCAATCTCACGACGGCTCACGCCACGAGATGCCTTCGCCTCACCTGTCGAGAATGGAGGGAAGTTGTAGTGGAGTACAAACTGCTCCGAACCCTGAACAAGCACCTCGTCGTGCATCTTCTCGTCGAGCTTTGTGCCGAGTGTTACGGTCGAGAGCGACTGGGTCTCACCACGGGTGAAGATTGCCGAGCCGTGTGCGCATGGGAGGTAATCAACCTCGCACCAGATTGGGCGTATCTCGTCGGTGCGACGACCATCAAGACGCTTGCCCTCGTCGAGGATCATATTGCGCATTGCCTTCTTCTGTACATCGTCGTGGAAGTACTTGTGGATAAGCGGAGCCTTCTCCTCCAACTCCTCCTCGGTATAGCGTGAAGCGAACTCTGCCTCCAAAGCATCGAATGCATCCGAGCGCTCGTGCTTCATTGTACCGCTTGTAGCGATAGCGTATGCCTTGTCGTAGAGCTCCGAGATAATTGTCTGGCGCAACTCCTCGTCGTTGGTCTCGTGGCAGTACTCACGCTTAACATCTTTGCCGAGCTCCTTCATCAACTCAATCTGAACAGCGCAGTGTTGCTTGATAGCCTCGTGAGCGTACTTGATAGCGCCGAGCATAACCTCCTCGCTAACCTCCTTCATCTCACCCTCGACCATCAAGATGTTGTCGATAGTACCACCGACCATAATATCGAGATCTACATCCTTCATCTGCGAGAATGTAGGGTTGATACAATACTCTCCGTTGATTCGTGCTACACGCACCTCCGAGATAGGACCTCCGAATGGGATATCCGACACGGCAAGTGCAGCCGAAGCAGCCAAACCTGCCAAGGCATCGGCCTGAATATCTTTGTCTGCCGAGATAAGGTTTACGGTAACATAGACCTCTGCGTGGTAGTCATCAGGGAACAATGGGCGGAGCGCACGGTCGATAAGACGAGCCACGAGGACCTCGTTGTCGCTCGCTTTGCCCTCACGCTTCATGAAACCACCGGGAATGCGACCTACGGCAGCAAACTTCTCTTTGTACTCGACCTGCAAAGGCATAAAGTCGGTACCCTCCTTTGCATCTTTGGCAGCCACAACCGTAGCGAGCAACATTGTGTTGCCCTGCTTTACTACAACCGAACCATCGGCCTGCTTGGCCAACTTGCCGGTCTCGATCATAATCTCACGACCACCTTCGAGCGGGATAAACTTCTGTACAGCATTGTACAACTTCTTTTCTTCCATAATCATCTAAATCGTCAAAAAAATAAATTTCTCTTTTTCTCTCATCAACATCTGACTAAAAAACAAAATGAAGGCAACTCCTTCAAAAAAACGAGTTGCCCCATTCTGTGACCTCTTACTTACGGAGGTTCAAAGCCTTAACGATAGCACGGTAACGCTCGATATCTACCTCCTTCAAGTACTCGAGCAACTGACGGCGCTTACCGATCATCTTCAACATCGCACGCTGTGTGCCGAAGTCGTGACGGTTGCTCTTGAGGTGCTCTGTAAGGTGGCTGATACGGTACGAGAACAACGCGATCTGGCTCTCTGGAGAACCTGTATCGGTGTTAGACTTGCCGTACTGACCGAAAAGCTCTTGCTTTTTCTCTGCTGTTAAATAAGCCATAATAGTAAAAAATTAAAATTAAGTTATTTAATCATTTAACACTTTGTGCGCATTCGCCTTACTACAAATCACGCCAAAGCGGTGCAAAGATACAAATAAATTGACAATTGGCAATTGTTAACAGATAATTTTTGTCTAAAAAGTGGTAAAAATCAGTAAATTGCCTCCGAAAAGGGCACTTTGCTTGAGGTCGGAGCCGAGAGCTTTTTGCTTTCTTGGAGAAAAAAGTGTACATTTGTTGCAGAAAACGAAACTGTTTGATATGCAGCGTGTGCTATTTCTGTATAACGGCAACTCGGGGCGTGGCGATATCCTTCGTCACAAGGAGCAGATTTGCGCCATATTGAGCAGCCGTGGTGCCGAGGTCGCAGCCGAGGAGATTTGCTTCGGGCGCAACCCCTTCGATGGTCACGACGATATCGACACGGTGGTTGTTGCGGGTGGCGATGGTACACTCAACTATGTCGTAAATGCTATGGCAACGAGTGGGCGCAACCTCGCCATAGGCATAATTCCTGCGGGTACGGCAAACGACTTCGCCCGAGCCGTAGGTATGAGCCGTAGGGTAGAGGAGGCGGCACGACAGATTGTGGATGGCTCGGAGCTTCGCTTCGACTGCGGCAGGGTAAACGACAGATACTTTGTCAATATCTTGAGCTTCGGACTCTTTACCACAACCTCGCAACACACGCCCGACAACCTGAAGCACCGCTTTGGTCCGTTGGCATATATCCACGAGGGGCTGAAGGAGTTGCGTGAGCCTCCACGCACGAAGCTGCACATTAAGACCGAGAACGAGGAGTTCGATTGTGAGGTGTTGATGTCGTTGGTCTTCAACGGTTTAACAGCAGGTGGCTTCCCGCTTACCCGCCACTCCGACCTGCACGACGGGGTGTTCGATTGTCTATTGCTGCGCAATAGAAATATGTTGCGCTCCTGCACAAATATGGTGGAGTACCTTATGGGTTTGTCGCCCCACGATGTGATACACTTCAAGGCCTCCC
The DNA here is from genome assembly GCA_015059685.1 of Rikenellaceae bacterium. Lineage (GTDB taxonomy): Bacteria > Bacteroidota > Bacteroidia > Bacteroidales > Rikenellaceae > Alistipes. Next base: position 51,408 of record SUZW01000011.1, on the reverse strand, counting down.
ACATCGAGATAACCTCGCAACACAACCTCTCGACCGACATAGATGGTCAGGCCGGGCCATCGTTCCCGTTGGTTGTGGAGTGCTTGCACGACTATCTGCGAATACTTACCAAATAAGAATGGCCGGCTATCACAGCCGACCATTCTTATTTGTAGTAAGTTCTCCTCTATTTCGCAGCCATCTTCTTTACCAGCGCTGCGCCTCGCTTAATCTTGCTCTTTGGCTCGACCTTCAGGGCGTGACGCTTGTTGAGCTTAACGGCTGTGCTGTAGCGGCTTGCTGTGGTCTCATCAGGGAATGGCTCTACGGCACCAGTGTATGTAGCCTTGGCTGTTCGGCCACTCTCGTCAGCAATATCTACTGTGATGGTATATCCCTCGGTTGCCTCGGCAATGGTTACGCTACCCGTAGCAGCAAGGATAACATCTTCAATATAGTTGTAGTCGTCAATGCTAGCCCAATATGTTCCAAATAGGTAGCTAGAATCGTTAAGGAAACCATACACGGAGCTACCCGCCTCGAAGGTGTTGCTAATTGGGTATGTGCCGACAAGCGATGTTGCATCCAATGCAGTCTGTACCTCGACAACAACAATGTTTGTGTAGTCGTAATCCTGCATCTGGATATACCAGTTTGCAGCACCACTCTCGTAGCAGTCGCCAAAGTTCTCGTAGTTGGCAAATACAAGATTATCAACTACAACATTCTCGCTACCGCCGGTGTTACCGCTGCCCTCCAAGGTCTTGAAGGCAACATACTCCACAGCGCCCGACACAACACCGTTGGCATCGACATTGAATGCAAAGGCGTAATACTCGGTGCTTGGCTCAAAGAAATCTTCGTAGTAGAAGCTATCATTGTTCAACGAGAGAATTTCGGCAAAAGATATTCCGTAATATTCGCATAGCTCCAACAACATTGAAACGGTCTCGTTTGCAAACTCTGTCTTGTCGGTGTATGCGTCAAACTCACTCTTCTCGACAATGTCGAAGTAGAAGGTCTTGTCGTTGGCCGATGTAACGCTTACATAGGCACTCTCTGCCGAAATTTCGGTAACTTCAATTGTAAAATTACCATCTTCGTTCCCCCCCCCATTGTTGTTCTCAGGGGTACAAGCGACACCGCATATAGCCAATGCCGCAACCATAAATGTAAAAAACTTTTTCATAATCAGTTTGGTTTAAGTGTTTATAAATGTTACTGTAATTTAGCCGAAATAAGCGACATAAACTCCTCGCGGGTGCGATGATCCGAGAGGAAGATACCCGTAAATGCCGAAGTCGTGGTCTTCGAGCCCTGCTTCTCCACGCCACGCATCTGCATACACATGTGCGAAGCCTCGATAACTACCGCTACACCGATAGGGTTCAGTGCCTCCTGTATGCAGTCACGAATTTGAACGGTCAATCGCTCCTGTACCTGTAGGCGACGAGCGAAGCACTCCACAACACGGGCGATTTTTGACAGACCTGTAATAGTGCCGTTCGGGATGTAGGCTACATGCGCCTTGCCCACGAATGGGAGCATGTGGTGCTCGCATACCGAGAACAACTCGATATCTTTGACCACCACCATCTGCTTGTACTCCTCCTTGAACATTGCCGACTGCAAAATTGCTATCGGGTCCTGCTCGTAACCCTTCGTAAGGAACGACCACGCCTTCGCTACACGCTCCGGTGTCTTGATTAAGCCCTCACGCTCGGGATCCTCACCGAGAAGGCGCAACACCTCACGGTAGTGATATTTCAGTTGTTCAATCTTTTCGAGGTTGTATCTATCCTCTCTTTCGTAGTTTGCCATAGTTTTTAAGCCATTAGCCTTTGGCCATTAGCCATTAGCTTTTTTATTTATTCGTTTTCCGTTTGTAGGAACTCCACAAGTTTTGCCACTGCACGACCTCGGTGCGAGATGGCATTCTTCTCCTCGGCCGACATCTCGGCAAAGGTGCGTGTATCACCCTCGGGTACAAACATCGGGTCATATCCGAACCCCTCCGTGCCCGACATGTGGTCGATAATCGAGCCCTCGACCTTGCCCTCGAAAAGATACTCCACGCCACCGAGAATTAACGCAATAACGGTGCGGAAGCGAGCCGAGCGGTTGGTCTCGCCCTCGAGGTTTTTCAGCAGCAGAGCGTTGTTTGCATCGAAGTCGTGTGCATCCCCCGCATAGCGAGCCGAGCGGACACCCGGAGCACCACCCAAAGCATCGACCTCCAAGCCCGTATCATCGGCAAAGCAGTTGGCTCCTGTGCGCTCATAGACATAGCGAGCCTTCTGCAAGGCGTTACCTTCGAGCGTATCGGCAGTTTCGGGGATATCCTCGGTGATGCCGCACTCACGCAGGGTTTTCAGCGTAAAAGCCCCTTCGAGCAGAGCCTGCACCTCTCCCAATTTGTGGGCGTTGTTGGTTGCAAAAATTATCTCGTTCATTATCTCAAGGCTGTTAGCTTTTGGCTGTTAGCCATTAGCTTTTTAGTTCTTCGGTGCAAAGGTAATAATTTTATTTGCAATTTGCACTGTCAACGAACGGGTTGCATTCTCGACAAAATCCCTGTAGAGTATATCAACCTCTCCCGAGTAGAGTGTCTCGTCGATGAACACCAACGGCTCAACAGAGTTGTACTCTATGATAAAGTCGGCCTCGGAGCCTATGCTGCTCGTGTCGGTGGATACCCCCTCAACGCTTGATAAAACGAAATGCAACGCCTCCTCGGTGCTGTTGTACGAGTACTCCACATCGGCTTGTTGGGTGTAGATGTAGTTGTAACGCATAGATGCTCCGTTGTCGGTTTTGAGGTGAAATTTTGTCGCCTCTCCAACTCTGCCCTGTGCTGTGCCAACCTTCGCAAACTCCATATAGGTGCCATACTTCACATAGACAACCCACTCGCCACCCTCATCGAGTCGCTTGCCACCCGTTACGATGCGGTAAGCCATAGGGTAGTAGTATTTATCCTCGCCATAGTAGATGATGTAGTCGCCCGACTCCTTCTCCTCGATGCCTATTGGTTTATTGTCCGTGTCCCACTTGATGTCGAGCATCGCGTCGTTGAGGTAGGCGATAGTTGTGATATGTTGCGTGTGTTCGTTCAAACCATCATACACCCTGTTCCACAACATCCTGTTGGCTCGTTGCGTATCCGCTGTGGTGCCCCCTTCGAGTTGGCACGATGTTGTCGCAAATATCGCCACAAGAGTAACCACGAAAATCGAAATATATCTTCTCATAACCATAGCCCTCCTATCTCTTCTTAACATCAAAACGATAACCAAGACCTATGCGTGCCGAGCCGGCCATACCGCCTCCCAATTCAACAAAGCCGAATACCTTGCGACCAAACGAGCAGCCAACAAGGGCCACATCGCCCCAGACATACGCCTCGTCAAAGTCGGTAACCAAGCCGAGCGAAATCGAGGAGTAGAGTTGCACTTTCTCACGATAAAACCAAACAAACCGCACCGAAGGCATCACCGCCACAGCGTGTGTCGAGAGATTTTCGGTCTTCTCGCCCGTGAAGGCATCTTTGCGCCAACGGGTTGTGGCTCCGAAAGTTACCGTGCCGCCATACTGCAACCAACGAAGGTGGTGGTAGGTGTAGCTGAAGGAGTAGTTGCCCACAAAGGTGCGGGGAGTAAGGTAGGTGTCAGCTGTGGCCATATCCTGACGGAAGCTGCGGTGGTAATCGTCCATATACCATCCGCCATCGAGAATGAATGAGGTCGAAAGACTCAATGTTCCGGCTCCTATGCGCAAATCGTGCTTCGGCACAAAATTAGGCACCGTGCGCACGGTAGTAACCACCGTTGTGGAGTCGGTCTTGACCACCGTTTTATGTCTCTTTTGCGCCATCGCCCCCTGCGCCACAACGAGCGCAACAAGCAAAGCGAGGAAAAACCTATGCTGTTTCATAATTATTTGGCTTTTAGCCATTAGCCATTAGCCATTGGCTGTTTTTTTTAAGAGTCGTTAGAGTCGTTAGGGGCGTTAGGGGTGCGCCGCAGGCCTAAATAAAAATACCTTTAATTGTCAATTCTCAATTGTCAATTGTCAATTCGGAAATCTCTCGTCTCTCGTCTAAATTTTTAATTTTCCGCTTCAAGAAGCGAGAGTTTGTGGTCGGCAACGCACTTGTCGATAATAGCCTTAACCACCGTATCTATCTCCGTGCCCTCGCTGTAGTCGGCTGCGCAGACATGATTTACACGATTGTCACGAATAAGCGTATTCATATCGCCACGCTTCGCCTCGTCTTTCGGGTTATAGACAGCAATGGAGTGACCACCAAAGTTCTTCACAAGGCGCATACAAGGGATATCGGTTGTTCCGTCGCCCACATAAATCATTCGTGAGAATGGTACAGGTCGCTCCTTCTCCTCCATAAACCTATTCACCTGCTTGGTATCGTAAACCGACTCCACACCCTTGTTGATTTTGAAGATAAACTGCGTTTTGTTGGTATAGTTCACCGCCACACCGGGCCAATAGGCAATGCCATCAACATTGTAGAGGAACGAGCAAGCGTAGATCTTGCGGAACTTGTCGGCGATGGGTGTGCCCTCGATAATCTCCTTCAAGCCCGACGAGTTGATGTAGTGCACAACCCTCACGCCTCGCTCCTTGCCGTAGGCGTTGATGCGGTCGAACCACTCCATCACGCCCGGGAAGAGCTCTACATGTTTGCCCGATTCCTGAAACGCCTCACGACGCAACGACAAACCCTTGGCTTGCGCCTCACGGATCATCAGTGCCATGTAGGTCAAAATTTGGTCGGCATCCTGCTCCTCGGCAAGGCGGTTCGAGGCATCCCAGAACTCGAAATTGCTCTTGCCCACAGCGGGGATGAAGTCGTACTCCTGCATATTTCCCGCAGCGAGTGTTCCGTCGAAGTCGTAGATTAAGGCGATTGTAAAATTGCTCTGCTCCATAAGTTCTATTGTGCTTTTAGCCATTAGTCTTTGGCTATTGGCCCTAACATATATATATACTTTTTGCAAAAATAACAACTTTTTCACTATTTTTGCGTCATAGAGTGAAAAAAGATTAAATTATATCGTATGGAATTTAAGGAAGTTATCAAAAAACGCCGCAGCGTGCGCAAATTTTTGCCCGAGGTGCCCTCTCGTGAAGTGCTGCTCGATATTGTGCGTGATGCACTCACTGCGCCTTCGTCACGCAATATGCACACCACCCATTTTCTTATCGTCGATGACCGCGCGACCATCGACAAGATTGCCGAGATGCGTGACTACGGCTCGTCGTTTATGACCTCGGCCACAGCCGCTATCGTGGTTATGGGCGACACGACCAAGACCGACCTGTGGCGCGAAAACTGCGCTATTTCGGCTACGATGCTCCAGCTCTCGATTGTCGCACACGGCCTCGCTTCGTGCTGGGTGCATGTGGGCGGCCGCCCACGCCTGAAGGATGTGCCCGAGGGCGAGAAGGCCGACGACTACCTGAAGAGCTTTCTCACCATCCCCGAGAATTGCGAAATAGAGTGCGTTGTGGCACTCGGCTACAGCGACTTCGAGCCAAAGCCACTGCCCGAGTGGGATGCGGAGGCTACGGTGTCGTGGCATAAATAGTGTTGTTGCAACAATTTTTTGTAGCATTTAGCCTTTGGCCATCAGCCATTGGCTTTTTTTTCTTATCTTTGCAGCGCAGATTCGGTTCATCGCTGCCTCGCAAGAGAGGGGGAGGAAAGTCCGAGCAACACAGAGCACCGTACAAGTTAACGGCTTGATGTCCGAGAGGGTATAGTAGCGTAACAGAGAATAACCGCCGCAGATTTTGGTCTGTGGTAAGGGTGAAAAGGCGGGGTAAGAGCCCACCGCAAGGGCAGCGATGTCACTTGGCAGTACGCCTTACGGGTTGCAAGGTTATGTATATCGACAATTAAGGGTTGCTCGCCCAATGTCGAGGGGTAAACCGCTGGAGGTGGCAGGCGACTGCCATCGTAGATAAATGATGAACTAAAACAGAACTCGGCTTATGGAATCTGCAAACTTATCCCTGCACCGCAAGGTGTGGGGATTTGTTGTCTTTGTGCGAAAAGGGAAGGTCGTGGTATATTCCATAAGCCGAGTTCGGTGTTACCTATCCCCAGAGAATTGACAATTGACAATTGAGAATTGACAATTGACAATTACTTTAAGCGCACCCCTAACGACCCTAACGCCCCTAACGACCCTAATAAATCTGCGCCCCGACAACCTCGAGAGTTCCCTCAACCTAAAACCTCAAGCGCACCCTTACTGGCCCTTACTAGCCGTTACTGGCCCTTACTGGCCGTTTTTGCCTGCGCCCCGACACCCTCCAGAGTCCCCACCAAAAAAAAGCTAATGGCTAATGGCTAATAGCTAATAGCTCAAAAAAAACCGAGGTTGTTTTTGGGGGGGACAACCTCGGGCGGTAACGGGTGTTACCTGTGCTATTGTGGAAATTCGGTGTAGAATGAATAGGGCAGGGAGCCCCGCCACAATAGCCATATTTTTGTTTATACCGCAGGGGCACGAAGCCCCCACGGTGAAAATCAAGTCGGATTACTCGTCCGGTGAAAGCTCGCCGCCATCTACACCAGGCATACCTGGGAGATTGAGGTCGGCACCATCACCGTTGCTCAAACTGAAACCACGCTCGATTGCTACTGTGTAGAACTCAATCTGCGGTGCCGAGTAGCTATTCAAAACTGTCTTTTTCATATCTTTTTCTCTTTATTTTTCAAATTAAACTACTCAATTTATTACTCCTCGGGTGTCGTATCCTCGGGTGTCGTATCCTCGGTAGAAGGCTCTTGAGGCATTGTTGTTACCGAGATGTTGGTGAAATAGTTGAGAGGATTGTGCTCCTCGGTAGTCATATCACCTGGCTCAGCAAATGCATACCTGTAAGCCTCCTCGATAGTATCAACTACGCACTCATCAACACCCTTCTTGTCTGTTCTATAACGCTTGATAGTACCCTTGATAAGGCAGTTATCAACATTTGCAGTAGTTGGGTCATTGGTACCAGTAGCTCCGGTATGGTAATATCTTGTACCACACAACAAACCTACCCAAGTTGTAAGGTCAGCATCATCACCGGCAGTTGTACGACGAGCATAAGGAGCGAGTACATTACCAGTATTCGAGCAGTACGAGAATGTCTTAATATTAGATGTACCTACGAGACCACCAACAAATGTACGCAAGTTATTTACCTTGGTTACATTGTTGCATACATTGATAGTACCCGAGTTGTGCCACTGCTTGATGACACCAGTCGCATCTGAAATACTACCCGCTACACCACCGATATATGGCACATGGCTTGAACCTGCAGGCCATACGATCTCACCCAAGTTGGTGATATCTGTCCAGAGATTAAGGTCGGTTGCAACATCAATCTGACCGAAGCAGCCACCCATATACTTAGCTCGGCTATTAGAGGTGAGCTTACCGCTGTTAGAACACTTTGTAACGCCCTTTAACTTGCCGGATACATGACCAACGATACCACCGAAGTATGTCTTATATGGCGTCGTTGTACCTGTATTTTTGTGAGTAATAGCAGCTCTATTGTCGCAGCCTGTCAGGGTAACTGTTTTTGTAAGCGAATCAAATACACCACCAAGATAGTCGTAATCCGAACCTGTATTACCATTTACTGTGATAACACCATTAGTGCCATTATCGCAGTTGGTAAATGTCGTCGAGGCAGTACCACCACCTGTCGAGACACCAGCAATATGCAATTGCTTACCCACGACACTACCGGTGAAGTTGATTGGGCCTTCGTTCAAGTAGTCAACCTGGTAACCTTTCACTGAGTAACTTACAATACCAGCAATCTTCAATGCAGGATTCTCGTCCTCCAATACAACCGATACATTGATAGGACCATAGTTCTCATACTTTGTATAAGTGCAGCCTTCCCCGTTACAACCACGACAATATACACCAGAGATATACAAACCTACTGTGTTGTATGAGTGGGTACCCGATACGGTAATAGTTCCTCGGTTAACAACATTTTCATTATCTGCATCACCTCCGTATGCTGTAACACCAGCAATCAAAAGAGGGTGCATTGTGTAGTTATTTGTAGTCTCAGCGGTATCACCCTCGCCAGTTGTAGTTGTTGGAATTGCTGCAATATCCGAAGATACGGTTAGGTTTGCAGCATTGCTTGTGTTAACAGTCAAACCTGTTCCGGAACCGGTAACGCCACCGATGCCAAAAGATCCCCAACCAGATGAGGAATCGTATATGGTTTGGGCAGTACTTGTTGGAGCTATAGCACCAGATACGGTTACATCTCCACCTTCTAAATTGTGTGTGTTCGAGAATGAGGTTGCTCGTCCAGATACTCCACCAATCAATACACGGTGCATTCCCTTAGGCTCACCATTAATCTTTCCGAGAACCTGAACTTTACCCTTGTTGTCGCTATCGCTGATAGCTGCACCCCAACCAGCGATACCACCCATTGCGAGAGAGTTTACATCTGCTGTTGCCGGCAAAATTACATCTCCTGTGTTATGACTTGACGATATAGGCTGTGAGCAACATCCTACAATACCACCTATGTGGTTTACCTCATTGAAGCCTTCGCCTGTACTATAAGAGGTGACGTCGTATGTAATGGTTCCATTATTTGTACAGCCAGAGAGAGGCTTTGTGCTCTTATAACCAGAGATACCTCCAATAGCGTTGATAGTAGAAGCGCTGGATGGAATACCACCACGCACACCCTTTGAAGTTATATTACCATTGTTTGTACAATCCGAAACAGTTCCGGTATCGTTTCCTGAGATACCACCCGCACGAATATATCCAGAACCCGATGTCGCTGCAACAATTGTTCCCTCAATCCAAATATCTCCGCTATTCTCGCATCCGGAAATAGTACCACTCGAATTAGCGGCAACACCTGCAATATAAGCGTACTGTTTGTTGCTCTTCTTCACCGGAACAACCTTGATCTCACCGTCGTTCTTACAATTTGTAATCGAAGAACCACTTGTACCCACAATACCACCAAGGTTTCCATAGATATAGAGAGCATTTGCCTCAATGTCGCCATTGTTTACACAATTAGAAACACCCTTAGTGCTGGTTGTTATACCACCAATAACGCCACCTGCCGAGAATGTTCTCATCGATTTACCACCGTGGGTAAACTTTGCATTATTAACACAACCATCGAGGTAAGAGTCTGCGTCTGCAATATAACCAACAATGCAACCAAGATAACCATTAGTCTGAGGTGTGCCACCAAAACCGCCACTATCCTTACCAACATATGCACCAGCATCGTTGTAGTTGATAGGACCATTGTTTACGCAATTTACGAATGCACTACCACTAACACTGTGAGCCACAATACCGCCAACAATAACATAGGTAGTTTTGTTTGTTGCTTTCATCGATTGTGTAATAGTAATTGTAGCCTTATTTGTACAGTTTTGGAATGTCGAATTTGTTGACTTACCCGCAAATCCTGCAAACCAAAACTCACCAGTCTTAACAGTTGTTGTTGGCACATAGACATTATTGTTGATAGTCAACGAACCCTTAACAGTACAGCTTGTGAGGGTTGCACCATTTGTGGTATTTGCAAAAATTGCTGCAAGGTTCTTCGATGCGTCGGTTGCCGAAGCAGCTGCACCTGGAGCAACATTTGCCTCGTAGGTCAAGTTAGTAACCGTACCCTTCAACTCACCAAACAAAGGCTTTGTCAAGCCACTGATAGTCTTACCATTACCACGGAGAAGACCAGTGAAGCCCTCGATTGGAGCCCAAGTAGCTGCGATGCTCGAAGCATCAACATCCTTCAAAACTACAGCCTGCAAATCAGGGGTCTCTGCAACAGCCTCTGCAAACTGCTCCAAAGTATCAACATCCTTGATTACTTTGTAGGTCTTGTTTGCTGACCAGTTGCTGATAGTAAATTCACGAACCTGACCAGCAGCAAGCTCCGGCTTAACAGTGCCGTCTGCCTTAACAGTACCCTCAAAAGCACCACCGTTGGCCTCGAGCATAATAACCTTAACAGCGTCGTACTTACCAGCAGGAACTGCAACATGGAACGACTTACCACCCGAGATGTCAAGACCATCCTCGCCAAACGAGTACTCGATAGAGGAGCGTGAGCCTGCCTGTGGCTTAACAGTACCGGCTGCGAAGTCGCAATCGAATACGCCTGCGATAGGTGTGCCATCAACAGTCTCGATAATCATACTTGCCAAAGTAGCAGCACCCGAAACATTGAACTGAAGCACGCCTGCGAGGTACTGGAGCTGTACGCCCGAAACGCCCACCTCGTCAGAGTAGCCAATCATAGGCACAGCGTTCTGCGAGAATGTACCCTCGACATACTCCTGCTCGGCAGCGAAGGTTACAGTACCCTCCTCACTTGCAGGGTAAGCAACGCAGAAAGGTGCGTCGAAAGTACCCTCCCAAGTGAAAGTAGCAGAGGTTGAGTTTGCCTCAACATCTGCCAAAGGAGCCGAAGCAACGCCATTGAGCGAAAGCTGATCGCCATTGCTCCAATAGATTGGATAGGTGCCATCTACCTTGCCGCCAAGCGATGTCTTGGTGTCAAGCACCGACTCACCAGTCGAAACGGTGAGGACAGTTTGACCCTTGCCAACGATCTGCTGACCAAGGTCCTCGGTAGTGTCTGTCGTACACGATACGCCCACGAACAATGCCGCTACCGCCACAAAAAATTTTGCCAAATTTTTCATTGTGTGTTTTTTTAGTTAGTAAATAAGTTAAAAAATATGTTTGTTTATAATGTAGGCTGATGGAACGCTGCCTGTATTATACTCTGTTACCCCGCATACCTATATTTATATATAGGGCCACGGATTGGGTCACGGGCACACAATCTCCCCGCTCGGAAATTGCGATTTTTTTGGCTTTTTTGTGATTTTGAGGATTTTGCGGCTCGAACAGAGCCCCCGATAACGCACTTACAGGCGCATTTTATCGACTTTCAGCAGAATTGGCCCAAAAAGCCGTAAAATGCTGAAAGTCAGAAAATTAAAACCTCAAAATCCCCCCCCCCGAGGTTTTCGGGGGAGGGATTTTGCCTTTTTTACCTATACTTTAGGTTACAAAAGTAGATATTTTTTTTTGAAATTCCAAAAAAAATGAAGCGAATAGAGTGCAAATTTCTGCGTTACGCTAGCGAGGGTTAATACATCCGATAACAAAAAAAGGGCCGACCTTATCGGTCAGCCCTCACTATCGAAAAGTAGCAACTACTACTTCTTCTCCAACTGTGCCTTCAACTCGGCAAGACCGGCGATATCGCCCAAAGTGGTCTTCTCAACCGACTGCTGGATCTTCTTCACCGAAGCCTTGGCTGCATCAGCTGCTGCCTTACGCTCTGCCTTCTCGGCTGCTACGGCCTCACGCTTTGCCTCCTCGAAGATACGAGTGTGCGACAATGTGATACGCTTGGTTGCCTTCGAGAACTCGATAACCTTGAAATCGGCTGTCTCGCCCTTCTTCACGCTCGAGCCATCCTCCTTAACGAGGTGACGAGTTGGTGCGAAGCCCTCGACATTCTCGCCGAGCGATACAACTGCGCCCTTGTCATTTACCTCAACAACAGTACCTGCGTGTACAGAGTCGAGGGTGAACTGCTGCTCGAACTCGTTCCAAGGGTTCTCCTCGAGCTGCTTGTGTCCAAGGCTCAAACGACGGTTCTCCTTGTCGATCTCGAGAACTACAACCTCGATATCTGCGCCTACCTGGGTGAACTCTCCCGGGTGCTTAACCTTCTTGGTCCACGAGAGGTCAGAGATGTGGATAAGGCCATCGATGCCCTCCTCGATCTCTACGAATACACCAAAGTTGGTGAAGTTGCGAACCTTGGCTGCGCACTTTGTGCCTACAGGGTACTTGGTCTCGATGTTCTCCCATGGATCAGCTGTGAGCTGCTTGATACCGAGCGACATCTTGCGCTCCTCGCGGTCGAGGGTCAATACTACGGCCTCAACCTCGTCGCCAACCTTCATGAAGTCCTGTGCCGAACGCAAGTGCTGGCTCCACGACATCTCCGATACATGAATCAAGCCCTCAACGCCCGGTGCGATCTCTACGAATGCACCGTAGTCGGCCATAACGACAACCTTACCCTTAACGGTGTCGCCAACCTTCAAGTTAGCATCGAGTGCCTCCCAAGGGTGAGCTGTGAGCTGCTTCAAACCGAGAGCGATGCGCTTCTTGTTCTCATCGAAGTCGATGATTACAACCTGCAACTTCTGGTCGAGTGCTACAACCTCCTCCGGATGGTTTACACGGCCCCACGAAAGGTCTGTGATGTGGATCAAACCATCAACGCCACCGAGGTCGATGAATACACCATACGAAGTGATGTTCTTAACGGTACCCTCGAGGATCTGGCCCTTCTCCAACTTCGACATGATAACCTGCTTCTGTGCCTCCAACTCGGCCTCGATGAGAGCCTTGTGCGAAACGACAACATTGCGGTATTCCTGGTTGATCTTAACAACCTTGAACTCCATAGTCTTATCGACATATACATCGTAGTCACGGATAGGCTTAACATCGATCTGCGAGCCTGGCAAGAATGCCTCGATGCCGAATACATCGACAATCATACCGCCCTTAGTGCGGCACTTAACATAACCCTTGATGATCTCGTTGTTCTCCATAGCCTCATTAACTCGGTCCCAAGACTTGAGCTGACGAGCCTTCTTGTGCGAGAGGAGGAGCTGACCGCCCTTATCCTCTACAGACTCAACATAAACCTCAACCTTGTCACCAACCTGAAGCTCGGTTGCGTAACGGAACTCCGATGCAGGGATAACTCCCTCGCTCTTGTAGCCGATATTTACGATAACCTCACGCTTGTTGATCTCGGTAACGGTACCCTCAACTGTCTCGCCAACTGCGATGTTTGACATGGTCTCACCATAGAGAGCCTCGATCTGCTCCTTTGGCTGATCGTAGAGGTTAGACTCGTTCTCGAATGCGGTCCAATCGAAATTCTCGACTGCTACTTTTGTATTCTCCATACAATTAAATTTTGCGATACAATCGCTCGTTAAAAAGTTAATAATTAGTTATTTATCTGCCCTCGCACGCACGCTTATGCGCACAAAAGGAGTGCAAAATTATATATAATTTTTCGATACTCCAACTTTTTCTCGAAATAATTTCTCTCCTACGGCCTCGATTACCGCACAACAATCCTCTGCTTTGGCTCGCACGACACCTTCACAGGTGAGCGTTTTGCGAAGTATGCTGCATCGAGGTCATAGACCAACATTGGTGTGCGCACCTCGTTTTCGCCCTCGAAGTCTTTGTAGGTGCGTGCCACATAGTCGGCTATGGCTATCTTGTAACGACGCCCCTCCTTCAGCTTCGGGAACTCCACATCGTAGGCCTCGTTTCGCTTATTGACGATAATGTTGTAAGGTGTTGAAGCGTAAAGGTCTATGCGGTGCGACTCCTTGGCATTCACGGTGTCGTTGTACTTCGAGATGATGAGCTTGCGAAGTTGTGCCGGGGTCATCTCGATGGTGTGAACCTGCGAGAAGAATGGCTCGTTGTCGAAGAGCATCTTCGTCGTTACCGCCCCCTTGCTCATGCCCGTAAGGCGTATGCCGCCACGATGGTATATGCCGATATCGGCCTTTGCGGCCTTGCGCATAATCTCGGTGCGGAGGTTGCCCAAGCCTATGTGGTTGATATCTTGGGCGAGTGAGCCTACAACAACTTTGAGTGCAGGGTTATCCTCTATCTCGTCGATAAGGTGCTCCATAGCCTCATCTTTTGCGTAGCCTGCAAGCGGTATGTTCTCGTACTCGATGCTGAGAACCTTACGGCCACGCATCTTCACTCGTGTTGCACCCACATACTTGAGTTTGCGCTCAGTCTGGCCTATGATGGTGCCATTGACGACGGTGTCGAGCAGGCGGTGTGTATGACCTCCGATGATGATGTCGTAGCCATCGTATCGGCCCGCCAACTCCATATCACGGTCGTCGCCCATGTGCGACAACAGCACCTTGATATCGCCATCTATCGCCTCTCCCTCACGCTCGGCCGCATCGAGTGGGTTTTCGAAGGTGAGCCCCTCGAAGTTTGAGGCGTTGCCGTCGGGGTGGCCGTTGGAGAAGCTCGTCACCACGCCCACGAAGTCGATAATCACGCCTGCGGGGGTCTTGATGCGGCTCGTTGTGCCGAGCTTGGCGAAACGATTATCTTCGCTCTGCATATTGGCGCAGATTATAGGGAACGAGGCGTAGTCGATAGAGGCTGCAAGGGTCTGCTGGCCTGCATCGAACTCGTGGTTGCCGAGTGTGGCTACATTGTAACCCACCTCGTTCATTATGCGGATTATCGGAAGGCGATGCTCCGCCAAATCGACATAGGCATTGCCTGTCCAGCGGTCGCCCGCATCGACCACGATTGTAAATACCGTATCACGGCACTCTTTGACTGCCGAGGCGAGGCGTGAGGCGTTGCCGAGCGAGGCGTGCATATCGTTTGTCGAGAGTATCACAAATTCGCTCGGACTCAACATTATATACATCAACAAACCGAACACGATAAAATTGCCAAATATGCCCGAATATAGACCTTTTTTCATAACTTTTCACGCTACCAAAGGCGACAATTACTGCCGCCTTTGCTTTTTAATTTAATGTTTGTCGCTCCCTTAAAGAGTTGCCAAGAACTCAGTAACATTCTTCTCGATACGAGCCTCGATATCGTCGCACTCGGCCTTCACGAACTTCTCGCCCGTGATATTCTCGTACAACTCGATGTATCGCTCGGTGATGCTTGCAACGATTTCGGGTGTCATCTCCGGCACCTGCTGGCCCTCCTGGCCTTGGAAACCGTTGGCCATAAGCCACTCACGCACAAACTCTTTCGAGAGCTGCTTCTGCTTCTCGCCCTTTGCAAGACGCTCCTCGTAGCCCTCCTTGTAGAAGTAGCGTGAAGAGTCGGGTGTGTGTATCTCGTCCATCAGATAGATTACGCCATCTTTCTTGCCAAACTCATACTTCGTATCGACAAGAATAAGTCCCATCTTGGCTGCAATCTCTGTTCCACGCTCGAAGATGGCACGGGTATATTTCTCGAGCTGCTCGTAATCCTCCTTCGAGACGATGCCTTGGGCGATAATATCCTCCTTCGAGATATCCTCGTCGTGTCCCTCGGCAGCCTTGGTTGTAGGGGTGATGATAGGTTGTGGGAACTTCTGGTTCTCGACCATACCATCGGGCATCTCCACACCGCAAATGGTGCGCTTACCCGCCTTGTACTCTCTCCAGGCGTGGCCCGAAAGGTAGCCACGGATAACCATCTCGACCTTGAAAGGCTCGCACTTGTGACCTACGGTAACCATTGGGTCGGGCGTAGCGATTTTCCAGTTCGGAAGTATATCGGAGGTTGCGTCGAGGAACTTGGCTGCAATTTGGTTCAATACCTGTCCCTTGAACGGAATGCCCTCGGGCAGAACGACATCGAATGCCGAGATACGGTCCGACACGACCATCACGAGGTAGTCACCCTCGATGCTATAGACATCACGAACTTTGCCTACATAGTGAGCAGTCTGTCCTGCAAGCTGAAGATTGGTTTTTACGATTGCTTTCATATCTATAAATCTCTATAAATTGTCTTTTTATCTGGTTGCAAAGGTAGTAAAAAAAGATGGTAAATCGGTGTAATTAGAAGATATAATTTAATCCGATATTTAATCCATTCGAACCATCGCGTCTATCGAATGGCATACCCCACTCCACCGAGAGGATGAAATTCTGGTTCATAATGAGCTTTGCGCCTATACCAGCACTGCCGTGGAAGCCGTTTTTAGCACCCGAATATAGCTCGGGATAGAGCTCTGCAGCTCGTTTCTGCTCCTCGAGGCGATAGCCTCGTGTCACAACGCCCATATCGACAAATGGATTGACGGCAATACGCCACATCTGTTTGATGAAACGGAAATCAACGATGCGCACACGGCACTCGAAGTTAGCCCACGCATAGCCCTGACCAATGATGCGGTTCTGGAGAACGCCTCTGATGGTGTTCATACCGCCCAGACCTTCGCTCTTGATTTGTCGGAGGTAGAGCGTCTGTATGGTCTGCAACATATAGAATGGAGCGTTGCCAAAGGTCTCTTGTGATGCCACACGATATGCCAACACGACACGCCCACCAACAGGTATAAAGTGACGCCACGATGCCATAATGCGGTAGAAGTCGTTGCCATTGTTGCGCAAATCGGTTGATGCGACACCCACCATCTCGAAGCAGAAACCTCGTTGTGGAGCGAGCTCGTGGTCGCGAGTGTCGTAGAGAGCTCCAATCTTGAAGTCGAGATGCGAGCCACTCACTTCGTTGTCACGAATAAGTCCTGTCTTGCGATAGAGTTTATAGAGAGATTGCGACTCCTGGTACTTTTTAAGCCCTACGCCACCAGTCTTGATATCCCAGAATGTAAGACCGGTCATCAGCGTAAAGTTCTTCGATATGGGAACCTGTATGTCGCACAAAGCTCGCACCATCTCGTAGCTATCGGCGTAGTATGCCGGGTTGTAGTTCTGGTGCTTCTTGTTGACGAAGTTGTAGTTGTATGGTGTGGCGTAGCCATTGAAACCGTAGAAGGAGTTCATCTGCGAGTTGAGGTATGTCGCAGCAGCTGTGAGGCGTATGCCGCCAGGGATTAGATACTTCGAGTCGTAGAAAAGGTGGGCCAAGGTCTCACCCTTGGTGTAGCGTGAAACCTCGACATTGAACTTGTGCTGATAGCCAGGGAATTGGTGTCCATCGCCATAGTAGAAGATGTCGCACAAGGCTCCATACTGGAAACCGAGGTCGGAGTTGTAGGAGATGGCAGGGAAGGGTCCGAAGTTCCAGCCGGTCTTTATGCCGTGCTCCTTCTCGTAGTTCTTCTTGGCTTGGCGTATCTCCTTGCCGGTCATACCCTCCTTGGCGTATGCGGAGCGATAGTCGCTCTTCTCCTTTTTGGCGTGCGATGTTGCGATGTTGCTAAGCAGAAGTGCTACGACGAGCAAAGATGTGAGGATAGCTCTTTTCATTTCGTTATGTTTCTCTTTAGAGTACCCCTCCGAGGAGTACAAATAGTAGATACCCGAGGTAATTTCCAACTGCATATCCTACCAAGCCTATCGATATGCCGACGATAATCATATCACGATTTTTCATCGAGGCAGCTATGATAGGAACAAGGGCGGGGGAGTTAATCATCGTGTTGGAGGTGATGATTGCCGTATCGCCATCGAGTCGGCAGAGTCGCCCTAATGTTAGCGTCAGCAACAACGATACAAAGACTCCGAAAAGTTGATAGAGGAAGAGGTATAGACCCCCTTCGAAGTCGAGTGTTGAAAGGTCGGCCGAGGAGGCTATTGCAATCGAAAAGATATAGACGAGGTACATACCTGCATCGTAACTCTTATCCCAACGCTTGACCTCGTTCCACCCCGTAAGCGCAAGGCTCAATGTGGTGAGCGTTAGAAACATCACCAACATAAACAGACTCTCGTTGTAGTGTTTGGCGAGGGTCGCTACTCCGAACGATATGCCGACAATAGCGACGGTTGCCCCTATAATCTTGAGCAACTGTATGACAGCCTTCTTGCCGATGAAGTTACGATATGGATTTGTCGTAGTCGCTTCAACTTCAAATGCCGAGCCTGTACTCTTGTGCTTGCCCAAGAATTTTCGGGCAAGTTTTACACCTACGCTCATCAGGAAGAGCAGGTAGAAGAAGCAGATGAAGATGTCGAATGTGGTGATGGTGATAAATGTCTCTTTCGAGAGATTTAGCATCTTGTAGAGGGCTACCAAGTTTGGCGTTCCACCGGTGAATGTGCCTATAAGACTACCAGCTATGGCCGGTGCTTCCACTCCGAGGAGCGGTCCGAAGAGGTAAAAACCCGATACGACAGTTATCACAACCGCCACGATACCTACGATGGTGGCCACGAGCGAGCTCTTGATCGAGAACTTCTTGAAGTCGCAGCTGAATAGCATCATTGGTATTGCCAACGGAACGGTGAGTTCGCACAAGATGTTTTGGATAGGCTTGAACGCCTCGGGCAGGAGGTTTGAGTTTCCGATAACTATTCCGATGAGGTAGCAAAACATCACCGGACCCACCTGTCGTACAACCTTTATGCGCTCGCATAGCCACATCACTCCAGCAGGAGCGATTATGAAAAGTATGGCAAGAAGTATGTTTGCGACCATATCTAATGATTGAAAATGCGATAAAACGCACATTTTATGTAACTATTCGGTCGCAAATATAGTAAAAATAGATAGTTAGATAGATAAAGTCGAGAGAATTTTGTATATTTACCTACTCGAATATCTAAAGTATATGGAGAAGATTATTAGAATACACTGTACAAATTGCGACCAAGTTATTGATGTCGCAATGGGAACATCGTTGCTCGAGTTGAGCCAAAGGCTCGGTTTGAATAATCCACGCCCCTACCTTGCAGCTATTGTGAACCATCGTGTCAAGGAGTTGGACTATAGGGTGTACACTCCCGCCAAGGTCGAGTTTATAGATATAACCTCGGCTGCCGGATTTCGTGCCTACCAGCGCACGCTGATATTTATTATGCAGGCGGTGGTGTCGAAGCTCTTTCCGTCGCAACGCTTCTATGTGCGCCACTCGATAGGCAACAGCCTCTACTGCGAGGTCGAGGGCAAGGACTCCTTCTCGGAGGCGGAGTGCCGTGCGCTCTATGGTGCTGCGCAGTCGATAGTGTCGGCTTCTCTCCCCGTAACACGGGAGAAGGTGCCGACCGATGAGGCGGTGGCAGAGTTCGAGAGTCGAGGTATGGGTGATAAGATAGATCTGCTCACAACCCGAGAGAAACTCTATAGCTCGGTTGAGCGTATGGGCGACGAGGTAGGCTACTTCTTTGGTGCATTAGCCCCTTCGACAGCCTATATAGAGAGCTTCGATGTGCGACCATACCACAATGGCTTCTACCTCTCGACACCGACACGCACCTCTCCCGACACAATCGCTGCGGCTCCAAATCTGAACAAGATGTTCCGCATCTTCGACACCTATAGCCGTTGGGTAAATATCCTTGGTGTGCCGACCGTGGGCAAACTCAATCAGCGTATTCGTCAGGGCGATGCAGGTGAGTTGATACAGATTGCCGAGGCGGTACACGAGAAGTTGCTCTCGAGGATGGCCGACGATATTGCCGAGGCGCATCGCAGCCGAGGTTTGCGACTGATACTTGTGTCGGGACCTTCGTCGAGTGGTAAGACCACGACATCGAAGCGACTCGGTGTGCAGCTGCGGGTTTTGGGTCTGCATCCCGTGCTGATATCGACCGACGACTACTTCGTAAATCGAGAAGATACCCCTCGTGACGAGAATGGAGAATACGACTTCGAGGTGTTGGAGGCTATAGATTTGGCTCGTCTGAACAAAGACCTCGGGGAGTTGATGGAGGGTAAGAGTGTCGAGATACCCCGTTTCGACTTTGTCACGGGGCAGCGTCAGTGGCACGACAAACCACTGAAGCTCGAGGAGAACTCGGTGCTTATCATGGAGGGTATCCACGCCCTCAATCCACGCCTTACTCCGAGCATCCCCGTTGAGGCGAAGTTCCGCATCTACGCCTCGTGCCTTACTTCGGTGGCTATGGATAATACCTCACGCATACACACCACCGACAACCGTCTGCTGCGTCGTATGATACGAGATAACGCCACACGAGGCACCTCGGCAGCCGATACGATAGCCCGCTGGGAGAGTGTGCGTCGTGGCGAGGAGCGACATATCTTCCCATACCAGGAGGAGGCCGATGTGATGTTCAACTCGTCGTTGTTGTACGAGATTGCGGTGCTCAAACCCTTTGCCGAGCCACTTCTGCGTGAGATACCCGACTCCCGACCAGAATATGCCGTGGCGCAGGGGTTGCTGAAGTTCCTCGAGAACTTCGTGGCCATATCGACCGACGAGATACCGCCAACCTCGGTGTTGAGGGAGTTTGTGGGCGGAAGTTCCTTTAAGTAAAGGGGTATATGGACAAGAAGTAGTTTTTGGCTTTTAGCCATTAGCCATTGGCCGACCAAGAAGATGGCATTTAATGACATTCGGGCTTTCAGCCCTTAATGACATAGAATGGCAGCGCAGTCTTACGACTGCTTAATGACAAGTCAGCTTTTGTTATTAAATGTCATTCAGCGACCAACGGGAGCGCATGCCATTCGTTGCCATTCAATGCCATTTTCGGTGCCCACCTCTTGCGCAATCAAAAATAAATTTCTAACTTTGCGTTGCAATCCTCGGATTGTGAACATATTATTAGTGAAAGTGTTTCGCTGATCCTTAACAATGAAATTTGGCGATTTTAGACGGAAGGATAACGAATATTTACATCACTTGTATCGGTATGCTATGTCGGCACGCTCTGTGCCTACTCCATACTATACAGGTGTGGGGTATAGTTTATTTTCGTCGAGGCCACGCCAAATGCCCATTGTTAGATAAACGAACATCTCCACACTTTCTTTATTTTTATAATCACCGCATAGGAGATGCTACGGTACAAAAACTTTTATTATTATGAAAAGATTTTTTCTTTTATTAGCGGTGGTCGGAATGTTGTTCACCGCTTGTAGTGAGGCCGGCACTAATGAGCAGCCAACTCCTACAGAGCCGGAGTATGTAACCGTATCTTTGGGTCTTAATGTTGGGCTTGACTATGGCTATGAGCCTCTTTCTCGCGCCGAGGAGAACAACGACCTCTATGGTATTCAGGTCTACTCAACCCCATACCCTGCTACCGAGAATGCAGAGTGGACAAAGTATGCTTACGGTCTTTTTGACAATACTGACAACCTCACTATCAAACTTATCAGAGGCTACGAGTATAAGTTTGTAGCTTCTATGGTTAAGGATGGTAAGAATAAGGTATATCATTCTTCCTACAACGACGGTTATGGTAGCCCATTTGAGCATCAAACTTCATCTAGTACGTCTACTACTACACCACTATCTACATCATTTATCTATAGCCAATTAGGTTTGAGACTAGAGCGTAATTATATTAGCGATTATCTAAATGTAGATAATTACTATGGTGAATTGGAGGGTTATATACCGGGTGATAATGACTCAAAGGCAATTATCGAACTTAAGCGTATCTCTTTTGGTGTTAAGTATATTGCAAAGGGTGACTTTGCAGAGAATGGTACTTTGGAGATTCTTATGAATCGTGCCCCACAACTTAATCTAAACCTTGCTGAGAGCAATGAGGTGTCAGAGATATATACATTTATGCATGCGCGTGATGCTTGGCTTGATGAGAACTACACCGAGACAATATCTGTAGTACTCCGTATTGCATATTCAGATGGTACAACTGCTCCATTGGGAACACACGACATCACCTTCAAGCGCAATATAACAACCATTGTAAATGTCGATTTGACCGTAAGCGGTGATAGTGGTGTTGGCTTTGAAGTAACTGATGGTGGCGAGATGCCAGAGGGTGATGAGATTACAATCAAGGATGGCGAGATTGTTGACACCGAAATCGAGACAAACTAAGCAAACTGAAAAGGAAATATGTTGTTCGCTATAGTTATACTTTAGAGTACAATATATTCTAAAACAGCAGTGGTGCAAAGCGAATTTGCACCACTGCTG
The DNA here is from genome assembly GCA_015059685.1 of Rikenellaceae bacterium. Lineage (GTDB taxonomy): Bacteria > Bacteroidota > Bacteroidia > Bacteroidales > Rikenellaceae > Alistipes. The sequence goes on along the minus strand of SUZW01000011.1, from coordinate 29,721 downwards.
CTTTAATATCTAATAAATCTCTCTATCGAGCGCACTTCGTTTTGCGGTATTCGTTGGCCTTCTCGACAAAGGCTTTGAAGATGTTGAGAGCAGTGTCGTCGCCCGCTTCGAACATCAACTCGGGGTGGAATTGTGTGCCCCAGATAGGTTTGCCCTCGATAGACTCGATGGCCTCGGATGTGCCGTCGGAAGCCTTCGCTACAAGGCGGAAGCCCGGAGCAACATCCTTGACAGCCTGGTGGTGGCGTGAGTTGGTGTTCAGCTCGGTTGTACCAAACATCTTGGCCAACTGCGAGTCGGTCTCAAAGCTGACATCGTGCATCGGCTGGTCATCTTCTCCTTGAGGGCGGTGTATCAAGTTCCACTCTGGGCGTTGTGCGGGTATATCCTGCACAAGAGTGCCACCGAATAGAACATTTATGAGTTGCACACCTCGGCATATACCCAACATCGGTATCCCCATATCGTGCGCCATACGGGCCAAGATAAGGTCGTAGGTGTCACGGAAATCGTTTACATAGCCAAGCTTCTCGTGAGGCTCCTCGCCATAGTATGCAGGGGCAACATCTTCGCCACCACTCATAATGACGCCATCGAGGTTTTGCAAAATATTGAGCAGGGCCACACTATCGGTCATAGGCGGTATAAGCACAGGCGTTCCGCCACCCTTATATACGGCATTTACATAGGCCAAATGGAGGGTTGCGTGGTATTCGTCTGCACCGCACGAGATGCCGATAAGAGGTCGCTCGGTCGTAGGCTTGGCACACGCAACGACCAATACAAGGGTTAGAAGATAGAACAACTTTTTCATATTATTTTTGTTTTGTTGTTTGGTTTGGTGCAAAGATATAAAAATAATAGTAAACTTTCGATTATTTTTATTACCTTTGTAGTAACTGAAATAACTAAAATTAGAGATATATGTTCGACCAATTTGTCAATCGACACATCGGGACAACCAACCCCGAAACACTCAAAGCGATGCTCGATACCATTGGTGTCGGCTCGGTAGATGAACTCATTGCGCAGGTTATACCTGCGGATATCCGCCTCAATGCCCCTCTCGCACTCTCGGAGGCGATGAGCGAGTATGAGTTTGCGGCCCATATCCAGGAGCTTGCAGCACGAAATGAGCAGTTCCGTTCATTTATCGGTATGGGCTACTATCCGAATGGTGGCTCGGCAGCCGTTATGCGCAATGTCTTCGAGAACCCTGCGTGGTACACCTCCTACACCCCTTATCAGGCCGAGATTTCGCAAGGTCGCTTGGAGGCTCTTTTGAATTACCAGACCGCAATTATCTCGCTTACGGGTATGGAGATTGCCAACTGCTCGTTGCTCGACGAGGGAACAGCCGCTGCCGAGGCTATGGCGATGATGTTCTCGTTGCGCTCACGAGAGGCGGTGAAGGAGGGGCGCAACCTCCTCTTTGTCGATGAGAATATCTTTCCACAGACACTCGATGTACTGCTCACCCGCAGTGAGCCGTTCGGCATTGAATTGATAGTTGATAATTACGCCGATTACACATTTACGGGCAAGGAGTTTGGTGCTATCGTGCAGTATCCTGCTGCCAATGGCGAGGTGCGTGACTATGCCGACTTTGTCGCTGCGGCACACGCTGTAGGTGCGCTCGTAACGGCCGATGCAGATTTGCTCTCGTTGGCTCTTTTCGCTCCTCCTGCCGAGTGGGGCGCAGATATTGCCGTGGGTTCAACCCAGCGTTTAGGTTGTCCGATGGGCTTTGGTGGCCCTTCAGCGGGATATATGGCTACGAAAGAGGCTTTCAAGCGCAATATGCCGGGTCGTATTATCGGTGTTTCGGTCGATAGACTCGGTCGCAGAGCGCTGCGTATGGCGTTGCAGATGCGTGAGCAGCACATCAAGCGTGAGCGCGCAACCTCGAATATCTGTACCGCATCGGCTTTGATGGCCTCGATTGTAGGCTTCTACTGCGTATATAACGGTGCCGAGGGTTTGCGTCGTGCCGCCCTTACTGCCCACCTCGCAGCGCAGACCGCAGCGAAGGGTATCGAGGCTCTCGGCTACAAGCTCGCCTGCACAAACTTCTTCGACACGCTCGAGGTCGAGGCGGAGGCCTCGGTTGTGGAGTCGGTAGCGGAGGAGCACCGCATAAACTTCTACTACCCGTCGGAGTTCCGTGTGCGATTGTCGTTTGACGATGTTACCACACCTGCCGAGGTTGAGGAGGTTATCGCAATTTTTGCCGAGGTTAAGGGCAAGAAGATGAAGAAGGTTGCCCACGCAACCGAGCCACAATCGTTTATGGCTCGCAAGTCGGCATATCTGACCGAGCCTGTATTTAACCGCTACCGTTCCGAGAGTGAGTTGATGCGCTATATCAAGCAGCTCGAGTTGCGAGATATCTCGTTGGCAAACTCGATGATTTCGCTCGGCTCTTGCACAATGAAGTTGAATGCTGCCGCTTTGATGCAGCCACTCTCGTTGTCGGGCTTCCAGAATATCCACCCATTTGCCCCTGCCGACCAGCGTGAGGGCTACACTGCACTTATCGAGGAGTTGGAGAGTGACTTGGCAACCATCACGGGCTTTGCCGCCTGCTCCGTGCAGCCAAATTCGGGTGCTGCGGGCGAGTATTCGGGCTTGATGGTTATCCGTGCCTACCACCAGAGCCGCAACCAGGGCTATCGTAATATCGTCTTGATACCGGCTTCGGCACACGGCACAAACCCGGCTTCGGCAGCGATGGCAGGTATGAAGATTGTTACCGTGGCGTGCGACGAACACGGAAATATAGATGTTGATGATTTGAAGGCAAAGGCGGAGCAGTACTCTTCGGAGCTGTGCGCCTTGATGGTAACATACCCTTCGACACATGGTGTATTCGAGAGCCGTATTCGAGAGATTGTAGATACTATCCACGATGCAGGTGGCGAGGTCTATATGGATGGTGCAAATATGAATGCACAGGTTGGTTTGACCAATCCTGGCTTTATCGGAGCCGATGTCTGCCACCTCAACCTTCATAAGACCTTCGCAATGCCTCACGGTGGCGGTGGCCCGGGCGTAGGCCCTATCTGCGTGGCTTCGCACCTCGCACCATTCCTCCCTTCGCACTCGGTTGTGCCTACGGGAGGTGACGAGGGCATCACCGCCGTATCGTCAGCGCCTTGGGGCTCGGCACTCATGTTGCCTATCACCTACGGCTATATCAAGATGCTTGGCGAGGCGGGCTTGCGTAAGGCGACCGAGATGGCTATCGTGAATGCCAACTATATGGCTTCGGCTATCAAAGATGAGTTCCGCACCTACTACTCGGGCGAAACGGGCCGTGTAGGTCACGAGATGATACTCGACTTGACCCACTTCAAGCGTGACTATGGCGTAGATTGTGGCGATGTGGCTCACCGCTTGATGGACTACGGCTTCCACGCTCCAACCTTGTCGTTCCCTGTTCACGAGACGCTGATGGTTGAGCCTACCGAGAGCGAGCCAAAGGAGGAGATGGACCGCTTTATCGAGGCCTTGGTGCAGATTAAGCGTGAGGCGGAGGCGATAAATGGCGAGGCGGACAATGTTGTAGCCAACGCACCGCATATTGCCGAGGAGATTGCGGGTGAGTGGTCGCACCCATACTCCCGCCGGGAGGCCGCCTTCCCGTTGGCGTGGGTGGCACGCTCGAAGTTCTTCCCGTATGTAACGAAGATTGATAACGGCTACGGCGACAGAAACCTTGTCTGCAAAAACGAGGAGTAGAGTTACTTATTCAACCTTCTACAAAATGGAAGCTGTCTAACAAGGCTCTTTTGGCATCTGCCTTGTCTGTAAAATGCTCATTTACACTAAGTAAACTCCGCTTTTCCAGCCTTCGAGCAGCTTCAAAATAGCTCTTGTTATACAACTTCTAACAGCAAGGGAGCGTCTAAAAACTTATTAGACACTCCCTATTCTAATTTCAGGTCATATTTACGATACGCCTCGTATCCGACTCGGTTTATATAACCAAAAATAGTTGCGAGATAGGATAGATGGGGCATAGATAGAGGGTGTTCCTTATATACTTCAACCACTTCAACGCCATGATTTGGCGACTCTATCTCAAGCTCTACATGGGAGAGGCTGCCTTCGAGATGCAGAATAATCTGGTTTATCTTGCATCCCTTTAGCGATAGCTGAACTCTTAAGCGGCTTTTATCTATAAAGTAGTAGTAGCGTGTTTGCTTATAGTCGAGATCTTCGGCAAAGAAGAGTATATCTCCCGATTTGTGCAACATATTAAACTCCAATCTCATATCTACTCTTCCACTTTCATATACAGCATAAAACATTGTAATATAGGTTTTGTGCATTTCACTCCAAAAATGCTGTTAATAAAAATAAAGAAAGTGTGGAGCTAATTCGTCTATCTGAACGAAGGTTGTGGAAAAACCCGAACACAAATAAACAATACCCCACACCAGTATTGGTTGGTATAGGGCAACGAAAGTGCCAATACACCAATACAAGTGATGAGAGCGTTGCTCTCCCTTGTGTTCTAAAAATTTCCACATTTTCGTTCAAGGATAAAAGCGAATACACTTTCATTAAAAATATGTCTGCAAGCCATAGGTAGGACTGCACCACAAATATAATAATTTTATTCCGAAAAGTCAAAAATCGGCCATTTTTATGAAAAATCGCTATATTTGCTCCGCAAAACATATATATTTTATACTATGAGAAAGCTTTTCAGATTGGGTGTTTTTACACTCGCAATGTTGTTCTCGACAACAGTTTTTGCGCAGAGCGATGCCGACAAAATCGTTGGTGTCTATCAGGTTGAGGAGGAGGGTAATCTCTCGAAGGTGCGCTTCACAAAGTGCGAGGATGGCTCCTATCAGGGGCAGATCGTCTGGCTCGAACACCCTAACCACCCCGATGGAACTCGCAAGACGGATATAAAAAATCCTAACCCCGAGTTGCGAAACACCCCTGCCGACCAGATTGTTATTATCAAGGGTATTCGCTACGATGCCAAAGGTAAGGTGTGGGGTGGCGGAAGTGTCTATAAGCCGACAAATGGCAAGACCTACAAGGTGGAGTGCTCTTTCGACGACGAAAAGACTCTGCGTGTCAAGGGCTCGTTGGGTCCATTCTCGCTATCACGCTATTGGACAAAGGAGGAGTAAGCGGAAAGGTTAATACGGAGAACGAAGGTCGAGCTGTTGCTCGACCTTTTTGCTTTTTAATTTTTAATTCTTAATTTTGCATTCGCTAAAAACTTAAGGGATTAACAATAACTTAAAAAATAGGTAAATTATGAAGGTAGAAAATTCAAAATTCGTTGCGGTAAACTATACGCTTACCGTTGATGGTCAGATTGCAGACCAGAACCAGCCGGGCCACCCACTCGAGTTCGTATGTGGCGCAGGTATGTTGCTCCCTAAATTCGAGGGTGCTTTGATTGGCAAGGAGCCGGGCGAGAAGGTGTCGTTCACTTTGGAGCCTGCAGACGGCTATGGTGAGGTTATCGCCGAGGCTATCGTGGAGTTGCCAAAGACCGTGTTTATGATGGATGGCAAGGTTGTCGAGGAGATGTTGTTCGTGGGTAATATCGTGCCTATGAGCGATGCCGAGGGCCACCGCATGAATGGTATTATCAAGGAGGTTAAGGAGGAGTCGGTGATGATGGACTTCAACCACCCAATGGCGGGCAAGACCTTGAACTTCGATGTTGAGGTTGTTGAGGTGCGTGATGTAACTCCCGAAGACCTCGCTCCAAAGGGCGGCTGCTCGTGCGGTTGCGACCACGACCACTGCGATAGCTGTGGCGAGGAGCACCACTGCGGTGATGAGTGCTGCCACTAAAACAAAGAGGCTGCAAATGGTAAGGGCGTGATCCACAACGGACACGCCTTTTTTGTGGTAGCTCCGCTTTCGTTACCTTGCCTCGCCCAAAATTTCCTCAATAATCTCCGATTTTGAATAAATGATAGTTTCGATATTGGAGCAAAACAGAGAGGGTGTTCGGACAAACGAACACCCTCTCTACTTTTTGTTTAACTTGCTAACTATTTTGCAGGCTGTGCCTGTGGACACTCAGCCTTTGCTGGACACTCGGCCTTCACCTTTGGACACTCTGCCTTTACAGGACACTCTGCGCACTTTGCCTGTGGGCACTCTGCTTGAGCTTTTGGGCACTCTGCCTTTGCAGGGCAAGCTGCACACTCAACCTTTGGCTGACAGCAAGGCTCACCACAAGCACCTATCTTCTGCTTTGGCTGGCCACAACACGATACCATAGCTACTGCTGCGAGGGCGACAATCGCCAATGTCATAATCTTCTTCATAATCGTAATGTTTTTAAGGTTTAACAATCTTTTGCTCACTACAAATTTAAGCAGACAATTTCGCAAAACCAAATTTTTATCTCAAAAATTGGTATAAATATGGCTAAAATGCCATTTTTATCGGGCGAACTCACCGATAGCTATATTCTCTCGCACGATAAACGCCTTCGGGAAGGTGCCACGAAGACGACCGAGGAGAATAATGGCTTCATCTTGCGAGGTGCAGTTTCCGACCGTGACCTTGAAGTACGGATTTTCGTACGAGAGGTACGACTGCTCCTCGGGAAAGAGCTGCGAGAAGGACTCTTGCGCTGCGACTGCATCACGACGGGCACTCTGCGAGTTGTTCATAAATATTACGATGCGATAGCCACCTATAGCCTTTGGCTCTTGGTTGAGGTTGCCACTGACGATAGCGGCAGCGTCGCCATTCTCCTGCACTACGACCGTTTCGTTTACAACGGTCAGCGAGTCCACCTGCGCAGGGCGGGCAAGGCGTTCCTTTATGGTGAGGCGAGGTGCCGCAGGTTGCGCCTCCGCAGATTGAGGCTCCGAGAGCACAGGCTCCGTTATAACAACCTGCGCCATCGAGGTTGCCGAGAGGAGCAATGTTGCAAATAGCAAAACTATCTTTTTCATATCAGTTTTTGAGTCTATAGTTAAATTTTCGGGCGATATCCTCCAACGCTACGCCACTCTGCGAGAGGGTGCGATGCGAGGCAAAGGCAGAGAGCGTTATCGAGTAATCGATCGTAATATCTGCAAATCTTCCACTCCGAATATTGCTCAACACGGCCAAGGCTCCGAGTGGGTTCGAGAGTTTGAGTCGCAGCGGAACAACGACCTGGCTGCATCGGCGTCGTGGTAACAGCACATTGTCGTCGAGGACAATGTTTGCCATCTTGCTCCCCTTGTAGTACACATCGGCTTCACCGGCTGTGATATGGAGGTTCGAGGCGGTGTTGTTGGCTACGGTGAGCGATATCTGCCACCCCTTGCCTATGCTGCCACGCACTCCATCTACCGACACCACCTGAAACTTCTGCTTTGGTGTCTGCTTGCGTGCGCAGCCCGTAGTCAACGAGATTGTGACAATGGCAACTATCGCAATTAGCAAATATCTTAAAACTCCTCTCATTACTCCTTTGTGGCTATGTAGATTTGGGCGATACCGAAACTTTGTGAGCGACGCTCAACCTTTGCAAAACCCACCTCGTGCAACAATGCGATAAACTCCTCGGGCGAAGCGAAGCCATCTATCGACTCGGGGAGGTAGGTGTAGGCGTTGTTGTGGCGTGATACCATACGACCTATAGCCGGCAGGATATGGTGTGAGTAGAGGCGGTAGAAGTAGCGCACCAAAGCGCATTTAGGGCTTGAAAACTCCAATACAACGAGGTGCCCGCCCACCTTTATCGTGCGCTTCATCTCGATAAGTGCCTCCTTCTGATTCTCGAAGTTGCGCACGCCAAAGGCCACCGTGGCGGCATCAACCGACTCGTCGGGCAGGGTGATATGCTCGGCATCGCACTCCTCGAGTGTGATGCGCTCGTCGAGTCCCTGTCGCTCAATCTTCTGCTGTGCTATGGCCAACATCTCGCTCGAGAAGTCGGCAGCAAAGATTGAACTTCCTGCGATTTTGCGGGCAAGGGCTATGGCAAGGTCGCCCGTGCCTGTTGCCATGTCGAGTATTCGTTTTGCCCCCTTGCGACGAACGATGCGTACGACACGCTTGCGCCATAGGCGGTCGATATCCAGGGAGAGGATGTGGTTCAGACGATCGTATGTGGGTGCTATGTTGTTGAACATATCACGCACCATTTCGCTTTTTGTCTCGTTGTTCTCCATCTTTAATGAGTTAAAAATCTGCCGACAAAGTTATTCAAATTTTATTGCATCGGCAACATCTATGCGTTGAACTATTGCTGTGGCGAGGTAAACAACGCCCGTGATAACCACCACAAAGAGCAGGTTAAGCCCCACAATCCACCACGCATCGAGTGCTACGGGCACCTCGGAGAGGAGGTAACCCGCCTCGTCGAGTTTGACGATGTGGAGGTGGCGTTGCGCAAGCAGTAGCAGCAGTGCCACAGCATTGCCTATAAGCAGCCCTCGTGCCACAATAATCGAGGCACGATAGGTGAATATTTTGCGTATATCACGACTTGGCATACCCAAACTCTTGAGTGTACCAATCATTCGTGTGCGCTCCAGAACCAGGATGAGGATGGCGGTTACCATATTAAATATAGCCACCACAACCATAATGGTCAATATCACGGCCATATTCACATCGTGTGTCTCGAGCCACCCGAAGATGTCGGCATGAGCCTCCTGCGACGATGTTGCTGCGACACCATCCTCGCCTTCGTACTCGTAGAGCAGGCGAAGATTTAGCATCTCGGCACTCCGTAGCCCGATGTCCGCATCGTCAAGACGGCAGGCGTAGCCCGAGATTTGGTCTTCGTTCCAGCCATTTATCTTCTGCACATTGCGTATATCGGTGAGGGCAATTTCGGCACCTATATCGCCCAACGAGGAGCGATATACACCGCACACCTTGAAGAGTTCTCGACGAGGCTGCTCCCCCTCGATAAGCAGCAGCTCCACACGGTCGCCACTCTCAATATCGAGCTTCGTGGCAACGCTCTCGGATAACAGTAACTCCTTGCGACGAGCCTCCTCGATACGCACCATATCGCCCGAGACAAGTCGTGAGGCGTAGTATGATATATCGCCACTCCGGTCTATACCCTTTACGACTATACCCATAGCTCCGTGCCTCGAGCGCAACACGCCACTTCGCACAGCATAAGGCTCGATATGGGTGATGTTGTCGGTCGAGGATATGAGTGAGCGCAGAGCCTCGCTGTCGGTTACGGGGTGTAGCTCGGGTTGTCGCATCGCAAGTGGCGGAGCGACGACAATATCGGATACGGTGTTGGATATGAGCGATGTTATATCGTTGCGGAAGCCGACCATCACCGACGAACTTATCAACGCCACAGCGATGCTTACGGCAACAGCCAAGGCGGCAATGTGCTGCATCGCACCCTGCGATGTGCTACGGTCCGATGCCGTGCGACGAGCTATGTGGCGTGACAGGCTCAACTTCGTAACTAATATTCTGTTTTATCTTCGGTCGTCTCCCAGAGTTTGAACGCTGCAAGAGCCTCCTCACGCATAAGGTTTACGATAGGTATGGTTCGCTTGGCGTATGGCTTGGCAATCTCGTCGTAGATAAACGAGTCATCGAAGTGGATAGCCTTCGCATCATCTTTGGTGTTGCCGTAGAAGATGCGCTCCACGCCCGCCCAATAGAGTGCGCTGAGGCACATCGGACACGGCTCGCACGAGGTGTAGCAGGTGCTGCCCTTCAGTTTGAAATCGCCCACCTTGGCACAGGCGGTGCGTATGGCATTTACTTCAGCGTGCGCTGTAGGGTCGTTGTTGGCCGTAACACGGTTTGCGCCCGTGGCGAGTACCTCGCCATTGCGTACGATGACGGCACCAAAAGGCCCTCCGCCACTCTTGACATTCTCGACGGAGATATCTATCGCCATCTGCATAAACCTCCTATCCTCGGAGGTGAATTTGTAATCCCCCATACCCTAAAACACTCTTTTTTGCAAATTTAAGCAATTTTTCTTATTTTTGTTCGTCTATAATAAAGATTAACGAATTAAAATTATATAAAACTATGCCACTATCACTTTTGGTTGCCGAATATGCAGGCGAAAACCAAGCTGCAATGTATAACCTCACTACAAGTGAGGCCTTTCTAATCATCATCCTCGTGGGTGTGGCGGGACTTGTCGTGCAGTGGCGTCTGCGCTCCGTTGTGTCGAAGTACTCGAAGGAGATACTCCCTATGGGATTGACAGGTGCGCAAATAGCTCGCCAAATGTTGGAGGCTCACGGAATTTACAATGTAACGATAACCCATACGGGCGGATACCTCACCGACCACTTCAATCCCGTGAATATGACCGTAAATCTCTCGGATGAGGTCTATAATGGTCGCTCGATAACCGCTGCTGCCATCGCCTGCCACGAGTGCGGACACGCTGTGCAGCACGCCCGAGGTTATGCGCCATTGAAGTTGCGCACGGCACTCGTGCCATTGGTCAATATCTCCTCGCAATTTGCTTCGTGGCTCGTCATCATAGGTCTTATCATGACCGCCTCGACAGGTAGCGAGATGATGTGTTGGATAGGTGTCGGTCTGATGTCTCTGTCGGCTCTCTTCTCGATTGTGACACTGCCGGTGGAGTACAACGCCTCGGAGCGAGCTTTGGCGTGGTTGGAGTCGAGCCGTACGCTCTCGTACGAGGAGTTGGATGGAGCAAAAGTATCGCTTCGCTGGGCTGCCCGCACATACCTTGTTGCGGCACTCTCGGCCATAGCCTCGATACTCTACTATGTAGCCTTGATACTTGGCCGACGCAGAGATTAAACAGACAAAAAACTTAAATAGAAAATGAATAAAAGAGTCCTTAATATCGGCCTTGCCGTTGTATTACTACTACTGTCGGCAGTAGCTTGTGTATTGACCTATGTGTCGAATGATGCAAAGCCAAAGTATCTATTTTACTTTATTGGTGACGGAATGGGGCAGAACCATGTTATCGCCACCGAGCAGTATAATGCTGCCGTTGCGGGTAGCAAGGAGATTGTGCCGTTGTGCTTCTCGGAGTTTCCGGTGCACACCTTTGTGACGAGCTACTCGGCAACAAACCTCGTGACCGACTCGGCTGCTGCAGGTACGGCACTCGCTACGGGTGTCAAGACCGCCAATACATATATAGGTGTCGATGCCGAGGGCGTTCCGCATCGCTCGATTGCCGAAGCTGCAATAGAGGAGGGCTATGCCGTAGGTTTGGTCTCGAATGTAGGCATCAACCACGCCACACCGAGTGCCTTCTATGGACATCTGAACGACCGTTTTGGCTTTGCCAAGCTTGTCGATAGCTACATCGCTACCGATATAGCCTTTATTGCCGGCTCGACAATTATGCGTGGCAAGAATAATAGCGATGGTTCTGTTACTGCCAATGCAAGCGTGACCACGGCATCGTTGGCAGCGAAGGTCCGTGAGGCGGGCATCACCGTTACGACCAACCCTGCCGAGGCTGCCGAGGCTACGGGTCGTGTGATGTTGCTTGCAAGCGACACCAAGGACCAACACATCCCATACGCCATAGACCGCAAGTTCGACACACATTCGTTGGTGTCGTTCACCAAGGCGGCTATAGCTAACCTCGAAAAGAGGGGGTCAAAGAGGGGATTTTTCCTTATGGTTGAGGGCGGAAAGCTCGACTATGCAGCTCACGAACACGATGCAGTAGCAACATTCCACGAGGTTAATGAGTTTGCCGAGTGTGTCGCTGTGGCGGTGGAGTTTGCCCGTCGTCATCCGAAGGAGACACTTATCGTTGTTACGGCCGACCACGAAACGGGCGGTATGTCGCTCGGTTGGGATAACTACGAGGTGCGTATGAAGAAGTTCTTGGGGCAGAAGTGCTCGGCATTGGCTTTGACGGCCGAGATACAGAAGATGCGTGACGAGGGTAAGCGTGATTGGGCCGAGTACAAGCGTGTGATAAGCGAGCGACTCGGTCTGTGGAGTCAGGTCGAGGTGACCAAAGAGGAGGAGCGAGAGTTGCGCAACTCCTTCGACAATATATTTATGAAGCGAGGCCCTATGGTCGATGGCTTGTACAACAAGAACGAGCACTTGGTCTATCTTGCCATTCGTATATTGAGCCGTCACGCCTCGTTAGAGTGGACAAGTATGCTCCATACGAGTGCCCACACACCACTCTATGTTTCGGGTGTTGGTGCCGAGAGGTTCTTCGAGTGTCGTGATAATACCGATATCCCGAAGACGATAGCAACATTGATAGGGTGTCAATTGTAAAAATCGTTCTGGCGGGTAAATTTTGCACGAGTGCGTCGGTCGCCGAAATGCTCATTTACGCATAGTAAACTGCGCTTTCGTCGCCTAGCATCGCACAAAATTTCCACCACCATTTACGATTTTTTTTGGGCAGGAATGGTTCTGATGAGTTCTTTTTGCACGAGCTGTAATGGCGCAAACAATAATGGCATAGAATGGCATCGGGCTAGGCCCTCAATGGCATTCGCACTCTTCCAAGAGTGCTGAATGGCAGGCGCGAGAAGTTTTTTCGCAAAAGTTTTTTGCCATTAAATGCCATTCAGCGAACAGAGTGAGCGACTGCCATTCAGTGAGCGATAAGCGAACGAATGTCATTCGTTGCCATAAAAGAATAAAAATGACTAATAACTAAATATTGAAAACTATGTACACTTTTGACCACGACCTCTTTCTTGCCTTGAATTTCGATGGAGGCAAGGTTATGGACACGATGATGGAGATCGTGTCGGGTACCTTGATGTGGATACCTCTATATATATTTATCCTCCTTTGGGCCCTCCGCAAGTATGGCTGGCGCAGTGCCTTGGCATATCTGGTATGCTTGGTGTTGGCGATAGGGTTGGCGGATATGTTGTGCGGTATCTTCAAACACACGGGGTTGCTCAAAGATGTGTGGGAGTCGTTTCCGGTGCGACATCGCCCGATGTTCGACTCGGCAGTGCGAGATTTGGCGCATGTGCCATCCTATGCTCATGGTCCTTATGGTACGGTCTCGGCACACGCTGCTACGGTGGTGGCGTTGGCCTGGGTCTCGGGGCTTATGATACGCCACAAGTGGTATGATTGGTTTATTGCTGTGGTGGTGTTGCTGATATGCTACTCTCGCATATATCTGGCTTGCCACTTCCCGATGGATATTCTCCTCGGCTCGATTGTCGGCACGATTACGGGCGTAGGGATGTACTACCTATGGCGCAAGCTCGATACCTTGATTGCCGACCATAGCAGATGTTAAAAGTGTAAAATAGATATAGCCCGCTTCAATGGCGGGCTATATCTATATATAGGAGTCAATAATTAAAAACCCTTACCGATAGCGAGGAAGTCACCGGCTACGAGAGCTGCACCTCCAATCAAACCACCATCAACATCCTCCTTTGCGAAGATCTCGGCAGCGTTCGATGGCTTGCACGAACCACCGTAGAGAATTGGGCACTCCTCGGCAGCAGCACCAAACTTCGAGCGCAACACCTCACGGATATATGCGTGGATCTCCTGTGCCTGCTCTGCGGTAGCGGTCTTACCTGTACCGATAGCCCAAACCGGCTCGTATGCGATAACGAGGTTAGCGAACTGCTCCTCGGTGAGGTTGAATACTACCTCCTCGATCTGTGCCTTGCAAACTGCAAAGTGGTTGCCTGCCTCACGCTCCTCCAAGTTCTCGCCTACGCAGTAGATTGGAGTCAAACCGTTAGCATAAGCCTGAGCCATCTTCTTGTTCAAGGTCTCCGAAGTCTCACCGTAGTACTGACGACGCTCCGAGTGGCCGAGAATAACATACTTGCAACCGAGAGCTGCAATCATCTGCGCTGCAATCTCGCCTGTGTAAGCACCCTTTGCCTCGGTAGCGCAATCCTGCGCACCAACAGCGATATCCGAGCCCTTAACAGCCTCCACAACCTGCGAGAGGTGGGTGAATGGAGGGCAAACGATAAAGTTTACACACTCGCAAACCTCGCCACGACCTGCAACGACACTCTTTGCCAACTCAACACCTTCTGCTGGCAATGTGTTCATCTTCCAGTTACCAGCAACAATCTTCTTTCTTGCCATAATTTTCTGTATTTAATTTAAGTTTAATAATGCTTTCAAATTACTCAACTTGTGCAAAATTTACACATGTTCTACTCCTTCTGCGACTCAATCCACGCCTTAATCTCGGCAGTTGCCAAGCCCAACTTATTCTTCTTGTTGAAGCCGCAGAGGTCGTTAAAGAGCTTCATACCGCCACTCTTTGCAGTGTTGGCGAAGGCTTCGAGGGTGATGTAGCCCATCTTCTGAATAGCCTCAACCCACTCGGCAGGTACGCCCGCCTCGGTATATACCTCCTCGCCATCGGCAACAACCTTCTTCTCGGGGCGCATTGTAGGGAAGAACAATACATCCTGAATTGAGGTCTGACCCGTCATAAACATTGTCAAGCGGTCGATACCCATACCCATACCCGAGCAGTTTGGCATACCGTACTCCAACGCACGCACAAAGTCCATATCTATAAACATCGCCTCGTCGTCGCCACGCTCCGACAATCGCATCTGCTCCTGGAAACGCTCCAACTGGTCGATTGGGTCGTTCAACTCCGAGTAGGCGTTACACAACTCCTTGCCCGCAACGAACAGCTCGAAACGCTCGGTCAAGTCTTGATTATCACGGTGACGCTTGCAGAGTGGTGACATCTCGATAGGGTAGTCGCAGATAAATGTTGGCTGCACCAAATCCTCCTCGCAGTACTGTCCGAAGATGGCATCAATCAACTTGCCCTTACCCATCGTGTCGTCAATCTCGACATTCAAACGCTTGCAAGCCTCACGCAAATCGGCCTCGCTCTGACCTGTAATGTCGTAGCCCGTCTTCTCGCGGATAGCATCGGTCATAGTCAAACGGCGGAACGGTGCCTTGAACGAAATCTGCTTGCCATCAATCTCCACCTCGGTGGTGCCATTAACAGCCAAAGCGATACGCTCCAACATATTCTCCGTAAACTCCATCATCCAGCGGTAGTCCTTGTAGGCGATGTAGATCTCCATACATGTAAACTCCGGATTGTGAGTTCTATCCATACCCTCGTTACGGAAGTTCTTGCCAAACTCATATACGCCATCGAAGCCACCCACGATAAGACGCTTCAAGTATAGCTCCGTAGCTATTCGCATATAGAAGTCGATATCGAGCGCATTGTGGTGGGTGATGAATGGACGAGCCGAAGCACCTCCAGGAATTGGCTGCAAGATTGGAGTCTCAACCTCCAAGCAGCCGTGCTCGTTGAAGTACTCACGCATAGTTGCGATAATCTTTGCACGCTTTGCAAATACATCACGCACCTTCGGATTAACCACCAAATCGACATAACGCTGACGATAGCGCACCTCTGGGTCTGTCAAGGCATCGAACTGCTGACCATCCTTCTCCTTCACGATTGGGAGTGGGCGAATAGACTTCGACAAGACGGTGAACTTACGGCAGTGTACCGACAACTCGCCTGTGTTGGTGCGGAATGCAAAACCCTCGATACCGACGAAGTCTCCAATATCGAGCAACTTCTTGAATACGGTGTTGTAGAGTGTTGGGTCGCCCTCGGGGCAGATATCGTCACGACGAATATATACCTGAATACGACCTGTGTGGTCCTGCAACTCGAAGAACGAGGCGCTACCCATAATACGGCGGCTCATAATACGGCCGGCAATGGTTATATCCTCGAACTTTGCAGGCTCGGCATCGAACTCTGCGGCAATACGGGCAGCTGTAGCCGACACATCAAACTTCTCTGCCGGATATGGGTTGATACCGAGGTCACGCAACGCCTGCAGCGAGTTACGACGCAACTGTTCTTGTTCACTTAAATGTTCAATCATATATCGTTGATTTTTATAATTTTCAATTATACCGGCGCAAAGATACAAATAAATTTTAGACACTTTCTAAAAAATCTACAACTTTTTCGTATCTTTGCCCTCAAAGAGAGCAAGAACTATGAAGATAAAATACCTTTCGATATTGGCTGTGGTGTTGCTCGTAGCAGACCAAGCACTTAAGATTTGGGTTAAGACATCGTTCCACCTCGGTGAGGCGTTGGTCGTTATCCCCGATTGGTTTCAGTTACTCTTTATCGAGAATAATGGCGCAGCCTTCGGCATGCAGATCGAGTCTGCGGGTGCATTCGATTGGGGTAAACTCCTCTTGAGCCTCTTCCGTATAGTTCTTGTCGGAGGACTTATCTACTACACCTACCGCCTTGCACGACAGAAGGCCCCTGCGGGAGTTCTTGTCGGCATGGTGCTTATAATAGCGGGAGCCTTGGGCAACATCCTCGATAGCGCATTCTACGGCCTGATTTTCTCGGCCTCAACACCGATGCAGGTGGCTGAATTTGGTGGCAGCTACGCCCCATTTATGATGGGCAAGGTGGTGGATATGTTCTACTTCCCACTCTTCCAATGGGAGGCGCACCCTGCGTGGCTCAGCTTCTTGTTCGATGCACGGGGCTACTTCTTTGGGCCTGTATTCAACCTTGCCGATGCCTATATTTCGGTGGCGGTGGTCTATATGTTGCTCTTTCAGTACAAGTTTTTCAAATAGGTAGCCCACTCGGGTCGATATAAGGCGCTTGTGTTATGTTAAAGCCTATACCATCCTTCATATATAGCAAGGCAAACCAGATTGCAATGGTGCTTTTCGTGCCATTCTTCGCCCTTATATTTATCAACATCTACCGCCCGCTCGACTTCGACCGCTTGGACGATAGCTTCCTCTCGTGGCTGAACATCTCGCACGACCTTGCCGTACAGCTTATCACCATTTCGATGGTGGTTGGCGGTATGATTATCGCAGCCGCAAGCCGCTTGATAATGAGCTGGTACACCAAGAAGCACAAACTCTCGTACCTCGACTATATCGTGTGGATATTGGGCGAGATTGCCGCCATGGCGAGCGCCTTCACCATCGCTGCACTCTTTACCGAGACGAATAAGTCGCTTGCGGAGCTCTTCCGCAACTCCTTTGTTAAGACGGCACTGATAGTCATCATCCCCTATGTGATGTGCTACATCTACTTTATCTGGCACGAAAACTCGATGCAGCTCCGTACTCTGCGACGACAGATTGCCGAGGATGAAACCCGACTGCAAAAGGCCTATATCCATATCGTTGACGAGAAAGACGAGGTGCGCCTCTCGGTTCGTCACGAGCACCTCGCCATTATAGAGTCGGCCGACAACTATGTCTGCATCTACTACCTCAACAACGGTAAAATCAAAAAGAGTATGGTGCGCAACACTCTGCGTCGTGTTGCTGAACAGCTGGAAGGAACGAATGTGGTGCGTTGTCATCGCTCCTATATGGTCAATTTGGCATTGGCTACGGTGATGCGTCGCGAGAAGGAGGGTATCTTTATCGAACTCGGTATCGAGGGCGTTCCCGATGTGCCTATTTCCCGCACTTATAGCGAGAAAGTCTTTGGTTGGATGGAGAATTACGGTTAGTGGCGAAATTCCTATTTTTAGATTTTGCCCCTATTTTAGGCTATTTTATCCCCTATAGTAATTTCGCCCCTAAATCACCTCTATTATACCAAAAATTATTTATTTCGAAAAAACTACACGATATTTGCGCCAGTCAAAACAAATATCTGTATTTTTTTATGAGACATTATCTCGATCGACTCCAAGAGTCGATGGTCGCCAAGTGGAACACAGCAGCATTGTCGGACTACAAAGGCGAGACCTTTACATTCGCAAATTTCGCAACCGAGATAGCTCGTTTGCACACTATCTTCCGCATCGAGGAGGTCGCTCACGGCGACAAAGTTGCCCTCGCTGCAAAGAATAGCTCCCGTTGGGCAATGGCGTTCCTTGCGACGACTACATATCGTGCCGTTGCAGTGCCTATCCTCTGCGACTTTACGCCCGAGGCCATAACAAACCTTACGGCCCACTCCGATAGCGTTGTCCTCTTTACCGAGCCACGCATCTGGGATGAGATGGAGGTCGAGAAGCTGCCAAACCTGCGTGTTGCAATAAACTTGGAGGACTACTCGATACTCTATCTTCGTGATACGACACATCGCAGCGAGATTGAGGCGCAGCTTGCCACCATCCCCGCTGTCTATCCCGAGGAGGTGAAGCACGATGTGGTAAATTATGGTTGTGGCTCACTCGACGACCTTGCAATCATCAACTACACCTCGGGTACAACCTCGCAACCAAAGGGTGTGATGCTCACATCGGGTAATATCTCGGCAAATATCGACTTTGCACTCGATAATATCGCTGTGGAGGATGGCGATAAGATTATCTCGATGTTGCCGCTGGCCCACATGTACGGTATGGCGTTTGAATTTATCTACCCAATCTGCGGTGGTGGTCATGTCTATTTCCTCGGCAAGACCCCTACGCCTACGCTGCTGATGCAGGCGTTGGCGGATGTGAAACCATACCTGTTAATTACGGTACCTCTGGTTATCGAAAAGATTTTCCGTGGCAAGATTATGCCTATCCTCGGCAAGCCTGCAATGCGTGTGCTTACGACGCTGCCGGGTGTAGATAAGTTGATATACGGCAAGGTGCGCAAGCAGCTGCTCACAACCTTTGGCGGCAACCTTCGCTCGATTGTCCTCGGTGGTGCGGCTCTCAACCCGACCATCGAGAAGGTTATGCGCAAGGTTAAACTGCCATATACGGTGGGCTACGGTATGACCGAGTGTGCTCCATTGTTGTCGTACTCGCCTTGGCAGAGCTTCAAGGCGGGCTCGTGCGGTCGCCCTGTCGATGGCTTGGCTATCCGCATCGACTCCGAGGACCCACACAAGAAGGTTGGCGAAATTCAGGCCAAGGGCCCGAATGTTATGGTCGGCTACTACAAAAACGAGGAGGCCACGAAGGCGGCATTTACCGAAGATGGCTTCCTGCGCACGGGCGACCTCGGCATTATGGATAAGCACAACAACATCTTTATCAAGGGGCGTAGCAAGTGTATGATTTTGACCGCCAATGGTCAGAATATCTACCCCGAGGAGGTCGAGGCTGTGCTGAATACGATGCCGCATGTTGCCGAGTCGCTTATCGTGGAGCGCAACAAGCACCTCGTGGCGCTCGTGGCACTCACGGCCGACGATTTGGCTCTCGACGAGGCGACTATCACCGAAGCACTTGAGCAGTCACGCATCGAGGCAAACCTGCTCTTGCCGTCGTATAGTCAGATTACAAAGATTGAAGTTGTGCGTGAGGGTTTTGCACATACTCCAAAACATTCAATTAAGCGTTTCTTATATAAATAGGAATAGCGAACAGGTTAGTAATAGGTTGAAAAGAGAGAAGTTGGCTCCTATACAGGGCCAACTTCTCCGTTTTTATCGTATCAGCAGCGACGAGTCGCCATAGGATAGGAAGCGGAAGTCGTGCGATAGGGCATAGTCGTATATGCGGTGCCAATCATCGCCCACATAGGCCGACACGAGCAGTAGCAGTGTCGATTTTGGTTGGTGGAAGTTGGTGACGATATTACGCACGATGCGGTAGTTGTAGCCCAATGGTGTAATCATTATCTCGGTTGCCGCCTTGAGGCTCGTCAAGCCGTTGCTTTCGGCATAGGCGATAAGCGTATCGAGGGCCTCGTCGCCACCGAACTCCGCAGGGATATCGTAGAGCTCCCACTGTCCGACCACGCCATCGTCGTAGTTGCGGCCGCCCTTGATGCGCCAAGCGAGGGCTGTGAGCGACTCCAAAGTGCGCACCGAGGTTGTACCTACGGCAACGATATTGCCCCACTTCGAGCGCAGAAGACGCAAGGTGTCGAGCGTAACCTCGAAATGCTCGGTGTGCATAGGGTGCTTTGTGGCATCCTCGTCTTTCACGGGGAGGAATGTCCCTGCGCCGACATGGAGTGTAACCTCGGCAAAGCCGAAGCCACGACCTTGCAGCTGCTCGATAAGTGGGCGTGTGAAGTGCAGACCTGCCGTTGGTGCTGCCACCGACCCCTCGAAGCGGGAATATACGGTTTGGTAGCGGGTGTTGTCGATCTCCTCGCTCTCACGGTTGAGATATGGCGGAATAGGTATGCGCCCGAGGTATTCGAGCATCTCGCCAAAGGTCATCGGTGCCTGCCACTCGAAGCGCACGATATGTTCTCGTGTGCCACGCTCGGCAATGTAGGCACGGAGCGTGTAGGCCTCACCCTCGTAGTCGAAGGGTATCTCCACAGCCCCCTCCTTCCACTTTTTGAGGTTGCCGACGATGCACGACCACTCGCACTCGCCCCGCACGGCAAAGGCGTGTTCGTAGTCTGCCGGAGCGTGTGGCTCGAGGCAGAACACCTCGACTCGTGCGCCCGAGGGTTTGTGCATCACAAGCCTTGCTCGCACAACCTTTGTGTTGTTGAATACGAGCAATGCCCCTTCGGGCAACTCGTCACCAATGTTGCGGAAGTGTCGCTCGGTAATCTCGCCTTGGCGATATACGAGCAGCTTCGAGGAGTCACGCTCCTCGAGCGGAAATTTTGCTATGCGCTCCTCGGGTAGAGGGTAGTCGTAGTCGTTGATGTTGATCTTTGTCATAGTGAGTGCAAAGATAGTAAAAAAGTCGAGAGAAAGCTAATGGCTAATGGCCAATGGCTAAAAGCCCTCCCCTCACAAAAAAGCCACCCCTTTCGGAGTGGCTTTGTGAAAGTATGATTGAGGTTATTAAGCCTCTGGAGTTGTAGGAGTCTCTGGCTCTGGAGTAGCTGGAGTCTCAGGCTCTGTTGTCTCTGGAACATAGAGAGTACAAGCGTCAGTCTCTACATAAGCTGCATCGCCACCATAGATAAACTGTGTGAAGTTCTCGGCAGTAAGAGTTACAGCCTCTGTAGCATCGCCACGGAGAACCGAACCACCAAGCTTACAATTTGTAACATAGTCAGTGTCTGTACGAGGTTCGCCGCTGATAGCACCAACATTTGCAAAGCCCGCCGAAGCCGAGATAGCACCATAGTGTGTTGCGTTGTTCAGAACACCTGCACCACGAGCGCAAATACCGGCAACATACGATGCCTTTGCTGGTGTACCTGTTGCAGCAATATCAGCAAAGTTGCGGAGGTTATCCCAATTAACACGACTCTGTGTGTTCGATCCAACGATACCGGCAACACATACTTCACCCTTTGCTGCACCTGTGTTGACTGTTATAGCACCTGTATTCTCAACATTCGACATTGGAACAGCCTTGCTCGACTGCGAACCAAGAATACCGGCTACATAGATATCTTTGAATGTACCCTCACCAATAGTGAATGAACCGCTGTTAGAGCAATCCTTCAAATAGTTTGCGTCAGCTTTAGCGTTGTAGAACTGACCAATCAAACCAGCACCAATCAAGTCCTCGGTAATGGTTACACCATCCTCAACAACAATATTACCCTTGTTTACGCAATTCGAAACTGGCTTACCGTATGTTGCGCTTGAAGAAGCAATTCTACCAGAGATTCCACCGATGTAGACAGTCTTGAACTTCGAACCACTCTTGATAGTGATTACACCATTCTCTGTGTTTGTAAGGTTAGAATACGAAGCCTCATACTTGGTGTTTGTATCACCAGTAAGAATACCACCAATCATTGTGTCTGCACTTGTAACATTTTTAGCGGTAATAGTGATAGGAGCATCATTGATGCAGTTGTCAGTAGTACCTGCAGGGTACGAACAAGCGCCACCGCTGACAGCGAATGTACCTGCCATATTCTCAACCTCAACAATGATAGCACCACCGTTGTAGTTGTTCAACATACCCTTGCCGTTACCATTACGACCGCAGATACCTGCAACCATCAGACCGCCTGTAGTCGGGTGATTACCCTTTACGGTAATAGTACCGTGGTTCTCGCTATCGTTAACATTGCTACCGCAGTAACCCGAAATACCACCGATAGTAGGGTAAACATTATCAATCTTGCCTTTAGAATTTAATTTTGTAGCTAATTTGGCTATATCAGCAGTGAAGTTGATAGCACCATAGTTCTTACAGCCCGATGTTATATTACTTGTGCCGTGACCGATAATACCACCAAAGCAAGTACCTACGGTATCATTGCTTGGCCAAGCATAACTACTAATCAAGTTTGCGGAAGATATAGTGATAACACCCTTAGTTGCATCATTAGGATCGCCATTAACGCAACCCTCGGCAGGGCTACCGCCACCAACACAACCACCAACTTTCCAGCAGTAATCACCATCAGGACAAGAGGTCTTACCTGCGATAGTGATACAACCCTTGTTGGTACAGTTGAGAGTCTTAACAGTAGCGTAACCTGTAATACCACCAGCGAAGAGCGACTTGGTTGTACCCAAGAATTCGATATCACCATTGTTTTCCCAACCGCTTTGGCTCGTTGTACCTTGGCGAGAAGCAATACCACCAATTGAGAGCGACAAACCTACAACGGCGTTCTCGCCAACGGTAATCTTACCATTGTTTACAACATTTGTCAAGAGAGACTTGTTGTTATCGCCCAATACACCACCGATATGAACGCTGGTCTTCGAAGCGTTGATATTACATACGATTTCGCCATTATTTACAATGTTGTCACTCGGATGTCCATCACCATTTGCACCACGAGCAATAACACCTGCAACACGAACAGCGCTACCGTGGTATGGCACGCCACCATTCTCCTTGTCAGCAGCAAGAGCAGTGCAGTTAACGACAGGCGATGCCACAATCTTGGCATTGTTCGACGAGTTGTTGTAAGTACTGCTACCGCCATAGCCAACAACACCACCGATATATATAGGGGCGTTACTTGCGATATCGTCATCGTTGATAGTTGCTGTTACGGTGATTTCACCGTGGTTGTGCAAATTCTCGGCAGATGAGCCACCATTCTTTGCACCAAAGATACCGGCATAGCCGCAAGTAGGGTATGCATTGCCCTTGAAGTAGAAAGTACCACCGATGTTTATCTTGCCTCGGTTTGTTGCACCACTTGTAACTGCATTACCATATCCTGCGACACCACCGATAACGTGGAGTGAAAGAATATTGTCAACTAATGTTGGATCAACAAGCGATATTGCACCACCACGAACAAGACCCAACGACTCGATGTCACCGGTGTTCTCGAGGTTGGTCATTACGGCACCGGCGTTGTAACCGATGATACCACCCATAACGAGCGATGCTGCACTTGCAGCCTCTGGGAACGAAATCTTAACGCCATTCGAGCAGTCCTTGATCGAGCAGTACGAGCTACGGCTCTGACCAACCAAACCACCAATTACAATATGCTGTGGAACAGAACCATCAGCAGGAGCCTCGCCTTCATAGGCAGTTTGACCGGCATAGCTTACAAAACCCTCGCCATTGTCAAGGATAGTGTGGCAGTTAGTCAAGCTACCTGCATAAGGATCCTTGCGAACAAGAGTACAAGCAAATGCACCAACATTAGTTATATCGGTGGCAGTGATACGAGGAGCTGCAAGGGTCAAGTTTTTGATAGTAGCAGCTGTCTCACCGAACAATGGAGCCGAAAGGTCGTAAATTTTGAAGCCCTGACCATCGAATGTGCCGTGGAATCCCTCGATAGTCTCCCAAGACTTGATGCCCGAAGCTGCATAGATATCAGCGCCAAGAACAACCTTGTCGTAGCTCTTTGCAAAAGTACCGGCCTTAACCATATCGGCAAATGCGAAGAGACCATCAATATCGAAAATCTCAAATACGACAGCATTCTCCGAGAAAGTAAGCTCGTTGAAGCTCTTAATCTCGCCAGCTGCAAGAGAGAAGCTCTCGGCACCTGCCATATCCTTTGCCGAAACGTGCATTGTTCCGTGCTCGGCAGTAACGACGGTGATGTTGAGTGGAGCATACTCGCCTGCAGGGAGTGCAATGTAGAAGTACTGCGCAGCATCCGGAGTAAGGGCAACACCCTCGGTCGAGCGAACAGCAGCTGCTGCTACGCCATCGTCGGTTGCAGTCAATGCACCTGTCGAGCAGTCGATATCGTAAGTACCCGAAAGCGGCTTGCCATCGGTGCTCTCAACCAAAACTCGTGTTACGACAACACCCTCCTCGCCCTTGATGCCAATCTTTACGGCACCGGCGAGGTTCTTAAGTGTTAAAGTTGCGCTACCCTCGCTATAACCATACATTGGGGTAGTGCCATTAGCAAAAGTGCCTACGGTGTAGGTCTGCAAAGCTGGGAACTTCACCTGGCCATCTGCATTGCCCGGATAGAGCACCTTGAATGGAGCCTCGAGTACCTGATCCTCACCAGGAGTAACGGTGAAGTTAGCCTGCGAAATCTGCTCGCCCTCTTCAACCTTCAAACTCGAAGATACGATGCCGTTGATCGAAATCTTATCGCCATTGCTCCAATACAATGGGTACTTGCCCATGGCGTCCCTGTCACCCAAAACGACACGAGACTGGTCGATACCTACGGTGAACTCCTGGGCTCCGCCCTGTACACCGACAGTCAAATCTTCGGTGATGTCCTGCACACAAGATACGCTTGTCAAAAGGACACTCACCATCAGAAGTTTTAATACATTTTTCATAATAAATCTTTTTTGTTTGGTAACGGTGTAGGGCGTGGTGACCCTACACCATTACCTCAATTGTTATTCAGTGTTTTATTCTTGTGCCGGAGTCTCTGGGATAAACTCACCAGTAGCGTAGCAGTTGAAGAAATAGTTAGCAGGATTGTGTTCCTCTGTAGTCATATCACCTGGCTCAGCGAATGCATACTTGTACATCTCCTCAAGTGTGTCAACCTCACACTCCTCAACACCCGACTTATCGGTTTTGTAACGCTTGATATTACCCTTGATAAGACAGTGGTCAACATAAGTTGCGGTAGGTGTGCCTGTACCATCGCTACCAGTATGGAGATATCTCTTACCGGTCAACAAACCAACAAATGTGGTAATATCACCTGTTCTGCGCATATAAGGAGCGATAACATCACCTGTGCTCGAACAGTACGAGAACTGGTAAACATTTGCCAAAGCAGCGATACCACCAACGAAAGTTCGCAAGCTGTAGTTCTTTGTTCTGGTTGTCTGGACATAAATATTACCCGAGTTGTGCCAATCCTTAATGACACCTGTTGCACCGGTACCATCGCTAACACCCAATACACCACCGACATAAGGTACGTGGCTAGCACCCTCAGCCCATGTCAGATCACCTGTATTCTTGATGTTAGTCCAATTCGAGAAGTTTACGGCAGCTTTGACATGGCCGAAGCAACCTCCTGTATACTTCAATGGAGTGTTAAGGTTCAAAGCACCATTGTTAGCACAATTTGAAATCACAAGGTTTGCAGAAGTGATACGACCAACCAAACCACCAAAATATCCATAGTAAGGGGTGGTTGCACTTGTGTTTGTGTAGTTGATAGCCGCTTCGTTCTGGCAATCGGTCATCTCTAATGATCCCTCCATTATAGAACATATACCTCCGACCCAACTATAGCCTTTACCAAAATCACCATTGGCAGTGAGTACGCCCTTTGACCTGTTGTCGCAGTTGATGAACTTAGTATTTGAAGCATCGTCGGTAGATACACCACCAATATGCAATGATGTACACTTTCCTGTGAATGAGAGTGGAGCATCGTTGAAGCTATCCTTCTGAGTACCCTGGATTTGGTATGATACGATACCTGAAACCTTTACAGTGCTAATCGTAGTTGCTGATACATTGATAGCACCGGTATTCTCACACTCGCTAAAGGTATAGCTGCCACCATTGCTACCACGGCAGTAGATACCGCTGACATAGAGGCCTGCAGCCTGCTCGTGATTACCCGAAACATTGATTGTACCGCTATTGTACAACTTCTTGTTATTAGCAGAAGTACCATAAGCGAATACACCGGCAACATATGCTGGGTGAAGCTTGGTGTACGATACGGCTGTGAAATCGGAAGTTACGGTAATATTACCTGCATTTGTAACGGTGTTGTATGTTACGGTACCACGACCTGCGATACCACCGATACCGAATGCACCCCAATCGCTCTGGTTAGGAACGGTCAATGTACTCGAAACATTCACTGCACCATAGTTAGCCGCAGTTGTGATGTTGCCACCGGCACGGCCAACAATACCACCCACATTGAACTCAAATGCGCCATCTGTAGGGAAGTTGAAGGTACCATCAACGGTAATGCTACCCTTTGCGCTATTAGCCTCGCCATTGTTACCGTTTGTGATAGCCTTGCTGACACAACCACCTAAACCACCAATACGGAGGCTGGTAGCGTTTGTACCCGAGTACTTCACATCACCGGTGTTGGTAACATCGGTCAGCGTGCTACCTGTGTAACCTGCCACACCACCAATATCTACCTTACCAATGAAATTACCTTGTGCAGTTACGGCCAAAGCGTTCGAGCAATTCTTGATGGTCGAGCTCGAGCCTGCATAACCAACCAAGCCACCTATATATACCTTGGTAGCAGCACCCTCCTCGGTAGGAAGATCGGTAGCCTTACCATCGTAGATAAACTCACCTACGCCCTCCTCGACTATAGCGTGGCAGTTGGTCAAAGTTCCGGTGAAAGGACCCTTGTTGGTGAGGTCGCAAACCAAAGCACCCACTCTGAGTCCCTCGCTAACGGTGATGCGAGGAGCAACGAGTGTCACATTACTGATAGTAGCAGCAGACTCGCCAAACAATGGCACCGAAAGGTCGTAAATCTTGAAGCCCTGGCCATCGAATACGCCATTGAAGCCATCGAGAGTCTCCCAAGTCTTGGCACCCGAAGCTGCATAGATATCGCCTGCAAGGACAACCTTGTCGTAGCTCTTTGCGAGAGTACCCGCCTTAACCATATCGGCAAACTGGAAGAGTCCATCGACATCGAAAATCTCAAATACGACAGCATTCTCCGAGAAAGTAAGCTCGTTGAAGCTCTTAATCTCACCTGCTCCGAGAGAGAAGCTCTCGGCACCTGCCATATCCTTCGCAGCAACACGCATAGTGCCGTGCTCGGCAGTTACAACAGTGATGTTGAGTGGAGCATACTCACCTGCAGGGAGTGCGATGTAGAAGTACTGCACAGCATCAGGCGAAAGAGCCACGCCATCGGTCGAACGAACAGCAGCAGCTGTAACGACCTCCTCGGTTGCGGTCAAAACGCCTGTTGTGTGGTCGATATCGAAAGTACCAGAAAGCGGCTTGCCGTCTGTACTCTCAACCAAAACGCGTGTTACAACAACACCCTCTTCGCCCTTAACGCCAATCTTCACGGCGCCGGCAAGGTTCTGGAGTGTCAAAGTTGCGCTCTCCTCGCTGTAGCCATACATTGGAGTTGTACCTGTTGCGAAAGTGCCGTTAGTGTAGGACTGAAGGCCATTGAATACTACCTGTCCATTGGCGTTGCCAGGATAGAGCACCTTGAATGGAGCCTCGAGTACCTGATCCTCACCAGGGGTAACGGTAAAGTTAGCCTGCGAAATAAGCTCGCCCTCGGCAACCTTCAAACTCGAAGATACGATGCCGTTGATCGAGATCTTATCGCCATTGCTCCAATACAATGGGTATTTGCCCATAGCGTCCTTGTCGCCCAAAACGACACGGGACTGGTCAATACCTACGGTGAACTCCTGAGCTCCGCCCTGTACGCCGACAGTCAAATCCTCGGTGATGTCCTGAACACAAGATACGCTTGTTAGGAGGACACCAACCATCAGAAGTTTTAATAAATTTTTCACTTTATATAGTGTTTTTTATTGTTAAATCTCTACTCAATTATTCAAGAACACCCTCACCACCGGTGAAACCTGGAAGAGTCTCCTGATCGTAACCCTTGATGTAGTCTGCGTATGCGCTCCAGCCCTCGGCAGCCTTGTAAGTTGCTACAGCTGCGTTTGGAACATAAATGTAGCGAACAACAACGGTAGTCTCGGTTGCAGTCTCTCCCTCACCCTCGACTACAGTCTCGGTAGCGTTGCCCTCGAATACATCTGCACCCAAAGTAGCAGGTGTGAGCGACGAGAGATAAACAGACTTCAAAGAAGAACAGCCGTTGAATGCGTTTGCGCCAATCTCGGTAACCTCGGCAGGGAGAACTATGCTAACCAAAGTTGTGAGGTTCTGGAATGCACCCTCACCAACCTTTGTGATGCCGTTTGCAAACTCGATAACACCAAGACCCTTCTCGTAGGTGTTCTTAACAACCTCGGCACCAAAGTCTGCAGATGCAGATGGCGACAAAACAGCTGCGTCAGAAGTTGTGTACCAGATGTGGTTTGCAGGGATCTGGTTAGGTACACGAACTGCGCCCAACTGAACCAAAGTGAAGAGAGCTGGCTCAACACCATCAGCCAAGAACGAAACAATGGCCTGACGCTCTGCAGTCTCCTCGTTTGCGCTAACATTGAATGTATAGACATTTTCCTCCAAACCGCGAGCAGCAGGCTCTGCCAATGTAATCCAATCAACACCGGTGTTAACTGTTACGGCAAGGTTGCTCTCTACCGCTACAATGAATGTACCACCTGTGTAGTCGATAACAGCCGAAGCTTCGCCCGTAAGACGGAGAACATTCTCCTGGCTCTGCTCTACAACTACCTGTGCAGTTGCAGCACCATTTGTGAGCAAAATAGCACCGCTACGGCTGTCATAACCGTTAGCCGATACCGAAACCGTCAACTCGATAAGCTCACCTGCAGCACCACTGGTCTCCGAGAGGGTGATCCAATCAGCACCTGTAACGACCTCTGCAGTCCAGGCTCCATTTGACGAGAACTTGACAACCTGCTCTCCTCCAACATTCGAGAATACGAGGGTTTCGCTTCCCTCCAAGATGTCAATTGCCGGAGCAGGAGTCTTGTCTGAACAAGCTGTAAAGATTGCTCCGAGCGCACATAATAAAAGAAGAATTTTCTTCATTGTTTTTTGATGTTTTTTTTGTTCGCTGCCCGACCCCTGCAGCGATTATAGTCTGTTTGAGTGCGTGGAGTCGATGTTAGTTCGATAGGTTGTAGGCTAAAGTTGGTTTGTAAAGCGATGAAAACGCTACTTCCGCATCTAGTAACACACGCACTCGCAAAAAAAATCCACAAAAGGACAATACAAAAATAATAAATTATTCTCAATCTCCAAAATCTTTACACTCTTTTTGTTTGTTTGCGACATTTTTTCGCCTTGAGTAATATTTACTCCGTTTTTCGTCAAATCACCCGAGCACAAAAGCCCTATTATTATATATATTATATATAGGTATAAAGTTACTTATTAAAAAATATTAAAAATTTTTGCGAAAAGATTTGCAGAATAAAAAAAAGTCACTACCTTTGCAACCGCAATTGAGGGAAATAACTCAAAAAGGTTCTTGAGAATAACGCCAGTGGGCTGTTAAAAAGGCTTTGAAAAAGGCCGAAAATCGAGAAAATGAGAAATTTTCAAAAAAAATTGCAAAAAAGTTCTTTCAAAATTTGGTGGTTAGGAAAATTTGCTTTACCTTTGCACCACTTTCGCGTCCGAAATATGACAAGCGAGAGATTTGAAAACGGTTCTTTGATTTACTGGTTATATTAAGAGAGAAAATGTAGTATTTATCTGTCAATTTCCTTTAATGGAAAATGAAGTAGTCAGGACTCTAACAATACATTATAATTTTTTACAATGGAGAGTTTGATCCTGGCTCAGGATGAACGCTAGCGGCAGGCTTAACACATGCAAGTCGAGGGGCAGCGGGGATTGTGCTTGCACAATTTGCCGGCGACCGGCGCACGGGTGCGTA
>SUZW01000034.1 GCA_015059685.1 Rikenellaceae bacterium | reverse complement strand
TGGCGAAGAAGGGCTCTTCGGTTGCCGCAGCGGTAACATCATCGGCTGTACCAAAGGCGAAGCCGCAACGAGTACAGGATATCAAGACGGGCGAAACAAAGCGCATCGACATCGGTCAGAGCGAGGTCAATCGTGTGTTGGGTGGTGGTTTGGTGCCCGGCTCGATTATCCTCGTGGGCGGAGAGCCGGGTATCGGAAAATCGACTCTTGCCCTGCAACTCGCCTTGGCGGACAACGGCTTGCGCACGCTCTATGTATCGGGCGAGGAGTCGGCAGAGCAAATCAAAATGCGTGCCGAGCGACTCGGTATTCACAACGAGGAGTGCGTGGTCTATACCGAAACGCTACTCGAAAATATCATTGCACAGTGTGAGGCGATAAAGCCCGATATGGTGGTTGTCGATTCGATTCAGACCATCTACACCGACTTGGTCGATGCTTCAGCAGGTAGTGTGTCGCAGATTCGTGAGTGCGCCTCTACGCTCCTGAAATACGCAAAGGGCAGCGGTACGCCCGTATTTATTATAGGTCATATCACCAAGGAGGGTACGATTGCAGGCCCGAAGGTGTTGGAGCATATTGTCGATGTGGTGTTGCAGTTTGAGGGCGATGGAAACAATACCTACCGCATCTTGCGAGGTATCAAAAACCGCTTCGGAGCAACCTTCGAGATTGGCGTATTCGAGATGCTCGAAAAGGGGTTGCGCTCGGTCGAAAACCCTTCGGAGGTGCTGCTCTCGCACTACGATGAGCCATTGTCGGGCATTGCCGTAGCGGCTACGGTAGATGGTATTCGACCATATCTTTTGGAGGTGCAGGCATTGGTTAGCCAAGCGGCATACGGAACACCGCAACGCAACGCTACGGGTTACGACTCACGCCGAATGAATATGTTGTTGGCAATCTTGGAGAAGCGTGTCGGACTGAAAATGTTTCAAAAAGATGTTTTCTTGAATTTTGCAGGTGGCTTTAAGGTTTCGGATACGGGCTTGGACTTGGCGGTTGTGGCAGCGGTGCTGTCGTCATACTTCGACCGCCCGATAAACGATGGGTTGGCTCTTGCGGGCGAGATTGGTCTTTCGGGAGAGGTGCGCCCTGCGCCACGCACCGAGCAACGCATCAGCGAGGCGGCACGATTGGGCTTTAAGAAGATTATTGTTTCGGGTTATGCCTCGTTGCCGAGCAAGAAGATAAAGGGCATCGAGGTTGCCCGAATAACGACCGTTGGGGAGTTGGCACGACATATTTTTGCGACCGAATAGCGCACAGTATCATACGATAAGAAGACGGAGGGTGTTGTACCCTCCGTCTTTGTTGTATGGATGTTAATCTTTACAGAATACCCTCTGCCACAAGCCACTCTCGCATCTTTGCCCAATCGACATAGGGACGAGCCGAGTGCTCGGGATATATAAGCGGACAGCCCGCTGCGCTATCGTCGATATATACATCGGCATGCACCTTTGGCGACTTTGTCCACTTCTTCTGCGTAGGGTTCTCGTTCACGGCAAAGAGCGGTATATTGTGATCCTTAAACCACTCCACAGCTATCTTCTCGAGCTTGCCGCTGCGCATTGTGTAGAGTATAAGGCGATGTCCTCGCTCTACCAACTCCCGCAACACAGGCACAGCACCAATATCCATACCGAGGTACGGATATTCGTGCGTTACGCATGTGCCATCAAAATCGATGGCTATATATAGCTCTGTAAAGGCCATATCAAACTATTTTTTCAATCCAAGACGCTTCAGTAACTTACGCCATCCACGATTTACTGAGCCATCGCTCGAGTATTGGTAGCGGTAGCTATAGCCATAAGACTGACGAGTCTCTCGTGCGCCATTGAGAACGATGCACATATTGTGCAACTTATTCTCGGTATGGAGAGCGTTGATATCAGGCAACTGGCTACGATCCAACAAGCCCTCACGGACAACATAGATGCTCAAATCTGCCACACGGCTCGCAATCATTGCGTCGGCAATAATAAGAGCAGGAACGCTGTCGATAAGGATATAGTCGTACTTCTCACGACACTCCTCAATGAGAGCTTCAAGACGCTCCGACATAAGCAACTCTGCAGGGTTTGGTGGTTGCAAGCCCGCATACACAAAGTCGAGGTTCTCGTGAAGATTGCTCTTGGCAATGATATCGCTAACCTTGGTATCGGCCACACTCAAGTACTTGGTGACACCATTAGGGTTGCTGCGCTGGCCCATGTGCTTGGACATTGTGCGACGACGAAGGTCCATATCCACGATGAGCACCTTATTGCCCGAGAATGCAAGCGTAACACCAAGGTTTGTAGTGACAAAGGTCTTACCCGCATGCTCATTCGACGAGGTAACGAGGATAACCTGCTGCTTCTTGCCCCTCGACATAAAGCTCATATTGGTACGCAAAATCTTGAAGGCCTCCGATACCTTATCACGGCCACTCTCACGAACAGCGACTGCACTCTGTGGCACCATCTCGCAGAGTGGTATATCGCCAAGGTATGGAACATTGCAAGCTCTTGTAATATCGTGCTTACCCTGAATTTTAGTATTCGTGAGTATGCGGAGATAGATTATTGCCAATGGTATGCCAGCACCCAAAACAATCATAGCCAACATTATCAGCATCTTGTTTGGCGAAACAGGTCTCGATGTTCCAAACGCATTATCCACAATACGGGCAGGGCGCTCGGTAATAGCCAACGAGATAGCGTTCTCCTCGCTCTTGGTCAAGAGATAGAGGTACAACTCCTCCTTAATCTTCTGCTGACGAGCAATCGAGAGGAACTCCTGCTCCTGTGTAGGTACGGCACCCTTGAGGTTGCTTATCTTGCGCTCCTCAATCTCGAGGTTCTCCAACTTAATCTCGAGCGACTTGATGTGCGATGAAAGCGATGCAAGAATAGCATTCTTGGCACTGTTTATACCACTCGAAAGCTGCTGCACAACAGGGTTGTTAGGGCTCTCTGTACCAAGCTTCTGACGACGCAACATCATCTCGTTGTAATCGGCTATCTGGGTCGAGAGGGCGTGACTGCCTTCGAAAGTTGTAGCAGGAATAAGGTTCGAACTCTTCGATGTATCGGTCAAATAGTCGTAGATAAACTTCGACATTGCTATCTGATTGGTTGTTACTGCAATCTCCTGCTCATAGCGAATAGCACCCTCGGAACGATGCTTCGCCTCCGACTGAATATCTACGAGATTATTCTTATCCTTAAACTTCTTAATATCGCCATCTGCCAATCGCAACTCCTCACCGATAACACGCAGACGCTCCGTAATAAATGTTGCAGTAGCCTCGGCAACAATACGCTTGTCATCTACAGCATCATCATTATAGACCTCAATCAAGGTATTCAGGACATCTTCGGCACGCTGTGGAACAACATCGCTGAGCGAAAGGTTGATAATCGAAGACATCTTGCTTGGCACCGACGACTTCACTCGAGATCGATAAGTTGTAGCCACCGCTTCCTTTGTACTCTTCGACACCTTAATCTCCTGCTCAAGGCTTGTCTCGGGATCAAAGTAAAGAGTCTTATTTACAATGATTGTTCCTATTGGCAACGACACCTCCTCGCCATACGGAGCCTTCACCGTAAACAGCTCGTCAATATCAGGATCTCCGCCATCGCTCTTCGAGCGAACAAACTCATTGAGTACAAACTCCTCAGCTCCGAGTGTCACCAAGAACGAGCAAGGCTTACCACCCAAGTTATCCACAAAGGTCACCTCGATAGGCGAATTGCGATAGAGCGTCGTGGTACGCAACAGGCTTTTCGTCGAGTAGTTTACCGTCAAGCCCAATCGCTCCACAACCTCAACCATAAGACGACGAGCCTGCAATACATACAACTCGTTATCCACGCTTCGGCGTGTGGACATACCCGCAATATCGGCAAATGCCGCCAACTCACTTGCGGCACCACCCCTACGGGCATCCTTTACCAAGATTGCAGCCTCACGCTGATAGACCGGTGACTTACTCATAAGATAAACGCCACCAATACACAAGAACACAAATATCGATATGGCAAACCAATACCAATACTTGAGCACACTGTCAAACAAGTCACTAAACGAGACACTCTGCTGGAACAGAGTCTCGCCCCCGTGATTGTTACTCTGAATGTTGTTATTCTCCATATATCGTTATGTTTTTATTACTTCGTTGATAACACAATGGTCGTGATGAGCGTTGCCACCGACACGAGCGTTGATACAATCGACAACCAGAATGTTCTGTTCTGATTTATCTCCGATGTTGCAGCCTTATAGCGGTTTGGCTGAACATAGACAACATCGCCCTGCTGCAGGTAATAGACCGGCGAAGACATCACATTCGTTGAGAGGAGGTCGAGCTGATATATCTTATTCTGCTCCGAACCTTCAACCTTGCGGATAACTGCCACATTGGAACGATTACCATAGATAGTCATATCACCAGCCATAGCAAGTGCCTCCAAGATAGTGAGCCTATCTCGTACGATGTCGTACTGACCAGGGCGGGTAACCTCTCCCAATATAAACACCTTCATATCGGCAAACTGAATATTCACCGTAGCATCACTGATATAGCCACCGGTCTTGATTTTATTGGCTATCTCATCTGCCAACTCCGCACGAGTCTTGCCCACGCAATACACATCACCAATAATTGGCATATAGAGCATACCCTTGTC
The DNA here is from genome assembly GCA_015059685.1 of Rikenellaceae bacterium. Classification (GTDB taxonomy): domain Bacteria; phylum Bacteroidota; class Bacteroidia; order Bacteroidales; family Rikenellaceae; genus Alistipes. The sequence continues at coordinate 5,941 of SUZW01000034.1, read as the reverse complement.
ATCAACCGTACGAATTTGCAACGATTGAACACCATTGCTGCTCGACATTCCCATAGGATTAGTTGACAGCGAGTTGTATGACGAAGCCGAGTTAAATGGTGCAGCCAATTCTGCATCCTTGCTTGTCACAACAACCGTCAAGCGGTCGTGAGGCTTAATACGAATTTGTCCGTCGCCTATCAGCGAGACGATAGACTCGTTTGTCACATCCTGAAAGTATGTTACTCGCTTCGACGAGTTACAACCCGCAAGCGACGATACCATCAGGACCACAACCAAAAATCTAAAAATTCTCTTCATCGTAGTATAAATTATCGTTTAATTTCGTCTATCTGAAATGTTACATCGTTGCAAAGATACAATTTATATTGTAATTTTCAACACCCATTCGCCATTTTTTGAAGATATTTGCTTATCTAAATTGTTTTTTCTACTTTTGGAGTCGCAAAAAGCAGTACTGAATTAGAGATTTTCGCCTATGCAACACGCCTCTTGGTCATACGACGCTGTGATTTACGAGATGAATATTCGCCAACTCACCGAGAAGGGCGACATCAAGAGCGCAATGCGTCATTTACAACACCTCAAAAATATCGGAGTTGATATTATATGGCTGATGCCCATATACCCCATCGGAGAGGTCGATCGCAAGGGCACACTCGGCTCCTACTACTCCATCTCGGACTACTGCGCCATTAACCCCGAATTTGGCACTATGGCAGATTTTGACACCTTTGTCACAGAGGCGCACCGCCTCGGTCTGAAGGTCATTCTCGACTGGGTAGCCAACCACACAGCCCGTGATGCTAAATGGCTAAAAGATAAGCCAATGAGTTGGTACGAGCGAGATGAAAACGGAGCAGCAAAGATACCTTGGGATTGGAGCGACACGGCAAAGCTCAACTATGCTAACCACGAGGTGTGGCAAGGTCAAATCGAGGCGATGAAATTTTGGCTTACGGAGCACCATATCGACGGCTTTCGTTGCGATATGGCAATGCTTGTGCCGACGGAGTTTTGGAGAGAGGTGCGACATGAGCTTAAAAGCGTAAAAAACGACATTTTTCTGCTTGCTGAGGCCGAGGGCCCAGAGTTCTTCGACAACGCCTTTGATGCCTGCTATGGCTGGGCTATACACCACACAATGGTCGATGTTGCACAAGCAAAAGTGAGGGTCTGCGAGTTGCGCAACCGTATATACGAGCTGCTCAACAACTACCCTGCCGACTCCATGCACCTATCCTTCACCTCCAACCACGACGAAAATTCGTGGAGTGGGAGCGAGCAAAGTCGCTTCGGAGATGCACTCAAGGCGATGACGGCCCTATCATTTGTACTTCCAAAGTCACTACCGTTGATATACACGGGTCAAGAGTATGGCTACAACCACTCTTTTGCCTTCTTCGACAAGGACACAATGCCACAATTTGACGACAACGAAACAACCGCCCTGTACCGCAAGTTATGCGCCTTGAAACACGAGTATAGCGCTCTCAATTCGGCCGATGCAGGCGGCAAGTTTATCGAGATTGGAAATAACGCCCCCGACTGCCTTCTCACCTTTGTGCGTGAGGATATCCAAGGTCGAGTTGTTGTCGTGGCAAACCTCTCGCCATACAGGGTATTCACCGACTTCCATACGGGCATATACGCTGGTGAGTATGCGGATATTCTCGAAGGTGGTACTGCAACCCTCTACGAGCATACTTGGGGAGATATGGAGCCATGGAGCATTCGCCTATTGGCTCGAAAAGGCTGATTTCGCAATAAAAAAGTACGAGATAAATTATAATTTTTAAAAATTATAACTATCTTTGCGACAAAATTAAAGAAAAGACTCTCAAATGAAGATTGCTCTTGCACAAATTAACTACACCGTAGGTGATATTTGCGGTAATTCCACAAAGATTATTGCTGCCATCGAGCGTGGCAAGGCCGAGGGTGCCGATGTCGTAATATTTGCAGAGCAGGCTCTGTGCGGAACCCCCGCATTCGACCTGCTTCGCAAGACCACATTTTTAGAGCTCTGCGACGAGGAGCTCTCAAAGATAGCCCTACACTGTCAAGGCATCGCTGCCGTAGTCGGAACACCTATGCTCTCCGAGAGTGGCACGCATAGTGCTGCCGCCATTCTCGAGCACGGCAAGGTGCGTCGTTATGTCACCAAATCAAAGATTACAGCCCGTCGTGAAATGGGCTTTTTGAGCAATGGCAAGGGTATCGAGACCGTAAAGATTGCGGGCGAGAAGGTCGCTATAGTCGTAGGTGACGACTTCTCCTCTCTCAAGCGCATCGACCGTGATGTGCAGATCCTTATCAGCATAAACGCCCGTCGTTATGGCAAGGGTATGATGTCGTACCGCTACCAGAAGATGCACAATACGGCATTCGTAAACTCAAAGGATATAGTCCTCATAAACCAGGTTGGTGGCTCGGGCGAGATTGTCTATGATGGCACATCGGGAGTGTTCAACAGCCGTGGCGAGTTGACCCTTATGATGAAGAGCTTTGAGGAGGATTTTACCATCTACGACACCAAGGCGGACAATGCACCATGTCAACTTCCGGAGGAGCTCTATAGCCACGAGCGCACAGCCCTCAACTTCAAGGCTGCGGTACTTGGTTTGCGTGACTACTTTCACAAGAGCGGCTACACCAAGGCGTGTGTAGGTTTGTCGGGCGGTATCGACTCGTCGATTGTTGCCTGCATCGCTGCCGAAGCGTTGGGCAAGGAGAATGTCTTGGGCTTGTTGATGCCTTCGCAGTTCTCGTCGGACCACTCCGTAACCGATGCGACGCTGTTGGCCGAGAGCCTCGGCATAGAGTATAGCGTGCTCCCTATTTCGGAGGCATACACCTCGATTGTAAACACACTGAAGCCCGTTATCGGAGGTCGTGAGTTCGACTCCACCGAGGAGAATATTCAGGCTCGTCTGCGCACCATAATGCTTATGGCGGTGCAGAACAAGAAGGGCTATGTGTTGCTCAACTCTTCGAACAAGAGCGAAAATGCGCTCGGCTTCTGTACGCTTTATGGCGATACGGCAGGTGCATTCAGTGTTACGGGTGACCTCTATAAGACCGAGATGTACGACTTGGCTCGATATATCAACAAGACCTTCGACAATGTAATTCCACAGAATATTATCGAAAAGGAGCCTTCGAGCGAGCTTCACCCGGGTCAGAAAGATAGCGACATTCTCCCTCCGTACGATGTTGTCGATGCTATACTGTTGCGTATGGTTGAGCAGGAGCAGCACCGTGAGGAGATTATAAATGCAGGCTTCGACTCGGATGTTGTCGAGAAGATACACTCGTTGGTTATGCAGAACGAGAAGAAGCGTTACCAGTTCCCACCGGTATTGCGACTCTCGGCATACGCCTTCGGACACGAAAGATTGATGCCACTGATTAACAAATATGGCGATTAACGATTTCTCTCCGTTGTGGCACAAGCAGAACAGATAGAACACAAGGGCAAGGTCCTCTCCGTTGGGGAGGGCGTTGTTCGTGTTGTGATAGAGGTAAACGAGGCTTGTGGCTCGTGCGCCTCTCGCAAGGCGTGCGCTATGGGCGCAAGCAACAAACGAGAGATTGTGGTCTGCACCGACGATGCGGAACGATATTCTGTTGGCGAGGAGGTCAATGTTATGGCTCGCCAGAGTGCCGGTGTAATGGCAGTAATGTTGTGCTATGTTGTGCCGTTGGTGGTGCTGGTAACTGCGTTGGCTTTGGCGGTTGCTTTGGGCGTGTCAGAAGGGCTATCTGCGCTACTTTCACTTGGAATAACAGCTTTGTACTATACGATACTTGGCTTGTTTCATAAACGCATTTCAAAGAGGGTCGTATTTACTTTGCAGACGAGAGACGAAAATTAAGAACATTTACAATTAACAAAATATAAGGTAAAAGATATGATGTCATTATTTTACACAATCGTTCCACTCTGCGCTATCGGTATTGTAGCAGCGTTGATACTCTACTTTGTGTCGCAGAGGTTTAAGGTTGAGGAGGACCCTCGCATTGACGATGTCGAGAAGATGCTGCCAGGTGCAAATTGTGGCGGTTGCGGTTTCCCCGGTTGTCGTGGCTTGGCTACGGCATTGGTCGAGCAGGAGGATATCTCGTCACTCTACTGTTCGGTTGGCGGTGGCGACTGCATGAAGGCTATTGCCGACTATTTGGGTAAGGCTGCACCCGTCAAGGAGCCACAGGAGGCAACCGTGCGTTGCGGTGGCACTTGCGAGAAGCGACCTCGCACCTCGACATACGCAGGTACAAAGTCGTGCGCCATTGCTCACTCACTCTACACGGGCGAAACAAATTGCGCCTACGGCTGTCTTGGCTATGGCGACTGCGTTGAGGCGTGCGCCTTCGATGCTATCCACATCAACCCTGAAACGGGCTTGGCGGAGGTAGATGCCGACAAATGTACCGCTTGCGGTGCTTGCGTATCGGCTTGTCCGAAGGGTATTATCGAGTTGCGCAAGAAGTGGCCGAAGAACCGTGCTATCTATGTATCGTGCGTGTCGAAGGACAAGGGACCTGTAACGATGAAGGCTTGCAAGGCGGGTTGTATCGGCTGCGGTAAGTGTTTGAAGGTTTGCGAGTTCGGTGCTATCACCATCGAGAACAATGTCGCATTTATCGACTCTACGAAGTGCCGTTTGTGCCGTAAGTGCGTAGCCGAGTGCCCTACGGGAGCTATCAAGATGGTAGGTCTTGCACCACTCCCTCCAAAAGAGAAACCAGAAACCAAAACTGAAACAAAATAAAAAAGCTAATGGCTAATGGCCAATAGCTAAAAGCTAATAAGGTATGAAAACATTTCCGATTGGCGGAGTTCATCCGTCAGACAACAAGAAGTGGAGCAAGGGGAAGACTATCGAGGTGATGGAGTTGCCCGATGTCGTGACCATTCCGCTTGCACAGCATATCGGAGCACCTGCTACGGCTCTTGTGAAGAAGGGCGATGCGGTGAAGGTGGGCGATAAGATAGCCGAGGCTACGGGCTTTATGTCGGCAAATATCCACGCTCCGATTTCGGGTACAGTAACTGCGGTAGATCTGCAACCGAATGGTCAGGGCTTGCGCCAGATGATGGTTACTATCAAGCGCGAGGGCGACGAGTGGGCCGAGGGCATCGACCTCTCGACCGACCTCGTCAAGGAGTGCAACCTCTCCTCGGCCGAGATTATCGCCCGCATCAAGGAGGCAGGTATCGTAGGTATGGGTGGTGCAACATTCCCAACCCATGTAAAGCTCTCTATTCCCGAGGGTAAGAAGGCCGAGATTTTGATTATCAACGGTGTGGAGTGCGAACCTTACCTCACCTCGGACTACCGCACAATGTTGGAGCGTGGCGAGGAGTTGTTGGTTGGTACTTCGATTTTGATGAAGGCTGTGTCGGTCGAGAAGGCTGTAATTGGCATTGAGAATAATAAGCCTGACGCTATCAAACACCTCAAAGAGTTGGCAAAGAGCTACAACGGCATCGAGATTAAGCCTCTCAAGACGATGTATCCACAAGGTGGCGAGAAGCAACTTATCGCAGCTGTAACGGGTCGTGAAGTTCCAGCTCCACCAGCACTTCCGATTGATGTTGGTGCAGTGGTTTGCAACGCTTCGACTGCGGTGGCAGTATATGAGGCTGTGCAGAAGAATAAGCCACTCGTTCAGCGAGTTGTAACCGTTACAGGCAAGAGCATTAAGGATACCAAAAACTTGCTTACCCGCTTCGGAACACCGGTTTCGGCACTTATCGAGAAGTGTGGCGGTCTGCCTGAGGGCGATAACCGAGTTTTGAACGGAGGCCCTATGATGGGACGCCCGATGTCGAATTTGGCATCGCCCGTGATGAAGGGTTGTTCGGGTATCACCGTAATCAGCGGAAAGGAGGCACTTCGTGGTGAGCCTTCGGCTTGTATCAAGTGCGCAAAGT